>NZ_MSIE01000037.1 GCF_001921205.1 Actinophytocola xanthii | reverse complement strand
CTCGGCGCGGTCCCGCCGGCCGCTGCCGAGGACCATGAGCGTCCGGGCGGGCAGGGGGAAGTCGACCCGGCCGGCCGGCGGCGCGGCGGGTGCGGCGGTGGTGGTCCAGCGTGCGCCGCCGGGCCGGCCGTCGAGCGGCTCCGGCCAGCGCGGCTCGAACGTCGGCACCAGCGGCTCGCGGAACGGGAGGTTGACCTGCACCGGACGACCGCGCTCGGCCTGCGCCACCGCGCGGCAGACCAGCGCCCGCCAGGCCGCGTTCTGGCCCGAGCGCCGCTCGGCGACCGGGAACTCGACGGTGGTCGCGGCCGGTCCGAACATCCCGCGCTGCTCGACGGTCTGGTTGGCGCCGGTACCGAGCAGCTCGGGTGGGCGGTCTGCGGTCAGCAGCAGGATGCCGACACCTCCGTGGTGGGCCTCGAGCACCGCCGGGTGCAGGTTGGCCACCGCCGTGCCGGAGGTACAGGCCACCGCGGCGGGTCGGCCGGCGCCGGTGGCCAGCCCGACCGCGAGGAACGCCGCTGCCCGCTCGTCGACCCGCACGTGCAGGGTCAACCGGCCCGCCTGCGCCGCCTCGAACAACGCCATCGACAGCGGCGCGTTGCGGGAGCCGGGGCAGAGCACCACGTGCGGCACGCCGCAGCGCACGAGCTCGTCGACGACCACGTCGGCCTGGGCAGTGGACGGGTTCACCCCCACCACCAGCCCTGCATGACCCGGGCGCGCAGGGCCGCGAGCGCCACCTCGCGGCCGAGCTCGTTCAGCCCGACCGGCCGCTCGACGTCCCCGGCCACCAGCGCGTCGAGCACCCGCAGGTCCCACAGCGCCTCGACCCGCAGCCCCAGGACCTCCTCGTGGGACAGCGGCTCGGACTCGCCCTCGGTCTCGCCGCCCCGGCGCCAGCCGAACTCCTCGAGCACGACGGCGAGCCTGCGGTCGATGGCGGCGCGGTCCACGTGCGTCTCCATCAGCATCATCATCAGCACGGTCTCGAGCACCTGCTGGCGGTACGCCGGCTCGGTGCCGCCGATCAGCCGGGCGCACACCGCGCCCAGCAGGGCCTGGTCGTCCTCCAGCGCGTCCTCGCCGAGGTAGGTCAGCCGCAGCCGGCCGTCCTCGACGTCGATCAGCTCGCACCGGTAGGCCAGCTCGCGCAGCTGACCGACCGGGGGCCAGCTCGACTCGCTGCGCCCGCCGCCGGGGAACGTCCTCGCGCACGGCATGACCTCGACGATCCGCCCGACCAGCTCGGTCGGCAGGTAGCCGGCCTTGGTCAGCCGGGGGCTGTGCCGGGCGCTCTCCAGCAGCAGGCGCATCCCCGCGACCGCGGCCCCGGGATCGAGGTCGGTCCTGGGCCGCCCGGAGACGTCCGGCTCGGTCCGCACGAGCAGCTCGCGCAGCGCGGCGCTCGGCGTCCCCTTCGCCCAGTACCGGATCCGCTCGCTGACCATCGCCTGCGCCACCGTCCGGCGGCCCTCGTCGGCCAGCCTGCTGTTGAGCAGGTCGATCGCGAGCATCAGGCGCAGCTCGTCGGCGGCTGAGGTGCCGAGCGGGATCTGCCCGTCCTGGATCGCCGCCTCGAGGGCCCGGGCGATCGCGTCGAACGCGGCGGCCTCGTAGGGGCCCGGGTCGTTGAGCCAGGCGATCTCCAGCTCGTCGGGCGGCAGCACCCCCGACTCCTCCATCGCGCTGATCGCGAGCTGCGCGCACCGGTCCTGGTCGGCCGCGGCGGCCAGGACCCGTTGGGTCCAACCGCCCCGGCAGATCGCCGCGTACCGGGGCTCGCCGGTGAGGTCGAAGAACGAGGCGAACGCCTCGGTGACCCGTCGCCAGTCGGTCGCCTCACCGGCCCGGACCTGCCTGGGCAGGATCAGCCACAGGTATCGCTGGACGTCGAACTGGGAGGCGCGATAGCCGGCATCGCCGCCCGACAGGCCTCGCCAGGCCGCGCTCACCTGACGACCGGTGGTGAGGTCCCGGCCGCACAACAGGTCCAGAGCGGAGTCGACGTCGTGCACGTGGCCAGCTTGGCATGCCGGCGGGTCCACGCGCGATTCACCGTCGAGCGGGAGCCCATATGCTCGCCGGCGTGGCGACCGTTTCCGAGCTGTTCGACGACTCCGCCTGGCGCGAGGTCGAAGGCTTCGACTTCACCGACATCACCTACCACCGCGCGCTGGACACCGGCGCCGTGCGCATCGCCTTCGACCGGCCCGAGGTGCGCAACGCCTTCCGCCCGCACACCGTGGATGAGCTGTACCGGGCGCTGGACCATGCCCGGATGAGCTCCGACGTGGGCTGCGTCCTGCTGACCGGCAACGGCCCGTCCCCGCGCGACGGCGGCTGGGCGTTCTGCTCCGGCGGCGACCAGCGGATCCGGGGACGCACCGGCTACCAGTACGCCTCCGGGGACACCGCGGAGACGGTCGACCCGGCTCGAGCAGGTCGCCTGCACATCCTCGAGTGCCAGCGGCTCATCCGGTTCATGCCCAAGGTGGTGATCGCCGTGGTGCCGGGCTGGGCGGCCGGCGGGGGGCACAGCCTCCACGTCACCTGTGACCTGACCCTCGCCAGCGAGGAGCACGCGCGCTTCAAGCAGACCGACGCCGACGTCGGCAGCTTCGACGGCGGGTACGGCTCGGCCTACCTGGCCAGGCAGATGGGCCAGAAGTTCGCCCGGGAGGTGTTCTTCCTCGGGCGCGCCTACTCGGCGGCGGACATGCACCGCATGGGTGCGGTGAACGCCGTGGTGCCCCATGCCGAGCTGGAGGCGACCGCGCTCGAGTGGGCGCGGGAGATCAACGGGAAGTCACCGACCGCCCAGCGGATGCTCAAGTACGCGTTCAACCTCATCGACGACGGCCTGGTCGGCCAGCAGCTGTTCGCCGGCGAGACGACGCGGCTGGCCTACATGACCGACGAGGCGGTCGAGGGCCGGGACGCGTTCCTGCAGAAGCGCGACCCCGACTGGTCCCCGTTCCCGTACTACTACTGACCCCCTCCGGTCCCGGCCAGCCAGGCCTGGTGGGCGGTGTCGACCCGCCGCCACAGCGCGGCCCGGCGGTCCTGGCCGACGTCGGCGAGGTGCAGGCCGAACACGTCGGCGAGCGCGGCGTACCAGTCGGGCGCCGTGGTCAGTTCCGTCGACGTCTCGCCGGAGCCGGTCACCCGCCGCAGGACGCGGCCGCGCAGGCCGTCCAAGCCCTGGCTGTCGCGGCGGTAGGCGGTGAGCACCCGGACGAAACCCGAGCGCGGGTCGGTCTGGAGGAACTCGTGCCTGGGCGTGAGCTCGGCCACCGTGGCCGGGCCAGGCGCGAAGTCCATGCCGAGCGGCGACATGCGCGGGTCGGTCTGGAACCGCCAGCCGCCCTCGACGGCCGTCGAGGGCGCGATGCCGAAGCTGAAGGGCCCCTGCCGGTGGGTACCGGTGACCAGCGGGAGGGGTTCGTGCGGACCGTGGCCCAGGCCCGCGTCGACCAACCAGCTGCCGGCCTCGTTGGCCGCCGAGGGCAGGCCGGCCACGGTCAGCGCGAGGTGGAAGCCGTTGGCGCCGGCCACCTCCGTCGGATCGGCCTGCACACCCCCGACGTGCGGGTGCACGGCGAACCCGAGCCAGCCGAGCAGCGTGGCCATCGCGCCGTTGAGGTGGTAGCAGTAGCCCCCGCGGCCGGCGAGCAACAGGCGCACGGAGTCCAGCGGCTCGATCGTGCGCCGCTCGCCCAGCCAGATCCACACCGACTCGTAGGGGATGCGTTCGAGCTGCGCGCGGTGCAGCGCGAACAGGGTCTCGAGGGTCGGCGGCGGCGTCTCGGGCAGGCCGAGCCGCCGCAGGTACGCGTCGCGCAGGTGCCGGTCGAGCGGCGCGAGCCAGGTCATACCGCGACCCTAGGCATACCGACCGACAATGACGGCGTGCGTGAGATCGTGCTGGACGGGCCGGACGGGGTGGGCGAGCTGACCCTGGCGCTGCGTGCCGCCCTGGACGGCTCCGGCCCGGCCGTGCTGCCGGTGTCCGCCGCCGACCCGCGGCGGGGTGAGCTGGTGGCCAGGATGGCCCCCGAGCTGCCGGTGGAGCCCGGCACGGCGCTGGTCGTCGCGACGTCCGGGTCGACCGGGACCGCCAAGGGCGTGCTGCTGTCCGCCGCCGCGCTCACCGCGTCGGCCACCGCGACCCATGCCCGGCTCGGCGGACCCGGGCGGTGGCTGCTCGCCCTGCCGGCCCACCACGTGGCCGGCGTGCAGGTGCTCGTCCGTTCGCTGCTCGCCGGCCGCCCGCCGGTCGTGCTCGGGCGGGGGGAGCCGTTCGCCGACGCGGCCGCCGAGCTGCTGGCCGGGCCGGGCCCGCACTACACCGCGCTGGTGCCGACCCAGCTCACCCGGATGCTCGCGGCTCCCGAGGTGCTGCGCCGGTTCGACGCGGTGCTGCTCGGCGGCGCCGCCGCACCGGCGGCGCTGCTGGCCAGGGCCAGGGCGGCGGGCGTGCCGGTGGTGACCACCTACGGCATGTCCGAGACCGCCGGCGGTTGCGTGTACGACGGGCGCCCGCTCGACGGCGTGCTGGTGCGGACCGGTGCGGGAGGCGTGGTCGAGTTGTCCGGCCCGACGCTCGCCAGCGGCTACCGGCTCGACCCGAAGGCCACCGAGGCGGCGTTCGCCGGTGGCTGGTTCCGCACCGACGACCTCGGCACCGTGCACGAGGACGGCTCGCTCGAGGTGCACGGCCGGGCGGACTCCGTGATCAACACCGGTGGGGTGAAGGTGGTGCCGTCGGTGGTGGAGTCCGTGCTCGCCGCCCAGCCGGGGGTGGCCGAGGCGTGCGTGGTCGACCTGCCGGACGAGGAGTGGGGGCAGCTGGTCGCGGCGGTGGTGGTGCCGGCGGACCCGGGGGCGCCACCCGGGGCAGCCGGGCTGCGGGACGCTGTTCGGCAGGCGCTGGGCGGGCCATCGGTGCCCAAGCTGGTGCGGTTCGCGCCGGCGTTGCCGCTGCGGGGGCCGGGGAAGGTGGACCGGTCGGGGGTGCGGGCGGAGTTGCTGGCGACGGTCGGGGAGTGAGGGCCGGGACGCGCGGGGTGGGCGCGGGCGGCGCGGGCGGCGGCGGCCAAGATGGGGACATGGTCGCTACGGCTGGACAGTGGGTGCGGGGGGCGCGGGTTCGGACCCTGCCCAACTCGGTCGCGCCGGTGATCGTCGGGACCGGCGCTGCGGCGGCGGTGGGCCGGGCCAGCTGGTGGGCGTCGCTGCTCGCGCTGGTCGTGGCGCTCGCGCTCCAGGTCGGCGTGAACTACGCCAACGACTACTCCGACGGCATCCGGGGTACCGACACCGACCGGGTCGGCCCGCTGCGGCTGGTCGGCTCGGGGCTCGCCACCCCGGCCGCCGTACGCGCCGCGGCGGTCGCCTGCTTCGCGGTCGCCTGTGTGGCGGGACTCGTGCTGGTCGCGCTCACCGGGTTGTGGTGGCTGGTCGCGGTCGGTGCGGCCTCGGTCGCCGCCGCCTGGTTCTACACCGGCGGGTCCCGGCCCTACGGGTACTCGGGCTGGGGTGAGGCGGCGGTGTTCGTGTTCTTCGGGCTCGTCGCGGTGCTCGGCACCGAGTACGTGCAGGCGGAGCGGGTCAGCTGGCTGGGGGTGGCCGGCTCGGTCGCGCTCGGCGCGTTCTCGGCGTCCGTGCTGGTGGCCAACAACCTGCGGGACGTGCCGACCGACCGGGCCGCCGGCAAGCGCACGCTCGCTGTGCGGCTGGGCGAACGGCGCACGCGGGTGCTCTACGTCGGCCTGGTGTCGGTGCCGTTCGTGGTGACCCTGCTGGCCGCGCCGGCCACCCCGTGGCTGCTGGTCGCGCTGGCGGCGGCCCCGGTCGTGCTGCCGGCGGTACGGGCCGTCGCGGGCGGGCGGGAAGGGCTGGCGCTGGTCCCCGTGCTGCGCGACACCGGCCTGGCCATGCTGGCCTGGGCGGTACTCGCGGCGCTCGCTATGGCCCTGGGGTGAGAGCCGGTTGCTCGTCGCCGTCGGGGGTCGGCCAGTCGCCGGTGGCGAGGAACGACTCCACGGTGTCCTGGTGCGGGGTCAGCTCCAGCTCGTTGCGGGCCAGCCACCGCCGGTCGTAGTAGGTGTTGCCGTAGCGGTCGCCGGCGTCGCAGAGCAGGGTGACCACGCTGCCCGGGCGTCGGGCCGCCCGCAGCTCGGCGACGAGCTGGAAGGCACCCCACACGTTGGTGCCGGTCGAGCCGCCCACCCGGCGGCCGAGGACCTGCTCCACCACGTGGATCGTGGCCAGTGAGGCGGCGTCCGGGACCTTGATCATCCGGTCGATCACGTCACCGATGAACGAGGGCTCCACCCTCGGCCGGCCGATGCCCTCGATGCGGGAGCCCCGGCACGCGGTGAGCGTCGGCCGGGCGTCACGCCAGGCGTCGTAGAACACCGAGTACTCCGGGTCCACGACGGCCAGCCGGGTGCGCAGCCGGCGGTAGCGGATGAACCGGCCGATCGTCGCGCTCGTGCCGCCGGTGCCGGCGCCGACCACGACCCACTCCGGCTCCGGGTGCGGTTCCAGGGCCATCTGCCCGAAGATCGACTCGGCGATGTTGTTGTTCCCCCGCCAGTCGGTCGCGCGCTCGGCGTGGGTGAACTGGTCCATGAAGTGACCGCCGAGCTCCGCGGCCAGCCGGTGGGACTCCGCGTACAGCTGGCTCGGCTCGTCCACGAAGTGGCAGCGTCCGCCCTGCCGCTCGATCAGCTCGACCTTCTCGCCGCTGGTCGTGCGGGGCATGACCGCGATGAACGGGAGACCGAGCATCCGCGCGAAGTAGGCCTCGGACACGGCCGTCGAGCCCGAGGAGGCCTCGATCACCGGCGTGCCCTCGACGACCCAGCCGTTGCACAGGGCGTAGAGGAACAGCGACCGCGCCAGCCGGTGCTTGAGCGAGCCGGTCGGGTGGGTGGACTCGTCCTTGAGGTAGAGCTGGACGTCCCACTCCGGCGGCAGCGGGAACGGGATCAGATGGGTGTCGGCGCTGCGGTTGGCGTCCGCCTCGATCACCCGGACGGCCTCACACACCCATTCCCTGGTCTTCTCGGCACCCCGGTCGGTCGCGGCCACTCAGCTCTCCCGCTCCTCGCCGCGCAGCTGGGAACGCAGCCGGGCCCGCTCCTCCTCGCGGCGCGCGCCCCGCTCGGCCAGCCCCGCGGTCACCCGCTGGTTGAGCCCGCGGAACAGCAGCAGCCCGAGCGGGAACCCGACCACGACCGCGACCGCGAGGCTCACCAGCAGCGGCACCCCGAACAGCAGCAGCACCGCCGTGACCACGACGACCAGCCCGACCCGGACCGCGCTGTACAGGGCGATGTCCCGCCCCAGCTCACTGCTCATCGCCCTCGCCCTCCGACGTGTTCGGCCGGCCCTCGAACCGGGTGGACAGCACCAGGGTGGTCCGCGTCCTGGCGACGCCGTCGATGCGGCGCAGCCGGCCGAGCGTGCGCTCGAGCTCGTCCACCGTGGCGACGCGGACCTTGACCACGAACGACTCGTCGCCGGCGACCCGGTAGCAGGACTCCACCTCGGGCAGCAGGGCGAGCGACTCCGCGACGTCCTCGTCGTCGGCCACGTCCGTCGAGTGGATGCCGATGAGCGCGGTCACGCCCAGCCCGACCGCGGAGGGGTTCACCACCGCGTGGTAGCCGGTGATGACCCCGGTCGCCTCGAGCTTGCCGACCCGCTCGTGCACCGCGGACGCGGACAGGCCGACCCGCCGTCCGAGGTCGGCGTAGGTGGCCCGGCCGTTCTCGCGCAACGCCGCGATGATCCTGCGGTCGAGGGTGTCCACGCGGGCGACTCTAGCGCTCCGTCCGCGGCGTCCGAACCGGCCGATTTGTCCCTTACTACCTCTTTACCATCAGACAACCGTTCGAGTACCCGACGGGCGAGATGACACGATTGGCTGGTCCGGTTCCTGTACCGCGAGGAGGACACGTGACCGCAGCACACGTCGGCGAGCGACTGCTGACCCCCGGCGAGGTCGCGGCGTTGTTCCGCGTCGACCCGAAGACCGTGACGCGATGGGCGACGGCGGGGCGTATCGGCTCCATCCGCACCCCAGGTGGTCACCGGCGGTTCCGCGAGTCGGAGGTCAAGTCGCTGCTGGCCGAGCTGACGACCGAGGCCACCAAGGCCGGTGGACCGGCCTAGGGCAGGACGCGCCCTAGCCAGTCACCCCTACGGCCCCCGCAATCGGAACAAACGGGCTAACCTCGTCCTAAGGGACCTTCTGGAGGTGGCTCGATGCTCTACATGCTCGCCGCGATCGGCGCGATCTGTGTCGCCGTTCTGCTGTGGCGGGCGTTCGTCGCCAGCCCCGAGCAGGCTGGCGAGCCTGGCGAGCGCCGCATACCGAGGCCGGGCCGGCCGAGCCGGCCGTCTCCCATCGCCCCCGACGACGACCCCGACTTCCTGCGCAAGCTGGGCGAGCGCAAGCCGCCGCCCCCCGAGCCCGACGGCAACTAGGGCACGTCCTGGCCGCGCGTCCGCCGCGAGCCAGGTGACCGCGGCGGCTCGGCCTCCACTCGCTCAGCGCACGTAGTAGAACTCGCTCGGAAAGCCGTCGGCGACCGTCGCTGCCAGCTCGAGCAGAGCCAGCCTGGTCGGGGCGGCCAGCCGGTCCAGCTCGATCTCCGCGCCCTCCTCGAGGTGCGGGTCGAACGGGATGCGGCAGACCGCGCGGCAGCGGGCGCCGAAGTGCTGGGCCAGCTTGTCCAGGTCGACCGACCCGGCTCGCGGGCGAACCGAGTTGATCACCGCGACCGAGCGGGCCACCAGGTCCCGGTAGCCGTGCACGTCCAGCCAGTCGAGGGTCGCCGACGCACTGCGGGCGCCGTCCACCGAACCGGAGGACACGATCACCAGCGAGTCGGCGATGTCGAGCACGCCCTTCATGGCCGAGTGCATGAGCCCGGTGCCGCAGTCGGTCAGCACGATGTTGTAGAAGTGCTCGAGCAGGGCGACCGTGCGCCGGTAGTCCTCCTCGCTGAACGCCTCGGAGACCGCCGGGTCCTGCTCGCTGGCCAGGACCTCGAGCCGGCTCGGGCCCTGTGAGGTGTAGGCCCGGATGTCGCTGTACCGGTGGATGCGGTCGGCGTCGCGCAGCAGGTGGCGAACGGTCGCCGTCGTCTCCAGCGGGATCTTCTGGCTCAGCGTGCCGCGGTCGGGGTTGGCGTCCACCGCGATCACCCGGTCGCCGCGCAGCGAGGCGAACGTGGAGCCGAGGGTGGTCGTGGTGGTGGTCTTGCCCACACCGCCCTTCAGGCTCAGCATGGCGATCTTGTAGCAGCCCCGCAGCGGCTGGTTGACCCGGGTTATCAGCTCCCGGCGGTGGACGTCGGCAGGGCTCTCACCGACGTTGATCAGGCGTCCGCTGGCGACGTAGACGGCCTTGCGCCAGCCCGACTGGGGTCGGCGCTTGCTCTGCTTGATCAGCTTGGCCGAGGACAGCTCGTCGGTCTGGCGGCGGTCGCCCTGGCGGTTCGACTGCTGGGCCTGCGGCGGCTGCGCGGGGACGCCGGGGAACCGCTGCGGATAGGTGGACATCGGGGGGTGGCCGTAGCCCGGCCCCGGCGGAGGCGAGCCCTGCACGCCACCGGGGGCCTGGTGCGGTCCCGAGGCCGAAGGGTCCTGGTAGCCGTGCGCCCCGAACTGTCCGGGTACCGCCTGTTGCGGACCGGACACCGCTGGGTCGTGGTAGCCCGGCGCTCCGTGCTGGGGACCGGACATCGACGGGTCGCCGTAGCCCGGCGCTCCGCGGTGGGGGCCGGACGCCGAGGGGTCGCCGTAGCCCGGCGCTCCACGGTGGGGGCCGGACACCGACGGGTCGCCATAGGCCGGGGCCGCGTGCTGGGGGCCCGAGACCGACGGGTCCGCGTAGTTCGGCCCGCCGTGCTGGGGGCCGGACACGGACGGGTCGGCGTAGTTCGGCGCGGCGTGCTGACCGGAGACCGAGGGGTCCTGGTGGCTCGGTGCCGCGTGCTGCGGGCCGGAGCGGCCAGGCTCACCCGAGGACGGCTCCTGGCTGCCGGACGCGGCGTTCTGGGGTCCGGACTGGACGGTCTGCTGTGGACCTGTCTGGTGTGGACCGGAGGCAGACGGGTCGGCGTGGCTTGGCGCTCCGGGCTGTCCGCCCGCCGGCCCCGAGCCGGGGGCCTGCGCGCCGTACTGCGGCTCCGCCGCCGCGGGCTCGCTGTAGTGCGGCTGTGGGTGCGGACCCGAGGCACGCGCCTCCTCGGCGTGGGCGGCCGTCGGACGCGGACCAAAGTCCGGCGTGCCCTGATCACCCTCGGCACGCTGGCCGGGCGGCAGCCAGGAGAAGTCCTGGCCCACTCCAGCCGTGTCCGGCTCGCGTTCGCGCCCACTCACCGCTGGATTCCTCCCTGAAAGACTGCCCGAGACCGCCTCCGACGCGACGGTAGTCGTAGCGTCGGAAGACGGTCGACACGGGGCCTACCGGTGTTCGCACCAGCAACCGTGTCAGTTCGGGCAGCCCTCAGGTAGGTCCGGCACCGAAACGTTAGCGACCGAGCAGGTCGCCGAGCGGATTGATCATGGTGAGGGCGGGCTGGTCGCCGCCGCTCAGCACACCGGTCACCGGCGACAGCACGTCACCGACGGTGTCGGTGACCGGCTCGACGACGTCCCCGACCGTGTCGGTGACCGCGCCGACCGTGTCGGTGACCGGGGCGACGACCTTCTCGAGCGTGCCCCGCTGGGGCTCCCACTCGGGTGTCGCCGGCGGGTCCGGAGCAGGCGCCGGTGCGGGCTGCTCAGCCTGCCCGCCGGCACCACCACCGGTACCGGAGCCGCCCCCGCCGCCCGCACCGCCGTTACCGCCGCCGACCGTGCCGCTGCCCTCGCCGAGGGCCGGCGGCTGGTAGCCCTGGTCGGCTGGCGAGGTGACCGTCGAGCCGTTCCTGGCCACCTCGCTGACCGACCCGTCGGCCTGGTCGGGCCGCGTGGTGTCCTTGCGCTCGGTCTTGTCCCGCTCCGGCGGTGCGGTGACCGCCGCGCCCCCGATCTCGTCCCGGTCCGGCCCGGGCGACGCCGTGGCGTGCTCCGGCGCCTGCTCCCCCAGGAACGGCGCTGTCGCACTGCTCAGACCGAGTGCGCCGGCGGCGAAGGTACCGGCGACGAGCAGGGCGCCGGCGGCCACGCCGAACGTCCATCTCCGTGCGCCGGCGTCGTCGATCTCTCCGTCGATCTCAGCCGGATCGGCATAGATCTTGCGGAGCCCCAACGGGTGCTCTCGGCTGAACGTTTGCGCAGCCGGTACCCTTTTGTGACCCCCCACAGCAGGTATGTACGTCACTCACACCCTCCTGGCCTGCTTGCCTCACCCATTTGGATGAATGCGGCGAACCCCGATGGCGGAGAGTACTGACCTTTTGGCAGATTGTCCAACAACCCTGGTCAGATGCCGGCGTAGGAGTGCAGCCCGGCCACGACGAGGTTGATGAAGAAGAGGTTGAACACCATCAGCGCGAAGCCGACGATGTTGATTACGGCGGCTCGTCCGCCGCGCCAGCCGGCCGTCGCGCGGGAGTGCAGGTACGCCGCGTACACGACCCAGGCGATGAAGGCGACCGTCTCCTTGGGATCCCAGCCCCAGAACCGGCCCCAGGCGGACTCGGCCCAGATCGCGCCGAAGATCACGCCTGCCGTGTAGATGGGGAACGCGAAGACGGTGGTGCGGTAGGCGACCTGGTCGAGCACCTCGGCCGCGGGCAGCCGGCCGGCCCATCCCGGGCGGCGCACCTTGACCAGGTACAGCCCGCTGACCACGCCGGGAACGAGCACCATGCCGCTGCCCAGCGCGATCGCGAACACGTGGATGACCAGCCAGTAGGACTGCAGCGCCGGCTGGACCGGCGCGGCCTCGCTGTAGAGCACCACGCCGCCGAGGAACATCAGCACGATCACCGGCAGCAGCACCCACACCGACAGGTGCTGGATGGCGAACCGGCGGAGCACGACCAGCCAGGTCACCACGGCGAACAGGCACAGCGTGGCACCGAACTCGTACATGTTGCTCCACGGCACCCGCCCGGTGGCGAGCCCGCGCAACACCAGCGCGCCCAGGTGCATGACCACCCCGAGCACGGTCAGCGCGACGGCCATCCGACCCATCCGGCGCGCGCGGGCACCCCGGTCGGTCTCCTCGCCGGCCCCATCCCGGTCCGACCCGGCGGGCGGGTCAGCGGGGGGCGTGGCGGAACCGCCGGCGCCCGCGCCGACCAGCTCACGCTCGCGGACGGCCCGGGGCACCCGCCGGCCGAAGGCCTGGTCGACCAGGGAGAGCAGCATCGCCAGCACGTAGACACCCACGGCGGCGCCATAGCACCAGTCGCTGTAGGTCGAGAGCGTCTCGTTGACCGGCATCAGGTCTCCCTCCCTGCGGTGACGTCCTGTCGTACGACGTCGTCCGGCGCGGGCCGCGGCAGCAGGTCGTCGGCGATGCGGCCGAACTCCTCGCCGTACCCGGCCTGGTCGGTCCGCGCCAGGCCACCGAGCAGGACAACCGTACGGCCGGGGCTCTCCGGATCGGTGCTCGGGGTCGCGCGGACCCACACCCGGCGACGCTTGATCACCAGCGAGGTCCCGAGCCCGAGCACCAACAGCACCGCGAACCCGAGTACCCAGGTCTGCGCTGGGTCGTGGGAGACCTGGAGGTAGGCGAAGCGCTCGACGCCGTCGAAGCGGATGACGGTGCCGTCGTCGAGGCGGAGCTCCTCGCCCGGCCGCATGTTCTCCCTGGCGACCCGCTTCAGCCGGCCGTTTTCCACCATCGACTGGTCGATCGAGAAGATGGACTGACCGCGGCCCGAGTCGGTCCCGAGGTCTCCGCGCATCACGTCGATCGCGACCGCCGGGTCGCGCAGGTCGGGGAACGCCGAGGCCAGCACGTTGTCCTGGAGCACCGCCGTCGGCGCGAACAGACCGGTGATCGCGAGCTGCTTCGTGCGGCGCTCCGCCAGGTCGCTCACCCCGGGCGGGTCGAACTTGGTGGCGCCTTCGGACAGGTAGGTGAGCTGGTCCACGGGCCGCCACTGGACGGTGTTGGTCCGCTCCTCGCCGTTCGGGAACACGACGGTGAACGTCGGCGCGTAGCCGTTGCCGAGCAGGTAGACGCGGTCACCGACGATCCGCAGTGGGCTGTTGACCTCGAGCGGGTAGGGCCGCCAGGTGTTGCTGGCGAGGTCTTCGCCGGCCTGGTACTCGATGTCGGCGCGGAAGAAGTCGGCCTGCCCGGTCGGCAGGTAGTGCGCGGTGAAGTCGTTCACCCGGAGGCAGAACTCGTTGAGGTCGGTGCCGTCGACCCGCAGGCCCGGTTGGAAGGAGTCGTAGGCGAAGGTCCCGGAGTTGCAGAACTCCGCGCCGTTCGCGAGGACGACGACCTGGCCCTCGTAGTTGAACATCTTCCCCACGGCCAGCGCGGCGATCAGGCCCAGCATGGCGAAGTGGAACACCAGGTTGCCGAGCTCGCGCAGGTAGCCGCGCTCGGCGCTGATGCTCCGCCCGCCGTCGGCCTCCTCGCGCTCCTCCAGCCGCCAGCCGCGCAGCCGCCGCCGCGCGTCGGCCATGACCTCGGCGACCTCGGCGTCGGTGACGCCCTCCCGGTGGTGCGGCAGCCGGGCGAGGTTGCGCGGGGTGAGCACGGGCCTGGCCCGCAGCGACTTCGCGTACTCGACGGTGCGGGGCGTGAGACAGCCGACGAGCGAGACGAACAGCAGCAGGTAGATCGCCGAGAACCAGACGCTGGCGTAGACGTCGAAGAACCCGAACCGCTCGAGCAGCCGTCCCCACCAGCCGTTGTCGGCGATGTACTCCTCGACCTTGACCGCGTTCAGCCCGCGCTGCGGCAGCAGCGCGCCGGGCATGGCGGCCAGTGCCAGCAGGAACAGCAGGATCAGCGCGGTCCGCATCGAGGTGAGGCCGCGCCAGGTGTTGCGCAGGAAGGCGAGCGCGGCCCTCATAGCGGGAGCGTGGTGTCGGTGACCACGGCGTCCCGCAGCCAGGAGGTGATCTCGCCCCAGAGACCGGTGACCAGGAGCACACCGACGACGAACAGGAGGCCACCTCCGAGGAGTTGGATAGTGCGGCTGTTGCGGCGCAGCCAGCCGCTGGTGCGGACCGTCCAGCGCGCACCTAGCGCGATGACGAGGAAGGGCAGGCCAAGCCCGAGGCAGTAGAGGAGCACGAGAGCGAACCCGCGGACGGCGGTCCCACCCGTGCTCGAAGCCATGATCATCACGCTGGACAGGGTGGGCCCGAGGCAGGGCGTCCAGCCGAGGCCGAAGATCGCCCCGAGCACCGGTGCCCCGGCCAGCCCCAGGCGAGGCACCCGGTGCAGGCGCAGGTCCCGCTGCAGCCCGGGCACCAGCCCGACGAACACCAGCGCCATCGCGATCGTGACCACCCCGCCGATCCGCTGCAGGAGGTCCTGGTTGACCAGCAGGGCGTCGGCCAGCCAGACCAGGCTGCCGACGGTCGCGGCGAACACCGCGGTGAACCCGAGCACGAACAGCCCCACCGCGCCGACGACCCGCCAGCGCCCGGCCGCCACGGAACCCTCCACCGCGCCGTCCTCGGCGTCCTCCACCACGCCCTCCACCGCACCGCTTGCCTCCGCCCCGTCGCTCGCCGGCGCGCGGGCGCCGGCCGGGGCCTTGGCGGGAACGGTCACCGGCGGCGCGTCCGCGCCGACGAGCGCCGCGAGGTAGGCGAGGTAGCCGGGAACGAGCGGGACCACGCACGGGGAGGCGAAGGAGATGATCCCGGCGAGCAGCGAGACCCCGCCGGCCAGCAGGAGCGGACCGTCGAAGGCGAGGGCGGCGGGATCCACGGACCCCAGGGTAGGCACCACGCCGCACCGGCCGACCGGCGCCTCCCCGGCGCGGCGGGCGGCGCTACGTCCGCTCGGCCAGCAGGCGGTCGACCACCGGCACCAGGTCCTCGGCCAGCAGGTCGCGGAGGAACACCGCGGCGACGCGGTGCTCGGAGTCCAGCACGATCGTGGACGGCACGACCGAACGCGGGTAGCCCTTCAGCGCCAGCAGCGACCGGCCGGGCGGATCGTAGATTGACGGGTAGGTCAGCCCGGTGTCGCGGACGAAGTCCTGGGGCGCCGTCGGGTTCTCGTCTCGGACGTCGATGCCGAGCACGGTCACCCCCTCGTCCTTCTTGGCGTCGTAGAGCTTCTGCAGCTCGGGGGCCTCCACCCGGCAGGGCGGGCACCAGGCGCCCCAGATGTTGAGCACGACGACGTCCCCGGCGAAGTCGGACACCGCGAGGTCCTCGCCCTCCGACATCAGGTCGGGCCCGGACATCGCGGGGATCTTCTGGCGCTCGTCGCCGTCGTAGAAGATCTCGGTCTGCCCGCCCGGCGAGACGAACTGGAACTCGGTGCCGCGCACGACGGCGTCGGTGCCGGTCGAGCAGGCGGACAGGACGACCAGCAGGGCGAGGAGGGCCGCCCGCCTCATGCGCCGGTGACCTTCGGGCTGGACGCCCCGGCCGGCTCGGCGTAGCGGATCCCGACCAGCTTCTCGCCCTCGAACAGCAGGCTGGTCAGCGAGGCGAGCGAGCACTGGCGGCGGCGGGGGTCGTGCCAGAGGCGCTTGCCCTCGAGGAACCGCCGGACGGTCCAGATCGGCAGCTGGTGGGACACGCATACCGCCTCGTGGCCCTCGGCCCGCTGGCGGGCGCGGTACACCGCGGCCAGCATCCGGTGCGCGATCCGCAGGTAGGGCTCCCCCCAGGAGGGCAGGAACGGGTTGTGCAGGGTCGGCCAGTGGCGGGGGGAGCGCAGCGCGCCGTCGCCCACCGCCACCCGCTTGCCCTCGAACTTGTTGTCCGCCTCGATCAGCTGCTCGTCGGTGTGCAGGGTCAGCCGGTGCGAGTCGCTGATCGGGCCCGCGGTCTGCTGCGCGCGCTCCAGCGGGGAGGCGACGACGTACGTGACGTCGTTGGCCGCCAGGTGCTCGGCGACGATCAGCGCCTGCCGGCGGCCGAGCTCGGAGAGCACGAAGCCGGGCAGCCGGCCGTAGAGGATGCCGGTCGGGTTCTCCACCTCGCCGTGCCGAACCAGGTGCACGGTCGTACGCGTGATCACCGGGCCCCCTCCGCCGCGGCCGCGGCTGCCGCCGGCAGCGCCGCCGCGATCGTCTCGAACGCCTCGTCGTCCATGGCCGCGTTGACGAACCAGGCCTCGAACGCGCTGGGCGGGGGGTAGACGCCGCGGGCCAGCAGGGCGTGGAAGAACGCCGGGAACCGCTCGGTGGCCGCCGCCCTCGCGCCGGCGTAGTCGCGCACTGGCTCGGCGGTGAAGAACACCGAGAGGAGGTTGCCGGCGTACTGGACCCGGTGCTCGACGCCGGCCTCGGACAGCGCGGTGGTCAGCAGCTCCCCCAGGCGGGCGGCGTTGGCGTCCAGTGCGGTGTACACCTCGGGCGTCGCGGCCCGCAGCGAGGCCAGCCCGGCGGCGACCGCGACCGGGTTCCCGGACAGCGTCCCCGCCTGGTAGACCGGCCCGGCCGGAGCGAGCGAGGCCATCACGTCCGCGCGGCCGCCGAACGCCGCCGCGGGCAGCCCGCCCGACATGACCTTGCCGAACGTGTACAGGTCGCCGGCCACCCCGTCGAGGCCGTGCCACCCGGCGGCCGACACCCGGAACCCGGTCATCACCTCGTCCATGACCAGCAGTGCGCCGTGCCGGTCGCACAGGGCGCGCAGGCCCTCGTTGAACCCGGGTTCGGGCGGCACGGCCCCCATGTTCCCGGCGGCCGCCTCGGTGATCACCGCGGCGATGTCGTGGCCGTCGGCCGCGAAGACCGCCTCCACGGCGGCCAGGTCGTTGTAGGGCAGCACGACCGTGTCCGCCGCCGACGCGCCGGTCACCCCCGGGGTCGTCGGCAGGCCGAGCGTCGCCACCCCCGAGCCGGCCTCGGCGAGCAGCGCGTCGACGTGCCCGTGGTAGCAGCCGGCGAACTTGACGATCCTGCGCCGGCCGGTGAACCCGCGCGCCAGCCGGATCGCGCTCATCGTGGCCTCGGTGCCGGAGTTGACCAGCCGCACCTGGGCGACCGGGTCGACGCGGCCGATGATCTCCTCCGCGAGCGCGATCTCGCCCTCGGTCGGCGTGCCGAAGGAGAGGCCGGCCGTCGCCGTCGAGGCGACGGCCTCGACCACCGCGGGATGCGCGTGGCCCAGGATCATCGGCCCCCAGGAGGCGACCAGGTCGACGTACCGGTTGCCGTCGACGTCCCACAGGTAGGCACCCTCGCCGCGCACCATGAACCGGGGCGTGCCGCCCACCGCCTGGAATGCGCGCACCGGGGAGTTCACCCCGCCCGGGGTCACCGCCCTGGCTCGGTCGAACAGTTCCGCCGATCGCTGTGCCGTCTCGAGCTCAGTCGTCACGAGCCACCCTCGTCGATGTGCTGCCTTGTCGCTGTTCGTGGTGTCGCTGTTCGTGGTGTCGCTGTCCGTGGTGTCGCTGTCCCTGTCGCCGCGGCGGTCCCGCCCGCGCGGGGCCTGACCCGCACCGCGAGCACCAGCTGCCGGATCGCGTCCAGCACGAGCAGCGCGGCCAGCGCGCCGAAGCCGATCGCGCCGCCGAGCCAGTTGCCGTAGGTCCGTTCGGAGAGCAGCCGGGTCCCGTCCCCGGCCACGGTGACGATCGTCGCGAAGCCCCTGGGCCAGGCCCAGAAGGCGGCCGCCACCGCCCCGCCGGCCACCAGCAGCTCGACGACCGCGACGATCGCCCGGCGCGGCCGGTGCAGCCGGTCGGGCTCGACCGTTGGCGGCGCGGCCGGCTCGTCAAGCGCCCGCGGTGCTGTCACGACGGAAAGCCTCTCATGACCGCCTACCCCCGGCCGCGCTTGGCGAGCTGCCGCTTGCGGTGCTCGGCGAAGTACGCCGTGGACTCCGGGCGGAACATGAACACGACGGCGGTGACCGCGAACGCGACCTCGGCCAGGCTCCAGATCAGCCCGAGTTCCGCGCCGCTGGCGGCCATCGCGTTGAGGAAGCGGACCACGCCGATGAACGCCAGCACGGTGATCACCATCCGCGCCCAGTTCCGGCCGGCCCGCATCTTCAGCGCGAACAGCAGGGACAGGCCGAGGAAGACGGCGATGCCGAAGGCCATCGCGAGCCGGAAGGTGCCGATCGCGGTGGCGACCTCCTGCTCCCCGTCCGGCAGGCCGGCGCCCCGCAGCGTGTCGCGCACCAGCACGAGCATCGTCTCGCGGTCGAGCATCAGGGTGAGGACCGTCGCGACGGCGCCGATCACCGCACCGGCGACGCTGGCCTGGAACGCCGTGTCGACGGCCTTGGGGCGGGGGATCGTCACGCCACCCGGATCGTCCCGGACCGGCGGCGCGGGCTCTGGCCGGAGGCCGTCCTCGTGCGGGTTCGACACGTGTCCATTCAACATGACGTGTGCGGGTTCAGGAGGGGCCGGGTTCGACGAGCCGGCGCAACGCCTCGCGCAGGCCGTCGTCGTCGCGTGCCCAGGCGAGCACGACCGAGCCGTCGGTGAGGCGCAGCGGGATCGAGGTCGTCCTGCGCGGCACGGTCCAGCCACCGCCCAGGATGCGCGCCCCGGCCGGCGTGCCGACGTCGGTGACCGCGGCGATGTCGTCCACCGGCAGCGGCTCACGGCCCTGGGTGAGGGTGCCGGTGGTCAGCCTGACCAGGTAGACCCGCCGCCGCGCGGACACCCAGACCAGGGCGCCGCCGCCGAGGCCGCCACCCACCAGCAGCCAGGCGGGCCAGTGCACCGGACCGGTCAGCGCCTCCAGCACGATGCCGGCGAGGGCGAACAGCGGCCCCCAGAGCACCGGCCACCAGCTGGACCCGCGCTCGGCGAACAGGACCGGCTCGTCTTCTGGTATGGACGCACTCACCTGAGGGGCTGGCGGGGTGGGTAGAAGGTGCGGGAGGCGGGCATGTATAGCAGGGCCGCCGCGATCGCCGAGATCATGCCGGCCAGCTGGCCGAACAGCGTCGGCACCAGCATGAAGTGGAACAGCACGACCATCACGGTCACGATCGTCACCAGCATCCTGGCCCGCCGTTGGCCCTCCATGGCCTTGTACGCGAACAGTGCCTGGAACACGCCGAAGACGACGTTGATGACGAGGAACACCCACAGCCCGTTGGTGACGCTGCTCTCGACCTCCTCCCGGGTGAGGTCCCGGTCGCCGTTGTCGAACTCGAGGGCGTTCGAGACCAGCGTCTCCTTGTTGAGCATCAGGTAGATCGCGCCGAACAGGCTGATCAGCACGGCCGCGACGATCAGGTAGAAGCCCCAGCGGATGACGGCCGGGGGCGGCCGGTCGCCGATCTCGGCGGCGGCCTCGCGGGCGGTCGGCATCACCGGCCGCTGCCGCTCGGGACGCACTACCGGCTTCGACCGCACCTCGGGCGCGGGCTCCGGTTCGGGTTCGGGCGTGACCTCGTCACGTTCGGTCACGTCCTGCCCGGCGTCGTCGCGGTCGGTCACGCCGTCGGTCACGCCGTCGTCATCGGGCCGGTCCGAACTGCCTGGCTTCGTCACGGCGGGGAGGGTACCCCGGTACCGATCGGGTCAGCGCAGCCAGCCCGCGGCCTCGGCCGCCCAGTAGGTGAGCACGACATCCGCGCCGGCCCGCCGCAGCGACGTGAGCGTCTCCAGCACGGCGTCCCGCCGGTCGAGCCAGCCGTTGGCCACCGCGGCCTCGACCATCGCGTACTCGCCCGAGATCTGGTACGCGGCGACGGGGACCTCGCTGATCTCGGCCACCGCGCGGATCACGTCGAGGTAGAGCATGCCCGGTTTGACCATCACCAGGTCCGCACCCTCGTCGAGGTCGAGCCGCACCTCGCGCAGCGCCTCCCGGACGTTGGCCGGGTCCTGCTGGTAGGTCTTGCGGTCCCCGGTCAGCTGGGACTCGATGGCGTCCCGGAACGGCCCGAAGAACGCCGAGGAGTACTTCACCGAGTAGGCGAGGATCCCGACGTCGGTCCTGCCGACCCGGTCCAGCGCCTCGCGGACCGCGCCGACCTGGCCGTCCATCATCCCGCTCGGGCCAAGCAGGTGCGCCCCGGCCTCGGCCTGGGCGAGCGCCATCTCCCCGTAGACCCGCAGCGTGGCGTCGTTGTCGACGTTGCCGTCGGCGTCGAGCACCCCGCAGTGGCCGTGGTCGGTGAACTCGTCCAGGCACAGGTCGGACATCAGCACGGTCTCGTCCCCGAGCTCGGCCCGCAGGTCGCGCAGCGCCACGTTGAGCACGCCGTTCGGGTCGACGCCGCCGGAGCCGACGGCGTCCCGCTCGGCCGGCACACCGAACAGCATCAGTCCGCCGACGCCGGCCTGCACGGCCTCGACGGCCGCCTTGCGCAGGCTGTCCCGGGTGTGCTGGACGACGCCGGGCATCGTCGCGATCGGGACCGGCTCGCTGGCACCTTCCTTGACGAACATCGGCAACACCAGCTGGCTGGGTCGCACGGTCGTCTCGGCGACCAGCCGGCGCATGGCGGGGGTGGTGCGCAGCCGGCGGGGCCGGTGGCTCGGGAACATCAGCTCTCCCTAACGGCGGGCTCTCTTCGTCTTGCGGGGCGGGGGCAGCGCGCCCTCGGCGCGCAGCCGGGCGGCGTGCTCGGCGAGGGCGTCGACCAGTGCGGGCACGTGGGCGTGCTCCGGCTGGACGTCCACCCGCAGGCCGAACTCGCGCGCGGTCTCGGCGGTCTTCGGGCCGATGCAGGCTACGAGGGTACGGGTGTGCGGCTTGCCGGCGATGCCGACCAGGTTCCGCACGGTCGAGGACGAGGTGAAGCACACCGCGTCGAACCCGCCGGTCTTGATCATCTCGCGGGTCTCGGCCGGCGGCGGCGCGGCCCGGACGGTCCGGTACGCGGTGACGTCGTCGATCTCCCAGCCGCGGTCGCGCAGACCGGCGGCGAGGGTCTCGGTGGCGATGTCGGCACGCGGCAGCAGCACGCGGTCGACCGGGTCGAGGATGTCGTCGTAGGGCGGGAACTCCTCGAGCAGGCCCTCGGAGGACTGCTCGCCGGAGGGCACCAGCTCGGGGATGATGCCGAAGCCGCGGACCTTCTCCGCGGTCGCCTCGCCGACGCAGGCGATCTTGACGCCGGAGAACGCCCTGGCGTCCAGGCCGAACTCGGCGAACTTCTCCCAGACCGCGCGGACGGCGTTGGTCGAGGTGAACACCAGCCACTGGTAGCGGCCGTCGACCAGGCCCTTGACCGAGCGCTCCATCTGGGCGGGGCTGCGCGGGGGCTCGACCGAGATCGTCGGCACCTCCGAGGGGATGGCGCCGTGCAGCCGCAGCCGCTCGCTCATCTCGCCCGCCTGGTCCTTGGTCCTGGGCACCAGCACCCGCCAGCCGTACAGGGCGCGGGACTCCCACCAGGACAGCTTGGTCCGCCCGGCGACCGCCTGGCCGACGGTCACCACGAGGTTGCCGGCGATCTCGCCGGCGTCCGCGGCGAGCGAGGCCAGCGTGGTGTCCAGCGTGCGCTGGCCGGAGCCGGTGCCGTCCGCGGTGACCGCGACCGGGGTCTGGGCCGCGAGCCCGTGCTCGACCAGTGCCGAGGCCGCCTCGGCGAGGTGGCTGGAGCTGGCCAGCAGCACGAGCGGGCCCGGGGTGGCCGCGAGGCCGGCCCAGTCGACCTCCCCGCGGACGTCGACCTCGGTATGCGTGGCGCCGAGGGCGATGCCGGCGTAGGCGGGCACCGCCGTCGCCGGCGGAACGCCCGGCACGACGTCGAACGCCGCGCTGGTCTTGGCCACCGCCTGCGCCTCGGCGACGAGCGCGGAGTGCGTGAGCGGATCCCCGGAGACCAGGCGGATCACCGTTCGGCCCGCCTTGGCCTCGGTCACCAGGTCCTTGGCGACGTCGTTGGGGTCACCGACGGCCGGGCGGACCTCGGGCTCGCCCTCGACGTCGCTGCCGGCGAACTCGAGCACGGCCGCCGGCACGTCCGGGTCGGTCACGACGAGCTCGGCGCGGGCCAGGAGCTCCCTGGCACGGATGGTCAGCAGCCCCGGGTCACCGGGTCCGGAACCAACGAACGCGATGCGCCCCGAGCTCTTTCGGGTACGGGTGGTCATATCGGCCACTTCCTATCGAGATGACGACTCGGGACCGGACGGCACGCCGGCTCCGAGTTCGAGCAGCTCGGCGGCCAACGCACGCCCGAGCTGCTCACCTTCGGTCAGGTCACCGGTGGCCGAGGCCCGGAGCAGGCCGACGGCGGAACCCTCCAGGTCGCCGTCCGCGGTCCAGTTCGCGGCCGCGACCCCACGCAGCGACAGGCGGTGAACCACCTTGTCGTCGGCGTCGAGGTCCTCGACCACATCGGCCAAAGCACCAACCGGGGCGTTGCAGCCGGCCTCGAGCGCGGCCAGCATGGCGCGCTCGGCGGCCACCGCGAACCGGGTGGCTTCGTCGTCCAGAACGGACTGGAGGAGGTGTTCGGTGTCGACGTCGTCGACCCGGCACTCCACCGCGATCGCTCCCTGCGCGGGAGCAGGCAGGACCTGGATCGGGTCGAGCACCTCGGTGATCTCCGCCAGCCTGCCGAGCCGGGCGATCCCGGCCCTGGCGAGCACGACGGCATCGAGCTCGCCGTCGGCCACCTTCCGGATCCGGGTGTCGACGTTGCCGCGGATCGGCACGATCGACAGGCCGAGCCCGAGCGCCTGCAGCTGCGCCGCTCGGCGTGGCGCGCCGGTCCCCACCCGGGAACCGGGGGGCAGCTCACCGAGGGTCAGCCCGTCCCTGGCCACCAGCGCGTCCCTCGGGTCGGCCCGCGGGGGTACCGCGGCGAGCGACAGCCTCGGGTCCGGCTTGGTCGGCAGGTCCTTGTACGAGTGCACGGCCACGTCCACCGTGCCCTCGGCGAGCGCGTCGCGCAGCGCCGAGGTGAACACGCCGATGCCGATCTCGGCGATCGGCGCGGACGAGCGGTCCCCAGGGGTCTCGATCGTGACCAGCTCGACGGTCGCGCCGGCCCGCTCGAGGTCCGCGGCCACCGAGCTGCTCTGGGCGAGAGCGAGGGCGCTGCCCCTGGTCCCGATCCGGATCGTGCGGGTCACCTTGGCTCACCGTCTGTCGTACTGGTCGCAGCACGGGTTGCCGTGCTGATCGTCGATGGCGCCGCGGGGTCGAGCTGGAACAGCTCGCGCAGGGCCTCGGCGTACTCGGCACCACCCGGTCCGGAGGCCAGCTCCTTGACCCGGACGGTCGGGGTGTGCAGCAGCTTGTCCACGACCCGGCGCACGGTCTGGGCGAGCTCGTCGCGCACGCCGCGCTCCAGCTCGGGTAACCGCGAGTCCAGCCGAAGCAGCTCGGCGTCGACGACCTCGGCGGCCCGGCGCCGCAGCGCGGTGACCGTCGGGGTGACCTCGGCGGAGCGCTGGGCGGCGAGGTAGCCGCGCACCTCCTCGGCGACGATCTCACTGGCGCGCCGGGTGTCCAGCCCGCTCGGGGCGGTCGCCAGCCGACGCTGCAGGCTCTCCAGGTCGACGATCGTGACGTTCGCCAGCTCGCCAACCGCGGCGTCCACGTCACGGGGCAGGCCGAGGTCGCAGACCACCAGCGGGCGGGTGCGCGCGACGACCGAGCCGGCGTCGATGACCGTGCCCCCCGCACCCGTGCAGGCGACCACCAGGTCGGCCCGGGCGATGTGGGTGGCGAGGTCGTCGAGGCCGACCGAGGTGGCCGGCACGCCGTGTTCGCGCTGCAACTGCGCCAACCGGGCGGCGGTGGCCTCGGTCCGGTTGGCGACCACGATCTCGCCGATGCCCGCGCGGCGCAGCGCGGCCGCGGTGAGCCCGCCCATCGAGCCGGCGCCGACCAGCAGCGCCGAGCGGCCGGCGAGGCCGCCCAGCAGCCGGTCGGCGTCGGTGAGGGCCTCGGAGACGACCGAGCCCGCGGCCCGGTCCAGTCCGGTCTCGGTGTGCACCCGCTTACCGACCCGCAGAGCGCGCTGGACCAGCTCGTGCAGGGTGCGGCCGACGGTCCCGGCCTCGCGGGCCACGCCGTAGGCGTTGCGCACCTGGCCGAGAATCTGGGGCTCACCGACCACCATCGACTCGAGGCCGGCGGCCACGGAGAACAGGTGGGCCACCGCCGCGCCCGCGTAGTGGACGTAGAGATGCTCGTAGAGCTCCGCGGCGTCCAGGCCGGAGTGCCGGCCGAGCACGGCGACGATGTCGCCCAGCCCGCCGTGGAACGCCTCGACGACCGCGTAGACCTCGACCCGGTTGCACGAGGTGACCAGGGTGACCTCGGTAACGTTGGGGCAGCGCACCAGCTCGTCGAGAACCTTGCCCGTCTCACCGGACGGCACTACCGCGCGCTCGAGGACGCGCAGGTCGGCGGACCGGTGGGAGAGCCCGACAGCGAGCAGGCTCATCGGCGCACCACCACCCCGCGCGGAGCGGCGACGCCGTCGACCCGGGGGGCGGGCGTGGCGTCGTCGGCCGGCGCGTGGTCGGCACGCCTCGCGACGTGGAAGGAGAGGATCTGCAGCTCGACGGCGAGGTCGACCTTGCGCACCTCGACGGTCTCCGGGACCTGGAGCACCACCGGCGCGAAGTTCAGGATGCACTCGACACCGGCCTGCACCAGCCGGTCGCAGACCGCCTGGGCCGCGGCCGGGGGCGTGGCGATGACGCCGATGGTGACCTCGCGGGCGGCGCAGACGGCGGGGATGTCGTCGATGTGGTCGACCGGGATCCCCCCGACGGGAACACCCATCAGGTCGGGGTCCACGTCGAACAGTGCCGTCACCGGGAAACCTCTGCCTGGGAAACCGCCGTAGTTGGCGAGCGCATGTCCGAGGTTACCGATTCCCACGACGGCCACGCTCTGTTCACGCGTGAGACCGAGCACCCGCTCGATCTGGTCGATGAGCACCTCGACCTCGTATCCGACGCCCCGCGTGCCGTACGAGCCGATGTAGGACAGGTCCTTGCGGAGCTTGGCCGAGTTCACCCCGGCGGCCGCGGACAGCTCCTCGCTGGAGACCGACGCCACGGCCTGCTCACGCATCCCGGACAGGACGCGGAGGTAGACGGCGAGACGGGCGACGGCGGCCTCCGGGATCGCCCTGGCGCGGTCGCGCAGCCCCGGCGCGGGCATCCCGTTCCCGCCGATGGCGGGCATTGGCGTGGTGATCTCGGCCGCGTTCTCGGCAGGCGCACGGGGTGGTCTACCGGCTGCGTCGGACTGGCCACGCTGCGCCACGCTGGTACTCCTCGAAAGACTGGGCCCCTGGGATGTGCTTACGGTAGCCGCTTGTGAACGTAGGCACAAAGTCGCCGGCCAGGGACGTCGACCGCCGCCCTTTACCTGATGTCTACTACGGTCCGGTCGCGCTCCGGTTGAGAGGGCCGAACGACTAACGAGCGGTGACCGTCACCGTGTGCCACCCGGTGGCGCCGTCGGGAGCGGGGGCGGCGAGCCGGTCGGTCTGGGTGACACCGGACCGGTCCGTGGCGCGGACCGCGATCCGATGCTCTCCGGCCGACAGGTCGAGCGCCACCCGCCACATGCGCCACGTGTTCCGGTCCACCTCGACGGCCAGCTCGGCCTCGTGCCAGACGCCGTCCACGCCCACCTCGACCCGGCGGATGCCGATTGCCGGCGCCCAGGCCACCCCGGCGACGGTCACGCGGGTGCCGGTGGTGGCGCCGTCGCGCGGTGTGTCGATCCGCGACTGGGTCTTGACCGGGCCGCGAGCCGACCAGCCGCGCGGCATCCAGTAGCCCTGCTTCGCGGCGAAGGTGGTCAGCTCGAGGTCGGTCACCCACTTGGTCGCCGAGACGTACCCGTAGAGGCCCGGCACCACCAGGCGGGCCGGGAAGCCGTGCTCGACCGGGAGCGGCTCGCCGTTCATGCCGATCGCGAGCAGCGCTCCGCGCTCGGGGTCGAGCACCGCGTCGACGGGGCTGCCCGCGGTGAACCCGTCGACGCTGGTGGACAGGAGCTGGTCGGCCCCGGGCCGGACGCCGGCCTCGGTCAGCACGTCCCGCAGCGGAATGCCGATGAAGGTGGCCGTGGACACCAACGAGCCACCGACCTCGTTGGACACGCAGGCCATCGTGATCGGCCGCTCCACCAGGTCCCGGGCGCGGACCTGCGCGTAGTCCAGCTCGAGCTCCCGGTCGACCAGGCCGTGCACCCGCAGCCGCCACTCCTCGGCCGTGACGCGGGGGACCGTGAGCGCGGTGTCGATCCGGTAGAAGTCGCGGTTGGCGGTGATGAAGCTCGCGGTGCCGGGGAAGTCGGCGCCGGGCGGGACGGGCGGCGCCGGCTCGGCGACACGCAGCCGGCCGACCGCGCGCCGCGACCCCTCGACGTCCACCCTGGACGCCAGTACCTGGCCCAGACCGCCCAGCGCGCCCGCGCCGGCGACCACCCCCGCCGAGAGCCGCAGGAAGTCGCGCCGACCCCGGTCGGCGGCGAGGGGGACGGCCCTGCGGTGCAGCAGCGAGAAGACGGTGGCCCCGGTGAGCAGGCTCGCGGCCGGGGCGGCGATTCCGAGCTGGCCGAGGTCCGGCCGACCGAGCACGGCCACGAACCCGACGACGCCGAGCGCCGCGACGACCAGCAGCCCGGGCGCCGGCCTGGTCCGCGCGAGCACGCCGGCGCCGGCCGCGCAGGCCAGGACCACCAGCGCCACCCCGGCGAACAGCACGAGCTTGTCCGCGGTGCCGAAGGTCTCCTTGGCCCATTCGGTGACCGGGTGCGGGCTGAGGTCGCGCACCCAGTTGCCGACGGCGAGGAACGGTGAGGCCGCCGGCCCGACGAACCCGGCCACGAGATGCCCCGCCGCGAGCGCGGCGAGGAGGGAGACCAGCCCCACGGCGACCGCCCGGCGCCGGCCAAGCCGGGTGGGGGTGACGGTGGCGGCCGCCACGGCCGCTTCCGCGGTCGGCTCGGCGGCGGTCACCGGGTGGGTCGTCGCTCCGGTCTCGGAGCCGCGCTCGGGATGCACGCCTCCACCGTCGTCCTCGGCAGCCCCGGGCGGCAACCGGATCGCGCTTACGGCTTCCTTACCGCCCGGTCGGCGCCAGCGCCGCCCGCAGGCGGTCCTCCTCGACCCGCCAGTAGCCGTGCTGCTCGTCGTCGACGAGGATCACCGGGACGTAGTCGCCGTACTCGGCCCGCAACTCGGGGTCGGCGTCGACATCCCGCACGTCCCACTCCACGTCCAGCTCCGCGCAGATGCGTGCCACGTCGGCCTCGGCCACCTCGCAGAGGTGGCAGCCCTCCCGCGACACGACGGTCACCCTGGCCACCATTCAGGCGACACTACCGCGCAGGCTCGCCCGGCGGACCTTCCCGGTCACGCCGTGCGGCAGCGAGTCGACGAACTCCACGGCACGCGGGACCTTGAACCGGGCCAGCCGCTCGGCGCAGTGCTCACGGACGGTGTCCTCGGTCAACACGGCCCCCGGCCGCAGCACGATCACCGCCTTCACCAGCTCGCCGGTTCGCTCGTCCGGCACGCCCACCGCGGCCGCCTCGGCCACCTCGGCCAGCTCGCCGAGCACCCGCTCGACCTCGTTGGGGTAGACGTTGAACCCGTTGACAATGATCAGATCCGTCGCCCGGTCCACCAGCCGCAGGTCGCCGTCGGCGTCGAAGTAGCCGACGTCGCCGGTGCGGAACCAGCCCTCGGCGTCCGGGCCGTGCGCACCGTCGGGCCAGTAGCCGCTGAACAGGTTGGGCCCGCGGGCCGCGACCCGGCCCGTCTCCGAGCGGGGGTCGGCCACGTCGTCGAACCAGCCTTCCTCGTCCGGGTCGGCCCCGGCGCCGACCGGGCGGCCGTCCGAGTCCACCAGCGTGATCTCCACCCCGGGCAGCGGGCGCCCGACCGAGCCCGGCTTGGCCACCCCGGCGACGAGGGTGGAGGTGAGCACCGGCCCGGTCTCGGTGAGCCCGTAGCCCTCGAACACCGACAGGCCGGTAGCCGCGCGGATCGTGGCCAGCACCGACGGCGGCAGCGGCGCCGCGCCCGAGGTCAGCAACCGCACCGACGAGAGGGCCTCGGCGAGCCGGTCCGCCCCGACGGCGGCGAAGGCCTGGTACATGGCCGGCACGCCGACCACCGCGGTGACC
The DNA here is from genome assembly GCF_001921205.1 of Actinophytocola xanthii. GTDB lineage: Bacteria > Actinomycetota > Actinomycetes > Mycobacteriales > Pseudonocardiaceae > Actinophytocola > Actinophytocola xanthii. The sequence continues at coordinate 100,345 of NZ_MSIE01000037.1, read as the reverse complement.
CGGTTCTCGGCACAGGCGGCGAGTGCGCGGTCCACCCCGAAGGTCTCCATCAGCACTGCCGTCGCCCCGGCCGAGGCCACCTGCAGCAGGCCGGGACCGAGGCCGTAGGCGTGGAACAGCGGCACGGCCAGCAGCACCCGGTCGGTGGAGTTGACCGGAGCCGGGCGCAGGGCCGCGCACTGCGCGACGTTCGACAGGAGCGCGCGGTGGGAGAGCATCACCCCGCGCGGAAGGCCGGCGGTGCCGGAGGTGTAGCAGAGGACCGCGAGGTCCTCGCCGCCGCGCGGCTCGTCGGCGGTGAGCTCGACCCCGCTCGGGGCTGGGTCGAGCTCGGGTGGGGGCAGGACGGTGGGGAGGCCGCCCGAGGCCTCGGCGAGGAGGTCGCCGAGCCCGTCCGGGGCCGTGCCGACCAGGAGGGCGGCGCCGCTGTCGTCGAGCACCCGCGCCAGCTCGGGGGCCGGCGAGCTGATGCCGACCGGTACCGCGACCCCGCCGGCGCGCAGCACGCCGAACAGCGCCACCGCGCACCGCGAACCGTTGGGCAGCACGACGGCCACCCGGTCGCCGGGCACCAGGCCGGCCTCCAATAACCTCCCGGCGAAGGCGGTCACGGCGGCGTCCACCCGCTGCCAGGACAGCGCCGCACCGCCGCCCTCGTCGAGCAGCGCGGCATGCTGTGGTACCCGCCGCGCGGCCTCGGTGACCAGGTCGGCAACGTTGCCGGTCAGCGCGTCGACCATTGCGATTCTCCGCATCTTTTGCCAATTCCCCGTAACTTCCCGCAGTGTGGCACGACTCACTTGCGTCATGGTTGACCACCCGACAAGTCTCAACACGGAACGGCCATGCAGCGTGAGCGAGCACACGTATGCTGCTCAGGCGGGCTCCGGTCGGCGGTGCAGCTGGTCGGGAAGCGATGAGGAGAAGATCCATGCCGTCCGTGCGCCCAGTTCCACGGGACGCGGTGGGGACCACACAGGACGGGCCGGACGGCGGGGGTCCGGCCGAGGGTGCGATCCCCCGCCAGGACTCCGGCGGCTCCTGGGATCTCGTACATGCGGCGCAGGACGGTGACCGGGGCGCGTTCGCCGAGCTCTACGACCGGTACGTGGACGTCGTGTTCCGCTACGTGCTGTTCCGCGTGGGCGACCGGGAGCTGGCCGAGGACGTCACGAGCGAGACGTTCCTGCGCGCGCTGCGCCGGATCACCTCAATCAGCTACCAGGGCCGGGACGTGGGCGCCTGGTTCGTCACGATCGCCAGGAACCTCGTGCTCGACCACGTGAAGTCGAGCCGGTTCCGGTTGGAGGTCGCGACCGCCGAGATCGACGACTCCCAGCACGTCGAGGCGGGACCCGAGCAGCAGGTGCTGGCCAGGGTCACCCGCACCGCGCTGCTCGAGTGCGTCAGCCAGCTCGGCGACGACCAGCGGGAGTGCATCGTGCTGCGCTTCCTGCAGGGCCTGTCGGTCGCGGAGACCGCGCAGGTCATGGACCGCAACGAGGGTGCGGTGAAGGCGTTGCAGCACCGCGCCGTGCGCCGGCTGGCACAGCTCCTGCCGGCGGAGCTGCGATGAGCCCTAATTCCAGGCGTAGAGCCGTAACCCGCGCCCGCCGGGCTCGTTCACAACAGGAGATCCCGGATTCGGTTCCGGGGTCAGGACCGGAGCACGATGTGAACACGGGCAACGGGCCGGACCGGCCGGGGAGCGAGCGAACCGGGCACGAGCACATGGTCGTGCCCGCCCTCGCCTCCCTCGCCCCGCTGACCGCTCCGACACCGGTCGAGCGCGCCCGCATGCGCGAGCGCGTCCTCGCCGGTCTGGCCGAGCACGCCGAACCGGCCGCCGACTCCCCCGGAGCGGCGGCCACCGTGGAACCGAGCACTGAACAGCCGAAGACAGCAAACCCGAGCACAGCGGAACCGAGCACAGCCGAACCACACGCCTCCGGGCGAGTCGCGCGGGCACGTCGGGGGCCACGCGGCCGCTGGAGATCGGGTCGGGGCGCCGGACAGGGGCCTGGTCGCGGTCGGTCAACCGACCAGCCGGCCAGGCCACTGTCCGGCGCCAGGGCCCGCTTCGCCGTCGCGGCGGTCGCGGTGCTGGCGCTGGTCGGCTCGCTGGCCGGGATGAGCCTGCTGCTGGCGAGGGACGCGCTGCCGGGCGACGCTCTCTACGGGTTCAAGCGCACGGCCGAGGCCGCCTCGCTCGGCCTCACCTTCGGCGACGAGTCCAAGGCGCTCAAGCACCTCGACTTCGCCGCAGCACGGATCAGCGAGATCGAAACCCTCGCCCGGCGCTACCCCGACCCGGAGAGCGCGCCGGTCGGCAGCTACCTCACCGCGCTCACCGACTTCGACAACGACGCGGCCGCCGGCTCCCGCCAGCTGGTCGCCCTGGCGACCAGGGAGGACGGAAGCCAGCTGGAGCTGCTCGGCACCTGGTCGCGACAGCAGGACGCGCGGTTGACCGCCGTACCGTTCCCCGCCGCCGTGCGCGGCCGCGTGGTCGCCTCACGCGGCCTGTTGACCAAGATCGTCGGCAGGACCGACGCGCTGCTCGCCAGGATGGACTGCTACCAGATCACCTCGGGCTCCTTCGACGACGTCGGCGCGCTGCCCGCGACCGACGCCTGCCGGCCGGTCTCCGGCACGTCGCCCGCCCCGACGCCTGGCACGACGCCCGGCACGACGCCCGGCACGACGCCCGGCACGACGCCCGGCACGACGACGACACCCCGCGGCACCCCGCCGACCGCCACCCCGCCGGCAGGCGGCGGCCAGGAGCGGCAGCCGTCCGCGCCGCCGCTGCCGGACCTGCCCGGCGCCGTGACCACCGTCGTCCCGGGGGACCAGCAGCCCTCCGGAGGCGGCGCGGCCCCACCGGCCGACAACGGCGCGACGCCGCCGTCGGCGACGCTGCCGCTGCCCCTGCCGCCGGTCGACCTGCCGCCGTTGCTACCCGGGGAGACCGGTGTGCGCCTCGGCAGTTGATCGCGGAACGAGCAGCCCGCATCGCTACGCTGTCGGGGGATTACAGGTGGTCGAATCGCGGAGGCGAAGTCGTGTCGCTGTGGCGTGGCCGTGAGAAGCAGCCGGAGCTCGAGCAGCAGCTCGCCACGCTCGCCGGCGAGGCCTCGGCCGAGGCTGCGGTCGCCCTGGAGCGCGCGACCGAGGTGCCCGGGGTACCGCGCCCGGTCCCGGCGGACCTGACCGCCGCGGCGTTCTTCGACGTCGACAACACGATGATGATGGGTGCGTCCATCTTCCACTTCGCTCGCGGCATGGCCGCCCGGAAGTTCTTCACCAGCTCCGACCTCGCCAAGTTCGCCACGCAGCAGGTGTTGTTCCGGGTGGGCGGGCGGGAGACCCGGGACGGGATCCGCAACGCACGCGAGTCCGGGCTGTCGTTCGTGGCCGGGCACTCGGTCGCCGAGCTGATGGCCCTCGGCGAGGAGATCTACGACGAGCTGATGGCCGACAAGATCTGGCCGGGCACCCGCTCGCTGGCCCAGATGCACCTCGACGCCGGTCAGCGGGTCTGGCTGGTGACGGCGACCCCGGTCGACCTCGCGACGATCATCGCCCGCCGGCTCGGCCTCACCGGCGCGTTGGGCACGGTGCTGGAGAGCGAGGACGGCGTCTACACCGGCCGGCTGGTCGGGGAGATGCTGCACGGGCCGGCCAAGGCGCATGCCGTGCGCGCGCTGGCAGCCCGGGAAGGACTGAACCTGCGTCGCTGCACCGCATACTCGGACTCGGCCAACGACGTGCCGATGCTCTCGGTCGTCGGCACGGCGGTCGCTGTCAACCCGGACGGCACGCTGCGGGAGACCGCGCGCAAGCGCGGCTGGGAGATCCGGGACTTCCGCACCGGCCGCAAGGCGGCCCGGATCGGGGTGCCCTCCGTGCTCGGCGCGGGTGCGCTGGCCGGTGCCGTGGCCGCCGGGCTCGCCTACCGCCGGCGGCTGTTCTGATTGTTCGCTCCGCGAGGGCGCTTACCCTCCGTCTTCCCTCCTTCGCGTCCTCGGCGCCTGGGGCGCCTGCGGGCGCTGCGTCGGTCCAGACGGAGGACGCGCCCTCGCTCCGCTCACGCAGCCGCGAACGGTTCACCGCTCTCGGGAGTTGGGTGCTGTGCGTCCCGGCTTTGCTATGGGTCGCGGGGGCGGGAGGGGTGACGCTTGCTCGCTACCGGTCATGTGAGCAGCTAGAAGATTCCTGGGCGGGCGGCGACCGCGCGGTCGAGGGTGGTCTGGATGGTGTCGCGGACGCGGTCGGCTATGTCCAGGACCAGTGCCTGGTCCTGGTCGGCGCCCGGGCCGGCCAGGTCCGTCCGGACCGGCTCGCCGAAGTGGATCGTCCACTTCGTCGGCAGCGGGATCGCCCCGAGCGGGCCGAGCAGCGGGAACAGCGGGGTCACCGGGAAGTACGGCAGGCCCAGCAGCCGCGCCAACGGCCTGAGCTCGCCGATCTTGGGGTGGATCTCCTCGGCACCCACGATCGAGCACGGGATGATCGGCACCTCGGCCCGCAGGGCCGTCGCCACGAACCCGCCCCGGCCGAAGCGCTGTAGCCGGTACCGGTCGCGGAAGGGCTTGCCGATGCCCTTGAACCCCTCCGGCCACACCCCGACCACCTCACCGGACCGCAGCAGGCGCACCGCGTCGGCGCGGCAGGCCAGCGTCTGGCCGGACCGGCGGGCGATGTCGGCGAGCACGGGGACCTTGAACAGCAGGTCGGCGCCCAGCATCCGCAGGTGCCGGTGCTCGGGGTGGACGTCGTGCACCGCGACCGCGGTCATCGCGGCGTCCCAGGGCACGGTCCCGGAGTGGTTGGCGACGACCATGGCCCCGGTGCCGGCCGGCAGGCTTCCGGTCACCGTCACCCGGAACCACTTCTCGAAGATCGCGCGCATCGGCGGGAGCAGGACGGTGTCGGTGAACTCGGGGTCGAAGCCGAACTCGTCCACCGGGTAGTCGCCGGTCAGCCGGTGGCGGAGGAACTCGCGGAGGTTCGGCGCCGGGCCGTGCGGCTGCCGGACCAGCGCGGGAGTGGCGGGGCGCAGCGGCGCCGCATCCTCCACCCCCCGGCGGCGCAGCGGGATGACCCTGGCTTCGGGCACCGTGTTCGCCTCACATCCGGTCGGGTGTCACTGGTCAGCGCGGCGGGCGGGCGTGGACGTGGTCGTCGAGGGCCGCGGAGGTCGACCACCTGGGGGCGTAGCCGAACGACGTCCGGAGCCGGCTGGTGTCGACGACCCGCCCGAAGCTGAGCAGGCGGGTGAGCCCCGGCGAGACCGGGGTCCTGGCGATCCTGGCAGCGGCGGGAACGGCCGCCGCCGGTACCGGCAGGGCGACGCGACCGGCGCGGCGCAGCGCCTGGGACAGCAGGAGCACGCCGTCGCCGGCGACGTTGAACACGCCGGGCAGGTCGTGCGTGCTCGCGCGGTGCAGCACGGCTACCGCGTCCTGGTGGTGCAGGAACTGCACCCGGGCGTCGAAGCCGAGGACGGTGGGCACCACCGGGAGGCTCAGGTAGCGGCCCAGCGCGCTGTCCACCCGGCCGGAGAGCAGCTCGGCCAGCCGGAAGACCGTCAGCGTGGTGCCGGGCGAGCTGGTGGCGAAGGCCCTGGCCTGCTCCTCGACCTCGAGGGCGGCGGGGCGCGGCGCGCCGGCGGGGACGTCCTGCTCGGTGAACACGGCCGGCGCGTTCGGCCCGGCGCCGTACACCTCTGTCGTCGAGCGCACCACCAGTCTGCGCACGCCGCCGGCTCGCTGACAGCTCGCGAGCAGGCGCATGGTGGCGACCACGTCGTGGTCTTCGGACAGCCGGCCGGGGCTGGGCCGGTCGGCCGAGCGCGGAGCGGCGTACACCACGGTCTCGACGCCGGCGGAGCGGAGCACCTCGACGAGGAGTGGGCTGCCCGGCTCCGCGACCACGAGCTCGACCCGCTCGGGTAGACCGACGGCCGGTGGGCGCGGAGCGGCGACGATCACCCGGCGGACGACGGGATCCGCCGCCAGCCGGGCGGCCAGCCGGCCGCCGACGTGGTCGGCGACCCCGGTCAGCAGAACGACGTTCGACGCCATGCGACTCCGGGAGGATCGATCAGGTTGCTGGCGATCCGGCTGTCACGGTGTCGGACCCGCCAGCCACCGTACCGCCAGAATCATGATCGAACCGCTGCCGTAGCCCAGTGGTTCACGTAGGTTCACACGCCTGTTTCGCGGATGTCCCCCGTTCGGTGGCACCCGCGACCCGGCGCGTCCTACTTCTTCAGCTTGCGGCGCTGCACTCGCGTCTTGCGCAGAAGCTTGCGGTGCTTCTTCTTCGACATGCGCTTGCGGCGCTTCTTGATGACCGAGCCCATGCGGATCCTTCACTGTAGTCGGTGATCGATCTTGCCTGGGGCAGGCAACGACCACTCGACCGTCAGGTCACGGACGTGCTCAGAAAACCAGGCGCAACGGTCGTCAAGGTTACCCGGCGGGTGATGGAGGTCGGTCACCGGCTATCCGATCGCCTCATCCGGCGTCGAAGTAGGCACTGCGGAGGTAGTCGTTGACCGCCTTCTCGGGCACCCGGAACGACTTCCCGACCCGCACCGCGGGCAGCTCGCCGTTGTGCACGAGCCGGTACACCGTCATCTTCGACACCCGCATCAGGGTCGCCACCTCGGCCACGGTCAGGAACCGGACCTGGGCAAGTCCTGGATGTTCGGGGTCGTTCGTGTTCGCCGGCATCATCACCAGCCCTTCGACACGCGTCGCGCCGCCGGCTTCCCCACCGACGGTATCGACACGCACGTGCTTCACCCGAGAGTAGCGGGACTGGTGTGACTGATGCGACGTTCGAGGAGGACTTTTCCGACCTCCCGGTCAGTCCTCGTGCTGTCGTCCCAGCTCCTGGGACCTGTCGTGGGCCGCCTCGATCGCGGCCAGCAGCGCCGCCCGCACCCCGTGGTTCTCCAGCTCGCGGATGGCCATGATCGTCGTCCCGGCCGGCGAGGTCACCGCCTCCCGGAGGGTGACCGGGTGCTCGCCGGTCCTGGCCAGCATGGTCGCCGCGCCGACCGCCGACTGGATGATCAGCTTCTCCGACACCGCACGCGGCAGCCCCAGCAGGATGCCGGCGTCGATCATGGCCTCGACCAGGAAGAAGAAGTAGGCCGGTCCGGACCCGGAGAGGGCGGTAACGGCGTCCTGCTGCGACTCGGGCACCCGCACGACCAGGCCGACGACGCCGAGCAGCTCCTCGACCACCGCCAGGTGGTCCGCGGTCGCGAACCGGCCGGGCGAGATCGCGCTCATCGCCTCGCCGACGACCATCGGCGTGTTCGGCATGACCCGGACAACCGGGACGCCGTCGGGCAGCCGCCGCTCGTAGAGCGAGGTGGGCAGGCCGGCACAGAGCGACACGACCAGGCTGTCCCCGCCCACAGCCGGGGCGAGCTCGTCCAGCAGCGGCTCGATGTCCTGCGGCTTGACCGCCACCACGAGGACCCGCGCGTCCTTCGCCGCGGTGGCGACGTCCACGGCGCGAATGCCGTACCGGTTCGTCAGCTCGCTCGCCCGCTCGCCGTGGCGCTCGGTGAACATGAGCTCGTCGGGCCGTCGCCCCCCGGCAAGCAGGCCGGACAGCAGGGCCTCCCCGATCTTGCCCGCCCCGAGCACGGCGATGGTGGGCTTGTCCGCGTTGGTCATGCGCACCAGCCTGCCACGCACGCCGGGGGTCGGTGGTCCCTATCCCTGGGCGGAGAGGGCGAGCTGACGGGCCTGACAGACCAGCCGCCCGGTGGAGTCCACGACCGTCGCGTCCGAGTCGAACCAGGCGCCGTGCACCGCGCGGCAGTCCACCTGCACACGTAACCACCCGGGTGCCGGGCGCGAGCGCAGCAGCCCGGTCAGCTGGACGGTCGGCGTCCAGCCGAAGCGGCCCAGGTTGAACGTCACGGGCACCGAGACATCCCCGGCCAGCAGGGCGAACATCGGGTCCACCTGCTCACCGCGTGGGCGCACCCACAGCCGCAGCCGGGGCGGGTCGCCGGCGTGCCCGTGCAGGAAGCCGGCGCCGTTCGGGTCGAGCCGGACGTCGCACCCGGTGGTCAGCCGGAACACCGACGCCATCGGCAGCGCCGCGACGTCCACGGCGTTGCCCGGCGGCTCGGCCGGTTGGTTGGGCAGGTCGGACCAGGCCGCCCGCTCCCTGGGCAGCCGCCCGGTGGTGACCACGCCCTCGACGCAGGACTGCCCCCGCTGTTCGAGGTGGACCGACACGACGGTGGCCTGGCGGCCGGACTTGCGGATGTCGGTTCGCAGCAGGACCGGACCGACCTCGGGCGGCCGGAGGAACTGGGCGCTCACCGCGAGCGGGTCGGCGACCGGGGAGCCCGAGCCCGCGGTCGCGACCGCGGCTCTGGCGAGCAGTGCCATCAGGAAGCCACCGTGCGGCTTGCCGCCGACGGTCCACGCGTTGCCGAGATCGGCGGTGAAGGTTCCGTCCCCGAGCGAACGGACCCGGGAGGCCGCGGTGAACGGGCCGACGGACGAACCGGGCCCACCGCGGGCATCGCCCGCAAGACTGCTCATGATTATTAGCCTGCCACGTTGGTTCGAGCTTGATCAGTTTGCGTTCGAGAATGCCGTCTCAGGAGCGGGAGACCAGGGCACGCAGGAAGAACGCCGTGTTCGCCGGGCGCTCGGCCAGCCTGCGCATGAGGTAGCCGTACCACTGGACGCCGTAGGGCACGTACACCCGGACGGTGTGCCCGAGCGCCGCGAGCCTGCGCTGCTCCTCCGGGCGGATGCCGTAGAGCATCTGGAACTCGAAGCCGCCCGGCTTCCTGCCGTGGGCCTCCGCCCTGGCGTCGACGATCGGCACCAGGCGCGGGTCGTGCGTGGCGAACATGGGGTAACCGTCGCCGGCGAGGAGAGTGTTCACGCACCGCACGTAGCTCAGGTTCACCTCGTGCATGTCCTGGTAGGCCACCTCGGCCGGCTCGGCGTAGGCGCCCTTGCACAGCCGAACCCGGGAGCCGGTCCCCGCCAGCCGGGCGCAGTCGCCGACCGTGCGGTGCAGGTAGGCCTGTAGCACCGCGCCGACCGAGGGCCAGGTCCGGCGCAGCTCCGCGAGCACCCGCAGGGTCGAGTCGGTGGTGGTGTGGTCCTCCATGTCGAGGGTCACCGTGGTGCCGCACTGCTCGGCGGCGGCGCAGATCCGCGCCGCGTTCGTCAGCGCGAGCTGCTCGTCGAGCAGCTGGCCGACCGCGGTCAGCTTCACGCTCACCTCGGCCCCGGCGGCCAGGCCTTCGGCGTAGAGCGCGTCGAGGAGCTCCAGGTACGCACGCACGGTCTGGTCGGCGAGGTCGGCATCGGTGGTGTCCTCGCCCAGGTGGTCCAGCGTCACCGTCAGCCCCGAGTCGACCAGCTGTCTGGTCACCTCGATCGCGTCGGCGACGGTCTCCCCGGCCACGAACCGGCGCACCACGTCCCGGCTCACCGGAGCGGTCGCGACCGTACGACGGATCACGTCGTTGTCGGCCGCGGCCAGGATCAAGCTACGTAGCGGGTTCACGAACGCTCCCATTCCACGCACATCGGGCGGCCCGCCCCATCCGACGGGTGCCTCGCAGCGAGACTTTACGGTGCCACTTATGGTGCCGTTGTCCGGTCGTCCGCCGTCGGCGGCCGTTGGCCCAGGTGCAGCCTGGCGAACCGCAGCGCCTCGCGCAGGTCCTCGGCGCGCTCGGCCTGGCCCCGGGCGCGCCGGGTGTTGATCTCCACGACCACCTGCCCGGTGCTCCCGGCGGCCGCGACCGACGCACAGACCTCCGCGCACGGCTGCGTGCCCCGGCCGGGAACGAGGTGCTCGTCGCGCGGGGCGCCGGTGCCGTCCGCGAGGTGCAGGTGGGTCAGGTTGGCGCCCATCCGGCGGGCGAGCTCGACCGCGTCCACCCCCGCCGCGGCCGTGTGCGACAGGTCGAGGGTGTAGTTCCGGTGGCCGACGTCGGTGGGGTCGATCGAGGGGTGGAACGCCGACAGCTCGCCGCCGAAGCGGCGCACGGGGAACATGTTCTCCACGGCCACCGCGATCCCGCTCGAGTCCTCGAGCTCGGCGACCAGTTCGACGAAGCCCTCGGCGTAGCGCTTCTGCCAGCGGAACGGGGGATGCACGACCACGGTCGACGCGCCGAGGTCCTGCGCCGCCAGCACCGATCGACGCAACCGTTCCTCCGGCCGCGGTGACCAGATCCGTTGGGTGATCAGCAGGCACGGCGCGTGCACGGCGAGCACCGGCACCCCGGTCTGCCGGGAGCGGCGGCCAAGGGCGGCCGGGTCCTGGCTGATCGGGTCGGCCCAGACCATGACCTCGACGCCGTCGTAGCCGAGCTCGGCCGCGAGCCGGAACCCGGCGGTGGCCGACTGCGGCCAGACCGAGGCGGTGGACAGCCCCACCCTGATCGGCGCGGTCCCCACCGTCAGCGGTTCAGCAGCAGCAACGCCGCCGGGGAGACGGTGGCCAGCAGGCCGACCAGTACCGCGTACACCGTGGTCTGCAGGTCCTCCGCCCGACGGATCTTCCGGACGATGAACACCATGCCCGCGATCACCGCGAGCGCCAGCACCAGCGCGGCCTGCGGAAGCGCACCCCACAGCCAGTTGAAGCCGAGCCACACCGCCGCGCCGCCGAGCACCCCGAGCGCGAGCTGACCGGCCATGATCAGCCATTCCCTGGCGGCGGAGGCCGGCTCGCGGTCCTCGAGCTCGTCCAGGTCGTCCAGGTCGTCCAGGTCGTCGAGGTCGTCGAGGTCGTCGAACGCGCGGTCCCCGTCCTCGACCTCACGTTCCCGACGCCGGCCCAGCCGGCGGCGGGAGGGCGGAGCACCCGCGAGGTCGGTCCCGCTGTCCTCGAGCTCCCCGCGGAGATCGTCACGAAGATCGCCGTCGAGCTCGCGGTCGGGCGTGTCCAGGACGCCGTCCCGGGCGAAGCCCCGACCGGTGTCCCGGCCGAAGTCGCGGTCGTAGTCCTCGTCCCGGTGGCCCCGCTCCGGGTAGCCGCCGCGGTAGCCCTCGTCCCGCACCGCCGGCTGCAGCTGGGTGGGGCCCTCCGGGTCGGCCGCGGGCTCGATCGAGGGGTAGGTGGGAACCCTCGGCAGCTCCTCGGTCATCGGCTCCGGCGGCGGAGGGGTCGGTGCCATGGTCTGGGTCGGCGGCATGGGCGGCGGCGGGTCCGCGTCCAGCCGAGAACGCAGGGACGGCTGGATACCGCTGCGAGTCCCCGGGGGTTGCCCGCCCGGCGGCTTGCGTAGCTGCTGGGACGGCTGCGGCTTGGGCAGCTGTTGGGACGGCTGGGGCGGCTTCGGCAGCTGCTGGGAGGGCTGGGGCTTGGGCAGCTGCTGCGAGGGCTGCGGCTGACGGCGTGCGGGTGGGGGCGGACCGCCGGGCGCGATGCGTCCCCCGGACGGCCGGTCACCACGGCCTCCGCCGGGGTGGTCACCGCGAACCGGGCGGGTCGACTCGGGCGGCTGGCCGACGGCCGGCAGTCGCGGCGAGGACGGCGGGCCCACCAGCGGGCCCGGGGTGGCCACGGTGGGCGGGCCGGGCGACGGGGGCGGCGGGGGCGACTGCTGACGGCGGCGGGGAGGCTCTCCGGCCGGGCGCTGGAAGTCGGGGCGGTGCCGGTGCGAGGTGCGCTCGGGGGGCGGGGTGTCGTCGCGGATGACCGGCATCTCGCCGCTCTCCGACATCACCCGTTCGATGATGGCCTGGGCGCCCGTGTCCTCCACGTCGTCGGCACGCCGACGGCGGCGACGGGGCGCGCGCTCCCCCGTCTCCTGGCCGTACTTGGCGAGCAACTCGGCGACAGTGCGCTGAGTTGGTTCAGGTCCGCCCTCGTGACTCATTGGCTCCACCGTGCCCGGCACCGGGCGAATCGTCCAGCGAATCGTCCAGCATCGATGCGCTTGCGGCGTGGCCCACGGTCATGGGCCACCGATCGAACAGCCAACATTATGGATCCTGCCCGAACGTGATCTTCGCGAAGCATCAGGAGTCCTCGCCGTCGACGCGGTCCAACCGGCGCAGGATCACGCCCTCCCGGAGGGCCCAGGGGCAGATCTCGAGCTCCGGCACGCCGACCGCCAGCATCGCCGCCCGGGCGACCAGTGCCCCGGCGACCAGCTGTGGAGCGCGTCCCTGGCTGACGCCCTCGAGCTCGGCGAGGTCCGCGGCCGGCATGCGCGAGATGAACGCGATCAGCTGCCGCAGGCCCGGCTCGGTGAGCACCCGGCGAACCCGCGGCCCGACCGAGGACGGGGCCGCGCCGGTGAGCCTGGCCAGCGAGCGGAACGTCTTCGAGGTGCCGACCACCCGATCCGGCACCCCCTGCTTGGCGAGCTTCTTCCCGACCGGCGCGAGCTGCTCGGCCAGCCATTCCGCGGTCTCGGTGACCTCCCCCCGGCTCGGCGGGTCGCTGGTGAACCGCTCCCTCGTGAGCCGCCCGGCGCCGAAAGGAACCGAACGGGCGTAGGCGGGCTCCTCGTCGACGCCCATCGCGACCTCGAGTGACCCGCCACCGATGTCGAGCACAAGAAGGTTGCCGGCCGACCAACCCAGCCAGCGGCGAGCGGCGAGGAAGGTCAGCCGCGCCTCGTCGGTTCCGGTGAGCACGCGGAGCTCGACGCCGGTCTCGTCGTGAACGCGGGCGAGCACCTCGGCGGCGTTGCCCGCGTCGCGGACCGCGGAGGTGGCGAAGGCCATCAGGTCCTCGCAGCCCAGCTTGCGGGCGGACTTCTTCGCCGCGGCGACCGCGCGGACGAGGTCGTCCGCACCCTCCTCGGACAGGTCGCCGCCGGCGTTCAACCGTTCGGCCAGCCGCAGCACCGTTCGCTCCGAGCTGGCCGGCGTGGGGTGGCCACCGCGGTGCGCGTCGACCACGAGCAGGTGGACCGTGTTCGATCCGACGTCCAAGACCCCTAGGCGCACGGGGGGCTAGGTTACCGGTAGGTCGCGTTCCGGGAAGCGTTCACGCACGATTCGCCCCGTGCCGCGTTCGCTCACGACTCGAACTTGTAGCCCAGTCCGCGCACGGTGACCAGGTGCCGGGGTGAGCCGGGGTCCGGCTCGATCTTTGACCGCAGCCGCTTGACGTGCACGTCGAGGGTCTTGGTGTCCCCCACGTAGTCCGCGCCCCAGACCCGGTCGATGAGCTGGCCCCGGGTGAGCACCCGGCCGACGTTGCGCAGCAGGTACTCGAGCAGGTCGAACTCCTTGAGCGGGAGCGAGACCTCGCCGCCGTCGACGGTGACCACGTGCCGCTCCACGTCCATCCGCACCGGCCCCGCGGCCAGCACCTGGGGGAGCAGCTCGCCCTCGCCGGTCTCCCCGCCCCGGCGCAGCACCGCGCGCACCCGCGCGATCAGCTCTCGCGCCGAGTAGGGCTTGGTGACGTAGTCGTCGGCGCCGATCTCCAGGCCCACCACCTTGTCGATCTCGCTGTCCCTGGCCGTGACCATGATCACCGGCACGGTGGAGCGCTGACGCAGCGCCTTGCACACGTCGGTACCGCTCATCCCGGGCAGCATCAGGTCGAGCAGCACGATGTCCGCGCCGTTGCGGTCGAACTCCTCCAACGCCTGCTGGCCCGTGCTCGCGACCGCCGCTGTGAAGCCCTCCTTCCGCAACAGGAACGCGAGCGGGTCGGCGAAGGACTCCTCGTCCTCGACGATGAGCACCCTGGTCACGGCTGTCCTCCATCGTTCGAACCGTTGAGGTGGGCGGGGATGCGCAGGGTGAACGTGGAGCCGGTGCCCGGCCGGCTCCACAGCTTGACCTCACCGCCGTGGTTGGCCGCCACGTGCTTGACGATCGCGAGCCCGAGCCCGGTGCCGCCGGTGGCGCGCGACCTGGCCTTGTCCAGGCGGTAGAACCGCTCGAACACCCGCTGCTGCTCCTCCGCGGGGATGCCGATGCCGCGGTCGGTGACCGAGATCTCGACGTACCCGCCAGCCAGCCTCCGGCTCACCGACACCGGGCTCCCGGGCGGGGAGTAGGCGACGGCGTTCTCCAGCAGATTGGTCAGCGCGGTGGTGAGCAGCGTCCGGTCCCCCTCGACGAGCAGGCAGCTGTCCTGGTCGGTGGCGACCTCGATCCCGGTGGACTCGGAGGCGAGCTGGGTGCGGGACAGCGCGTCGCGCACGACGGCGTCCACCTCGACCGGGTTCAGCTCGGGCAACCGCTCCGCACCCTGCAGCCGCGACAGCGCGATCAACTCGGTGACCAGGGTGCCGAGCCGGGTGGCCTCGCGGAGCACCTTCGTGGTGAACCGACGAACCGCCTCGGGGTCGTCGGCGGCGTCCAGCACGGCCTCGGCGAGCAGGGCCATCGCCCCGACCGGCGTCTTCAGCTCATGGCTGACGTTGGCGACGAAGTCCCGGCGGGTGGCCTCCAGGCGCACGGCCTCGGACTCGTCGGCCGCGTCGACGGCGAGGAAGCCGTCGCCGAGCGGGCGGATCTCGCCGCGCACCGCCTCGGGGCCGCGGCCGAACTGGACGCCGCGCTCGGCCGGGGACAGCTCGATCTCGACCGGCTCGCCGGTCTCCAGGACCAGCTCGGCGGCCTTCTTCGTGCGGGTGTCCACCCGGCGGTTGCGCACGACGCCCAGCTCGACGGCGCGCTGGTTGTACTGGACGACGTCGGCGAACTCGTTGAGGATCACGATCGCGTTGTGCGAGGACTGGACCAGCCGCTGGACCAGGACCGAGATGGACGGCCCGGCCGGGGCGTTGGCCGCCGGTCGGGTGCGGCGCCGGGCGACCCAGTAGCCGGCGACGAGACCGAGCAGCAGGGCGCCGGCCGTCAGGAAGATCCAGACCACGTCGGTCACGGGGGAATCGTAAGCAGGTCAAGGCCGCTGTCGACCAGTCCACAGCGGCCGAGGTGATTGTCCTGACACCCTGCTCGGCCGGTTTTCTCCCGCTGGTCAGCCCGCGTTCACCTGATCGTGTCCAACCTGGCTCGCTCCTCGTCGGTCAACCGCAGTTCCCCGGCCGCCACGTTCTCCTCGAGGTGCGCCGGGTTGCTGGTGCCGGGAATCGCCAGCAGGTGCTCGCCCCGGTGCAACGTCCACGCCAGGCGGACCTGGGCCGGCGTCGCACCGTGGTTCCGCGCGATCTCCTCGACGGCAGCCTCGACGGCGGCGTCGGGAGAGGTGCTCGCGCCGGGCGGGGTCTGCCCGGGGATGCCGCTCGCGATGGCGAAGAACGGCACGAAGGCGATGCCGTGCTCGGCGCACAGGTCGACGAGCGCGTCGTCCTCGCGGCGGGCGGTCAGCCCGTACTGGTTCTGCACGCACACCACGGGCGCGATCGCGAGCGCCTCGGTCAGGTGCTCGGCGGTGACGTTGGAGATGCCGAGGTGGCGGACCAGGCCCGCCTCGCGCAGCTCGGCGAGGGCACCGAAACGGTCGGCCAGCGACCCCGAGCCGCGCTCCAGGCCCTCGCCGATGCGCAGGTTGACCACGTCGAGATGGTCGAGGCCGAGCTGGCGGATGTTCTCCTCGACCTGCCCGCGCAGCTGCTCGGGGCGCGCCGCGTCGAGCCAGTCGCCGGAGGGCCCGCGTCCCGGCCCGACCTTGGTCGTGATCACCAGGTCCTCGGAGTAGGGCGCCAGCGCCGTGTTGATCAGCTCGTTGGCCGAGCGGCGGGGGGAGAAGTAGAACGCGGCGGTGTCGATGTGGTTGACGCCCAGCTCCACGGCGCGCCGCAGCACGGCGACGGCGGTGTCCCGGTCCCCCTCGGTGCCGTTCGGCCCCATCATGAGGCGCATCGCGCCGAAGCCGAGCCGGTTGACGGTGCGGTCGCCGAGGAGCCAGGTGCCCGCGGCCGCGGCGGTGGGGGCGGAGGAGGTGGAGCCGGTCTGGGCGGAGATCGTCGTCATGGCTCCAGCCTCTGCGGCGGACCGGGCCGGCGCACCCTTTGGCAACTTCCTGCCGGTTGTGGTCCCGGCCTGGTCCAGGCGGGAGACTCGGGGTATGGAGCTGACGAGCCAGGTCGCGGTGGTCCGTGGCGAGGAGGAGCTGTTCGCGCGTACGGCGCACCTGTTCGCGGCGGCGACCGAGGTCTGCTGCGCCGCGAACGACCTGAACACCTGGGTCAGGACGCGCGCGGCCGGCTCCACGACCGCGCCGGCCCCGCTCCCGGCCAGGACGAGCGGGCGCCGCGTGCGCAAGATCTACCGTCCCGGGGTCCTGCTGTCGCCGGCGTCGACCAGACATCTCACCGAGGTGAGCGCGGCGGGCGCGGAGGTGCGGATCACCTCGGGGGAGATCAACGAGACGATCATCCTGGACCGCCGGGTGGTCATCCTGGCCGGGGACACCGCGGCGGGCACGCGCAGCTACAGCGTGATCCCGCTGCCGGAGGTGGTCCAGGGCGTGCTCTCGCTGTTCGAGGCGGCCTGGCGAGGCGCGACCGATCTCGCCGTCTACGACGCCCAGACCGCCGAGCTGCGCCAGCTGGCCCCGCGGGTGCTGGAGCTGCTGGCGTCGGGCTGCAAGGACGAGACGGCGGCCCGTGCGCTCGGGCTCGGCGTGCGGACCTACCGCAGGCGGGTCGCCGAGCTGTTGGCCGCGCTCGGCGCGGACTCCCGGTTCCAGGCCGGGGTCCGCGCCCGCGAGCTCGGTCTCGTGTGAGCTGTCTCGTGTGAGCTACTGGCGGCCCTGGTTGGCCACCGCCGCGGCGGCCTTCTCCGCGGTCTCCGGATCCAGGTAGGTACCGCCGGGGTTGAGCGGCTTCAGGTCCTCGGACAGGTCGTAGCGCAGCGGGATCCCGGTGGGGATGTTCAGGCCCGCGATCGCCTCGTCGGAGATGCCGTCCAGGTGCTTGACCAGGGCGCGCAGGGAGTTGCCGTGCGCGGCGAGCAGGACGGTCCGGCCGGCACGCAGGTCCGGCACGACCTCCCCCTCCCAGTACGGCATCATCCGCGCGACGACGTCCTTGAGGCACTCCGCGAGCGGGGCCGCGTCGCCGAGCGCGGCGTAGCGGACGTCGCTGTCCTGGCTGTACTCGCTGCCGGGCTCGATGGGCGGCGGCGGGGTGTCGTAGGAGCGGCGCCAGAGCATGAACTGCTCCTCGCCGAACTGCTCGAGCGTCTGCTTCTTGTTCTTGCCCTGGAGTGCCCCGTAGTGGCGCTCGTTGAGCCGCCAGTCGCGCTTCACCGGGATCCAGTGCCGGTCGGCGACGTCGAGCGCCACGTTGGCCGTGGTGATCGCGCGCCGGAGCAGTGAGGTGTGCACGACGTCGGGCAGCAGGCCCGTCTCCCGGAGCAGCTCACCCCCGCGCTGCGCCTCGGCCATCCCCTTCTCCGAGAGGGGAACGTCCACCCAACCGGTGAACAGGTTCTCCGCGTTCCACGTGCTCTCGCCGTGGCGGAGCAGTACGAGGGTTCCGATCCCGTGCGTCGATCCAGCCATGAGGGAAGCGTGCCAGACGACCGCCGTCGGCACAGCGCCACCCGTTCGGACGAAAACGGCCCCATACAGAGGGTCAAAACACAGATAGTTGACGGTTCATCTGGCTTCGTGACCTTATCGTTACCTACGGAACGCAGTTATCACTTCACGGTGTTGGGCGTGGCCTTGTGTAACCGCCCGACTTCTGACAGGTTGACACCCGCCCTTGAAGGATCAGCTCCCACGCACTCCCTGATCCGGAAAGGGCAGCAGTACGGCTCGTCTCCCCTGCCGAGCCGTACCCCGCCCGGAATCCCAGGGTGCCCCCCGCCTCAGGACTCCGACGCGGCGGGAACGCACGCGGCGCGGCTCGAGATCGCGACTCCCCCCTCGCTCGAGCCGCGTCGCGATTCCTTCTCCGACACCGCCGTTCGCTAGCGGTCCGGCTCGCTCCGCGTGAGCAGGTGCTCGAACGCCCTGAGGTTGGCCAGCGACTCTCCTCGCGATACCCGCCAGTCGTACTCGCGTCGGATCGACGTCGCGAAGCCGAGTTCCAGCAGCGGGTTGAAGTCCCCGTCCGCGGCCTCGACGACCTGGCCGAGCAACCGGTCCAGCTCCTCGGGCGTCACCGCCGCCAACCCGACCCGGCCCACCAGGTAGATGTCACCCACCTGGTCGATCGTGTAGTGCACGCCGTAGAGCTTCGCGTTGCGGCGCAGCAGGTAGCGGTAGACCTCGGCATGCGCCTCGTCCGGCCGCCGGCACACGAACGCCTCGACGACCAGCGCGTGCTCGCCCACCTGAAGCCAGCAGTTGGTCTGCAACTTCTTGGTGCCGGGCAGCGTGACCAGGAACCGCCCCGGCGCCGGGTGCTCGTAGACCAGCTCCCGCTCGTCCAGCGTCGCCGTGATGACCGCGTCCAGCTCCGCCTTCACTAGTCCGCCTCCCCGGAATTCTGAGTGTTGGTCGCCCTGGGTGGGTGGGCTTCGGACTGGGCGCGTACTTGTGGCTGGGTTGCGTCACGTTCCCCTGAGGTGACGGTTGCCGAGGTGGACAGGTGTCTCATACCGCGACCTCCCCCGCGAACAGCGCGCGCCGGAACGTGTTCGCTGCCTCGACGTACCCGGCGACCAGTGCGTCGGTGGTGCGGTCCCAGGAGAACTCGGTCGCGTGCGTCACCGCGCGCGCCGCCAATCGGGCCCACAGCCGGGGCGAGGTCGCGACCCGCTCGAGCGCCGCGGCCCAGGGAACCGGGTGGTGGCCCTGGACGAGCACCCCGGTCTCCCCGTCGGCGACGGCCACCGGCAACCCGCCCACCGCCGCGGCGACGACGGGGGTGCCACAGGCCTGCGCCTCCAGCGCGACCAGACCGAACGACTCGTTGTGGCTGGGCACCGCGACCACGTCGGCGGCCCGGTACACCTCGACCAGGGCTGCGCCCCGGCGGGGCGGGAGGAACCGCAGCACGTCGGAGATCCCCAGCGAGGCACCCAGCTCGTGCAGTGAGGTGGGTGCCTCCAGGCCCGAGCCGGACGGGCCGCCGGCCACCAGGACCACCAGCCGCTCCCGCGGCACCGCGCCCCGGGCGAGAAGCTCGGCGGCCGCCCGCAACAGCACGTCCGGCGCCTTGAGCGGCTGGATCCGGCCGACGAAGGCCAGCACGACGGCGTCCGGCCGGATGCCGAGCGCTGCCCGTGCGGCGGCGCGGTCACCGGGGCGGAACAGGTCCAGGTCCACTCCTGGAGCCACGGTGTTGAGCTTCTCGGGCGCGGCGCCGTAGAGCCGCACCAGCTGCGCCGCCTCGACGTCGGTGTTGGCGATGAGCTGGTCGGCCTGGTCGACGACCTGCTGCTCGCCGATCTCCCGGGTGCGCGGCTCCGGCGTGTCCCCGGCGGCGAGCGCGGCGTTCTTGACCCTGGCCAGGGTGTGCGCGGAGTGCACGAGCGGCACCCCCCAGCGGTCCCGGGCGAGCCAGCCGACCTGGCCGGACAGCCAGTAGTGGGAGTGCACGAGCCCGTAGTAGCCGGGCTCGTGGCGCGCCTCGGCCCGCAGCACGCCCGCGGTGAACGCGCAGAGCTGCGCCGGCAGCTCCTCCTTGCCGAGCCCCTCGAACGGGCCGGCGTGCACGTGGCGCACCAGCACACCCGGCGCGAGCTCGGCCACCGGCGGCAGGTCGGAGGAGGTCGCCCGGGTGAACACCTCCACGGCGATCCCCCGCCTGGCCATCCTGGTGGCGGTCTGGGTGATGTAGACGTTCATGCCGCCGGCGTCGCCGGTACCCGGCTGCTCGAGCGGCGAGGTGTGCACGGAAAGCACCGCGACCCGGTTGGGCGGCCGGTGGAGCCGAATCACTGTCACGTGAACATCCACTCCCGACTAGTGGTCCATGACCGAGCCCGCGAAGGCACGCAGGTCGTCGTTGAACTCCGCGGCCCGCTCCGCGAGCGGCATGTGGCCCACACCTGTGAACCAACGCCTGCGCGCACCGGGAATCTTCCCGGCCGCGTACTCCCCGGCGGCAACACTGATGATCTCGTCGGCGTCCCCGTGTACCACCAGAACCGGCACGTCAACCGCCGCGAGCACGTCGCCGCTGGCCGCCGTGCGGCGGAAGAGGGCCGCGCGGACCCTCGCCGGCACCCGCAGCGAGTCGGCGAGCCGGCGGCGCACCTGCTCGGCGGTCCCCGGCTCGGCGGTCATCCGCTCGGCGAGCGTGGTCAGCGCCGGAACCGCGACGGCGGGGTCCTCGGAGAGGGCCGGCCGCATGATCCGCGCCATCACCGGGCCGACCGCCCCACCGGGTAAGCCCCTGCCGATCTCGGTGATCGCACCCACGAGCACGATCCCGGCCACTCCCGCGGTACCGCACACGCGCAGGTAGTCGGTGACCACCAGCCCGCCGTAGGACCAGCCGACGAGCACCGCCGGGCGCCCCGCGTACTCGAGCAGAGCGGCGACGTCACCGGCCCAGACCGCGGGGTCGTCGTACCCGTCGTCGGGGGTGGCGGACTCGCCGTGCCCGCGCAGGTCGGCGGCGATCAGCCGGTACCGAGCGGTAAGCGCGTCGTCCTCGAGCTGGTCGGCCCACGACAGAGCGCTCGCCGCCCACCCGTGCAGCAGCACGATGGGCGGCGAGCTCGGGTCGCCGGCCTCGCGGAGAGCCAGCCGGACGCCACCGGCGCCGGACAGGGTCCGCACTAGGCGAGGGCGGACATCGTCTGCCACTGGCTCCACGGGATCAGCCAGTCGTACACGTCCGAGGTCGTCGGGAAGTTGGCCCGGGAACCGGTGATCTCCACGGGGTCGCCGATCAGGGCGCTGTCGAAGTACTTCCTGGCGTCGGACTCGTAGAGGTTGATGCAGCCGTGGGAGGTGTTGGCTCGGCCGATGTTGGGCCGGTTCTCCTCGTTCTCGTGGATGAACTCGCCGTGGTTGGAGATGCGCACGGCCCACTTCTTCTTGACGTTGGTGTAGCCGTACCGCGGGTTGGAGAAGTCGCCGACCGGCTCCTTGGACATGACGATCACCGTGCCGTTGGGCGTGTTCAGGTTCGGGTCGGCGTCCTTGCCGTTGCTCGACGGGTAGGTGGCCTGGAGCTGCCCGTCGCGGTAGACCTTCATCGTGTGGTCGGGGGTGTGCACCTTCACGACCTGGTTGCGCCCGATGGTGAACACCGTGGTCAGGTCGGCCTTGCCGTAGGCCCCGCCGCCGTAGTTCAGCCCGTAGAGCTTGGCCGTCACGTTGACCTGGGTGTTGGCCGGCCAGTACTCCTTGGGCCGCCAGTCCACCTGCTGGTCGTTGAGCCAGCCCCAGGAGCCTTCGACCGGCTGGGAGGTCTCCACCTTCAGCGCCTTCTCCACGGCGGCCTTGTCGGTCACCGGGCCCTCCGGGAACTTGATGCTGACCGGCATGCCGACGCCCACCGTGGCGTTGTCCCCGGGGTTGATCGTCGCCCGCGGCGTCGCCGCCGGGGCCACGGTGGCGAAGGAGCCGCTGAGCTCGGTCTCCTCGCCGTCGGCGTTGGTCGCCTTGGCGGTGTAGGTGTAGGTCTTGGCGTAGCCGAGGACCTCGCCGCTGGTCCAGGTGCGCTTCTCGGCGTCCAGCTGGCCGACGACCTCCTTGCCGGCCGGGTTGGTGACCGTGGCCTCGGTCAGCTCGCCGTCCCTGACGGTGATCTTGACCGGCTCGAGCACCGAGACGTCCTTGGTACCGTCTGCGGGGGCGAAGCTGATCTCGGCCGGCGGCGCCTTGGCCTCGGACTTGGCCTGGTCAGCGAGATCGCCGCCATCGGAGTCGGAGGTGCACGCCGAGAGCAGCGAGAAGCTCGCCAGCAACGCGACGACCGGACCGAACAACCGCTGTGATCTCACCTGGTGCCTCCGCCCTGTGTGTGGTCGTGTTGTGAGGACGCCCAAGCCCCGGGCGAGGTGCGCGTCGGCCAGTGTGACAGTCGCCATACCGCCTCCCCGGAAAGGACCCCACCACCGTGAACAACCTGGGAACCGCAGTCGTTACCGGAGCAAGCGCCGGCATCGGCGCGGCGACCGCGCGGCGCCTGGCGGCCGCTGGCTTCCACGTGGTCCTGGGTGCCCGCCGACTCGACCGTCTACACGCCCTGGCCGAGGAGACCGGCGGGACGGCGGTCCGGCTCGACGTCACCGACCCCGAGTCGGTCACGGCGCTCGCCGACTCGGTGGGCGAGTGCCACGTCCTGGTGAACAACGCCGGCGGCGCGCGGGGCCTGGCACCGGTCGCCAAGGCCACCGAGGAGCACTGGCGGTGGATGTGGGAGACGAACGTGCTCGGCACGCTCCGGGTGACCAAGGCCCTGCTGCCGGCGCTGGTGGCCTCCGGGAACGGGCACGTGGTCACCGTCACCTCGATCGCCGCCCACGACGTCTACGACGGCGGAGCCGGGTACACCAGCGCCAAGCACGCCCAGTCGGCACTGCACCAGACCCTGCGCGGGGAGCACCTGGGCCAGCCGGTGCGCTTCACCGAGATCCTGCCCGGCATGGTCGAGACGGAGTTCTCGCTGGTCCGCTTTGACGGCGACACCGAGCGCGCGGACGCGGTCTACACCGGGCTGACCCCCCTGACCGCCGACGACGTCGCCGACACGATCGCCTTCGCCGTGACCCGCCCGCCGCACGTGAACATCGACCGGATCGAGCTCAAGCCCCGCGAGCAGGCCTCGGCCACCCGGGCCCACCGCGCCTGAGCTACCGCGCCGGAGCTAGAGGGAGCATCCGACGAGCACGGGCTCGGGGTGCAGCTCGACGCCGAACGCGGCCTGGACGCCGGCCCGGACCTCCCGTGCGAGGGCCAGCAGGTCCTCGGTGCGCGCCCGGCCGCGGTTGGTCAGCGCCAGGGTGTGCTTGGCGGAGAGCGCGACCGGCCCGCCGTCGCCCGGGTAGCCCTTGGCGAAGCCGGCCCGTTCGATCAGCCAGGCGGCCGACAGCTTCGAGGCACCCGGGCCGGCCGGGTACCGCGGGACCGGGACGTCGGGTCCGACCCTGGCCGCGATCCGGGCGCTGACCTCGGCCAGGTCCCGGTCCAGCACGATCGGGTTGGTGAAGAAGGAGCCGACGCTCCAGGTGTCGTGGTCCGCCTCGTCGAGCACCATCCCCTTGCCTCGTCGCAGCTCGAGCACCGCGGCGCGGGCCAGGTCCACCGGGACCTGCCGGCCCTGCCGCACGCCCAGCACCCGGGCGAGTTCGGTGTAGCGGACAGGCGCGGACAGCCCACCGTCGGCGAGTTCGAAGCGCACCCGCAGGACCACGGCGCGCTCGGTGCCCTTCAGCACCGAGGTGCGGTAGCCCAGGCCGAGCTCGTCCACGCCGAGGGTGCGGATCTCGCCGCTCACCCGGTCCAGCAGGTCCACCGAGATCAGCAGCTGGCCGACCTCCACGCCGTAGGCGCCCACGTTCTGCACCGGTGTCGCGCCCACCGACCCGGGGATGCCGGACAGACACTCCAAGCCGCCCAGCCCGGCCTCGACGGTGCGGCAGACGACGGCGTCCCAGTCCTCACCGGCCTCGACGGTCAGCGCGACCCGCCCGTCCCCCAGGGAGTCGATCTTGCTGCCTTGGCTGGCGACCTGCACGACCGTGCCGTCGAAGCCCTCGTCCGCGACCACCAGGTTCGAGCCGCCGCCCAGCACCAGCACCGGCTCACCCCGCCCGTCCGCGGCGCGCACCGCGGCGACGACGTCCTCGGCCGAGCCGGCGGCGAGGAAGCGGGCGGCGGGGCCGCCGAGGCGCAGGGTGGTGAAGTCGGACAGAGGGACCGCGCCGCGGTCCACGAGCCCGTCCGCGCCGAGGGGGAGGCTGGTCATGGGCTCCAACGGTAACCTCCGTCCCATGGCCACCAGCCTGGAGCACCGTTCCGCGTTCACCGCCCCCGCCGACGCGGTCTACCCCACCCTCGTTGACGAGGCATTCCTCACCGAACGACTGCGCAGCATCGGCGGCAAGGGCGCGGCTCTGCTCGCCTACGACCGGGTCGGCGAGTCCGTCGAGTTCACCCTGCGGCAGGGGGTGGAGGCCTCCCGGCTGCCGGGCGCGGTCAAGGCGGTCCTCGGCGGGGACCTGGTGGTCGAGCGGGAGGAGCGCTGGCGGTCGGACGGGCCGCGCTACGCCGCGGTGACCCGGGTCTCGATCGCGGGCACGCCCGCCGAGATCCAGGGCCAGGCGCGGCTCGGTGACCACGGCGAGGGCAGCCTGCTGGTGGTCCGCGCGCAGGTGCGGGTGGGCGTCCCGCTGGTCGGCGGCAGACTGGAGAAGGTCGTCGTCGAGCAGGTCGGCAAGCTGCTCGCGGCCGAGGCCGAGTTCGCCGAGTCGTGGCTGGCCGAACGCGCCTGAGCGGCCCCCTCGGCTCGCCGACCAGGGGCACGACCAACCCGAACCGGCTACGCCGGGTGGACCGCTGGCTCACCGGGACCGATCCCACGCGCTCCGCGCTGCTCGACGCCGCCGACCCCCTCGTGGTCGACCTCGGCTACGGCGCGACCCCGGTCACGACCGTCGAGCTGGCGGCCCGCCTCACCACCGTGCGCCCCGACGTCCGGGTGCTCGGCCTGGAGCTGGACCAGGAGCGGGTGGCAGCTGCCGCCACCGCCGCCGACCCACCCCGCCTCGACTTCCGTCGCGGCGGCTTCGAGCTGGCCGCCACCCGCCCCGTGCTCGTGCGCGCGTTCAACGTCCTCCGCCAGTACTCCGAGGCCGAGGTAGCCCGCGCCTGGACGACAATGCAGGACCGCCTAGCCCCCGGCGGCCTCCTCGTCGAGGGCACCTGCGACGAACTGGGCCGCCGCTGCTGCTGGGTGACACTGACCGCCGACGGACCGGTATCGCTCACCCTCGCCTGCCGACCAGCCGACCTCGAACGCCCATCCGACCTGGCCGAGCGCCTACCCAAGGCCCTCATCCACCGCAACACCCCAGGCGAACCGGTACACGCCCTGTTCACCGCCCTGGACCGCTGCTGGGCCAGCGCCGCCCCCCTAAGCACATTCGGCCCCCGCGCCAGATGGGTAGAGACGATCCGCCTCCTCAAGGCACAGTCCTGGCCAATCCGCGACACCCGCCGCCGCTGGCGCCAAGGAGAACTGACCCTCGACTGGACAGCGGTAGCCCCGACCACCTGACCCCAGCCCACCAGCCCAGCTCCCTGCTCCCTAGAGCCCCCCGGGCTACCTCGCCCAGGCCATCTCGTAGCTCCTGGTCGGCGGAGTCAAGGGTCGAGCGAAGCGAGATCGCGAAGCGACGCCCGAAGGGCGCCCTTTACGCCGCCGACCAGGAGTACGACACTCGAGGCCGAGGGAGCTGTCTCAACCGTGAACACGGATCGCTCCCTCGGCCGTTGATCGTCGTACTCCGCCCCAACGGTGTAAAGGGCGCCTTCGGCGTCGCTGACGCGAGCTCGCTTCGCTCGCCCCTTGACACCGTTGGACCGGAGCTACGAGACGGCCTGTGCGAGGGAGCCCGGAGGGTCTAGGGAGCTGGGGTGTTCGTCAGGGCGCGGCTCAGGTCGGGAGTACCCAGTCCGGTAGGGGTTCGCTGGCGGCTCGCCATTCGGCGGGGATCGCGGACTCGCCTATGCGGCCGGCGATGATGCCGCCGGCTATTGCGCACACCGTGTCGACGTCCTCGGCTACCGAGGCGGCTGTGCGGACGGCGCGTTCGTAGTCGTCCAGGTGGGTGGCGGCTACCCAGAGTGCGAGGGGGACGGTGTCCGCGGCGCTCAGCTTGCGTCCGGTGCCGAGCTTCTCGGCGGCCTCGGTCGGGGAGGCGTCGGCGAGGTTCGCCGCGTCGCGGAGGCCGTCGTGGACGGTGCCGGCGGGGGTGCGGCGCAGGACGGCGTCGATCATGTCGGCGGGGGTCGCGCCGGCGGCGGCCTGGGCGGCGGCGACCGCGGTGGCGACGGCGCCCGCGATTCCCTCCCGGTGGGTGTGGGTGATCGCGGCGGACGCCTCGGCGTCGATCGCGGCCTGGTCGGGGTCGTCGTAGTACCAGGCGCCGAGCGGGGCGATCCGCATGGCGGCGCCGTTGCCCCAGGAGCCGGCACCGCCGAAGGTCTCGGTGGCCAGGTTGCCAAGCGAGGCGCCGCGGCGGCCGACCTCCCGGATCATCGCGTCCACGCCGGGCCCGTAGTTGCGCTGCTCGTCGTAGTGGGCGACGAAGCTCTCGCTCAGCGCGTCGACGTCCAGCCGCCCGTGCACGGCCAGCACGTGCACCACCGAGCAGGCCATCTCGGTGTCGTCCGTCCAGCGCCAGGGCGGCGCTGGCAACCCCTCGGTTCCCGTGTGGTCGGCCGGGGAGTGCCGATCGGCCGAGTGCTCGATCGTGTCGCCGAGGGCGTCGGCGACGGCGGTGCCCAGGAGGCTGGCCATGGCCCGCGCGAGTCTGTCCGTCACACCCGCTTGGTACCACATCGGTCCGGGTTGACTTTGACGTTGCGTCAACTTCTACCGTGGTCACGGGTCGGAGAGACCGGCCCCTCGGGACGCGGAGCGGGCGAGATGGCGTGGTCGATCGCACAGGTGGCGCGCATGTCACGGGTGACGTCGCGGACGCTGCGGCACTACGACGAGATCGGCCTGCTGCCGCCGGCGTGGGTCGGCTCGAACGGGTACCGCTACTACGAGCGCGAGCAGCTGCTGCGGCTACAGCAGATCCTCGTCATGCGCGAGCTGGGCGTGGGCCTGGAGGCGATCGCGGAGATCGTGCACCAGGGCCGCGACCAGGTCGAGGTGCTGCGCATGCACCACACGTGGCTGCTCGCCGAGCGCGACCGCTTCGCCCGGCTGGCCGACACCGTGTCCCGGACCATCGAGGACCTGAGAGGAGGTGAGAAGAGAATGAGCAACGCGTCGATGGACCACTGGTTCGACGGCTTCGACGACCCGGCCAGGCAGGAGGCCCTCCAGGAGGAGGCCAGACAGCGCTGGGGCGCGGAGACCGTCGACGCCGCCAACGCCGCGGTCAAGGACAGGCCGAAGCAGTGGTGGCAGGACCAGGGCAGGCAGTGGAGCGAACAGCTCGGCGGGCTGGTCGACCTCATCGAGGCCGGCCGCGGGCCGGCCGACCCCGAGGTGCAGGCCGTGATCGAGAACCACCACGCCTGGATCAGCGGGATGTGGACGCCCAACCGGGAGTCCTACACCGGTCTGGGTGACCTGTACGCCGACGACCCGAGGTTCCGCGAGAACTTCGACCGGACCGACCCCCGGCTGGCCGAGTTCCTCCGGGCGGCGATGGCCGAGTTCGCGCGGACCCGCCTGCGGTAGCGAAGCGGGCCGGGAGAGCCATGGATCTCCCGGCTGGTCGCGGCCAGTACCGCTATTGTCACCCACGTGGAGTTCGCCGAGTACCTCGACGAGATCGCCCGCCAGGCCGCCGCCCTACGCGCCGCCGCCGTGTCCGCCGGCCCCGACGCGCCGGTGCCGACCTGCCCCGAGTGGCGGGTGCTGGACCTGGTCCGGCACATCGCCCGCGTGCACAACATGGTCGGCCACGCCCTGCGCTCCGCCCCGGAGTCCGAGGGCGTTCGACCGGACCGGCCACCCGAGTCCTGGGACGAGGTCCTTCCCTGGTGGGACGACCAGCTCGCTCGGATGCTCGGCACGCTGCGCGAGGTCGGCCCGGACTCGCCGGCGTGGGTGTTCGACATGACCGCCACCTCGTCCCCGATCGAGCCGAACGCCCTGTTCTGGGCCCGCCGGCAGGCCCACGAGACCGCCGTGCACCGACTCGACGCCGAACACGCGAAGGCCGGTTCGGACCGGGCGGACGCCGTGCCGTCCCTGGTCTTCGAGCCCCGGTTCGCCGCCGACGGGGTGGACGAGCTGATCGTGCTGATGGTGCCGCGCAAGCTCCTGCGTGAACGCCCCCAGGTCGGCGGCACCGTGCTGTTGCACGCGGCCGACGCCGGCCGGGCCTGGCTGGTCGAGCTCCGGCCGGGCGAGGTGCCGGTCGTCGGGCCGGCGGACGAGATCGACACCGACGCCTCCCTGGTCGGCACGGCCGACGCGGTCTACCGCGCCGCCTGGCGCCGGCCGAGCACTGCCATCGTCACCGGGGACCGCACGCTCGTGGACGCGCTACGCACGCCATGACCCGCCGCTACGTGATCACCTTCGGGTGTCCGGACCGGGTCGGGATCGTGGCCAGCATCGCCACGTTCCTCGCCGAGCTCGGCGGCATGATCGTCGAGGCGGCCTACCACACCGACCAGGACACCGGCTGGTTCTTCACCCGGCAGGAGATCGACGCGGCGACGCTCCCCATCGACGTCGACGAGCTGCGCACCCGCTTCGGTGAGGTCGCGGCGCGGCTCGCCGAGCACAGCGACTGGCAGATCATGGACACCGCGAGCCGGCGGCGGGTGGTCATCCTCGTGTCCAGGGAGGGGCACTGCCTCTACGACATCCTCGGCCGGGTCGCCTCGGGCGAGCTGGACGTCGACGTACCGGCCGTGATCGGCAACCACCCCGACCTCGCGCCGATCACCGAGGCGCACGGCATCCGGTTCCACCACGTCCCGTTCCCCCCGGGGGACCGCTCGGGGGCCTTCGCAGCGGTGCGGGACCTGGTGGAGGCCGCGGAGCCGCACGCGATCGTGCTGGCCCGGTTCATGCAGATCCTTCCGGCGCAGCTGTGCGAGCGGTGGGCCGGCCGCGCGCTGAACATCCACCACAGCTTCCTGCCCTCGTTCGTCGGGGCGAAGCCCTACCACCAGGCCCACCAGCGCGGGGTGAAGCTGATCGGCGCGACCTGCCACTACGTCACCGCCGAGCTGGACGCCGGTCCGATCATCGACCAGGACGTGATCAGGGTCGGCCACGCGGACTCGGTCACCGACATGGTGCGGCGCGGCCGGGACATCGAGAAGGTGGTGCTGGCCCGGGGCCTGCGCTGGCACCTGGAGAACCGCATCCTGGTCCACGGCAACCGCACCGTGGTGTTCCAGTACTGAGGTCAGCGGGCGAGGCCCTCGACGACCTCGGCGCCCGGCAGGGCGGCCAGCAGCGACCCGGGCACCAGGAGCTTGCTGCCGCGGATGCCGCTGCCCACGACGAGCTCGGGAGCGCGCGCGACAGCCCCGTCCAGCAGCAGCGGCCATTCGGCCGGCAGGCCGATCGGGGTGATGCCGCCGTAGGCCATGCCGGTCAGCTCGACGGCGGTGTCCATCGGGGCGAACGAGGCCTTGCGCACGTCCAGGCGCCGACGGACCACCCCGTTGACGTCCGCGCGCGTGGTCGCGAGGACCAGGCAGGCGGCGAGGCGTTCCTCGCCGGAGCGCCGGCCGGAGACCACGACGCAGTTGGCGGACGCGGACAGCGGAGAGCCGTAGGCCGCACAGAACTCGGCGGTGTCGGCGAGCTCGGGGTCGATCACGACGACGCCGACCCGATCGGCGTCCGGCAACAGGGCGAGCGCCTTGACGACAGGCTCGGCGAGCAGGTCGGGTCTGCTCACGGCCGGCTCGCCGGCGAGCGAGCCGGCGATGGTCCAGCTCACCATCGCTGGC
Source organism: Actinophytocola xanthii (assembly GCF_001921205.1). Classification (GTDB taxonomy): domain Bacteria; phylum Actinomycetota; class Actinomycetes; order Mycobacteriales; family Pseudonocardiaceae; genus Actinophytocola; species Actinophytocola xanthii. Next base: position 70,864 of record NZ_MSIE01000037.1, on the reverse strand, counting down.
CGCGTTGGACCTCGATCAGTCGAGGCCGGACGTCGACGATGTAGACCAGCGCGGCCACCAGCCCGGCCATCCAGAACATCCAGCCGATGTCGGCGAAGCTGAACAGCAGCAGCGCCACGGCCGCACCCCCGGTGATCCCGAGCCAGGCCGGCTTGGTGAGCCGGTCGATGGCCGCGTAGGCGTCCGGGCGCTGCATCAACGCGTGGATGAACGCGAACACGCCGACCGGCACGGCGGCCCAGTCGATGATCCGCAGGATCAGCAACGCTTCGTACGGCACCCCCCAAGACTACGTGCGATCCCGAGCGGGTGACCAGCGGACCTCGGACACGCGACGGAGCGCCGCCGAGACGCGCACGGGCGCCCCGCGGTGGGGGCGCCCGTGGGTGTTCTCGGCGGAAGGCCTCAGTTCTTGGTCGACCTGGTGGCCTTCGCGTTGTTCGCTCGCGTCGTGGCGGCCTTGCGCGGGGCCGTGCGGTTCGCGGCCTTGCGCGTCGTACTGCGGACCTCGTGGGCGACCTCGTCGCCCAGCTCCTCGATGGCCTCGGCGGCCTCGCCCGCGGCGCGCTGGGCGGTGCGGGCCGCCTTCTCGCCGGTGGAGCGGGTGCGCCGGGTGACCCTGGCCAGCACCTCGTCGGCCAGCTCGCGGGCGTCGCCGGCGGCGTCGCCGACGCGCTCCTGCAGGGTCGCGATGGCCTCTTCGAGCTGGTCGAAGGCCTTGCGGACCTGCGGCTGGGTACGCAGCTTGGTCAGCGTGTCCTCACCCTGGCCGGCGAGCTTCTGGTACAGCTTCTGCGCGGCTTCGGTGTACTCGTCGACCAACTTGCGCAGCTCGGCCGGGTCCAGGCGGTCACGTACCCCGGCCAGGTCCCTGGGCAGTTCGTCGACGGCCCCGCGGGCGGCCTCGGCGCCCTCGTTGACCCGGGTCCTGGTGCGGCCGACCGCGTCGCGCACGGCCTGGGTGGCCAGGTCCCCCGCGCCGAGTGCGGCCAGCAGCGGGGTACGCAGCACCTCGACGGCCTGCCCGCCCGCCTTGCGCACGTCCTCCGTCTTCGGCAACGCAACCATCTGTCTCACTCCTCGTATCGGGGCCCGTTCGGCTCGACCTCACCATCCACACCGGACCCCTCCACTGTGGATCGTGCTGGGCTCTGCGCCGCGTTCTCCCGGCGGAATGACTCGTACACGTCGAGCAGGACCTGCTTCTGTCGCTCGGTGAGGGCGTCGTCGGCCCGGACCGCGTCGACGACCGGCCCGCCCGCCGCGATGTCGAGGATGCCGGCCTGGACGTACAGCGCCTCGGCCGAGATCCGCAGGCCCCGGGCGATCTGCTGGAGGATCTCCGCGGACGGCTTCCGCAGGCCCCGCTCGATCTGGCTGAGGTACGGGTTCGACACCCCGGCGAGCTTCGACAGCTGGCGGAGGGAGATCTTCGCCGAGTTGCGCTGCTGCCTGATGTACTCGCCAATGTCCCGTCCGAGGTGGGCGACCTTCCCGGTGACCTGCTCGATCGCCTGGTCGATCGGCCGATCGGCCTGCTCGTCCACGGTTGGTCACCTCCTCGCGACACCATTGACGGTACGCAGGAGTGCTAGCAGTTGCAAGCGCACTGCTTGCAGCGACCCGGTGGGTCCGGTCACACGGCGAGGAGCCCGCGGACCCAGTTCTCGACCACGTCGGCGGTCTGGTCGACCGTGCTCCGCGTGGTGTCGAGCAAGCCCATCGGCGGCACCGTCCGGGACGCCTGGACCCGCACCCACTCGTTGAACTCGAGCATCTCCTCGATGCGGCGGTGGTCCCAGCCGCGCCAGGCCGGCCGCGCCCGCAGGCGCGCCCGCAGGACCTCGGGGGCACACGTCAGCGCCAGATAGTGGATGTCGGCGAACAGGACCCGCTCGGGCCAGTACTCGAACTGCGGCGGCGCGACCGTGCCGCACAGCACGACCGGGCGGCCGTTCTGCTGGAGGCTGGCGGCGAGGCGCAACCAGGTCTGCCGGAACGCGGGGGAGTCACCGCTGGGGTCGCGCAGCGCGCCAACCCACAGCAGGTCCTGCTCCACCACCACGCACCGGTCGCTGAGCCGCTCGACGAGCACCCGGCCGACGGTCGTCTTGCCGGTGCCGCTCGGTCCGGTCAGCGCGAACAGCGGGAGACGCCGGAACGGTTCTCGGTGCCCACAGGACAGGCACACGAGAACCGCTCCGGGGCCGTCGGTTTCCACCCGCGGTTCGTCGGTCCACACCCCGCAGCCGGCACAGATCATGGGATTCATGTGCGCGGCAGGGGGATCAGTCGAACAACTGCTCCAGGAAGCTCTTGCGCCGGTGGGGGTGGTGGCCGCCGTGGTGGCCGCCGTGGTACCCCCGGGGCGAGTCGGAGTAGCCGTAGCCGCGGGGCGAGTCCCGGTAGTAGCCGCCGGGCTGCGGTGGCGGCGGCGGGGGCACGGAACCGGGGCCGGGCTGGTACGGCGGCGGAGCGGCCTGGGCGCTGTACTGGCGCTCCGCGTTCAGGATCGATTCCAACTCCCCCCGGTCCAGGAAGATCCCGCGACAGCCGTCGCACTGGTCGATGTGGATGCCTTGGCGGTCCACCGTGCGCAATGTGTTCTGACACTTCGGGCAAATCACACATGCAACATTACGCAAGCCGGCACGTGGGCGGCCACACATGTCCGCCGCCACCAGCGGCCGGCGTCGTGCTGTGGTGAAGTCAACCATGGTCGGACGCGCTGGGTGCACCTAGCGTTACCCGTATGGATGGTGGCGCAGCTCACATCGACCTCGCGGGGCGCAGCGCCCTGGTCACCGGCGCCGGCAGCGGCATCGGCCGGGCGTGCGCGCACGTCCTCGCGGGCGCGGGGGCGCTGGTGCACGTCGTGGACCGGGACGGCGACTCGGCGAAGGAGGTCGCCGGGCTGCTCGGCGGGCAGGCGCACGTCGTCGACCTGAGCGACGCCGCCGCGGTCGAGACCCTGCCGACCGAGGTCGACGTCCTGGTCAACAACGCCGGTCTGCAGCACGTCGCGCCCCTGCACGAGTTCCCGCCCGAGGTGTTCACGCTGATCCAGCAGGTGATGGTGACCGCGCCGTTCCTGCTCGTGCGGCGCTGCCTGCCGCACATGTACGCGCGGGGGTGGGGTCGGGTCGTGAACGTCTCCAGCGCGCACGGGCTGCGGGCGAGCGCCTTCAAGGCGGCGTACGTGAGCGCGAAGCACGGGCTGGAAGGGCTGTCCAAGGTCACCGCCATCGAGGGCGCCGCCCACGGCGTGACCAGCAACTGCGTCAACCCGGGCTACGTGCGCACGCCCCTGGTCGAGAACCAGATCGAGGCGCAGTCCAGGGCGCACGGCCTGGACCGGGAGGAGGTCGTCGAGAAGGTGTTGCTGGATCGCTCGCCGGTCAAGCGCCTGGTCGAGCCGGCCGAGGTCGCCGCGCTCGTGCTCTGGCTCTGCGGCGACCACGCGAGCTCGCTGACCGGCGCGTCGCTCCCCCTGGACGGCGGCTGGACCGCGACCTGACCAGACCTTCTCCCGGCCGGTCAGCGAGGACAGGCGTCCTGCCCGCGCCGGACCAGGTCTCCAGGGCCGGCCCGGACCACCGTGCTCGCCGTGGTCGTGGCCGGCGAGACCCGGGGCTCGGAGCTGGAGGAGCCCGTGGTGACCTCCTCGACGTTCCCGGCTGGCGCCGGCGAGTGACACGATGACCCGCGTGGAGGCGACCGACGCGGCACGTCGGCTGCTCGACCTGCTCGCCGAGGGCGCGAGCGGCGAGCGGCTGGCACAGGTGGCAGTCGAGGGCCGCGACCTGCCGCCGGCGGAGCGGCCGGGCCTGGTGGAGGCGGTGGAGGTCGCGCTGCGGATCCATCGCACCCTCCGCGAACACCGCCGCCGCGAGGCCGAGCTGACCGCCCTGTTCGACACCGCCCGCGACCTGTCCAAGCTGCGTGACCTCGACGAGGTGCTGCAGTCGATCGTGCGGCGGGCCCGGCAGCTGCTGGCGGCCGACCTGTCCTACCTGAGCCTGAACGACGAGCGGGCGGGCACCACCTACATGCGGGTGACCGACGGGTCGGTGTCCTCCCTGCTGCCCCGGCTGCGGATCGGGCACGGGGAAGGGCTCGGCGGCCTGGTGGCCCAGACCGCCCATCCCTACGCGAGCGCGGACTACCTGTCCGACCCCCGGTTCGACCACACCCCCGCGATCGACGAGGCGGTGGCGGCCGAGCACATGGTGGGGATCCTCGGGGTGCCGCTGTCGCTGGGCGGGACGGTGATCGGGGTGTTGTTCGCGGCGGACCGGGCGCGGCGCGAGTTCCCCGCCTCGGAGGTCGCGCTGCTGTCCTCGCTGGCCGACCATGCCGCGATCGCCATTGACAACGCGCAGCTGCTCGCCGAGACCCGCCGCGCCAACGAGACGATCACCGGGCACAACGAGGAGATGCGCCGAGGTGAGGACGCCCACGACCGGCTGATGGAGCTGGTGCTGCGCGGCGGGGACCTCGTCGAGCTGACCGCCGAGGTGGCCGCCGTGCTGAACGGCGGGATCGTGCTGCTGGACGACGCCGGCGGGGAGCTGGCCAGGGTCGGCCGGGACCCGGTGCGCCTGCCCGGGTCCGCCGTCGCCAGCTCGCGGTCCTCCGGCCGGGCCGTGCGGTCGGACGAGGAGTGGGTGTGCGCGGTGGTCGCCGGGCCGGAGCTGCTGGGCTGCCTGGTGCTCGGCGGCCGGCCGAGCCTCGGCGAGGCCGACCGGCGGCTGTTCGAGCGGGCCGCGGTGGTGGCCGCGCTCCTGCTGTTGCTGCGGCGCTCGGTCGCGGCGGCCGAGGACGAGGTGCGCGGGGAGCTGCTGGCCGACCTGCTCACCGCGCCGCACCGCAACCCGGCGGCCCTGCTCGCCAGGGGTCGCCGGCTGGGGATCGACCTGACCACCCCGCACGCCGTGCTGGTCGCGGCGAGCGACGGCGTCCCGCGGCGCCGGCTGGCGGCGGCGTGTGCCCGGCACGCGGCCCTGGTGGGCCTGCACGCCGACCAGGTGGTGCTGCTGGTGGACGGATCGCCTGCGCTCGCCGCCGGCCTGGCCGGGGAGCTGACCGCGGCGGTCGGCGCGCCGGTGACCGTCGGCGGGTCCGGGCCAGCCTCGGGTCCGGCGGCGGTGGCGGCCGCCGCGGAGGAGGCCGCGCGCTGCGTTCGGACCCTGCTGGCGCTGGGCCGGCCGGGGACCGGAGCCCTCGCCGGCCGACCTCGGGTTCGTCGGGCAGTTGGTCGGGGACCGGACCGACCTCGCCGGGTACGTGCGCTCGGTCCTGGGGCCGGTCCTCGACTACGACGCGCGCCGGGGTACCGACCTGGTCCGCACGCTGCGCGCCTACTTCGACTGCGGCGCCAACCTCACCCGGGCCAGGGCCGAGCTGCACGTCCACGTGAACACCGTCGTCCAGCGGCTCGAGCGGATCTCGGCCCTGCTCGGCGAGGACTGGCAGAGCCCGGAGCGGGCGCTGGAGGTCCAGATCGCCCTGCGCCTGCGCCGGCTCCAGGCACCCGCTAGCTGAGCCGCTGCTGGAGGTCGACGGCCACCTCGTGGTGGGTCACCTCCTCGTCCCAGCGGGACAGGACGGCGCGGGCCGCCTCCTCGACCACGGCGCGACCCGGCTCCGCCCCGGCGAAGCCGGCCACCGCGTCCATGCTCTCGAAGAACGTGAGCGAGGTGAACGCCACCTCGTCCCCGTCGGTCCGGCTCAGCAGCCGGGCGCCGCGGAAGCCGGGAACCCCGGCGAGATGGTCGGCCACCTCCGACTCGTAGTGCCGCCGGTAGCTCTCCGCCGTCTCGACCGGGGCCCAGCCCCGCCACATGCGTGCGATCATGGCCTGGTCATACCAGGCCCCTCACTCGGTCCGCAGCGAGGTCAACCGGGTGGCGCCGCGCAGGAACGGCAGCGTCATCGCGGTCACCAGCACCGACAGCAGCGCCGCTCCGGCCGACAGCAGGCCGACGCCGAGCCAGTCGACGACCACGCGCTCCTCGCTGATCCGCACGATCATCGCGCCGAGACCGATGCCGGTGCCCACGGCGACCACCACCCCGATCCCGAGCGGCAGCACCACCTGCCAGAGCAGCGACCTGGCAAGTACCCCCCTCGGCACCCCGGAGGCGACCAGCATGGCCAGGGCACGGCGCCGCTCTCGGATGTGTTCGAGCGCGAGGACCAGCAGGCTCACCCCGGCCAGCAGCAGGATGAACACCGACGCGGCGTAGAGGGCGTTGCGGACGGCGAGGAACACCGCCTGGTCGGCACGGAGGTCCTCGACGGTGTTGTACGAGTAGACGTAGGCCCGCCAGCCGAACTCGCCAACCGAGTTCCGGAGTTGCTCGAGCTGGTCGGAGGTCGGGTTGCCGGCATCCACCCGCAGCGAGGTGTACACCGCCGGGGGCAGGCTGGCGAAGGCGCCAGGGGTGGCGATCAGGTCGGCGAAGGCCACCATCTCGTCGAGCTCCGCGTTCCCGTCCACCTCGCGCATCCGGTTCGGCACCGTCCAGGTTCCGAGCCGCTCGAAGGTGGCGGATTCCTCGGTCGGCTCGTCGGAGTACTCGTACTGGCGGAACTCGAGCTCCGTTCCGGGGCGAGGTACCGAACGGCCGTCCGGCACGGTGAGGACGTCGCCGTCGGCGCACTCCTCGACACCGGCCGCCGCACGCATCGCCGCGCAGTCCAGCACGACGATCTGCGTGCCGCTGCCCTCCGACGCACCCGGCTCGAAGGCCGCCACCCCCCGCAGGAGGTACGCCTCGCGCACCGCCGGTACCGCCCTGACCTCGGCCAGCGCCTCGTCGGCGATGTCATGGTCGACCAGTTTGACCTCGATGACCGGCTCCGGCGGCTGCCCGGCCGCGGCGGCCGTGATGCCCATGTCGTCCTCGACCGAGGTCAGGGTCGTCTGCAACGCGATCGCGCCGGCCAGGACGACCACGACGCCGCCGACCACCCTGGCCGAGGTGCCGCTGTCCAGCTGGAGCCGCCGGACCGCGAGCTGCCAGGACGAGGGCCCGCCCGAGATCCGGCCGGCGATCCCCTCCACCAGCCAGGGGAGCAGCACCGGCACGCCGATCAGCAGCAGCGCCGTCCCGGCCGACAGGGCGATCGCCCACTGGTCCGAGCCGCGTGACCCGCCGCCACCGGTGAGCAGGAGCGCCACCCCGGCAGCCACCAGCAGGAGCCGCCACCACACCTGGCGGCGCACCGGTTTGACCCGCCGGACCACACCGAGCGGCTCGATGATGGTTCGGCGCAGTGCGACCAGCGCGGTGAGCACCGCCAGCGCCGGGATGGCCACCACGATCACCAGCACCAATACCGGGTTCGGCACGACGTCCTCGCGGTACACCCGCAGCCCGAGCAGCTCGATGTCCTCGGCGAACGCCCGCAGGACGAGGAAGGCCGCGCTGCCGACCACGAGCCCGGCGAACGCGCTGATCGCCGTCTCCGCCGCGGCGATCCGCCGGACCTGCGCCGCTCCGACACCCACCAGGCGCAGTGCCGACAGGCGCCGGTCACGCTCGGCTCCGGCGATGCGACTGGCCGAGGCGACGAAGATGAACACCGGTACGAGCAGGATCACGGCACCCAGGTTGACGAGCAGCATCGCCTCGACCGCCGGTGGACTCGACTCGTACTGCGCTCCGAACTCGTAGACCCGCTCCGCTTCCGGGGCCCCGATGAGCTCCGCGTCCGCACCGACGTAGGCGATGAGGTCCCCGGGCTCGGGCACCATCTCCCGGCCGATGGTTCCGACCAGTTCCTGGGGCAACCGCGGGCGGAGGAGGTCACCGTCGGGCGAGCCGAGCAGGCCGACGAGGGCCTGCGAGGCCACCATCTCGCCCGGCGCCGGCACCTCGTCGATGCCGGGGGGCAGCGGCGGGTTCTCCCCCTGCGCGTGGACGAAGGCCAACTCGATCGACTCGCCCTGGAACTGGCTGATCGACCGCGCCACGTACAGCGGGTCCACCCCGTCGACCGGTTCGGTCGACCTGACCGTGTCGGCATCGTCCCGCTGGTCCTGCTGGGTCACGATCGTGCCGACGGACGCGCCGACCAGCAGCACGACCACAGCGACGCCGACGCCGACGGTGCTGAGCACGAACCTCGTCACGGAGCTGCGGCCGCCCCCGACTGCCAGCCGCATCCCCAGGATGAGGTCGCTCGTCCACCCCCTCATGCGAACTCCACCGCCCTGGTGTGCCCGTCGCGGACGACGACCTCGCGGTCGGAGTAGGCGGCGACCCTCGGCTCGTGCGTCACGAGGATGACCGCGGCGTCGGTCTCCCGGGAGGCCTCGGTCAGCAGCCGCATCACGTGCTCGCCGTTGAACGAGTCCAGTGCCCCGGTCGGCTCGTCCGCGAAGATCACCTTTGGCCCGGTGACCAGGGCGCGGGCCACCGCGACCCGCTGCCCCTGGCCACCGGACACCTCCCCCGGGCGGTTGCTCGCGACGTCGCCGACCTCCAGCCGGGCGAGCCAGTCGCGGGCAAGCGCCTCGGCCTCGCGCCGCCTGCGGCCCCCGAGCCGCAGCGGCAGGGCGACGTTCTCCACACAGGTCAGCTCGGGCACGAGCTGACCGAACTGGAACACGAACCCGAACTCCGTCCGGCGCAGGGCGCTGCGCGCGGTGTCGGACATGGTCGCGATGTCCTGGCCGCCGTAGGTGACCGTGCCGGAGTCCGGGGTGATGATGCCGGCGAGGCAGTGCAGCAGCGTGGACTTGCCGGAGCCGGACGGGCCCATCACGGCCACGATCTCGCCGGCCCGCACGCCCATGCCCGCGCCGTCCAGCGCCTTGGTCCGACCGAACGACTTGACCAGGGCCTCGGCTCGCAGGAGGGGCTCGCTCATCCCCGCACCCGCCTCTCCAGGTCGGCGAGGCGCGCCGCGGTGAGCTCCAGCCAGCGCAGGTCGGCCTCGAGGTGGAACAGGGCGTGGTCGCAGATGAGCTGGTCGGTGAGGTCGCCGGCCCGCTTGCGCACGGTGAGCTCGCGCATCGCGTTGAGGTGCGCCGCACGCTGGCCGTCGAGCACCTCCTCGGCGGCGCGGCCGGACAGCAGGGCGATGACGACCTTCGTGTAGAGCGTGCTCTGCAGGTACAGCTCGGGCTTCTCCGGCGTGGCGAGCCAGCGCTCCACGTCGGTCACGCCCTCGGCGGTCACCGCGTACCGCTTGCGGTCCGGCCCGCCGCCCTGCTCGATGCCGTCCTCGGTGACCAGGCCGTGCTTGAGCAGCCGGGACAGCGTCGAGTAGACCTGCCCGTAGTGCAGCGGGCGGTCCTGGCCGAAGTGCTCGTCGTAGGCGCGTTTGAGGTCGTATCCGTGCCGGGGGCCGTGTTCGAGCAACCCCAGCAACGTGTGGCCGATTGACATGGCGAGGACAATACACAGTGTGTATAGATCAAGTCTATACACACTGTGTATTGCCCTCTGAGCTGCGGTTTTTCTAGCCGCAGAGGCAGAACGGGTGTCCTGCCGGGTCGGCGAAGACGCGGAAGGTCCGCTGGGTGTCGAGGTGCTTGGCACCGAGGTCGACGGCCCGTTCGTGCGCCGCGTCCATGTCCTCGACGTGCAGGTCGAGGTGGAACATCTGCTGGCGCTCGGGGTCGGGCCAGGTCGGCGGGCTGTAGTCGTCGGCGCGCTGGAACTCCACGCTGATGCCGTTCGGCGTCTTCAGCGTGGCCCACTCGGCCCCCGGCTCCGCCTCCGCGTCCGGCGGCAGGTCGAGGAGTCGGGCGTAGAAGTCAGCCAGCGCCTTGGGGTCCGGACAGTCGAGGACCACCGACGACAGGGTCGGTACGGACATGTCGCTCCCTTCTGAGCATTCTGCGTAACCATCAAACGCGTGACACAAGTTACCAGCTGACCGGCCTACAGTGGGGGACGTGACCGAGGACGTGACCTTGGTGCTGGACTTCCTGAACACGGTCGACGTCGAGGCGGGTACCGACGTCATCGAGGACCCCGTGCGGTGGGCCGGATGGTTGGCCGAACGGGACCTGGCGCCGGGCGAGGTGGAGCCGGCGGCCGTGCGGGCGACCCTGCGCGCGGCCGCGGGCGACCCGACGGCCGCGGCGGCGCCGGTGACCGCGCCGGTCCTGGTGACCGTGACGGAGGGCACGCCGAAGGTGGAGGCCCGGGACGTGGTGGGGGCGGTACTCGCGGCGGCCAGCCGCCTGGCGGTGCTCGGTAGCTGGGACCGGGTCAAGATCTGCCCGGCCGACGACTGCCGGTGGGCCTTCTACGACCGTTCCCGCAACCACTCCCGCACCTGGTGCTCGATGCAGGTCTGCGGCAACCGGGAGAAGGCCCGCGCCTGGCGCGAGCGCACGCGGGAACGGTAGGGGCTGGGCTGGGCTGGGCTGGGCTCCTAGAGGATCAGCTGGGCGACCGCGTAGATGAGCAGACCGGCCAGGGCGCCGACGACCGTGCCGTTGATCCGGATGAACTGCAGGTCGCGGCCGACCTGGAGCTCGATCTTGCGCGAGGTCTCCTCGGCGTCCCAGCGCTGGACGGTGTCGGTGATCAGCGTGGTGATCTCGTCGCGGTAGTTGAGCACGACGTAGGCGGCGGCGCCCTCCACCCAGTGGTCGACCTTCTCCCGGAGGGTGTCGTCCTCGGACAGGCGGCGGCCCAGCGAGACCAGGCCTTCGCGCACCCGCTTGCGCAGCTCGCTCGAGGGGTCCTCGGCGGCGTCCAGGAGCATCCCCTTGGCGGTCGACCAGGCCGACCCGATCACGTTCTGCACCTCGGGGTGATCGAGGACCTGCTGTTTGACCTGCTCGGCGCGCTCCATCGTCGTCGGGTCGGTCTGCAGGTCGCTCGCGAACTCGGCGAGGAACTTGTCCACCGCGAGCCGCATGGGGTGGTTCGGATCGGTCTTGACCATCCACGCGAACGACTGCACCTCGCCGAAGACCTTGTCCGCGACCAGCGAGTCCACGAACCGCGGCGACCAACTCGGCGCCCGGTCGGACACCACGCGCAGCACCGTCGAGTGGTTGGCCTTGACCCAGTCGTAGGCGCGGTCGCAGACCAGGTCGACGAGCTTGTGGTGCGAGCCGTCGGCGAACACCCCGGCCAGCAGCTTGCCCAGCGGCGGCCCCCACGGCACCGCGACCACCCGGCGGACCACGGCGTGCTCCATCACGGCCTGCACGTCCTCGTCACGCAGCACCGCGACCGCCCCGCGCACCACGGTGGACAGCTCGGCGGTCACCCGCTCGGCGTTCTCCGGTTGCGCCAGCCAGCCGCCGAGGCGACGGGCGACGCCGACCCGGCGCAGCCGCTCCCGGACGACCTGCTCGGAGAGGAAGTTCGTCCCGACGAAGTCGCCGAGGCTGTCGCCCAGGGCGTCCTTGCGGGTCGGGATGATCGCGGTGTGCGGGATCCGGATGCCGAGGGGGTACCGGAACAGGGCCGTGACCGCGAACCAGTCGGCCAGCGCGCCGACCATCCCCGCCTCGGCTGCCGCCTTGACGTAACCGACCCAGGTGGGCGCGCCGGCGGACTGCCAGAACGCCGTCGCGAGGAAGATCACTGTCGCCCCGAGCAGGAACGACAGCGCAACGAGTTTCATCCGGCGCAGACCGCGCCGCTTCTCCGCCTCACCAGGGATGGGGGCGTTGGTCAGGGGGACCGTCGGTTGCCGCACACGTCCATTGTCCGTGAGACTGCGTGACCGTGCCCCGGAAAGCCTTGGTTCCCCGACTCGAGCCGTTCACCTCGACCATCTTCGCGGAGATGACCGCACTCGCCACCAGGACAGGGGCGGTGAACCTCGGTCAGGGCTTCCCCGACACCGACGGTCCGCCCTCGATGCTGGAGGTCGCCCGGGAGGCGATCGCGAGCGGGGTCAACCAGTACCCGCCCGGCCCCGGCCGGCCAGAGCTGCGGGCGGCGATCGCCGCCCAGCGCTCGGGTTACGGCACCCGGTTCGACCCGGACACCGAGATCCTGGTCACCGTCGGCGCGACCGAGGCGATCGCGGCCTCGATGCTGGCGCTGGTCCAGCCGGGCGACGAGGTCGTGCTGTTCGAGCCCTACTACGACTCCTACGCCGCCTCGGTCGCGCTGGCCGGCGCGCAGCGGCGGGTGGTCCCGCTGGCCGAGGCCGGTGACGGCCGCTTCGCCGTGGACCTCGACGCGCTGGCCGCGGCGATCGGCCCGCGCACCCGGGCGATCCTGGTCAACTCCCCGCACAACCCGACCGGCACGGTCTTCACCCGGGCCGAGCTCGAGGGCATCGCCGCCCTGTGCGTCGAGCACGACCTGATCGCGGTGACCGACGAGGTGTACGAGTCGCTGACCTATGACGGCGTCGAGCACGTCCCGCTGGGCTCGCTGCCCGGCATGGCGCAGCGCACGCTGACGATCTCCAGTGCCGGGAAGATGTTCAACTGCACGGGCTGGAAGATCGGCTGGGCCTGCGGACCGGCCGAGCTGGTGTCGGCGGTGAAGGCGGCCAAGCAGTTCCTGACCTTCGTCGGCGGTGCACCGTTCCAGCCGGCGGTGGCGCACGCGCTCGAACACGAGGCGGCCTGGGCCGCGGCGCTCCGCGAGGACCTGCAGGGCAAGCGGGACCGGCTGGCGGCGGGACTGGCCGCGGCCGGTTTCGAGGTCCGCCGCAGCGCCGGGACGTACTTCGTGTGCGCGGACGTGCGCCCGCTGGGGTTCACCGACGGCGCGGAGCTGTGCTGGCGGCTGCCGGAGCGGATCGGCGTCGCCGCGGTGCCGGTCCAGGTCTTCACCGACAACCCCGACCGCTGGCGGCACATCGTCCGCTTCGCCTTCTGCAAACGCGACGAGGTCCTCGACGAGGCCGTGAAGCGCCTGCACAAGCTGGCGTAGGCCGAACTCAGCCCTGGTCGGGAGTGAGGTCCACGACGGCGAGTGCCTGGTCGTCATGGACCTTGGGACGCGGCCAGCGGCGACCGTCCCGGTCGCTCTCCTCGGCCGCGCGGACCTCGTCCAGCACGGCCTGCGGCCCCCTGGTCCTGACCAGCTCGACCACGGCCGGCCAGTCGAACAGCCCGTAGTCGTCGACGCCGCACGAGACACCGTCGCTGGCGAGCAGGACCAGGCTGGTCGCGGCCCGCGGCCAACTGGCGCGGACCGCCTGGTAGGCCGCGTCCGGATCGGCCTCGGCCACCCAGAACCCGCCCTCGGTGTTGCGCAGCTCACCCACCTGGGCCGCGGCGGCGCGCAGGGCCGCGACGTGCTCCTCGCCGTAGCCGGCACCGGCCCGCAGCCGACCGCGGTACCCGCCCCCGCGTCGGGGCAGGGCGGCCAGCCGATGGTCGGCCAGGAGCGTGGTCCCGCCGCCGGTGACCGCCACGACCGGGCTGTCCGCGAGCACCAGGCCCTCGACGGTCTCGGCCGACCAGCGCACGAGCGCGACCGTGCTGGACGGGGAGTCGCCGGGGACCAGATCGTGCTCTCTGGCGACGGCGTGAATGGCGGCGGCGAGCAGGTCGGCCAGGTCCATCGTGGGATACCCGGTGAGCCGGGCGACCAGGTGACCGGCGAGCACCCGCGCGTACCAGCCGCCCCCGCGACCGGGTCGGGTCGAGGTGGCGCCGTCGAGCAGCACGACCGCGTTGGGGAGCGGGACGACCACGTCCTCGCTCGGCCGCGGTTGCCCGTCCAGACCGACCCCGGGCTGTTCCGCGATGTCGATCTTCATGAGCACACCCTACGTGTCAACGTGAGTTGACAGTCCGCTCGCGTCAACGTAAGTTGACAGCATGAGTGAGGCAACGCAGCTGGCCAGCGCGGCCGGCGACCGGGATCCGCGAGTGGGCCTGCGGGCCGTCGCGGGTCTGCGGCGGCTGCTGGAACGCCTGGAGGCGGTCCAGGTCCGCAACGCGCGGATGCAGGGCTGGTCCTGGCAGGAGATCGCCACGGAGCTGGGCGTCAGCCGGCAGGCGGTACACAAGAAGCACGGGAGGGCGTGACATGTTCGAACGGTTCACCAGGTCCACGAAGAGGGTGGTGCTCGACGCGGTGCGCGAGGCCGAGCGCGAGGAGGCCGCCGAGGTCGGCCCCGAGCACCTGATGCTCGGCCTGCTGCACGACCACGCCCGGTCCGCCCCGATCCTCGTGGCCGCGGGGCTGCGCCGGGAGGCCATGCTGGCCGAGTTCGCCGCCGCCCGCAGGCGGGGCGGCCTGTCGACGGCCGAGGCCGACGCGCTCGGCCGGTTCGGCATCGACGTGGCGGCCGTCGTCGAGCATGTCGAGCGGGCCCACGGGGAGAACGCGCTGGCCCGCGGGCCGCGCCGGCGCTTCCGGTTCCCGAAGGGACACCTCCCCTTCGGACCGGAGGCGAAGGCCGCACTCGTGGGGACGCTGCGCCAGGCGCAGGAGCGCCGGGACCGCCGCATCGGCGACGAGCACCTGCTGTTGGCCATGGCCGCGGGCGGCGGGGTGGGCGCCGAGGTGCTCGCCGCCCACGGCCTGTCCTACCCGGAGGTGCGCAGCCGGTTGGCCACCGTGCAGTGACCACGGTTGGCCGCGGTCATGCCTCGGCCGCGTCCACGCGCTCCGGCCGCCACCGAACCAGGGGCAGGAACGCCTGGGTGAGCGGGCCGATGGCGAGGGCGTAGACCACGGTGCCGATACCGGCCGTGCCGCCGAGCAGCCAGCCCACGGCCAGCACGGTCAGCTCGATCCCGGTGCGCACGACGCGGATCGAGACGCCGGTCCGCGCGGCGATGCCGGTCATCAGCCCGTCGCGCGGACCGGGCCCGAGGCGCACCCCGATGTAGGTCGCCGTGGCCAGGCCGTTCAGCACAACGCCGCTCACCATGAGGACGATCCGCGCGGCCAGCGCCGAGGGCGGGGGCAGCAGCGCCAACGTCAGGTCCACCGCGACCGCGATCACGACGATGTTCGCCACGGTGCCCACCCCCGGCCGCTGCCGCAGGGGGATCCAGCAGAGCAGCACCAGCGCGCCGAGGATGCCCGTCACCAGGCCGAAGCTCAGCCCGGTGCGCTCGGAGAGCGCCTCGTGCAGGACGTCCCACGGGTCGAGCCCGAGGGTGCTGCGCACCATCAGGCCCATGCTCACGCCGTAGAGCACCAGCCCGGCCAGGAGCTGGGTGAGCCGCCGGGTGGGGCGAACGGCCATCGGGATCGGCTTGAAGTCCACGCAGCCATCCTGCGCAGATCGGCCTTCCCCATCAATAGCCAATGCGGAACAATTGGCCTCATGAACCCCGAGATCCCACCCAGTGGACGGGTAACGGCACGGCGGTTGGCCGAGCACCTCGGCCTGTGGCGGCGAGGAGGCTCCCGACACGGAGCCGCCGACCTCGCCGCGGGCATCCGGATGCTCGTCCTGGACGGGCGCCTCCCGCCGGGCACTGGCCTGCCACCGGAGCGGGAGCTCGCCGAGGCGCTGGGGGTCAGCCGCACCCTCGTCGCCTCGGCCTGGGAGCGGTTGCGGACGAGCGGCCTGGTGGTGAGCCGACGGGGGGCCGGCTCGTGGACGGCGGTGCCGCGCGGCAGGTCCTCCGGCGGCCTCGCCGACGAGCCGGCGGACGCCCACCAGCTGATCGACCTCGCCCGGGCTGTACCGGAGGCCATCCCCGGGGTGGCCGCCGCGGCGGAGGCGGCGTTGCCGCGGTTCACCGCCGAGCTCGGTGGGCACGGCCTCTACGAGCAGGGCCTGCCCGAGCTGCGGGCGCGCATCGCGCAGCGCTTCACCGAACGCGGGCTGCCGACCGAGCCCGACGAGATCCTGGTGACCAACGGCGCGCACCATGGCCTGGCGATGGCCCTGCGCGTGCTGGTCGGGCCGGGCGACCGGGTGCTGCTCGAGCAGCCCACCTACCCGAACGCGATCGAGGCGGTCCGGGCGGCACACGCGCTCCCGGTACCGGTCGCGATGACCGAGGACGGGTGGGACCTGGACGGGCTGGAGGCGACGCTGCGCCAGGCCGCGCCCCGGCTTGCCTATCTGGTCGTCGACTTCCAGAACCCGACCGGGCACCAGCTGGACGAGGCCGGCCGGGCCCGGCTCGGCACCGCGCTACGCCGGGCGAGGACGCCGGTCGTGATCGACGAGACCCACGTCGACCTGGACCTGCGGGACTCCCCGGCCTCCCCGCCGCCGTTCGCGGCGTTCGCCGGCGACCTCGTGCTGGCCACCGGGTCCGCGGCGAAGTCGCACTGGGGCGGCCTGCGGATCGGCTGGATCCGAGCCTCCCGCGAGCTCGTCAACCGCCTGCTGGTCGCCCGGCGCGGGCTGGATCTCGGTTCGCCGGTGTTCGAACAGCTGGTGTTGGCCGAGTTGCTCGCCGCGCCGCCGGCAGCGCTCGTGGAACGCCGAGCGAGGCTGGCCGCGCAGCGCGACGCGCTGGCCGACGCGCTGGCGCGGGAGTGCCCGGACTGGTCGTTCCACCTCCCCGACGGCGGCCTCTCGCTCTGGTGCCGGCTGCCCGCCCCCGTGAGCACCCGGGTGGCTGCCGTGGCCCAGAACTTCGGGGTACGGGTGGCCCCTGGCTCGTTCTTCGCGGTGCACGGCGGGCTGGAACACTGGCTCCGCCTCCCGTTCACCCGGCCGAGTGACGTATTGGCGGAGGCCGTGCGCAGGCTGGCATCGGCGGCGGCATCAGTGGCTGAATGCGGTGCCCCGATGGCGGACAACGGACCTGTACCCGTGACCTGACTAGCGCCGCGGTCGTTGGGAGCGGTAGAAAGCAGTGCGCTGAATGGCCCAGTTCGTCCTGGGCCATCCAGCGCACCGGTCGCCTCTGGCGCGCACGGAGGTGTGGCCGGCACAGCCCCTCGATGTGCCGGTCGGGCCGGGCGGTCAGAGGGAGAGCCCCGGCGCCGCGGGGGCATCGCGGCGCCGGGGCCAGGCCCCGACCTGACCGGGCGCGGTCGGCAGGTCGGGTGGTTCGGGTTGTTCTGTTCGGTTGCTCGGCGAAACGCCTGAGCGGGCCATTCGGTTGGACCGGACGCAGTAAGGGCGGCCGGCGCGGAACAGACGGCTCCCGGGAGGCTCGGGTCGGGTCAGTCGGGAGAGGTGACGGGCAGGCCGGCGGTCCGTCCCGCGATCTCGGCCGTGTCGCCGCCGGTCCTCGACCCGGCCGTCCGCGGCGCGAGTGGGCTCTGCGCGGACAGTACGCCCTGGCCGCCCCGAGCGCCGCTCGACGTGTCGTGGGTGGTGGAGGCCGTGGGGCAACCACCGGGCGCGGCCGGCGCCTTGGTCGGCAGCGGCGGCGGTGCCGGGGACTCCTGAGCGAGCTCGGCGACGTCGGCGCTCGCCACTACCGCACGCGGACCGTCCCGAAGGGACGGAAAGCTCTCGGGTGCGTGCGACGACGCCACGTGCTCCCAGGAGAAGCCGCGCGTGGTCGCGCGGGTCGGCTGCTCGGCGGGTGCGACCGACGGCTCGGCCGGCGCCGCCGGGGACGTGGGGACGGCCAGGCTCGGCGAGGGCTGCGGTGTCGCCTCGGGCTGCGGTTCCGGCAGGGGTAGCGGCTGGTCCTCGGGCACGGCCGGGGGCGGCCACGCCCAGGGGGACTCGGACTCGGCCGAGGAACCGTCGTCGAGCACGCCCAGGACGGACTCCAGGCCGCCGAGCAGGCCGCCGAGCGGCCGGTCCTGCTGTTCCGGCTTGGCCGGGGCCGGCGACGGCTCGGCCACCAGGGGGAACGGCAGGTCGGCCAGAGTCTCCAGCGCCGGTGAGGGTGTGCCGGGCGTCGGGTGCCATGGTGCGGGGTCGGCCGCGGGGTCCATCGGCAGGTCGGCCTCGGCCCGGGTGTCGGTCTCCGGCGCCGAGCTGGGGTACGGGCCGGGGTGCCGGGGCTCGTTCTCGGGCAGGCCCTCGGCCGCGGCGGTGGCGGTGGCGAAGAGCGCGCCAAGCACCCAGCCGGCGAGCGCGAGCGACGCGACCACCAGCCAGCCGCGGGCCAGCCGGCGAAGGCGGACGCCGGCGGGCGCACGCACGCCGTCCACAGCGACCACCACCGTCCCTTAGTTACGCCACGTACTTCGTCGGTGCCCGTCCCGACTGTGGACACTATCCAGCACCGCACCGACACTGTGCACCCTAGCTCGACCGAATCCACCCGGAAAGACGGCAAAGGCGCACCGTATCGGCCGCATGGCCTGGGTTGATCACGTCCGGTGAGAGCGGTCGACGGGGGTAGTCCTACTCATTTCCCGGCCCTCGCGGCACCGCTACCAGCCGCGTCCCGTCCCACCCCGCCGAGTGCGGAGGGGGACGACGTGAGCACCGAACGCGACCTGCTGGGCGGCCGGTACGGGGACCGGGGCACCCCGTGGGGTGAGCTCGTGCGCCGGCACTCGCCGGTCGTCTGGGTGGTCGCCAGGTCCCACCTGCTCGACCGCGCGGACGCGGCCGACGTGGTGCAGAGCACGTGGACCGCGCTCGCCGCGCACCTCCCCCGGCTGGCGAGCCCCGAGCGGCTGCGCGCCTGGCTGGTGACGACCGCGCGGCGGGAGAGCCTGCGCATCCGGCACCGCCGCACCCAGGAGACCCCGGGCGCGGCGCGGGTCGACGCCGAACTCCCGCCCCCGATGCTGTACACCGCCCATGACCAGGCACTGCGGGAGGCGTTCGGCCGGCTGCCGGACCGCTGCCGGGAGCTGCTGGCCCTGCGCGCCAACGCGCCGGAGCTGACCCACACCCAGCTGGCGACGGCGTTGGGGATGCGGGCCGCCAGCGTGGCCCGCATCCGCTGCCGCTGCCTCGACCGGCTCCGCCGCCACCTCGCCGAGCAGGACCTCGGGGGCTGTTAGCGGCGGCCGAGCCCGTTCCACTCGAAGCCGGCGCGGCGCACGACGTCGGGGTCGAGCAGGTTCCTGGTGTCGACCACGACGGGCCGCGCCACCACGGCGGCGAGCTTGGCCCAGTCCAGCGTGCGGAACTCCGGCCACTCGGTCAGCACGACCACCGCCTGCACGCCCTCGGCGGCGACGTAGGGGTCGTCGACCACGGTGATGCCCTCGTCGATGCGCGTGTCCCCGGAGCGGACCGCCGGGTCGTAGGCGACCAGCTGCGCGCCGGCCTGGCGCAGCAGCGCGGCGACGGCCAGGGCCGGCGAGTCGCGCAGGTCGTCCGTGCCGGCCTTGAAGGTCAGGCCGAGCAGGCCGAGGCGGACCTTGGACAGTGAGCCGCCGCGCTTGCCGGTGACGGCGAGGCGCACCTTCTCGACCATGCGCTGGCGCTGCCGGTTGTTGGTGTCGATCGTGGCCCGGATGAGCCGGAACTCGTAGTCGGCGGCGTCGGCGAGCTGGAGCATCGCCGAGGTGTCCTTGGGCAGGCACGACCCGCCCCAGCCGGGACCGGGCTGCAGGAACGCCTGGCCGATGCGCTTGTCGTAGCCCACGCCCTCGGTGACGTCGGAGATGTCGGCGCCGAGCCGGTCGCACAGTTCGGCGATCGCGTTGACGTAGGACAGCTTCATCGCCAGGAAGCAGTTGGCGGCGTACTTGACCAGCTCGGCGCTCGCCGCGTCGGTGAGCACGGTGGGAGCACCGAGGCGGGCGTAGAGGGCGGCCACCCGCTCGGCGGCGTCCTGCTGGTCGCAGCCGACGACGATCCGGTCGGGGTTGAGGAAGTCGTGCACCGCGGAGCCCTCGCGGAGGAACTCCGGGTTCGACACGACGGCGACGTCCTCGCGGTCGAGCAGCTCCGCGGTGCGCTGGGCGCTGCCGACCGGGACCGTCGACTTGTTGACCACGACGCAGCCCGGCGGCAGGAGCGCGCCGACCTCCTCGAGCACCGACTCGACGATCGACAGGTCGGCCACCCCGCCAACGCCCATCGGCGTCGGCACGCAGAGGAACACGACCTCGGCCCCGTCGACCGCGGCGGAGGCGCCGAGCACGAACGAGAGGCGGCCGGCGGCGATGCCCTCGGCGACCAACTCGGCGAGCCCGGGCTCGAGGATGTCCACCTCGCCCGCGGACAGCCGCTTCACCTTGTCGGCATCCACGTCGGCACACACCACGTGGTGCCCGAGCGAGGCCAGGCAGGCGCCGGTGGTGAGGCCCACGTACCCCGTGCCAATCACGCCGATCCGTCGTACGAACACGGTCACTCCCCTTCGTGCGAGCGATCCCACCGGACGGCCTGGTGCACGCCCGTGACCCCGACGAAACCTACATGGGCACCCCGGTATGCCCACGTCGCGCCCCGAGTCATGTGACGCATAGTGATCAACATTCAGCCTATTCACTCCCAATTACCCAGGACCGGGGGATTTTTTCACCACACGCGGTAACAACCACCCTTCCGGGATCGACCTACTGGGCGAGTCAGGTGCGGAGTGGCCCCTCATATCTCGCTGAGTCCGGCTCGGGGGCCGGAGCACAAGCCGACGGAGGACGCGCGTGGTTGTGTCACGCCTGTTTTGTGCTGCCCGCGAAAAGGCGGGAGAAGTGACATGAGGATCAGTGTCTTCGGACTGGGCTACGTCGGCTGCGTGTCAGCCGCGTGTCTGGCGGCCCGGGGCAACGAGGTCGTCGGGGTGGACGTCAACCCGACGAAGGTCGAGCTCATCACCGGCGGGAACGCGCCCGTGGTCGAGGAGCGGATCGGCGAGCTGACCGCGGAGGTGGTGGCCTCCGGGGCCCTGCGCGCGACGACCGACGTCGCCGAGGCGGTCGCCGCGACCGACGTCTCCCTGGTCTGCGTCGGAACCCCCTCGGCGGCCAACGGGAGCCTGTCCACGGCGTACCTCGAACGCGTCGCCGAGGAGATCGGCGAGGCACTGGCGGACAAGCCGGACGGCCAGCGCCACACCGTGGTGTTCCGCAGCACGATGCTGCCGGGTACCTGCCTGAACCTGCTGGTCCCGATCCTGGAGAAGGCCTCGGGCCGGACCGCGGGCGTCGACTTCGGCGTCGCCGTGAACCCGGAGTTCCTGCGTGAGGGCACGAGCGTGCGGGACTTCTTCGAGCCGCCGAAGACGGTGATCGGCGAGCTGGACCCCGCGAGCGGGGACGTGGTGGCCGAGCTGTACTCCGGCCTGCCCGGCGAGGTGTTCCGGGTCGCGATCCCGGTCGCCGAGATCACGAAGTACGCGGACAACTCGTTCCACGCGCTCAAGGTGGGCTTCGCCAACGAGCTCGGCTCCATCTGCGCCGCGCTGGGGCTGGACTCGCACGCGGTCATGGACGTCTTCCTGGCCGACCGCAAGCTCAACATCAGCCCGGCCTACCTGCGGCCCGGCTTCGCCTTCGGCGGCTCCTGCCTGCCCAAGGACGTGCGCGGACTGGTGCACGCGGCCCACCGCGCGGACGTCGCCGTGCCGATCCTGTCCCACGTCCTGCCCTCCAACGAGGAGCACCTGCGACGCGCCTTCGAGCTGGTCGCGCGGACCGGACGGCGCCGGGTCGGCCTGTTCGGCCTGTCGTTCAAGCCGGGCACCGACGACCTCCGGGAGAGCCCGCTGGTCGAGCTGGCCGAGCGGCTGCTCGGCAAGGGCTACGACCTGCGCATCCACGACGCCAACGTCAGCCTGTCCCGGCTGCTCGGCGCCAACCGGGAGTTCATCGAGGCGCGGCTGCCGCACCTCGGCCAGCTCCTCGCCGCCGACGTCGACGAGGTCCTCGACCACGCCGAGGTGATCCTCGTCGGCACCAAGGACCCCGCCGTGCTGGCGAAGCTCCCGCACGGCGGCAGCCAGACCATCGTCGATCTCGTCCGCCTCCCCGACGCGCAGGCGCGCCGGGCCGAACCGGGGTATGTGGGCCTTGCCTGGTAGAGCACTGATCCTTGTCGAGAACCTCTCGGTCCCCTTCGACCGCCGCGTCTGGCAGGAGTCCACGACCCTGCGCGACGCCGGGTGGGAGGTGCACGTCATCTGTCCGCAGGGGACCAAGCGGGACACCGAGCCCTACGTCGAGCTGGACGGGGTGCGCATCCACCGCTACCCGCTGGCCGCGGCGACCGGCGGGCCAGCCGGCTACCTCAAGGAGTACGGCTCGGCGCTGTGGCACACCTACCGGCTTGCCCGGCGCATCGAGCGCACGGTCGGCCCGGTCGACGTCGTACACGCCTGCAACCCGCCCGACCTGCTGTTCCTGGTCGCCCGCAGCCTGCGGCGGCGCGGCGCGAAGTTCGTCTTCGACCAGCACGACCTGGTGCCGGAGCTCTACCTGTCCCGGTTCGGCCGGGGCGAGGACCTGCTCTACCGCGCCGTCTGCCGGCTGGAGCGGGCGAGCTACCGCGCCGCGGACGTGGTGATCGCGACCAACGAGAGCTACCGCCAGGTGGCGTTGCGCCGGGGCGGCGTCGCGCCGGAGAAGGTGTTCGTCGTGCGCAGCGCGCCCGCGGTCGAGCGGTTCCGCCGCGTCGAGCCGGAGCCCGAGCTCAAGCGCGGCAAGCCGAACCTGCTCTGCTACCTCGGGGTGATGGGTCCGCAGGACGGGGTCGACTACGCGCTCCAGGCACTCGCCGCACTGCGCGACGAGCAGGGCCGCACCGACTGGCACGCGGTGTTCGTCGGCGCCGGCGACACCTTCGAGGAGATGCAGGCGCTGGCCGAGCGGCTGCGCCTGGCCGACCAGGTGGAGTTCACCGGGCGGATCCCGGACGCGGACCTGGTGCGCTATCTGTCCACAGCGGACATCTGCCTCTCGCCGGACCCGCGCAACCCGCTCAACGACGTGTCCACCATGAACAAGGTCATGGAGTACATGGCGATGGGCAAGCCGATCGTGTCATTCGAACTGCGTGAGGCGCGGGTGTCGGCCGGCGACGCGGCGGTGTACGCCCGGGCGAACGACGTCTCCGAGTTCGCCAAGCTGACCGCCGAGCTGCTCGACGACCCCGCCCAGCGCGCCCGCATGGGTGAGATCGGCCGGGCCCGCGTGGAGGGCCCACTGTCCTGGGCGCACTCGAGTGAGGCGTTACTCACTGCGTATAACGCAACCGAGTGACAACCGAATGAATTCCCCTCCCCACATTCGGTCCCGTTTTGACTAAGAGTCACGGCATTGATGTAACCAAAGCGGTGACACGGGCGACGGGACGAGTGAAAGCCCTGCTAGCCGGTGTTTGTGCGTGCTGGCGAGCACAGCGAGGGGAGTACACAGGGTGACTGAGGACACGGTTCGCCTGTCGGTGGTCGGTCAGGTCCTGAAGCGACGGTGGCGACTACTGATTGTGTTCGCCGTGCTCGGCGCGGTCGCCGGGGCGGGTGCCTCGCTGGTGTTCTCCCCCGGCTACGAGACCTCCGCCAACGTCCTGCTGCAGGGTCCGCGCGACGCCGACGAGCTGCTGACCGAGGCACAGGTCGCGCAGAGTTCGGTCGTACTGGACCGGACGGCCGCCGGCCTGCGCTGGGGCGTCCCGGGGAAGGACCTCGCCGACGACGTGAGCGCGCAGGTGGCCGAGGGCAACATCATCGAGGTCACCGGCCGGGCCGACAGCCCCGAGCGGGCCCAACAGCTCGCCGACCGGGTGGCCCAGGAGTACGTGACCTACTCCACCCAGCTGCTCAGCGACACCGCCGACTCGGCCGCGCAGGTCTCCCAGGAACAGCAGCAGAACCTGCGCCAGCAGATCCTGGACACCAACCAGCGCATCTCCGACCTGCACGCCTCGGCGGGCGAGGGCAACACCATCGACAGCGTGGGCGTGCGCACCGAGCTCGAGTCGCTGCGCACGGCGCTGTCCCAGGCGATGACCAAGCTCGACGAGCTCGACGCGGCGTCCACCCAGGCCAAGATGGTCGTGATGGGACCGGCCGAGCGCCCGGCGGGTCCGGCCGCGCCGACCATGACCCACTTCGCGGGCGGCGGCGCCGCCGCGTTCCTGCTGATCGGACTGTTCGGCCACCTGCTGGCCGCCCGCTCGGACCGGCGCCTGCGGGGAGAGGCGCAGATCGTCTCCGCGCTCGGCGCGGACGTCCTGGGCGGCGTCGACGTCGCCGACGAGCCTGGCGACACGGCCGGGACCGGCAGGCGCGGGCTGCTGCGCCGGTTCTTCCTCGGCGAACGCGACTGGCACCTCCCGGCGCTCCCGCCTCCCGCGGACGAGGAGGGTCTGGAGATCCGCTACCGCCGGGTGGTCTCACGGCTGCGGGAGAGCACGCCGAGCGGCCCGTCCGGCCTGTTGCCGCGGGTGCTCGTGGTGGTCCCCGACGACGACCCCGCCGCCCGCCGGGCGGCGCAACGCCTCGCCCGCACCGCCGCGGCCGGGCCGGCCCGCGCGACGCTGCGGGTGGCCGAGGTCTCCGCGGCGCGGCCGATCGTCCCCGACGCCAACGTCGCCGGCGCGCTCGTGGTGGTCACCGCGGGCACCCGGACCGGCTGGGAGCTGGTCGGCATCCACGAGGCGTGCACCGACGCCGGCCACGACGTCCTCGGCGTCGTGGTCACCCACCGGACCAGGCCGCTCGGCCAGGCCGGACCGACCGAGGCGCCGGAGGTTCCGGTGGACAGCGTGATGGCAGGTTCAGCATGAGCACCAAGACCCGGCAGTCGAAGACCCAGCGGGCAGCCACGCGGTCGACCGCGCTCAGCACCGAGGCGGAGGCCCCCGAGACCGCGTCCGGACCGCAACCGCTGATCGACCTCACCCGCCTGTGGGTCGGGGTCCGGCGCCGGCGCCGGATGTGGGTCGCGCTCGCGCTGCTCGGCATGATCGCCGGCGGCCTGTTCTCGACGCTGTTGCCGAGCCCGGCCGAGGCGGTCACCCGCATCCTCGTGCTGCACGAGGAGGACCAGCCCTCCGACGGCGGCAGCCTGATCCGCACCGACGCGACACTGGTGATGACCACCCGGGTCGCCGCGGCGGCACTGGACGCGCTCGGCTCCGACCAGCGACCCGAGCAGTTCATCACCCAGTACACGGCGGTCGGGCTCACCAACAACGTGCTCGAGCTGACCGTCAAGGGCCCGACCCCCGCCGAGGCCGTCCGGCGCGCCGACGCGCTCGCCCAGGCGTTCATCGCCGACCACGTCGGTCGCATCCAGACCTCGGCGGACGCGCAGGCCAAGGCGCTGCTCGCGCAGCGGGACAAGATCAACACTGAGCTGAAGGACGTCAACGGCCAGATCGCCAGGGCCGAGGGGGAGGCGCGGGCGGCGCAGGAGCAGGCCGAGCTGAACGGCGAGACGACCGACAGCGGCCAGCAGGTGCAGCCGAACGCCGCCAACCTGGACTCGCTCTACGCCCGGCGCGCGGAGCTCACCTCCCGCATCTCCGACCTGTCCCAGCAGGCCCAGGAGGCCGGGATCGGCGCGCCGCGCGTCGCCGCCGGTACCCAGGTCGTGGACAAGGGCCGGGCGATCCGCCGATCGGTGCTCGCCTCGACCGGAGCCGCGGCCGGGATCGGGCTCGTGCTCGGGCTGGTCTCGGGTGTCACGCTGGCCGCGGTCATGGGCGTGGTCCGGGACCGCCCCGTGCTGCGCAGGGACATCGCCGCCCACCTCGCCGCCTCGGTGGTCGCCCAGCTGCCGGCGCCCCGGCGCGGGCCGGCCCGACTCTGGCGGCGCTCACGCGCGGCGCAGGAGCGCGACCGGGTGGCCGCGACGCTCGTCCGGCTCGTCCGGGACGGCTCCGGCCCCGTGTCGGTGCTCGAGCTCGGCGCCCCGCGGGTGGCCGCGGCGCTCGCCCTGGACGTCGCCACCCGGCTCGACGACCGTCCGGTGGCCCTCGTCGAGGACCCAGCCGGCCGCCTTACGCGCGACGACCTCTCCGGTCGGGACCTCGCGGAGCTGACCGGACGCGAGAAGCACCCGGTCCGGGTCGTCGGCGCCGAGGACACCGGCCCGGCCCGGCCCGGCGAGGTCCGGATCGGCGTCGGCTCGGTCACCCCGGGCACGGCCTGGACCGACCTGCCCCACCTCGGCCAGGAGACGCTGCTGGTGGTGCGGGCCGGGTTCGCGAACGCGGCCTGGCTGCACACCGTGGCCCGCCAGCTCGCCGACGCCTCGATCCCCGTCGTCGGGGTCGTGCTGGTGGACCCGGACCCGAAGGACTCCACCGACGGCACGCTCTGGGACGGCCTGCACACGGCCCTGCGTGGCAGGGCCGCGCGGGCCGAGACGGTGCCGCGGCTCGAGCCGGGCACGGTCAACGGGTCGGCTCGGACGACGTCTGTGAACGGAAGCACCAACGGGGCCACGAACGGGAGTGCCGACGGTCCCGAGCTGCCGACCCACCGGTTCTCCCCGGTCGGGCAGGACCGGGCCCCCGAGCAGTCCGTGCACGACGTGCCCACCAGGCGGTTCCCGCCGGTCCGCGCGGAGGACGTCGAAGGACTGAACCAACGCAGGACCAAGGGCTGAGAGGGCGACCACATGTGCGGCATCGCAGGCACCTACCTCTGGCCGGACGGCGGCCCGCTGACCGACCGGCTGACCAAGACCCTCGCCCACCGCGGCCCCGACGGCCACGGCCGGTACAGCCACCGTGCGGGCACCGGCGAGGTCCACTTCGGACATCGGCGGCTGTCGATCATCGACCTGTCGGAGACCGGCGCCCAGCCGATGGTCTCCCACGGGCTCGCCATCACCTACAACGGCGAGCTCTACAACGCCCCGGAGCTGCGGCGCGAGCTGGAGTCCGCCGGCGTGCGCTTCCGCGGCACCAGCGACACCGAGGTCCTGCTCGAGGCGTGGCGCCGCTGGGGCACCGACTGCCTGCCGCGGCTGCGCGGGATGTTCGCCTTCGGCGTGTTCGACGAGCGGACCGGTGAGCTGACCCTGGTCCGCGACCAGCTCGGCATCAAGCCGCTGTTCCTGGTGCGACGCCGCCAGGGCCTCGCGTTCTCCTCCGAGCTCAAGGCACTCGCCACCGAACTCGGCGACGGTCTGCACGTCGACAACGCCGCCATGGTCGC
Source organism: Actinophytocola xanthii (assembly GCF_001921205.1). Taxonomy (GTDB): domain Bacteria; phylum Actinomycetota; class Actinomycetes; order Mycobacteriales; family Pseudonocardiaceae; genus Actinophytocola; species Actinophytocola xanthii. Next base: position 44,004 of record NZ_MSIE01000037.1, on the reverse strand, counting down.
CTCGCTGCTCTACTACTGGGTCCCCGATGGCCGGTGCGCCTTCCGTGAGGCCGAGAAGCTGCCGCCGGGCAGCTGGCTGCGCATCCGCCCGGACGGGACCAGCGAGCGCGGGGTGTACTGGTCCATCGCCGAGGTCGCCGAGGCCGCCGCGCACGAGCCGGCCCCGGACCTGGCCCAGGTGATCGCCGACTCCACCCGGGCCCATCTGCTCGCCGACGTGCCGGTGGCCACGTTCCTCTCCGGCGGGCTCGACTCGAGCTACCTGACCGCGCTCGCCGCCCGCTTCCAGCCGGGAATCTCGGCGTACACGATCGGCTTCCGGGCCGAGGACGCGCGGTTCGAGGCCATGCCGGACGACCTGCGCTACGCCAGGCAGGTGGCGCGTCGGTTCGGCGTCGAGCTGAACGAGATCGAGATCGCGCCGCAGGTGCTCGACCTCCTGCCGAAGATGACCTACCACCTGGACGAGCCGATCGGTGACCCTGCGGCCATCAACACCTACCTGATCTGCGCCGCCGCCCGGGAAGCCGGGGTGAAGGTGATGCTCTCGGGGATGGGTGCCGACGAGCTGTTCGGCGGCTACCGCAAGCATCTGGCCAACCTGCTCGCCCTGCGCTACCAACAGGTTCCCGGGCTCGTCCGCCGCCCGATCGGCGCGGTCGTCGACCGGCTGCCGGTGGCGTCGTCCCGGCGCGGGTACCGCTCGGTCCGGTTCGCCAAGCGCTTCCTGTCCTTCGCCGAGCTGCCGGAGGAGACCGCGTTCCGGCGCAGCTACACGATGTACGACCGGGGCGAGCTGCTGGACCTGGTCAACCCGGACCTGGCGTCCACGGTGGACGACGTGTTGGCCGAGCACGCCGAGATCTACAACGACAACACGCTCACCGACCACGTGAACCGGATGTGCCTGGCCGATGCCCGGATGTTCCTGCCGGGGCTGAACCTCGCCTACACCGACCGCTCCAGCATGGCCGCCTCCACCGAGGTGCGCGTGCCGTTCGTGGACGTCGACGTGGTCAGGGCGGCGTTCGCCTTGTCCGGCAAGGAGAAGATCGCCGGCCGGCAGAGCAAGGCCGCGCTCAAGCGCGCCGCGCTGTCGATCCTGCCGAGCGAGATCGTGCACCGCCCCAAGGGCCTGTTCAGCGCCCCGCTGCGGGCCTGGATGAGCCGGGACCTGGCCCCCCTGGTGCGCGAGGTGGTCAACGACGGGCTGCTGGTCCGCGACGGCCTGCTGCGCAGGGACGCGCTGCGCCGGCTGGTCGCCGAGGACGCCGCCGGGCAGCAGGACCGGTCCAAGCACCTGTGGCACGTGCTGACGCTCGAGTACTGGTACCGCGGCGCGACCGCCGGGACCACCGTTTCCGCCTGAGACGAGGGAAGAGTCTTGAAGCAGGTTGTGCAGAACTACAAGAGCGGGGAGCTCGCCCTGCTGGACGTGCCGACGCCGGCGGTCAAGCCGGGCGGGGTGCTGGTCCGCACGGTGTTCTCGCTGATCTCCACCGGCACCGAGCTGATGAAGGTCTCCGAGGCGAGCAAGTCGTTGGTGGGCAAGGCGAAGGCGCGGCCGGACCAGGTCGCCAAGGTCGTGCAGAGCGTGGCCACCAACGGCCTCGCGGCCACCTATCGCAAGGTGAGCAGCAAGCTCGACTCCTACACCCCGCTCGGCTACTCGCTCTGTGGGGTCGTGGAGGAGGTCGGCGCCGGCATCGACGACGTCGCGGTGGGCGACCTGGTGGCCTGCGCCGGCAACGAGCACGCGCTGCACGCCGAGCTGAACTGGGTGCCGAAGAACCTCTACGTGAAGGTGCCGGCCGGCGTCGACCCCCGGCACGCGGCGTTCGGCACGGTCGGCGCGATCGCCATGCAGGGCGTCCGGCGCGGCGAGCCCCAGCTGGGCGACCTGGCGCTGGTGATCGGGCTCGGCCTGATCGGCCAGCTGGTCGTGCAGCTGCTGGTCGCCTCGGGCGTGCGGGTCGTCGGGGTGGACCCCGACCCGTCGCGCTGCGAGCTGGCCGAGCGGCTCGGCGCGCTGGTGGCCGGGCACCCCGACGCCGGTGTCGTGGACACCGCCGTGGACGAGCTCAGCGGCGGGCACGGGGTTGACCAGGTGTACCTGGCCGCCGGTGGCAGCTCCAACGGTCCAGTCGAGCTGGCCGCGAAGCTTGCCAGGGACCGTGGCACTGTCGTCGACATTGGCAAGTGCTCCCTGGACCTGCCCTGGAACGCCTACTACGAGAAGGAGCTGGACGTCCGGTTCTCCCGCTCCTACGGCCCGGGCCGCTACGACCCGAGCTACGAGCTGGAGGGTCGCGACTACCCGATCGGGTACGTGCGCTGGACCGAGCGGCGCAACATCGAGTGCTTCCTGGACCTGGCAGCACGAGGCCGGATCGACGTCGAGCCCCTGGTCTCACACGTCGCCGAGTTCGCCGAGGCCGCGGAGACCTACCGGGCGCTGGAGGCCGGCGAGCTCAAGGCCGTCGCCGTCCTGTTCAGCTACGACGCGGCCGGCCCGGCCGCCGCCGAGACCGTTACCGAGATCGCTACGGCCGAGTCGGCGGTGCTCCGGGTTCCCGTCTCCGCCACCGGCCAGAGCGGGCCGCGGCGGGGCTGGCAGCGGCGCAGCGGGGAGCTCCGGCTCGGTTTCATCGGCGCCGGCAACTACGCCTCCTCGATGCTGCTGCCGCACCTCGCCGAGCGCGAGGACGTGCGGCTGAGCCACGTCGTCACGACCTCGGCGCTCTCGGCGGCCAACGCCAGGCGCAAGTTCGGCTTCGCCGAGGCCTCCACCGAGCTCGACGACGTGCTGGCGAACGACGACGTCGACGCCGTGTTCGTGGTCACCCGGCACAGCTCGCACGCCGAGCTGACCGCCCGGGCCCTGCGTGCCGGCAAGGCCGTGTTCGTCGAGAAGCCGCTGGCGCTGTCGGAGGCGGAGCTTGCCACCGTGCTCGACGCGATCACCGAGTCCGGCAACGACCGGCTCCAGGTTGGCTTCAACCGGCGCTTCGCGCCGCTGCTGCGGCAGGCCCGCGCCCAGTTCGGCCCCAGGGTGGGCCCGGCGACCGTGCGCTACCTGGTCAATGCCGGCCGGTTGGACGGCGGTTCCTGGTACAACCGGTCCGACCGCGAGGGCACCCGGTTCGCCGGTGAGGGCGGGCACTTCATCGACACGGTCAGCTGGCTGCTGGGCGCGGACCCCACGTCGGTGTACGCGTGCGCCACCCCTGGCAACGCCGACCTGCAGGCTGTGCTGCGCTACCCCGACGGCTCGACCGCCACGATCACCTACGCCACCTCCGGCTCGACCGGGTTCGCCAAGGAGACCCTGGACCTGGTCGCCGACCAGAAGGTGCTCCGGCTGGACGACTTCGTGCGTGCCTCGGTGTACGCGCGCAAGCGGTGGGCGACCCCGCTGCTGCCGCGCGGTCGGGACAAGGGGCAGCGCGCCGAGCTCGACGCGTTCCTCGGTGCGGTCGCCACCGGGGCCCCGATGCCCGTTCCGGTCGACTCGCTGGTCTCGACGACCCTGGCCACGCTCGCCGTGGAGCGCAGCCTCGGCGCGGGCGTTCCGGTCCGGCTCGAGCGGCCCGCACCGGCGGCCACCGAGACGACCACAGAGACGTCCACCGAGACGTCCACTGAGGCATCCCCGGTGGCGCCGTGATGTCCCCCGGCTGGTACCTGCGCCGCCTGTCCCGGATGGGCCCGGCGGAGGTCGCCGGCCGGCTGGGCGACGTGGTGCGCCGACGGCGCTGGCGCCGGGAGCTGGACGCGCCGGTGCGCGAGACCTGGCTCGCCCACCGGACGCCCGCGCCGGTGCTGGAGCCCGGCGTGCTGGCCGCGGTGCCGGCCGACGCCGTCGCCCGGCTCACGGCAACGGCCGACGAGCTGGTGGCCGGCCGGGCGGAGTACTTCGGCGTGCCGCGCGAGGACCTGGTGGCACCGGACTGGTCCCGTGACCCGAAGACCGGGCGGTCGGCACCGGCCGACCGGTACGCCTTCGACATCCCCTACCGCAGCGAGGACGCGGTCGGCGACATCAAGCAGATCTGGGAGCCCTCCCGCCACCAGCACCTCACCGTGCTGGCCGCTGCGTACGCGCTGACCGGTGAGGACCGCTACGCCACGCGGGTCGCCGAGCACCTGCGGTCGTGGTGGGCGGCCAACCCGCCGATGCGCGGGGTGCACTGGGTGAGCGGGATCGAGCTGGGCATCCGGCTGCTGTCCTGGGTGTGGGTACGCAGGCTGCTGGACGGCTGGCCCGGCGTCACCGCCCTGTTCGACGACAACCCGGTCGCGCTGCACCAGATCCGCCAGCACCAGCGCTGGCTCGCGGCGTTCCCCAGCCGGGGCTCGTCGGCCAACAACCACGTGATCGCCGAGGCCGCCGGGCAGCTGGCCGCCGCCACGGCGTTCGACTGGTTCCCCGAGTCGCCGACCTGGCGCTCCGCCGCGCTGCGGCTGCTGGACGCGCAGTTGCAGCGAAACACGTTCGGCTCCGGGCTCAACCGCGAGCTCGCGACCGAGTACCACGGCCTGGTGCTCGAGCTTGGTCTTGCCGCGGCGCTGGAGGCGCACGCGGCCGGCGTCGAGGTGCCGGAGACGACCTGGCTGGTGCTGGTCCGGATGTGCGACGCGCTGGCAGCGGTCGTCGACACCCGCCTCGCCCCACCGAGGCAGGGCGACGCCGACGACGGCCACGGCCTGGTGCTCGACGGGGCCGGCACGCACCGCTGGGGCTCGCTGCTCGCCACCGGCACCGCGCTGTTCGGCCGGCGCGAGTGGTGGCCGGAGGTGGCCGCTACCGATGTCCGCACGCCGCTGCTGACTGCCCTGGGCAAGGGTGTGCCGGTGCCGGCGGCGGTCCGGCCGGCCGTCCGCCCGACGCACCTCGGCGACGCCGGGCTGACCGTGCTCCGCGCCCGGTCCGGTGCCCGGGAGATCTGGTGCCGCTGCGACGGGGGTCCACACGGGTTCCTGTCGATCGCGGCACACGCCCATGCCGACGCGCTGTCGCTCGAGGTCCGCCACGGCGGGGTGGAGATCCTCGCCGACCCGGGTACCTACTGCTACCACGGTCAGCCGCGGTGGCGGGCCTACTTCCGCTCCACCCTCGGGCACAACACCCTGGAGCTGGCCGGGCGCGACCAGTCCGACAGCGGCGGGCCGTTCCTGTGGACGCGGCACGCGCGGAGCCGGGTGCTGGCCGTCGACGTCCCGCCGGAGGGCGGCACGGCCCGCTGGAGCGCGGAGCACGACGGCTATGCCAAGGGCCCCACACCGGCGACCCACCGCCGCACGGTCGAGCTGGGAGCGGAGTCCGGCGAGCTGCGGGTGTTCGACGAGGTGTACGGCCGGGGCCCGTACCGGGCGCGGCTCGCCTTCCACCTCGGCCCGGCGGTGACGGCGGTCCTCGAGGGCAGCTCGGCCCGCCTGACCTGGACCGACGAGCACGGTGGCCACGGTGCCGTGCTCGAGCTGCCGCCCGACCTGTCCTGGTCGGCCCACCGCGGCGAGACCGACCCCCCGCTCGGCTGGTACTCGCCGGGCTTCGGCCGCCTCGAACCGGCGACAACCCTCGTCGGCACCGGCTCGATCGGCGGCGACGCCGTGCTCACCACCCTGCTGTGCTTCGACCGCTAGCCGGAGGTTCTGCTGTGGACACTCGACTGTGGACCCGTGCACGCGTTACCGCGTCCCTGGGTGCACTGTCGCTGCTGGCCTTCTCCTGTACGACCTCCGTCGACCAGTCAGGCGGCGTCAACGAGGAGAACCCGGCCGGTGACGTGACGGCGGTCTGTGGGCACACGGTGCCCGGCCCCGCCGCCGCGCCGGCCGGGGCCGTCACCGTCGACGCGGACGTGGACGGCGACCTCGCCGACAGGACCGAGCAGAGCCCGGCCGGCACCACGTTCTGGCTCGAGCCCGGCACCCACACCCTGGGCACCGGCGAGTTCGGCTCGGTGAGTCCCAAGGACGGCAACGTCTACCTCGGTGCCCCCGGCGCGGTGCTCGACGGGCAGGAACGCAACAAGTACGCGTTCGTGGCGCAGGCCGCCGACGTCACGATCCGCGGCCTCACCGTCCGCGGCTTCGTCGCCCCGGCGGACGAGGGCGTGGTCAACCACGACTCGGGTGACGGCTGGGTCATCGAGAACAACACGATCGAGGACAACGGCGGCGCCGGGATGATGGCCGGAGCCCGGCAACAGGTCCGCGGGAACTGCCTGCGCGACAACGGGCAGTACGGCATCAACGCCTACAAGAACGGTCCGATCGGGGACCTGGTCGTGGAGGGCAACGAGATCGTCGGCAACAACACCGACGACTGGGAGTCCAAGATCGAGGGCTGCGGCTGCACCGGCGGGGTGAAGTTCTGGGCGGTCGACGGCGCCGACATCCGCGGGAACTGGGTGCACGACAACCGCGGTACCGGCCTGTGGGCCGACACCAACAACAACGACTTCCTGATCGAGAAGAACCTGATCGAGGACAACGACGGGCCGGCGATCTTCTACGAGATCAGCTACAACGCGACGATCCGCGGGAACACCATCCGGCGCAACAACATCGTCGAGGGCCGGGAGTTCGCCAACCGGGGTGACAGCTTCCCGGCGGCGAGCATCTACATCTCCGAGTCCGGCGGCGAGGGCCGGGTCCCGGCGCGGACGGACAAGCTCGACATCTACGGAAACGCGCTGATCGACAACTGGGCCGGGATCACCCTGTGGGAGAACGCGGACCGGTACTGCAACAGCCCGGCCAACACCTCCGGCGGCTGCACCCGGCTGGTGCCGGACATGGCCAGCTGCGCCGCGCCGAACATCAGCAAGGACCCGCTCTACGACGACTGCCGCTGGAAGACCCAGAACGTCGACATCCACGACAACCTGTTCTCCGTCGAGCCGCGCTCGATCGGCTGTGACTCGCTGTGCGCACGGATGGCGCTCATCTCCAACTACGGCACCTTCCCGGACTGGTCGCCCTACCGGGCGGACTCGGTCCAGCAGGCCATCACGTTCGAACAGAACAACACCTGGCGAAACAACCACTACATCGGTCCCTGGACCTACCTCGCCGTGGACACCGGCAAGGTCATCCAGCCGCCGCAGTGGCAGTCCCCGCCGTACTCGCAGGACCGGCGCAGCACCTACGTCCAGTCAGGCGGCTGAGGAGAGAAGTGGCATGAACGAGACAGAGGTCCAGGCGTTCTGGAACGCGCATCCCTGCGGCGACCACATCGTGGGCGGCCTGCACGGGGAGTTCGCCGACGACTACGAGCGCTTCTTCGCCGCCTACGACGCATGGCGCTACGACCAGGAGGGCCACATCCTCGCCTGCCTGGACCGGTTCGACTGGCGGGGCAAGAGGGTCCTGGAGATCGGCCTGGGCCAGGGCGCTGAGTCCGAGCAGCTGATCCGCCGCGGCGCCCGGTGGTCCGGCCTCGACCTGACAGCCGAGTCGGTCGAGCGCGTCCGCGCCCGGCTGCGCACGCGCGAGCTGCCCCACGACGCGCTGAAGCAGGGCTCGGCCCTGTCGATCCCCTACCCGGACAACAGCTTCGACTACGTGTTCAGCCACGGCGTCCTGCACCACATCCCGGACATCCACACCGCGCAGGCCGAGATCCGGCGCGTGCTGCGGCCCGGCGGCACGCTGGTCGCCATGCTCTACGCGCGGGACTCGCTGAACTTCCAGGTGAGCATCCGGCTGGTGCGCAGGGCCGTGCTGGCGGCCGCCTACCCCCTGCGCCGTACGCGGATGGCCGGGCGGTCGGACATGCTGCGCGCCCACCTGGCCAACGCCGAGCGCATCGGGCTGCGCCGGTACCTCGAGCTGGAGACCTTCACCCACCGCAACACCGACGGGCCGTTCAACCCGTTCGCCAGGGTGTACTCCCCGCGCGAGGTGACCCGCGACTTCCCCGACTTCGAGCTCGAGGAGTGGTTCCGCCGCTACATGCACGCGCCGCCGCTGCCCGTGCACCGACTGCCGTTCGGCGAGCGGCTGGGCTGGCACCTGTGGGTGCGGTTGCGGGCCAAGCCATGAGCCTGCTCTCACCGCGCGACGCGGTGGCCGACCAGAACTTCCTCGGCGACCCGGCGCCCCGCCTGCTGGGTGCCGTCTGGACACTGCTGGTGATCAACACCCTGGGCTCCCAGGGCGCGGACACGATCATCCCGATCCCGAAGCCGGTCGCCCAGATCGTCACGATGGGCGCCGTGGTCGGCGCGTTCCTGCTGGCACTGCTGATCAACCCGCGGATCCAGCTCCGGCCGAGCGCGTACCTGCTGATCCTCACGCTGCTGCTGGTGGCCTCGATCGCGTCGAGCGTGCGGATGGAGTCCGGCTACGGCGCACTGCTGCGCTGCTTCCGGTTCACCGTCTTCGTGGCCACGCTCTGGCTGGTCACCCGCTGGTGGCACGACTGGCTGGCACTGGTCCGTCACCACGTCCGGGCGATCGCGGCCGTGCTCGCCACCGTCCTACTGGGACTGGTGATCTCCCCGGGCACCGCCCGGCCGGAGTCCTACGGCGGACGCGTGGTGGGAGCGATCTGGCCGCTGACCCCGCCCCAGGTCGGCCTGTACTCCGCCACGGTCACCGGTCTGGTCGTGCTGCTGTGGCTGGGCAACCGCACGACGCGTACGAGCATGCTGCTGCTCGCCGTTCCCGCGGTCGGTCTGCTGCTCCTCAGCCACACCCGTACCGCACTGATCGGGCTGGTGGCCGGGCTCGCCGTCGCCCTGCTCTCCCTGGCGTCCACATCGGAACGGGCGCGGAAGGTGTTCACCCGGGCGGCGCTGGCCGCCGGTCTGGCCGTGCTGGTGGTCGGGCCGGCCCTGCAGACCTGGTTCCGGCGCGGGCAGGACGACCTGTCCTCGCTGACGGGCCGGGAGAAGGTCTGGGACGCGCTCCTGGCGGCTCCACGCACGGTCAGCGAGCAGTTCCTCGGCGTCGGCCTGACCAACAAGTCCTTCGACGGCCTGCCGATCGACTCCAGCTGGCTGGCCGTCTACCAGGAGCAGGGCTATATGGGACTCGCACTCGTGGTGGCGTTCCTGGCAACGCTGCTCGCCGTGGCGGCCCTGCGGCCACCGTCGCTGGCACGCGCTTGCGCGCTGTTCCTGATCTTCTACACCATCATCGCGTCCTACACCGAGGCCGGCCTCGGCGACGCCTCGCCCTACCTGCTGAACCTGTTCCTCGCCGCGGCGCTGCTCGCCACCGGCGCCCGCTCGACACCCCGCCCCGAGGTGCGCACATGACCGATCTCTCCGTACTCGTGGTGCACAACCGGTACCGGTCGGCGCAGCCCAGCGGCGAGGACAACGTGGTCGACCAGGAGACCGCACTGCTCCGCGAGGCAGGTCACCGGGTCGAGCTGTTCGAGCGGCGCAGCGACGACATCGCGACGATGTCGTTGCTGGACAAGGTGGGCGTGCCGCTGCGGGTGCCGTACAACCGGGCGGCGCGCGAGGCCATGCTGGCCCGCATCCACGCCGTCCGTCCGGACGTCGTGCACGTGCACAACACCTTCCCGCTCATGTCGCCGGCCGTGCTGGACGCGTGCACGACGGCCGGCATTCCGGTGGTGGCGACGCTGCACAACTACACCCAGGTCTGTCCGACCGGGACGCTCTACCGCGACGGCGGCGTCTGCACGGACTGCGTCGGCCGTTCCCCGCTCCCGGCCGTGCGCCACGGCTGCTACCGGGGCTCGTCCGCCGCGACGGTCCCGGTCGCGCTGAGCTTGCTGGCGAACCGCAGGCGCTGGTGGTCGTCGGTCTCCCGGTTCTTCTGCATCTCCGCCGCCCAGCGGGACACGTTGGTCGCCGCTGGCATGCCCGCGGAGCTGTTGGCGGTGAAGTACAACTTCGTGCCCGACGCCGGCGCCCGGCGCATCGGCGACGGCTCCTACCTGCTGTACCTCGGCCGGCTGGCCGAGGAGAAGGGGCTGCGCCTGCTGATGGCGGCCTGGGACGAGGCCAGGCCGGGCGTGCCGCTGGTCATCGCCGGTGCCGGCCCGCTCCAGGACGAGGTCGCCGCGTGGGCCGCCGAGCGCTCCGACGTCCGGTTCGTCGGGCTGGTGGACCGGGCCGCGGGACGGGCCCTGGTGGCCGACGCCGTGGCCGTGGTGGCTCCCTCCGTCTGGATGGAGACCTTCGGCCTGGTGGTCGTGGAGGCCGCGGCGGCCGGCGTGCCCTCGGTGGTGGCCGGGCACGGGGCCCTGGCGGAGCTGGTCGCCGACGGCGTGACCGGCCTGACCCACCGACCCGGTGACCCCGCGTCGCTCGCCGAGGCGCTGCGCCGGGTGGGCCCGCTCTCACCGATTCTCGGTGCCGCCGCCCGCTCGCGGTACGAGGCCGAGTTCACCCCGCGGGTCGGGCTGCGCGAGCTGGTCGCCGGCTACCGATCCGTGCTGTCCGACGAGGAGGTTCGCCGTGGCGCGCAGGCTGTGCGGTGAGGACGCGTACCCGGCGACCCTGCTCGCGGTCGCCGCGACCGGTCTGCCCAGCGAGCGGGTGTTCCCCCGCCTGCCGCTCGCCGAGGAGGACTGGACCGCCCTGCTGGGCGCGGCCCGCAAGCACCGTCTCCTCGGACACCTCCGGGCCGCGGTGGCCTCGGGCGAGCTCCCCGCCACCGACGCACAGGCCGCGCAGGTCCGCGCGGTGCACCGGGCCCTGCTGCTGCGGGTGCTCTCGCTGGAGCGGGAGCTGGTCGGGGTGGTGGACCGGCTCGCCGAGGCAGGCCTCGAGACCAGGGTGCTGAAGGGCAGCGCGTACGCGCACCTGGACTACCCGGACCCGGCGCTGCGCTCGTTCATCGACCTGGACCTGCTGTTCCGTCCGACCGACTTCGACGCCGCGGTGGCCACACTGGTCGGCGCCGGCTTCGTCCGCACCCTGGCCGAGCCGCGCCCCGGCTTCGACCGCCGCTTCGACAAGGGCACGACGCTGCGGGCCGAGGGCTTCGAGCTGGACCTGCACCGGACGTTCGTCCTCGGCCCGTGGGGCGTGCTGGTCGACCTCGACGCGCTCTGGGCCACGTCGGAGACCTTCGAGGTGGGCGGCCGGACGCTGACCACCCTGTCGGCCCCCAACCGCTTCCTGCACGCCTGCTACCACGCCGCCCTCGGCGACTGGCCGCTTCGTCTCGGCTCGCTGCGCGACGTCGCCCAGCTGGTTCCGGCCGACGAGCACGCGGTGATCGCCACGGCCACCGCCTGGGGGGTGCAGGCCGTCGTCGCGGCCGCGGTGGCCGACTCGACCCGGCTGCTCGGCCTGCCGGTGGACGGCCCGCTGCGCACCTGGGCCCGTGACTTCGTGCCGACCAGGCGCGAGGAGTCGTGGCTCGCCCTGCACACCCACGCGGGCAAGACCTTCGCCGCCCAGGCCATCGCCACGCTGCCGGTCCTGCCCGGGGTGCGGGACAAGGCCGCCTACCTGCGCGCGCTGGTGTTCCCGGACGACCGCTACACGGACGGCCGGCACAGCTCGGCCCTGTCCCGCTTCGGTTTCGGGGTCCGCGAGGCCCTGCGCGGGCGCCGCGGCTGACCGGCGCAGGCGAACCTCGGCCGCGTTCGTTCGTGGTGGCGTCGCCGCCTCAGCGGTAGGCGGCCGACTGGAGGCGGTACAGCTCCGCGTACTGGCCGGCCGCGGCCATCAGCTCGTCGTGGGTGCCGCACTCCACGACCCGGCCGTCGGCCATGACGTAGATCCGGTCGGCCATCCTCGTGCTGGAGAACCGGTGCGAGATCAGCAGCGCCGCCCGTCCGCCGAGGGTCGCGCGGACGTTGGTGAACAGCTCGTGCTCCGCACGCGGGTCCAGTGCCGCCGCCGGCTCGTCGAGCACGATCAGCGGGGTGTCCCGGTAGAGCGCTCGGGCCAGCGCCACCCGCTGCCACTGACCGCCGGAGATGTCCACGCCCTCGTCCAGGTCACGGCCGAGCACGGTGTCCATGCCGTCGGGCAGCCGGCCGACCGCACGCAGCAGCCCCGCCGCGCGGGCCGCCTCCTCGGCCAGCTCGGCCGAGCCGCCGTCGTCGCTGATCGTGATGTTGTCCCGCAGCGACATCTGGTACCGCACGAAGTCCTGGAAGATCACGGTGACCGAGGCGCGGACGTCGGGCGCGGGCAGGGCGACACCGTCCCAGTGCCGGGTACCGGTGTCCGGTTCGTACAGCCCGGCGACGATCTTGGCGAGCGTCGTCTTGCCGGAGCCGTTCTCGCCGACCAGCGCGACCACCTCTCCGGCACGGATCTCGATGTCAACGCCGTCGACGGCGTAGCGCGCCTGACCCGGGTAGCCGAAGCGGACCCCGCGCAGCGCGACACCGGCGGCCAGCGGCCGCTTGCGCCCGCGCGGGGCGGCCGGCGGCCCGGAGGTGACGAAGCGTTCCAGGTCGGCGAGGAACGGCGCCGACTCCAGCAGGCCGCCGATCGAGGAGAACAGCGTGCCGAGCTGGCCGGACAGCATGCGCACGGCGATGGCGGCCGCGCCGGCCTCGGCCAGGCCGATCCGTCCGGACTGGACCAGCTGCACGATCGCGAGCAGCGCCGCGGTGAGCGCCGCCGCGACGCCCAGCGTGGTGAGCGCCGCGACGAGCTGGCGGCGGCGCACCTGCGCCCGCAGTGCGGCGTTCACCTCGACGTTCATCCGCTCGTGCCGCTCACGCAGCCGCGGGGTGGCATCGAAGGCGCGCACCTCGGCGGCATAGGGCCGCCGGGTCAGCAGCTGGCGCAGGTAGTCCCGCCGGCGGAACAGCGCGGTCAACCGGTGGGCGAAGGCGAACTCGGTACGGCTGGCCCAGCGGGACAGCAGCACGGCCGGCACGCCCGCGGCGAGCAGCAACGGCAGCAGCAACGGCTCCACCGTGAGCAGCACCGCCGACATCGCGCCGACACCCAGCAGGCTCCCGGTGAGCCCGAGCAGCGCGGTCGTCACGGCGAAGGGCCGGGTGAGCGCGTTCTGCTGAACCCTTTCGAGAGCCGTGGCGAAACCGGTCGACTCGTAGGTGACCAGGTCGGCCCGCGCGGTCGTGTCCAGTAACCGGTCCCACACCCGCTGCGACACCCGCTCGCCCAGGATCCGGTGCTGCTGAGTCTGGAGTGGACTCACTGCTCCGGACAGCGCCGTCGTCAGGGCCAGTAGCAACAGCGAGGGCGTGAGACCGAGCGCGGCCCGCTCGGGGGTCAGCAGGGCGTCGAAGGTGAGTTTCCCGGTGACGACGACCCCGAGTGCCGCGACCGCGCCGACGAGCTGATATGCCGACGCCACAAGGGTTCCCGAACGGTCGGCCTGCCGTACCTCCCGTGCGGCGGCCAGCACGAGACGCGGTGTGGCTAGCGAGGCTTTCGCCAAACGTCCCAGTCGCACAAGAAATCCTCGATCTCGGTCAGAAGGTTTCTGTACCTGACGTCCGATTACGCAGCGTTTTCGTTACCGTCCAGCCTGTTCCGATATCAAACGTTATCCCTTGCGCAGTAATGATTGCCGACCCCGGGCGACGTAACAACCAGTATTCCCGATGCGCTCGAGGAGGTGAAAAATGCGGAAGCCATACGAGGCACCGGAGCTCACCGCGCTGGGATCGCTCACGGACGTGACCCAGGCCAACCTGTTCGGTGAGTCCTCCGACAACCTGACCTGGATCATCCCGATCCTCGGCGACAACTACTCGTGATCGTGAGGAGGCCGCGGCGTCGTATCCTGGAACGACGCCGCGGCCTCCGTGCGCCAACCAAAGGAGGAGCGGCGTGGGTTTGTATACAATGGACCCGCTGGAGGTCGCCGGAGGCTGGGTCAACGGGTACGACCCGGTACCCCTGCCCGCCGGGCCACACGACCGACCGCGTCGCGTACTCGATCGGCTACTGCTTCCCCACCTTCAGAAGTCGGAGTGCCTGGTCGCGTTCTCGGGCGGCCGGGACTCCTCGGTACTGCTCGCCGCCGCTGTCGACCTCGCGCGCCGAGAGGGTCTACCGGTTCCGGTCCCCGTGACACTGTCCTATCCGGGCGCCGCGGACGCCGACGAGTCGGCCTGGCAGGACGCCGTACTGTCCCATTTGGGCATCAGCGAACGCGTGGTGCTGACCGTGCACGATGAGCACGACCCGCTCGGTCCGATTGGGATCCGGGTTCTCCGACAGCACGGTCTGGTGTGGCCCCCTAACTTCACCCCGACCTACCGGATGCTCACCCACGCCCGTGGTGGTGTGCTGCTCACCGGCGAGGGGGGCGACGAGGCGTTCGGCCTGAAGCGGGTCACCCCGCTGACAAAGGTGCTGAAGTCCCGCTTCCGCGTCCCACCGGCGGTCTACCGGGACGCGGCCCGAGCGCTGGCCCCGGCAGTTCTGCGCCGTCGCTCCGCACTGCGCGACCGCTACCGGCGACCGTGGCTGCGCCAGGAGACCGAGGAGCTGCTGGCCCGCCGGGACGCCGCCGACCAGGCCGCCTACGCCCTGAACGCCGGCCAGAACACCTGGCAGTTCTCGATGCGGCGCTGTGCACGGATCGGCTACGAGACGATGCGGATCCTGGCCTCCGAAATGGACACCGACTACGTCCAGGCGTTCGCAGAGCCGGAGCTGGTGGCCTCGGTGGCCGCGGCGGGCGGCTACTGGGGCTGGACCGGCCGCACGGCGACGATGCGCGACCTGTTCGGTGACCTGCTGCCCCGCGAGGTCCTGGAGCGCCGGACGAAGGCCCTGTTCGCCAACGCCGTCTTCCGCCGGTACACCCGCGAGTTCGCCCGCCGCTGGAGCGGCGCGGGCGTCGACCCCGAGCTCGTGGACGCCGAGGCCCTGCGCGAGAACTGGCTCTCGCCCACCCCGCACGCCCCGACGATGTCACTGCTGCAGCAGGCCTGGCTGGCCGAGAACCCTCGCTGACCCGCCGCGGAGGAGTTCAGCGAGGTCCGGCCATCGAGGCCAGCCGGGCGGCGAGCCGGGCGGCGGCCGCGCGCAGTTCCGGCGGCTCGAGCACCTCCGCCTCGAAGCCCAGGCGGGCCACGTGCACGGCGAGCCAGTCCGGGTCCTCCCCGCCGGCGACAAGCACGCACCACCCGTCGCGGTCGTCCTCGACCTGCGCCACCTGGGGCGGCACCAGCTCCCGCACCTGCTCCGCCCGGGCCCGGATGCGGACGCGGGCGAGGTACCGGTACGGCGCCGCGGTCACCGACCGCTGGACGTAGGCGACCGGATCGGGGTGTTCTCTCGGGCGGAAGCGCCAGGTCGTCGCCTCGACCTGGCGCATCCGGTCCAGCCGGAAGGTGCGCCAGTCCGCGCGGTCGACGTCCCAGGCCATCAGGTACCAGCGGCGGTTGGTGGCGACCATCCGCACCGGCTCGACAGTGCGCTCGCGCTCCTCGCCCTCGCCCTCACGCGGCCGTCGCCCGGCGTAGCGGAACCGCACCCGGATCGCGTCGCGGCAGGCCCGGGCGAGCGTCACCAGCAGCTCGGCGTCGATCTCGACACCGGCTCCGACGAGGGTGTCGGTGGCGTCGTGCACGGCCCTGACCTCGGTTCGCAGCCGGGGCGGCATCACCTGGTCGAGCTTGGCGAGCACCCGCAGCGCGGCCTCGCCGGCCCCGGCGACCGTGCCGCCGGTGGCCATCCGCAGCGACACCGCGGTCGCGATCGCCTCCTCGTCGTCGAGCAGCAGCGGCGGCAGCCGGGTGCCGGCGCCGAGCTGGTAGCCGCCACCGACGCCGGCCGTCGCGTGGACGGGGTAGCCGAGCGCGCGCAACCGTTCCACGTCGCGGCGCACCGAGCGGTCGGTGACGCCGAGCTCGGCGGCGAGCTCGGCAGCGGTCCAGGACGGCCTGCGCTGCAGCAGTGCCAGCAGCCGCAGCACTCGCTCGGTCGTCGCCTCGACGGTCACCCGACGATCGTGGCACAGATCTAGGAACGATCCTGTCCGCTATTCGCGCAAGAGTATGATCATGACCGACCAGACCTGGAACGCCCTGCTTCGAGACCAGATCGACTGGCACTGGACCAACCAGCTGCGCGGCCGCCTCGACGGGCTCACCGACGAGGAGTACTTCTGGGAGCCGGTGCCCGGCTGCTGGAACGTGCGGCCACGGGGCACCGGCACCGCACCGGTGCAGGCCGGTTCCGGCGCGGTGACCGTCGACTTCGCGATGCCCGAGCCCGACCCGGCGCCGTTCACGACGATCGCCTGGCGACTCGGGCATGTGCTCGTCGGCGTGCTCGCCATGCGCAACGCCTCGCACTTCGGCCGGCCGCCCACCGACTACGACTCGTTCGAGTACGCCGAGACCGCGGCCGAGGCGCTGGCCCAGCTGGACGAGGAGTACGCGCGGTGGCAGGCCGGGGTCGAGGCGCTCGGCGAGGCCGGCCTCGCCCGTCCCTGCGGGGAGGCGGAAGGACAGTACGCCACGCTTCCGATGGCCGCGCTCGTGCTACACATCAACCGCGAGCTGATCCACCACCTGTCCGAGGTGTGCCTGCTCCGCGACCTCCACCTGCACACCCACGGGAAGGCGAGCTGATGGCCCGCACTGTCCAGATCACGTTCGACTGTGCCGACCCCGCCGCCCTGGCGGCGTTCTGGGCGCAGGCCCTCGGCTACCGGCTCCAGGACCCACCGCCGGGCTTCGGCTCGTGGGAGCAGGCCCTGGAGGCGATGGGGGTGCCGCCCGAGCGCCGCAACGACGCCTCGGCGCTGGTCGACCCCGCAGGCGAGGGGCCGCGGTTGTTCTTCCAGCGGGTTCCCGAGGGCAAGCAGGCGAAGAACCGCGTACACCTCGACGTGCGTGCGGCGCCGGGGCTGGACGGCGACGCGCGGATGGCCGCACTGGAGACCGAGGCCGAACGGCTGGTCGCGCTCGGCGCCACCCGGCTGCGGCGCCACGAGCCCGCGCCGCCGCTCGGGGCCGGCCACATCGTGCTGACCGACCCGGAGGGCAACGAGTTCTGCCTGGACTGAGCCGGCTAGGGCTGTGCGGACGTGCCCTAACCGGCCACCGCGCTGGGGACCGACACCGCGTCCAGCAGGTCGGCCAGGACACCGTCGGCGAACGGGAGGCCCCAGGGGATGGTCGCCTCGAACACCGGGACGCGTTCGACCAGGTCGGCCAGGGACTGGAAGGCGGCCGCCGCCGAGGCGGGGTCGGACCAGCCCAGGACCCTCGGGTAGCGGCTCAGGCTCAGCAGGGCGATCGACGGCCGCAGCCGGCGGACGGCGACCCGCTGCGCGGCGCGGTCCGGGCGCGGCACGACGCAGGCGGCCAGCGGCAGCGGGTCACCGGTCCAGGTGCGCGGGCTCACCGCGAGCCGGCCGTCGGCGGTCTCGCGGACGGTGTCGGCCGGGGCCGCCGTCGCGAGGGGACGGGCGCTCGGCCGCAGGCGGCTCTCGGTCCCCCCGGGGTGGACGAGCAGGGTCTCCCCGACCCGGTCGACCCGGAGCAGGTCGTCGGAGACCAGGTCGCAGCCGACCCCGCAGAGCGCCGCCGACACCGTCGACTTGCCCATCCCGGACGAGCCGACGAACGCCAGCGCGCGGCCGTCGCGGTGGACGGCGCTGGCGTGCAGCACATGCGCGTGCCGCAGCATCAGGTGTACGGCCAGCAGGGTTCCCGAGATCATCACCGAGAGCAGGCCCTCGTCCGCTCCCGGCGCGAGGTGCACCGAGACCGTCGAGAGCGTCGGGTCGCCGGCGAAGTCGCACAGGCCGGGGTACCGCAGCACGGTCCCGGAGGCCGACCGGCCGAGCGTGTAGAAGATCGAGCCGTCCGGCCGGGTCACCTCGGCCAGGCGCTCGGATCCCGGGCGCTCCTCGGGGACCGGGCGGTCGGCGCCCCGGCGCAGCAGCACGTCCGGTTCGCCGCCGGCGCACGGCGGCAGCGGTAGCGCGATGTCGCTCGCGACCAGGAGGCCGTAGGCGCGGTAGGTGAACACCTCAGCGTCCCAGGGTCGCGAAGCCGGCGGCGGTGGGGTCGAGCGTGCGGCCGTCGACCTCCAGCCAGGAGTGGGCGACCAGCCCGGACGCGTCCCGGCGCACGCCGATCCGCAGCACCGGCGAGAGCCGGCGCAGCCGGTGGCCGGCAACCAGGCAGCGGCGCAGGCAGGTGTCCCCCGCGGGCCACCGGCTGGTGACCGCCGAGCAGGCGCGCAGGGCGGTCCTGGCCCAGCCGGGCAACACCGCCGGCTCGGTGGCCGGCGGGCTCGCGCTCTCCAGGTCGGGGACCACTCCCAGCGCGTGGCACACCACCCGCAGGTCCTGCCGGCGCAGCATGAGCTCGATCCGGGCCAGTGAGAACAGCGCCGAGGCGACCTCGATCAGGAACCGGGGACGCCGCATCACCGGAGCAGCCGCGCTTCCCGCAGCCGGCCGACGAACGCCTCGACGTCGCGGCGGGCGACCTCCTCGTCCACCTCGTACTCGCCCACGATCCGCTCGACCAGCTCGTCGGCCGAGTGCTCCTCACCGAGCAGCTCGAAGATCCGGGTCCCGATTCCCGTGACCGAGAAGTACTGGGAGTCCGACAGGCTCAGGATGATGGTCTCGTCACCGACGGTGCGGGCCGAGATGTCGTTCGATCGCAGGCGCATGGGGCGTTCCTTTCGCGGACCACGTCCATAGTGGATTCGCCGGTGAACCACGGAGCGTTACCGGCCGGGGCCGACCGCGAAACAACTGTGACCATGACAGCGATTCTCCTTGTGTGCGAATCGATCCGAGAACCGAGAACACCGCGAGGCCGGCCCCGCCGGCACTCCCCACCGCGGTCCGAACACCACTGGCTGTAGCGGCCGTGTGCGGGGCGGTGGCCCTGGTGGTGCTCGGGGTGCTGTTCGCCGGCCAGACCAGCGGCACCGCCTTCGACGCCTGGATCCGCTCCCCGCTGATGGAGCTGCACGCGCCCTGGCGCCAGATCGCCCTGGTCGTCGACTACACCGCGGAACCGGTCGGCGGCGCGCTCGTGCTCGGCACGCTGACGCTGGTGTTCCTCCGGCTCGGCCACCGCAGGGCCGCTCTGCTGACCGTGCTCGGCACCGGTACGAGCATCGCGATCACCACCGGCCTGAAACCCGTTGTGGGCAGGGACATCAACAACGGGTTCTTCGCGTTTCCCAGCGGCCACACGGCTACCGCCACCGCGTTCGCCCTCGTCGCCATGCTGGTGCTGGTTCAGCGCAGACGGCTGCGCGCCACCCCCGCCACCGCGCTCGTCGCCGCGGTGACGCTCACCGCGGCCGTGGTGATGGCCTTTGCCCAGGTACTGCTCAACGCCCACTACCCGACCGACACCATCGGCGGCTTCGCCACCGCGGTCGCGGTCGTCCCGGCCGTCGGCCACGCCATCGACCGGGTGGCCGACCGCGCTCAGGGCCGGGAGACCACGAAGTAGGCGTAGCGCTCGTCCAGCTCGTCCTTCGGCACGAGCTGGACCGACTCCGGTCGCAGGCCCGACTTCGTGACCAGCTCCCAGAACTCGGCGATCCCGTAACTGGTCATGCCGGCGACCCCGGTCCGGTAGGCACGCCGGCGGGAGCGCGTCCAGAAGCCCCCGTCGTGGTACTTCACCTGGATCAGGGCCAGACCGCCCGGCTTCAACAACCGCTGGGCCACCCGCAGCAACCGCTCGCCGTACTCCGGCGTTGGCAGCAGCTCGAAGACGTAGCAGCAGAGGAAGACGTCGCAGGGACCGATCTCGTCCACGGCGCGCTCGGGGTCGGCCACCTCGACCAGCACCGGCCGGTACGGGGTGTCGCAGTGTGCTGCCACCTGCCGACCGCACTCCTCGAGGCTCTCGGCCGACACGTCCACACCGACGAACTCGGTGGCGGCCTCGGCGAAGTGCACCGCGTTGGCACCGCCCCCGCAGCCCCACTCCACGACCCGCCCCCACGGCCGGTCGAACCCGGTCAGCCGGGCGCCGCGCTGGAACATCTCCAGGTGGCGCCGGCCGATCCGGGACCAGAGGTCGCTCCCGTCGAACACCGAGGCGTCGCGCCAGTGCGAGTTGGCCTTCCAGCGCGCACCGCCGGCGTCGGACCAGTAGTCCTGCGCGTCCGCGGAGATCGTCGTCTCCGGCTGGCTCATCCCGACCCGGCTGAGGGTCCGCTGCAGGAGCTCCTCGACCTGACCGCCGGCCTGCCGGACTCGGCTACGAACGTCCATCGTCACTCCTCAGGCGAAGCGTCGGAACACCGGACGGACCGCGCGGCCGCCCATCCACGGCGTCGGGTCGTCCGCGTCGAGTGCGCGCCGGTACACCGCACAGGCCCTGGCGACCACCTCGACCGTGCGGTCGATGTCCGATTCGGACAGTGCGCTGCTCACCACGAACGACGGGGCGAGCACGCTGCCGGACAGCAGCTGGCGCAGGAACAGCGTCCGGTACTCCTGGGAGGGCCTGCCCTGGTTGTCGAGCGTGGCGAACACGAGGTTGCTGTCCCGGCCCCGCACCACCACGTGCTCGGCGACGCCGGCGGTCGCGGCCACCGCGCGCACCCCGGCGGCGAGGCGTGCGCCGAGCGCGTGCAGCCGTTCGGCGATGCCCTCCTCGACGTAGGTCTCCATGACCGCCATCGCCGCGGCGAGCCCCGGCGCCTCGGCACCGTGCGTCGTCGACAGCAGGAACACCCGCTCGCGGCTGTCCCGCAGGCCGCCGAGCTCCATCAGCTCGCGGGTTCCGGCGAGTGCGGAGACGGCGAACCCGTTGCCCAGCGCCTTGCCGAAGGTGGAAAGGTCGGGCGTCACGCCGTACACGCCCTGCGCGCCGGACTCCGACCAGCGGAAGCCGGTGATCATCTCGTCGAACACCAGCACGACGCCGTGCCGGGTGCACAGCTCGCGCAGGCCGCGCAGGTACCCGGGCGGCGGGTCAGCCTGGGTCGCGGCCTCCAACACGACACAGGCGATCCGCCCGTCGTGCAGGGCGAACAGGTTCTCCAGCGCCGTCAGGTCGCCGTAGGGAAAGGTCACCGTCAGCTCGGCGACGGCCGAGGGGATGCCGGCGGCCATGGCCGTCGTGGCGATGAACCAGTCGTCGGTGGAGAAGAACGGCTGGTCGCGGCAGATCGCGACCATCGACCGGCCGGTCGCGGCCCGGGCGAGCCGGATCGCGGCGGTGGTCGCGTCCGAGCCGTTCTTGGCGAACTTGACCATCTCCGCGGTCGGCACGGTGGCCAGGAAGCGCTGCGCGGCCTCCAGCTCGATCACCCCGGGCCGGACGAAGTTCGACCCCAGCTCGAGCTGGGCACGCACGGCCTCGGTCACTCGGGGGTGGGCGTGGCCGAGGCTGACCGAACGCAGCCCGGAGCCGTACTCGATGTAGCCGTGCCCGTCGACGTCCCAGACGTGTGCACCGCGGCCGTGCGAGATCACCGGCGCCATGCCCTCGGGGTACTGGTCCTCGCCCTTGGCGTAGGTGTGCGCCCCGCCGGGCACCAGGTCGTGCAGGCGCTTGTTCGCCTCGCGGGAGTTCGTGAAATCCACTGGCCCTAAATCCCTTCCAACGCGGCCTGCAGCGAGGGCGCTCGTTTGTCCCGTTCGGACATCAGCGCCACGGGTAACGGCCACGGGATGGCGAGCTCCGGGTCGTCGAACGCGATCGACACGTCCTCGGACGGGTCGTGCGCGCGGTCGATGCGGTAGGACACGTCGGCCGGGTCGGTCAGCGCCTGGAACCCGTGCGCACAGCCGGCCGGCACGTACAGCGTCACCTGGGTGTCGCCGGACAACGTGAAGTGCCCCTGGTTGAGGTAGGTCGGGGAGTCCGGCCGCAGGTCCACCACCACGTCGAAGACCTGTCCGTAGGAGCAGCGGACGAGCTTGGCCTCGCCCCGGCCCGAGCGCAGGTGCATCCCGCGCAGCACGCCGCGACGCGAGCGGGAGAGGCTGTCCTGGACGAACCCGTCCGGGTCGATGCCGACCGATGCGACGACGTCGTGGTCGAACGTCCGGGAGAAGAACCCGCGCTCGTCGGCGTGCGGGGTCGGCTCGAACAGGAACGCGCCGGCGATCTCCGGCACCGGGCGGGCCTTCACGAGGCCCTCCCGGCGGGGGCGGCCGCCGGTACCGGGGCACCGAGCAGCGTCGAGGACAGCACCTCGTACTGGTGGTCGAGCGCCGCGGCGTTGACGGCCGCCCGCTCGGCGAGCACCGGCCGGATCCGCTCCGCCCGCCGCTCCACCTCGTGCAGCTGCTCGACCAGCAGGTCCACGTCCACAGCGCGGGCGTCCTGGCAGTACTCGCCCAGCCCCATCTCGGCCATCAGCCGCTCGCCCTTGGCCGAGTAGCAGACCGCCACGGTGGGCTTCGCCAGCTTGAGCGAACAGAGAACGTTGTGGTAGCGGGTCGCGACAACCGCGTCGAGCCCCGCGATCTGCGCCATCAGCTCGCCCACCGTCGCCACCGGCTCGAAGACCAGGGCCGACGGGTCGAGGTCGGACCGGGCACGCACGTCCTCGACGATCTCCGCGACGACCCCCTGGTCCGGCTCGTCACCGGTGAGCAACCGCACCCGGCGGCCCTCGGCGAGCAGCCGCCGCACGAGCTGCTTCATCCCCTCTACATAGGACGTGTGGATGTCCTCGGCCCGGTGCCGTTCGCCGGTCCCGCCGTGGAAGTCCATCAACCCCACGCCGACGGTTCCCGGCTCGGCCTCCGCCGGTGGGACCGGCAACGCGAACGCCAGGTCCGGGTACACCTCGTCGGCCCCACCGACGCCCATCGCCAACACCGCGTCCCGGGAGAGCTGGTCGCGGAACGACCGGTAGTGCACGAGCCGCGCGGCCCAGCGGAACAGCGACCGCAGCGACCGCTGCTCGACGGTGTTCGCTCCGACGTTGATCATGGCGACCTTCGTCCCGGCGAGACGGCCGGACAGGCCGAGCAGGAAGACGGAGAAGGGAAAGCCCCACGGCCGAAGCGGAAGAGTGTTCTCCAGGATCCCGGTCCCCGGCACGAGCACGACGTCCTGACGGCGCACCCAACGCACCAGGCGCAGGGCATCCCGGACCTTGCCGACCGCCTTGAGCCCGACCCGAACCGGCAGGACCGGCCGCCGCTCCCGCTCGGAGTACCAGTACAGCGGGGTGGCCCGGATCCCGAACCTGGCCGAGACGACCTCGGGCCCGGAGCACAGACAGGCGAGCTCGGCGTCCGGGTGGCGCTCGCGCAGGTAGGCGACCACCGCCTCCAGACACCCGTCGTTGCCGAGGTTCCCCCCGCCGAACATCCCGAACAGTCCGATCCTCACGACACCCTCCCGGGCACGATGCCGTCGATCGTCAGCACCTGGGTCGTCGGCGCGACACCCTGCGGCTCGTTGGACGCGCCGACACCGGCCCTCGCCCGGGTGGCGAACCAGCGGGCGAGGTGCCGGTAGCACCGGCGCTTCTCGACGGCGCTGATCGGCGCCCGGTGGACCAGGCCCACGAACCCCAGGACGTACTCGCCGAGCAGCCGGACCACGGGGTGGCGCAGCCGGTCGGCGCGCCGAGGGTCCAGGTTGGCGCAGCGGCTGCGCACCGACGGGTGGGCGCGCTCGGCGCGCGTCGGGTGGTCGCGGCGGAAGTAGAGCAGCTCGGGCACCTGATGGAACGGGCCGTGCATGGCGATCTCGGCGACGAAGGTCCGGTCGGCGTGGTGGTAGCTGTCGTGCGGCCGCACCCGGCGCAGCACGTCGGTACGCATCACGCCGTAGAAGTCGTCGCCGCCGGAGGCGAACAGCAGGCCGGCGAAGCGTTCTGACGGGGACGGCGAGTCGGTCGGCATCCGGTAGTCGAACGGCGCGATGACCCGACCCGAGCTGTCGATCGTGGCGTTCCACGTGTGCGCCAGCACCACCTCCGGGTGTGCGTCGAGCGCCTCGACGCACACCGCCAGCAGGTCCCGCCCGTAGAGGTCGTCGTGCGAGGCCCACTTGAACAGCTCGCCCCTGGCCAGCGTGAGCACGTGGTTGTGGTTGGGCGCCGCGCCGATGTTGACCGGCAGCCGGTGGTAGCTGATGCGGGAGTCCCGTGCCGCATACCGGCGGCAGATCTCCTCGGTGCCGTCGGTGGAGGCGTTGTCGGTGATGATCAGCTCGAAGTCCTCGTAGGACTGTCCGAGCAACGCCTCGAGGGACTCCGCGAGGTACTCCTCGCCGTTGTAGACGGGCAGGCCGATGCTCAACCGGGGCACGGTGGTCATGTCGTCCTCATCTCGATGGCGGCGAACTCCTCGGTCTTCGGCTCGGCCGTGGCGGCGTGCTCGCGCAGCGCCGCCCGCAGCTGGAGCCACCACACGACGGCGCCGCACCACATGGCGATGGTCGAGCCCCAGGTCGCGCCGAGGGCACCGGCCAACCAGGCGCCGGCCAGGCCGCCGCCGAGGTAGCCGGCGGAGGCGAACAGCTGGGCCCGCAGGCTGCGGCTCGCGGCGCCGAGCGCACGCAGGCCGGCTGCGGCGCCGGCGACAACGCCGGCACCGGTGACCGACAGCGCGACCGGCAGGATCAGCTGGGAGGCCGGGCCCCACACGTCGTCCAGCACGAGCCGGCCGACCGAGTCCGGCACGGCGAACAGCAGCGCCAGGCCCCAGAGCGCGGCCGCGACGGCCTGCCCCCCGCCCAGCACCAGGCAGAACCGCGCCAGGCGGTGCGGGGCGTGGCGCAGCACCCTGCTCGCCTCCGGCACCGCGACCAGGCTCAGGCCCATGAGCAGCGCGAGGAACGGACCGAGCAGCAGCTCCGCACCGCGGATCGCGCCGACCGCGGACAGCCCCACGATTCCGCCGACGCCGTACATGCGCAGCTGGGAGGCACCGGAGTTGCTGACGTTCTCCATCAGGTAGCGGCTGCCCAGCTCCTTGTGCCGGCGCAGCCACTCGCCGACCCCGTCCAGGCGCGGGGTGATCCCGCTCTGCAGCCAGCCGCAGCCGGCGGCGAGCACCGAGGCCCCGCCCCAGGCGAGCACGAAGACCCACACCGTGTCGTTGCCCGCCGCCAGCAGCAGCGCCGGCACCATGCCCGCGGCCCACACCAGGTCGTTGACGAACGCCTTGTGGCCCTGCCCCGCCGCGAAGAACGCGTACCGCCAGCTGTCCTGGAGCAGCATCCCGGGCACGACGACGCCGAGCGCGACGAACGCGGCACCCAGCGACCCGCCCAGCGTCATCCCGACGGCAACGCTGAGCGCGCCGAACGCCAGGCCGACCGCGACCGCGGTACCGGTCGCGCTGGTCGTCGCGGCCCGCCAGCGGTCCGGCGCGACCGCGGAGAACCGGACCATCAGCGGGTCGGTCGCCAGCCCGCGGGAGACGTTGAGCACGACGCCGTAGGTGACCCAGGCGAGGCTGAAGATGCCGAACCCGGTCACCCCGAGCTCGCGCGCCACGACCACGCCGACCAGGAAGTTCGTCATGCTCGACACGGCCTGGTCGCCCAGCCCCCAGCTGAGCCGACCGAGGATTCCCCTGATACCCACGTCCGCTACGCCTCCTTCAGGAGGTCGGCGGCGCGCAGGGCGTCGGCGGCGGCGACGACGGCGGTGAACGGCAGCCCGGCTCGCTCGGCGATGTCGAGCAGGCTGTGCCAGCCGTCGGAGAGGTTGAGCACCCAGAGCATCGCGAGCTGGGCGTCCTTGGCGTCGCTGCGCCCGCCGAGCGAGTCGTACAGGCCGCGCCGGCCGAGTTGGGGCTCGCCGTACGGGCTGAGGTTGACGAAGGTTCGGTTCCGGTCGAGCACCGCGAACGCCTCCCGGCATACGGCCAGGGTGTCCACCATGGCCTCGGGCGAGACGAAGTCCGGGTTGTCGCCGGAGGTGTGGTACTCGGGGTAGCCGGCGTAGGGCGTGCGGGTGAGCGAGCCGACGCCCAGGTTGTAGCCGGGCGAGCAGTACTGCCGCTCGTCGTAGCCGTAGGGCGAGAAGTCCCGCATCTCGTGTGGACGGTCCCGCAGGACGTGCGCCAGCACCCGGTCGATCTCGGCGTCACCCCGGCGGCTTCGCTTGTAGGTCAACGGACCCGGGTCACCGGCACACGCGAGCACCAGGCCGTGGCGCACCTGCTCGACCACCGCGGCGTTGCGCGCCAACCAGGTGATCGCGCCGATGGTGCCGGGCGCGAAGATGAAGCGGTAGGTGTAGTACGGGTTCACCAGCGACCGGGCGAGCTGCACTGCGACCGCGACACCGGCCAGGTTGTCGTTGGCCAGCGAGGGGTGGCAGACGTGGCAGCTGACGATCACCTCCTGGTCGACCTGGCCGCGCACCACGTGCTCGCCGTAGGTGAGCGAGCCGTCGGCCAGCGTCGAGTCGACGACGACCTCGTAGTCGCCGTCGGGCAGCGCGTCCAGCACGTTCTGGGCGAGGCAGAAGCCCCAGGTCGGCTGGTAGTAGCTGGTGCGGTACGGGACGAGGTCGGGCTGGTCGGGCAGCGTGTGCAGGTGCTCACGCAGCTCGGCGAGCGGCATCGTGGTCCGCACCGGCACGCTGTAGCCGACCACGTGCAGGTTCGACTCACGGAAGTCGATCACACGCCGGCCGGTCGCGTCGGCCACGTAGGCGTCGCGGATGTTCCATTCTTTCGGCACGGTCCAGTCGAGAACCTGGGTTCCGGTCGGCACCTCGTGCACGGTGAGCGGGATGAGGTCGTCGATGACGGCGAGCGTCTGGCGCACACCGTCGCCGGTGATGCTCCTGCACAGCGGGTACAGCCGTCGCACGAGGGCGTCCATCTCGGCCCCGGCGCCCCCCGTCACCGGGCGTGCCGCAGGGTGGCGTCGACGTCCCCACCGGCGGACCGCTCACGCAGCCAGGCGAGCCGGGTGAACCGCTGTTCGAAGCCCTCCCGGGTCAGACCGTGTCGCTGGTAGGCCTCGATGAGCTCGACCGCGCCGTCCTTGACCGTCCAGGCGCACTCGAAGCCGGGAACCGCCTCGCGGAAGCGGGAGAAGTCGACCCGGTAGGACCGGGGGTCGGCCCCCGCCTCGCCGGTGATCCGCAGCCGTGCCCCCGGGACCACCTCGACCACCTCGGTCGCGATCTCCGCGACCGTCACGTTGTTACGCTCGGTCCCGATGTTGAAGGCCCGGTCGTGCACGGCCTCGCGGGGTGCCTCCAGGGCGGCGAGGAAGGCACTCGCGATGTCCCTCGCGTGCACCAGGGGGCGCCAGGGCGTGCCGTCGGAGAGCACCAGCACCTCGCCGGACAGGTACGCGTGGCCGACCAGGTTGTTGAGCACGATGTCCGCGCGCAACCGGGGCGAGAAGCCGAAAGCCGTCGCGTTGCGGAGGTACACCGGGGTGAAGTCGCCGTCGGCCAGCTCGTGCAGGTCGTCCTCGACGCGAACCTTCGACTCCGCGTACGGGGTGACCGGCCGCAGCGGCGCGTCCTCACCGACCAGTCCGTCACCGCCGGCGGCGCCGTACACCGAGCAGGTCGAGGCGTAGAGGAACCGACCCACACCGGCGTCACGGGCCAGCCGGGCCAGCCGCACCGAGGCGTGGTGGTTGATGTCGTAGGTGAGCTCGGGGGCGAGCGCTCCCAGCGGGTCGTTGGACAGCGCGGCGAGATGCACCACCGCGTCCACACCGGACAGGTGTTCCGCGGTGACGTCGCGCAGGTCGACCTCGTGGCCGGGCGGGTCGGCCGGCGCCGGGCCGAGCACGCAGGGCCCGAACAACCCCGAGTCCAGCCCGATCACCTCGTGCCCGGCGTCCTGGAGAACCGGGGCCATCACGGTACCCAGGTATCCTTTGTGGCCGGTCAGCAGAACGCGCATGTCAGTTGCCCTCCAGGTCGAGAACCAGCTTCGTGACGTGGAATGCCTCCGCATAGCGCGACTGGCACTCGATCCCCCGGATCCGCGCCAACCCGAGGAAGGCCTCGCGGTCGTACCAGGGGCGGTGTCGCTGGGACGGGTAGTACCGCGCCAGCAGCTCCACCTTCCGCTCCGCCAGTTCCGGGGTGAGCGGCTGGTACACGGTGGGGCGGGCTAGGTCGCCGTCCCACTTGACGATCTCGTAGCCGAGCACCAGGTGGTCACGGAACGCCGTCGGCACCAGCTGGGCGAGGCCACGGTGGTCCTGGT
This sequence comes from Actinophytocola xanthii, assembly GCF_001921205.1. Classification (GTDB taxonomy): domain Bacteria; phylum Actinomycetota; class Actinomycetes; order Mycobacteriales; family Pseudonocardiaceae; genus Actinophytocola; species Actinophytocola xanthii. The sequence continues at coordinate 15,948 of NZ_MSIE01000037.1, read as the reverse complement.
GCGCGTCGTCGGTGCGCGGCGCCAGCAGCAGGTCGGGCTCGGTGCGCCCGCGCAGCTCCTCGAGCGCGGACTTGGCCTCGTCCCAGTGCGCTGGCAGCCGCCCGTCGGGGAGCTTCAGCACCGTCACGTCGAGGTCGGCGTCCGGGCAGAACGCGGCGAGCGCCGCGCGCTCCTCGTCCTCCCGCTCGGTGCCGCCGCCGGAGAGCACGAGCGCGTCGACCCGCAGTCCGGGCCGCGCGCGGCACAGCGCGTGCAGCGTGCCGCCGGCGCCGATGGCGATGTCGTCGCAGTGCGCGCCGAGCGCCACGACCCGACCGATGCGGGCGGCCCCCAGGCGGATCACGCCGTCCTCGCCGGGACCTTCGCGTGCTCCCACAGCGCCCACGGCCGCTCGCCGCGCGCGTAACCGTCGTCGAGCGCGAACCGCTCCTTGACCGTGTCGGTCGGCCGCCAGAACCCGCGGTAGGGGTAGGCGAGCAGCCGGCCGCGCTTGGCCAGCTCGCCGCATCCGTCGGCGACCAGGTCGCCGCCCTCGGGGATGTGGTCGAAGATCTCCTGGCGCAGCACGAAGTAGCCGCCGTTCTCCCACAGCGGCATCTCGCTGACCGCCGTGATCGAGCCGACCCTGTTGCCCTCGCCCATCTCCACGCAGTGGAAGGAGGACTGCGGCGGTACGACCATCATCGAGGCGCCGGCGTCGGAGGCGGCGAACCGGTCGACCATCAGGTCCAGCGGCGCGTCGGTGAGTACGTCGGCGTAGTTGGCGAGGAACATCTCGTCGCCGTCGAGGTGCTCGCGCACCCGGCGCAGCCGCTCGCCGATCGCCGACTCGATACCGGTCTGCACGAAGGAGATCGACCAGTCCGCGATGTCGGTGCTGAGCAGCTCCGCCTTGCCGCCCCGCAGGATGAAGTCGTTGGAGATGGTCTCCTCGTAGTTGAGGAAGAAGTTCTTGATGTGGTGCGCCCCGTAGCCGAGGCACAGCACGAACTCGGTGTGGCCGAAGTGCGCGTAGTAGCGCATCACGTGCCAGATCAGCGGGCGCGGCCCGACCATGGCCATGGGCTTGGGCACGTCGTCGGCGGCACCGTTGCGCATGCGCATCCCGTACCCGCCGCAGAACAGCACGACCTTCACGGCTTCACCTCGACGATCTCCAGGCTCGGGATAGGGAACACGAGCCTGCCGCCCCACTCGCCCACATAGGACAGTTGGGTGGTCAGCTCGTCCCGCAGGTTCCACGGCAGGACGAGCACGTAGTCCGGCTGGTCCTCGGCGATCCGCTCCGGCGCCAGGATGGGGATCCTGGTCCCCGGCGTGAACCGGCCGTGCTTGTAGGGGTTCCGGTCCACCGTGTAGGACAGCAGGTCCGGACGGATGCCGCAGTGGTTGAGCAGGGTGTTGCCCTTGCCCGGCGCGCCGTAGCCGACCACGGTCTTGCCCTCGGCGGCGGCGGTGGTGAGGAAGGCGAGCAGCTCGCGGCGCACGGTCGCGACCCGGGTGGCGAACTCGGCGTAGCCGGCGAGCTCGTGCAGCCCGGCGGCCTTCTCCCGTGCGAGCACGTCGAGCACGGCCGCGCTCGGCTCCTCGGCGATCTCGGCCGGGCGGGCCCACAGCCGGATCGAGCCGCCGTGGGTCGGCAGCAGCTCCACGTCGACCAGCGACAGGCCGCCGCTGGCGAGCGCGCGCTGCGCGGAGGCGACCGTGTAGTACTGGAAGTGCTCGTGGTAGATCGTGTCGTACTGGTTGTGCTCGATCAGCGAGAGCAGGTGCTGCACCTCGATCGAGACCCAGCCGTCGTCGGCGACGAGGTTGCGCAGGCCCTTGGTGAAGCCGACGACGTCGGGGATGTGCGCGTAGACGTTGTTCGCGACGACGAGGTCGGCCGGGCCGTGCTCCTCCCGGACCGCGGCACCGGTCAGCGGGGTGAGGAACTCGGTGAGCGTGGGCACGCCCTTCTCCCTGGCGGCCTCGCCGACGTTGACCGAGGGCTCGATGCCCAGGCACCGGATGCCGCCCGCGGCGACGTGCTGGAGCAGGTAGCCGTCGTTGCTGGCCACCTCGACGACGAACGAGTCGGCGTGCAGCCCGAGCCGGACGACCGAGTTGAGCACGAACCAGCTCGCGTGGTCGACCCAGGAGTCCGAGTACGAGGAGAAGTAGGCGTACTCGGTGAAGGTCTCCTCGGGGCTGATCAGCGGGGGCAGCTGGGCGAGCCAGCAGCTCGTGCAGACCCGCAGATGCAGCGGGTAGGTCAGCTCCGGCTGGTCGAGCTGGTCCCGGGTGAGGAACAGCTCGCAGGGGGGTGTCGCGCCGAGGTCGACGACGCTCTCCAGGTTCTCCGAACCACACAGGCGGCAGGTCATCATCAGTACGCCCCCTGCCCGCCGAGCACGGCCCGGAAGGTCTTCCACAAGATCATTGCGTCCATAGCCAGCGACCAGTCCTCCACATAGCGCAGGTCCAACCGAACCGCCTCTTCCCACGACAGGTCGCTACGTCCGCTGACCTGCCACAATCCCGTCAGTCCGGGCTTCACGAGCAGCCGGCGCCGCATGTCCGGCTCGTATTTGGCGGACTCCTCCGGCAGCGGCGGCCGCGGTCCCACCAGGGACATGGCGCCGGAGAGCACGTTGAGCAGCTGCGGGAGCTCGTCGAGCGAGTAGCGCCGCAGCACCGCGCCGACCCGGGTGACCCGCGGGTCCTTGCGCATCTTGAACAGCACACCGGCGCCCTCGTTGGCCGCGGCGAGCTCGTTCCTGAGCCGGTCGGCGTCGCGCACCATCGTGCGGAACTTGAGGATGGTGAACTCCCTGCCGCCCTTCCCGACCCGTCGCTGCCGGTAGAACACCGGTCCTCGGCTGTCGGCGGCGATGGCGACCGCGGCGATGGTCATCACCGGCAGCGCCATGAGCAGCAGCACGACCGCACCGACCCGGTCGACCACGCCCTTGACCACCCGGCGCATGCCGGTGAACGTCGGCGCCGAGACCCGCAGCAGAGGCATCCCGAGCACGCCGGTGACGTGCAGCCGGGGACCGGCGACCTCCATCAGCGTCGGCGCGACGACCATCTCCGCGCCGCTGCCCTCGAGCCGCCAGGCGAGCTGCTGGAGGCGCCGGGGGGTCCAGTAGGAGTCGGCCGTGATCGCGACGATCCGGTAGCCGCCCCTGCGGACGTGGTCGGCGAGCTCGTCGAGCCGGCCGACCACCGAGACGCCGTCGATCTCGTCGACCGGGTCGCCGGTGCCGCCGGCGGTGCACACGGCGGCGACCTTCCACCCGATGTGCGAGTTCTGCTGCGTGCGGCGGATCAGGTCGCTGACCGTCTCCGGCCCACCGGCGGCCATGACCGGCAGCAGACACTCGCCCACCCGCCGCGCCTTGTGCAGGTACTGGCGGAGCAGGTACCGCGCGAGCAGGGCGAGCAGCGCGTTCACCGGCACGACGACGAAGACCCAGGGGCGGGCGGAGACCACGCCGGTGGCGAGCCCCGCGAGCGCCAGCGTGACCGCGGCGGCGAACATGCCGCGGCCGAGCCGCACGTACTCCTCGGCGCCCTGACCCAGCGCGACGGGGTGCCAGGCGCGGTTGGTGGCGATGGAGACGAGCACCACGGCGACGGTGAGGAAGCCGAGCGTGAGGTCCTTGAAGAGGGCCGCGCCGCTGACGCTCACCCAACCGCCGACCCCCACCGCGGTGAGCAGCGTGACGGAGACGTCGCTCGCGATCACGAGCCGCCGGTACCGCGGCTCCCAGCTGGCCACCGGCGGCTGGGAGAGCTCTCCCGGCGAGAGAGCGTTATCACGCTGTGTGAGACCCCGCCATCGTGTGGGTCTCCACCGCGGGGCACCGAGTTGTTGGTCACTCATTGTCGTCCCCCTGGCCGTGTGGGTGCTGACACACGGTGGGATCGAGGGCCGACGTAGACGGCCCGTGGTTGCCGATTCGCTTGCAACCCAACGAATCGGTCTGCCCCTCGCCGAGCCGCGGTCGCGTTCTCTGATTCGTTTCACCTCGGGCACCTGTTACACGGAGGGTGAAAGTGGATTCATCCGGACGGGTTGCAGACCAGGCGAAATACACCGTCGAGAGTGGATTTCTACTTGACCCGTCACATACCGCGACGACTACTGACCCCACTCGATGGCCCAGCGAGCTGTCCTACCGTGTAGCGGAGCACGCGGTGAGCCATCCGCACCCGGTGCCTGACCCACTCGGCAGACCAGCCCCACGACGTGCCTGGCCAGGCGTTCGGCGGCGCCAGCGGGGGGCGGAGGGGTGAGCGGAGGAGAAGTCCGCGACATCCTCCGTTTCCCGTGCATCCGCACGGACGAGAAACCCGAGAACGAAGTCGTGTGATGCCCCGCACAAGAAGAAACCCCACCACGTCATGGGTGGGGTCCCACGGTGTGGTCAGGGGCGGGATCGACCCGCCGACCGACCGGTCTCCGGTCCTCCGGTCGCGCGTCCACTGCACCGCGCGAACTCCAGCGCGGTCGATCGACCATTCACCCGTGGCGAGACTGGCCGAGCCGTGCCGCCGCTGAGACCCCAACCGAGACCGAACAGCCCCCGCCGGAAACCGACGAGGGCTGTTTGCACTGGTGGCCAGGGGCGGGATCGAACCGCCGACCTACCGCTTTTCAGGCGGTCGCTCATACCAACTGAGCTACCTGGCCCCAACCCCTGGCATTCGCTGATCGAGCTCACCGGTGGGGTGTGGAACGACTACCGCCCGCGCTGTGCGCGGGCCCGGCGCTCCCAGGAGCTCCGCGACCCAGACGGGACTCGAACCCGCGACCTTCGCCGTGACAGGGCGACGCGCTAACCAACTGCGCCACTGGGCCTTGCTTGTGAAACACGCCCCCAACGAGAACGCACAGGGCTCGTCACCTGCGTCCGTTCGGAACGGTAGGAACTCTAGCAGACCGCCTTCCCCTGTTGATCCGGGGTCGGGCTCGGCCCCCGGTCGCTCGCGCTGCGCTCCCCGACCCGGAAGCAGGGGAACGGGAGGTGAACAACGGGTAATCGAACCACCCGTCTCGCGGTGGCGGTGCGGCGGCTGACCTAGCCTCGAGCGGCAACGTTCGGTAATGAGGGGGACAGTTCGACATGGGTGGGTTCAGTGTCCAACCGCCGGCTCTTCGTGAGCTGGCCGGCCTGCTCGACCGGGCCGGGGAGGACTTCCGGGCCGGGCGGAAGTACCTGCACGACGGCGTCTCCCCGATCACCGGCGAGGGCCTGGTCAACCGGATCACCGACAGCCACGACACGGTCGTCAGGACGCTGGACACGTGGTTCGGGGACGTCACCGACGCGGCCGCGGCCACGTCCGCCTCGGTCACCGACGCCGCGGCCTACTACGAGCGCACCGACCAGGCCGCTGCCGCGCGGCTCGACGAGAGCTACCCGCCGGCGGGGCTGACCGACGCCCGCGAGCACACGGACTACGTCCCCGTCGAGCCGCCGGAGGACACCGCGAGGTTCGGCGACGTCGTTCAACCGCAGCAGCACCTGGGCGAGGTGAAGGACTACAACCGGGAATTGGACGGCTCGCCGAACTGGTGGGACGCGTTCAGCCCGATGGCGCACATCGGCAACGCCATCGAGAGTGTCACCTGGCTGGCCGCGCAGCTCGGCTGGATGGACCGCCCGATCGACCCGCAGGCCGAGATCGTCAAGCCCTGGGTCGGCGACTGGGCGGGGGTGCGGTCCGCGGCCGACGTGTTCGAGCGGCTCGGCCACCTCTGCCGGAACGTGGCCATCAACATCGACTGGGCCTCGCAGGGCACCGAGGACGTGTGGACCGGCCATGCCGGCGAGGGCTGTTCGCTGTACCTGATGAACCTCGGCCGTCCCCTGCACGACGCCCAGAAGCCGCTCGCCGAGCTGAGCGATCAGTACCGGACCGCGTCGGAGGAGATGGTCACGCTCCGGGACGCGGTGGTGAACGTGCTGAACGAGATCGGTGACGCGGCCGTCAGTGCGGCATTCGCCGCCGGGGTGAGCGGAGGGGCCGCCGCGACCGGCGTCGGCGCGCCGGTCGCGGTGGGGGCCGGGCTGCTCGCGGGTTGGAAGATCCACCGAGTGATCAGCGGTATCGAGCAGATCATGGATCTCCGCGGCAGGCTCGAGCTCGCCCTGAGCGTGGTCAAGGCCGCACAGACCGACTTCGGGAGTCTGTCCGGGTCCTCCGCCATGCCCAGTCTGCCGCCCCGTCCGGCGACCCCGCGCTGACAGGAGTTTCCGATGCCCGAGTTCCCGACCAGCCTGGACAAGCTCCTCGAGCTCACCAGAGGCACCCCCTACGAGCACCTTGCCAAGGACGAGCAGGCACTCGAGCGCCTGTTCCTGGACACGCTGAGGACCAGCGACGACCCGATGTTGCGGGAGATCGGCACCGGCATCGGCGACGGCACGATGACCTGGCGCACGGTCGCCACCCACTCGGCCTATGCCGGCATCCTCGAGCAGAACCTGGAGAAGGCGCGCGAGTTCGACGGCGGTGCGCTCGCCGCCGAGCTCACCGCCGAGCGCTCGAGGACGGACGAGAAGGAGCGCCAGCAGCGGGAGCGAACGGACACCGACGACTCCGAGGACCTGTTCCGCGGCGGCGTGCTGAAGCGGCGCAGGCGATGAGGACCGCCGTGGCGAAGGCGGGTGGGGCACTGGCCGCGCTCGCGGTTGTGCTCGTCGGGTGTTCGGCGGACACCGGCGAGGGGGGCGCGGACGACCCGGTCGTGACTCCCTCCTCCGGGCTGCCGTCGGACTACGAGGTTCCGGCGATCGCCGAACCGCTCGAGCCCGGTCGGTTCGCCGACGATCCGTGTGGGTTGCTCACCGCCGAGCAGCGCGCCGAGCTCGACCTGCCGGACACCGAGCGCACGGAGCTGGGCGGCACCGCCGAGTGCCTGCTGCATCCGGCGGGCGACCGGATCACCACCGTCCAGCTGCAGCTGATGACCGACCGAGGGCTCGCGGACCTGGTCGCGCAGTGCCGTGGCGACAACGCCCCGGCGGCCTGCGCGACCTGGGCGCCGAACACCGTCGACCGATACCCGGCGATCGTGGACGACGGCGGCCAGTGCCGGGTCATGGTCGGCATCGCCGAACAGGCCGTGCTGCTGGTGAACGACCTGAAGCAGCCCGAATGCCGGCGCGCGACCGAGGTCGCGACGACGGCGCTGTCGACACTGCGGGAGGGGCGCTGAGCGCGTCGCGCAAACCCCTTCGGCGGACGGCATGGGGCATGCTGGCCGCCGGTCTCGTCGGCACCGCGCTGATGCTCGGCGTCGGCGCGGTCGCGGTCTCGAACGCCCCGTCCGCCGGGCCGGGCGAGGAGGCGAGCTGGCCGGCCGGGGAGACAGCGTCGTTCGACAGGATCCCCGGCGAGCGCAACTCCGGCGATCCGACGGTCACCTGCACGCTGACCCCCGAGGGCCGGCTGGTCGAGCGTGGTCACCGCTTCACCGTCGGCGAGCCGGTGGACCCGGACTTCGCCGGTACCGCGACGGTCACCTGCGACCAGCCGGTGGCGCTGGTGACCGGAACCTCCCGGATCGTCGCCGACCACGCGCGTGGCCCCCTCGTGGTCGTGCCGATGTTCGTCGCCGCGCTGGGCGTCCTGCTCTTCGTTCCGCGCTTCACCCTCGCCCTGGCGAGGCTCTCCACCAGCGGCTGGCTACGCCGGCTGCTGCGGGCGCCGCCACCGGGCTGACTCCCCGAGTGTGACATTTCGGGCCTGGATGTCGCGTCATGATCGACTCCCGCTACGGTGTGTGCTCTTCCGTGTTCATCGAGGAGTTTCGAGGTCAGCGATATGAGGGTTGTACGGCGCCTGGGTGGGCTGGTGTTGGGGGCGACCGCGGTCGTGTCGATGTCCGGGCAGGCCGCGGCGGCGCCGGATCCCGCCGAGGTCGATCTTCCCGAGGGCATGACGGCGAGCTATCTGGTGCTCGACCGCACGACCGGGGCGTCCTGGGGGATGGAGGAGCACAAGCAGTACCGGTCCGCGTCGGTGGTCAAGCTGTTCATCGCGTTGGACTACCTGGAGACCCGCGGCCCCGACCACGTGGTCCCGCCCGAGGACCTGGCACTGCTGGAACCGATGCTGCGGTCCAGCGACGACGACGCGGCCAGCACGTTGTGGGTGCGGGACGGGTGGGAGCAGATCGTGGTGCGGACGGTCGCCCGGCTCGGTCTGACCGACACCGAGCCCCCGGCGCAACGCGGCAAGTGGGGCTACACCGCGATCAGCGCGGCCGACGTGGTGCGGACCTACCAGTACATCCTCACCGAGGCCCACCCGAAGTACCGGGACTTCATCATGGGCAACCTCCGTCAGGCCACCAGGTGCGCCACGGACACGTTCGACCAGTCGTTCGGGATCCCCAGCGCGTTGCCGAGGCCGTGGGCGGTCAAGCAGGGCTGGTCCGGCTTCGGCGCCGCTCCGACGCCCGGCGAGGAGTGCGTGGAGCCGAGTCGAACCGCGCCGGTCACCCGGGAGATGCGCGCGGCCGCCGCCGCGATCGACCGCGAGAACAAGCGCCAGGCCGCCAAGGCCGAGCCGGACATCGATCTCACCAGCCGGGCCATGCACACCACCGGCACCGGCCGATGCGACGAGAAGATTGTGGTCGTGCTGACCCTGGAGCCGACGACCCTGTCGTGGCAGGACTCCGCCGACCGGATCACCGACCTGACCGAGGCCGTGTACAAGGCGGACTCCGACGCGGTCTGAGCTGCTGGAGCCGACCCACGAGGGCCCGGGCGGGTATGTCCTCGGCGTAGCCGACCCGGGCACGGCTCGGTCGGTTCTGGTGAGGGGGTGGTGCTCCCAACGGGATTCGAACCCGCGCTGCCGCCTTGAAAGGGCGGAGTCCTAGGCCGCTAGACGATGGGAGCCCGGGTTGCCCGCTTGGAGCACGAAAAGCATAGGACACGGCCCGCGGTCACCACAAAGCGGGTGCCCGCGGGCCGGTCCGGCTGGTCGCCCCGGGCCGAAGCTGGGATGCCTATCTCCGTACGGGCGGTACGCCGTCCTCGCCCGGCACGAGGCCGAGCATCTCCAGGAGCTCCCGGCAGTCCTCCGCGTCCCGCGCGCTGTGCGCGACCGCGAGCTGGGCCCGTCGCACCTGCTCGTCGGTCACCCGCGAGGACTCGCCGCTGCGCGGAGCCGGCACGCCGCCGAACCCGAGAGAGGTGTCCCGGGTCTCCTGTTGTAGCAGGAAGTCACGAACTTCGACCGGTCCGCTCATGTCGCCTCCCCGACCTATGTGTATTGGCCGAGAGACTATGAGCCCAAGGGCGCGATCCACAGCCCCCCGAGGAGTGAATCGCGACCACACGTTGCGTAGTCGGCGCTGGGTGGCGCACCCCTCGCGCGACGGAGACCATTCGCATGATTGATCGATGATCACTCGAATGGACGCAGGCCCCGGGCTGGGACAAGGCCACCCGGACGGGCGACATCACGTGCCTCAAGGCCGGCTCGCCGGCTCCCGAAGAGACCAGAGGGAGGCGGGGAGTCGAACCGAGAGGAAACGTTCAGTGCCCATGCACACCATCTACAACGTGTACGACGTCGCCGGGATGACCTGCGACCACTGCGCCGCGTCGGTGACCGAGGAACTGTCCGAGCTTGACCACGTGACCGACGTGGCCGTCAACCTGCCGGCCGGGCGGGTCACCGTCGTCAGCGCGGACGAGCTCAGCCGGCCGAGCGTGGAGGCGGCACTCGCCCTCAGCGGGCATCGCCTGGCGACCTGACGAGCCGCGGAGCTCCAGGCCGGTAGCGCACCGAGGTGGAGAAGTCAGCTGGATCGGCGGGGGTAGGTGAACAGTTCTCCCAATTTTCTACTCCTACCCACTCCCACGAAGCGCGTGCGCGTGCAACAATCGACTCGCTGACACACCCCCGGTCAGCGCCTGTGGAGATCCCCTCCGGCCCCCGCGTTCCTCCCCCTGGCGCGGGGGCCTCTCCATGTCGGTGGTTCGCCTCGTTCGTGATCGCGGTCACTCCCGGGGGAAATCTGGTCGCGATGCCTGGAGCCATCGCAATCTGTTCGTTATCCTCCTCTGGTGCTTTTCACCGGACGTAGTCGACCGAGCGTGAAGGCGGGCGATCCCGCGGCCGCTGGGCGCCATCGGGACGAGGCTCAGGTGCAGGACGACAACCTGCCCGACGAGGAGCTGGCGTCGTACCTGGCGGCGCTCTCTCCACAGGGCGACCCTGAGTCCACGGGAGCCGGGCGTCGCTTCGGCGGAGCCGAGGTCTACCAGCTGCGCCTCCCCCTGATGGCCAACGAGCAGCTCCGCGAGCTCGCCGCCCACTACCAGACCTCACCGATGGCACTCGCCCAGGAGTGGGTGCTGCAGCGGCTCGAGTGGGAGTCCCAGCACTTCCACCGCCGCTGATCCCATCGCAACCAGCAGGGCCCCGACCGGTCTCCCGGTCGGGGCCCTTTGTTCGCGCTGGGACCTTCTAGAGAGCGCGCACGTTCGTGGCCTGCGGACCCTTGGTGCCCTGTCCTACCTCGAACTCGACGCGCTGGTTCTCCTCCAGGGTGCGGAATCCCTTGCCCTGGATCTCCGAGTAGTGCACGAAGACATCGGCGCCGCCGTCATCGACGGCGATGAACCCGAAGCCCTTCTCGGAGTTGAACCACTTCACAGTGCCCTGTGCCATCTACCTGCCTCCATCGCAGGATCAGCATGGGGTTACACCGTGCAACCCCGGCAGCCCCTCGGGCGTTGCCTCCGCCAACCTCAGCGGAAGTGCCGCACGCCCGCGTTTTCGTTCCGCGAGCGTGGAAAGCACGAACACAGAAACTACGGCCTGCGCGGCAAAGCGTAGCGCGAAGAACACCTGCGGCACTACCACCAGCACACGACTGACTACAGGTTCCACCCCCTCCTGAACGATCTCCGCAGGCTGAACAGGAGTGACGTGCTGTGATCTGCATCACATCCGAACGAGCCAACGTCGCACCGCTCCGCAGCGTCGAATCAAGTGTGGGAGCACGAGTGGGGTACCGACAGGGGGACGCAATGCACGCAGGCCGAGTTGGCCAGGGACACGACGGCCGACGGCGCGGCTGGCGGCCTGGCTGGCGGCGGGGGCCGCTGACGGCGCTGGTCTCGGCCGGCCTCGTCGCCGTGCTGGGCCTGACCGCGTGCAGTTCGGACACCCCGGACACCGCCGCGACCGACCGTGGGAGCGGCGGAAGCCCGGCGGCGCAGGCGGCGCCGAAGCCCGCCGCCCGGATCGCGCTCGAACCGGCCGCGGGGGCCGCCGACGTCAGCCCGGTCGCGCCGGTCTCGGTGACCGTCACCGACGGCACCATCGAGGCGCTGACGCTGACCAACCCGACCGGCAAGAAGGTGATCGGCTCGCTGTCGGCGGACAAGACCACCTGGCGAGTCGGCGAACCGCTCGGCTTCGGCAAGACCTACACCTGGACCGGTTCCGCGGTCGGCGCCAACGGCGAGCGCAAGCCGATCACCGGCTCGTTCACCACGGTCACCCCGAGCGGCACCCTCGGCACCCGGATCAACACCGGGGACAACGAGACCTACGGCGTGGCGATGCCGATCGCGGTGACCTTCGACGGCCCGGTGACCGACAAGGCGGCCGCGCAGAAGGCCATGACCGTGCGGACCTCGGTCCCGGTCGAGGGCTCCTGGGCCTGGCTGGACGACACCCGCGCGCACTGGCGCCCCAAGGCCTACTGGCCGGCCGGTACGACGGTGGACGTCAGCCTCAAGCTGTACGGCGTGCACTACGGCGGTGGGGTGTACGGCGACGACGACATGACCTCGCACTTCACCATCGGCCGCAACCAGGTCGTCAAGGCCGACACCCGGACCCACCGCCTGCAGGTGTTCCGCGACGGCAAGCGCACAGCCGACTTCCCGGCGAGCTTCGGTCTCGAGTCCGACCCGGGACGGGTGACCAACAGCGGTACGCACGTGGTGATGTCCAAGCACGAGTCGTACTCGATGACCAACCCCAAGTACGACTACTACGACGTCGTCGTCCCGTGGGCGGTGCGGATCTCCAACAACGGCGAGTTCGTGCACGGCTACGCGCCCTCGGTCTGGGCGCAGGGCAACCAGAACGTCTCGCACGGGTGCGTCAACCTCTCCCCGGCCAACGCCAAGCGGTACTTCGACAGCTCCCTGGTCGGTGACCCGGTGGAGATCACCGGGAGCACGAACCCGCTCGACGCGACCGACGGGGACTACTACGACTGGGCTGTGCCGTGGGACCAGTGGCTGTCCATGTCGGCGCTGTCCTGACCGCTGTCCTGGTCAGCGGCTGACACCCGGCATAGGGTGACCCCGTTCGCGAGGTCGCCGACGGCGGGGGTGGGTCGATGGGGGGTGCGGGGCGGGTTCCAGCGAGCCTGGAACGCCGGTTCGCCATGCTCTCCCCGGTGCTCGCGCCCTCGTCGGCGACCGCCGCCGAACCGACGTCGTCCGCGGACGACGAGGTCGCTGCCGGCTATCTGGTGGTCCGCGCCTCCGGCGCCAACGCCGCCAGGATCGCCATGGAGGCCGCCCGGGAACCGGCGCCCCCTCGTCCTCGGGCCGAGCCCGACCAGCTCCAGCTGGTGATGCGGGCCTCGCTGCCCCGCTACCTGCCGGCCGGCGGCGTCGGCCTGACCTTTCCCGAGTGCACCCTGCGGGCCGTGCCGGCCGAGCGGCAGGGCACCGTACTGCTCACCGTGGCCACCACGAAGCTCTCGATCAGCTTCGCTGAGCTCCGCCCGCTGCTGTTCCGCCCGGTCCCGGTGGACCGCCCGTTGCAGACGCTGTTCGCCGCGGCGGTGGCGCACGTGTTGGTGGTGTCGGAGTCGCTGGACCCGCACGGGATCAGGCCCTACCTGACCGGGCTGGCCGAGCTGGTCCTGCGCAGCGCGCTGCGCACCGAGCTCAACCGGGCCGACGCGATAGCCACCCGCCGCCGGGACGCCGTGGTGTTCATCAAGGAGAACCTCGCCGACCCGACCCTGTCCGCCGACCGCATCGCCGAGGCCCTGTTCATCTCCCGCCGCCGCCTGTACCAGCTCTTCGACGACGGCGACGGCGTGTCCGGACGCATCCGCCAGCTGCGCATCGAACGGGCCAAGGAGCTGCTCGGCGACCCCGCGCACGCCGTTCGGGGCATCGGCGAGATCTCCCGCCAGTGCGGCTTCGCGAACGCGGCACACTTCTCCCGCACCTTCCGCAAGGTGGTTGGTCGCACCCCACGCGAGTTCCGCGACCAGGCGCGGCGGGGTCAGTAGCGCTGCGCGTAGTGGGTGGGGGACTCGCCGAAAAGTTGGCGGAAGTCGCGGATGAGGTGGGGCTGGTCGACGTAGCCGAGGTCCGCGGCGAGCTCCGCCCAGTCGAACGGAACGCCCGCGGCCAGACGCTCGGTCACCTCGTGCAGCCGGTACCGGCGGATCACCCACTTGGGGCCGATGCCGACGTACTCGGCGAACCGGCGTTGCAGGCCGCGCACGCTCGTACCGCACTCGCGGGCGAGCGCGTCGACCCGCGTGATGTCGCGTCGCGCGGCGATCGCGGCCACCACCTCCGCGACCTCGGTGGCTCGCGGGTCCGGCTCGGGGAGGACGCGCCGCAGGTAGTCCTCGACGGCCGGCACGTCCGGTGGCTCCGGCGGGACCGGACCGAACACGGGTTCGGCGTCGACGGTGCGGTCGGTGATCGTGGCCACCGACGCCCCGAGGAACGGCCGGAAGCAACCGGGCCGAAAGGCGACGGCGAGCATGCCCTCGCGCCCCACCAGGACCCGGACCCGGTGGACCGACCAGACGCCGTGCAGCTGGACGCCGCCACCGCGGAAGGTCAGGTTCACGTGGGGGTAGGGCACGAGCTTCTGCCGGTACGGCTCCGCGTAGTCCCAGGAGACGATCCGGTACCCCTGCACCCAGGGCGCCAGGTCCGCCGACGGTGCGGCGAAGGCCAGCCGCTGGTAGCGGGTCCACGCTCCACCCAGCTCCCGGGGGTCCCTCGGCACGGTCCTAGGTCCGCCGCCCGGTGGGGCGGGCGGTGACGCGCATCCGGCGTTCGGCGGGCGCGGCCTCGAAGTCCACAGAGGACACCAGGCGGCCGAGCACGCCGGCCAGCTCCAGCCAGCCCCGGCCCGTGGTGGAGTGCAGGGTGAACACGGCCATCCGCCGACCGGACGGGTCGATGACCACGGCCTGGAGCTGGCAGCCGGAGGGCGGCGAGCCGGCCAGCAGGAGCCGTTCGGCCAGTACGACCGGGTAGCCCCGTTCCGTGCGCGACTCGCTGACTTCGCGGATGTCCACGCCGCCGGCGTCGGCCAGGTAGCGGGCGAGCTCCTCCGCCGCGTCGGGCCCGAGCGGCGAGTCGGCGGCCACGACCATGCCGACGAGCACCGCCGGGTCGGCGTTCGGGTGCCCGACGACCGCGACCAGGCCGGCACCGTTGGCGTGCGCCAGCTCGGCCGCGTCGCGAGCCGCGAGCGCGAGACCCGGGTCGTGCGCGGAGTCCCGCCCCCGGATCTCGATCATCAGCTCGGTCAGGGCGCGCTCGGTCTCCTCGACGGAGGAGACGGGCACCGGCGTGATCCCCTCGACCGCGGCGAGCCTCACCCGCCCTCACCCCGCGGCAGCGGGGTCTCGCCCCGCACGACCAACTCGCCCGTGGTCTGCCGGCCGCTCGAGAGCGCCGCGGCGAAGGCGGAGTGCGCGCCCTCGGGCACGGACGCCTCGCGCCGTCCCGGACCGGTCAGGGCGCCGGCCAGCGTCGCCGAGGTCGCCGAGGCGGTCCCGAGCACACCGGCCAGCGCGCGGACGGCCGGCGAGGCAGCCGGCCGGGTGGATGGCTCCTCGCCCCGCAGCGCGGCCAGCTCGTCGGCGACGGCGGCGGAGGCCCGCAGGTGCTCGCGCTCCAGCTCCCGCGCCTCAGCGAGCACCTCCGACAGCGCCGACTCCAGCTCTGCCACCCGGTCCCGCGCCCCGGACAGCGCCATGCTGGCCCCGGCGACGCCCACCGGCGTCGCCGCGAGGTCGACCGCGTCCTGCGTGTCCTGGAGGTCGTCCTGGGCGGCGCGCAGCCTCGCCCGCAGCGACAGCGCTCGCGCGTCCAGCTCCTCGGTGTGGCGTTGGTTCCGGGCGAGCGTGCGCGCCCAGCGTTCGAGAGCGGTCACCGCCTCGCGCAGCAGGCGCTCCCGCCGCCCCAGCTCGCCCGGGGTCGCCGCCAGGCGCTCGCGGAAGGCCTCGGCCGCCGCACCCCGCCATCCCCCTGCGTGGCGGGCCGCGTCGACCAGGGCCGGCTCGACCGCGGCCAACGCGTCGGCGGCGGCGGTGAGCTGGGTGATCGTGTCCGTGACGGCGTCGAGGCGACCGGGGGTGGGGTCGAACTCCAGGCCCCGGTAGCTCACCACGGGCCGAGCTCCCGGAAGCGGGCGCCGGCGTTCTCGTCGACCTCGGCGTAGCCGTCGCGGACCGACCGCACCAGCTCGGCGTCGGCGGCCACGGCCCGGAACACGCCGGCCAGCTCCGCCCGGGTGTCGGCCACCAATGCCCCGGCCACCTCGTCGAGCCGGCCGGGACCGAGCTCGGCGCAGCCGGACAACCCGTCCACCGCCGCCGAGAGCGACTCGGCGGCGGAACCGAGCACGCCGGCGGTCACCCCCAGCGCGGCCAGCTCCGCCTCGAACCCGGACACCGCCGCTCCTTCCCGTGGAACGGGGACTACGCCCCGAACACCGGAGGATAGGCCGGCGGCAGGTCGTCGAAGAGGTCGAGCCCCTCGTCGTACTTGTTGGTGTGCTCGCCATCCTCCTCGCCGTTGGCGTTCCCGCCCAGCGGCATGCCGCCAAAGGCCCCAGCGCCGCCGGCTCCCCGGGCACCGGCAGCGCCGCCGAGCGCGCCGGCCGCCCCCGGCACGGCGCCGGGAACGCGGCCGG
>NZ_MSIE01000036.1 GCF_001921205.1 Actinophytocola xanthii | reverse complement strand
ACCCTCGCCGCATACTGCGAACGAATTAACGACTCACGACACTAGGAGTGGAGCTGTCCAAGGAATCGAACCCTTGAACTGTTGATACGAGAGATAATCGTTACACGAAAGATATTTCCACCAGGCGTTCTCGCCCTCACTACTCGACCCCATATTCGTCATCACGGTTATGGATATGGAGACCGCACTAGGGTTCCTGCATCCGGGATCTGAGCACGTCGAATTCGCACCCCGGCATGTCCGGATCGAAGCCGTGCTGGATCAGCCAGCGTGACGCCACCAGACTGCGCAGTGACCACCAAGCGCGGATCACATCCCGGTCCGCGCCGGCGCCGTAGCCGGCAAGCAGGTCGTCCAGACGTTCCTCG
The DNA here is from genome assembly GCF_001921205.1 of Actinophytocola xanthii. Classification (GTDB taxonomy): domain Bacteria; phylum Actinomycetota; class Actinomycetes; order Mycobacteriales; family Pseudonocardiaceae; genus Actinophytocola; species Actinophytocola xanthii. Next base: position 53,527 of record NZ_MSIE01000036.1, on the reverse strand, counting down.
TGCCCGAGCGTCAAGATGGCGAGGTCAAACATGGCATCGCCGGGGGCGGCCTCGGACCAGTCGATGACGCCGGTCACTTCGTTCGCCGACACGCAGCGTCGCGCGCTGGCTGTGGGCGACGACGACCTCAACCTCCTCCATGCGGCCATCCTGGCGGGCTTGGCCGCCGATGTCGCTGGATTTGCCGTGGCGGCCGTCGGTTCTGGTTGGCTTGCGGGTCTCGGACATCGCCGCTTCGCGCCGTTCTGGATTGGGGACACGCTCAGCGTGCTGGCCAGCACACTCGTGGCGGCGGACCGTTGACAGTGCCACTCGACCGCCGGACCGTTGCTGCGGACCGGATGTTCGGACTCTGGTCGTGCCGCGCAGGATCGTCGAGACGCTGCTGGCGGTCGACGGCGCAGTGTCCTCGAGGAGTAAGCCTGCGATCCGGCCGCCTCCAGTAGGTCGTCACGACCTCGACCTGAGAACAGCGGTATCGGTGTTGAAAACTCACCTTCGGTGGTGACGTAAAGGGTCACGCATACGCTTCCACTGGCGAGCGAAATGTGCAGTTTGCCAAGTGACTCGCAATTTTCCTTGGTGTTCTGTTCGACTGCGCATAAGCGCGCAGTACTTGCGGAGGATTCTCACCCCTGAGTGAGCCGCTGGGAAGCTTGGAGGTTGGCCATGGGCCAGCATGAGACGCGACTAGCCCCAGATCCGGCCCCATGAGAGGGGCAGATCTGGGGCTAACAGGCTCCTGACCTGGAGCCGCCTAAGGGAATCGAACCCTTGACCTGCTCATTACGAGTGAGCCGCTCTGGCCGACTGAGCTAAGGCGGCGATGCGGGTTCAGTGTAGCCGGTAGCTGTGGGGCGTCACCTTCGGGCACTGGGCTCGTTAGGTTGGTGGGGCTGGTCGGCGAGGGAGGACCTGGTGATGCGAGGACGCTCACGGGTGGCGGCAGCGCTGCCGGCGGTGGCTGTTGTGCTGCTGCTCTCGGCGGCTCCGGCACTGGCGCAACCGGGCACCACCTCCACACCTACTCCCGACCCCAGCTCGCCGCCCATGTCGGCGCCGGTGGGGGCTGTGCCGCCGGGGCGGGTGGTGGCGGACGCCGCCACGGGGTTGGGGCTTGTTCGGGTGCTGCCCAACAGTGCTCCGACCAGGACGATCACGCCCGGGGCCGAGGACAAGCTGCCGCGGCAGTCGACGCTCGAGTTGGGGTTCGGGATCGCCAGCGCGCAGGTCAACTCGGAGGCCTACCTCTCCTTCGAGCGCTCCGTGGCGCAGGCCGCGCCGGGTGGGCTCGCGGTGCAGGGTGCCTCGCCGCAAGGACCCGGGGCGCTGGCGCAGACCGCCCCGCCGGACAACCCCCAGCCGAAGCGCAACGGGCTGGCGCTGCCGGACAACCCCCTGGTGCGGGGCAGCGCCCTGCAGGGGCAGGTGCACGCGCGGTGGGACGAGAAGCTCGGACCCTGCGTCGGCACGATCTCGGACGCCTCCACCGAGGTCGCCAGCCTGTCGCTGGTCAACGCCATCCCCACGCTCCCGGACGTCGCCGACCTGACCGGGGTGCTCGACTCACCACGGCTCGACGCGCCGACCGACCAGGCGATCATCGACGGGCTCAAGCAGCTCGCGGGGCCGCTCAGCACGCTCGGTGGCGTGCTCTCCGGTGACGCCGCGCCGCGGCCCGACGGCAGTGGTTCGCTGGTGAGCCTGCCGCACACGCTCTCGGCGCGGTCGACGGTGCAGCTCGTGGACATCCCGGGGTCGGAGAACAAGGCGGTCCGGACGACGTCGACCCTGCGGGTGACGGCGCTGACGCTGCTCGCCGGTACTCCGTTCGAGATCCAGGTCCGGGTCGTCAGCCAGCCGACCCTGCAGGTCACCTCCACCGGCGATGCGACGACGTCCTCGATCGAGTACACCGCGCCCGTGCTGGAGGTGTGGCAGGGCGGGCGACCGCTCGGCGGGCTCGACGCGGCGCACCCCACCCTGGACATCCCGATCGGCATCCCGCTCACCGGGGTGCCCGGCGCGGAGAAGCTGCCGATCATCGGCGACGTGCTGGGCAACGGCCAGAAGGTCAGCGACGCCCTCACCGGCGGCCTGCGCAAGCTCGACCTCGGCGTGCTGCGGCTGGGTGTGGCCCAGTTGGACGAGAAGAGCTCGCCGATGACCGACCCGTTCAAGGGCTTCCAGCTCGGCGCCACGGCCCGGATGCTGGACCTGCAGGTGCTGCCCACCGCGGCGCTCGGGCTGCCGAACCTGCCCTCGGCGCTCGTGCAGGTGTCGCTGGGCGAGCAGATCGCGCGGGCGTACGCGCCGGCCGGCGGCGTGGTGTGCCGGGCGTCGGCCCAGCCCGCTCCCCCGCCGCCGCCGTCGCCGGAGCCGCAGGGCCGGGCGCCGCAGGGTCTCGCGTACACGACCCTTGCCTACAAAGCGGTGCCCATGTTCTGGACGGGGACCGCGATGCTGCTGATCGGCGTGGTCATGGTGGCGGCGGTCCCGACGCTGCGCCAGCCGCGGCCGGTAGGCGCCGCGTCGGCCGCGAGTGGTCTCGCCACCCAGGACGACGCCGACGACCAGGTAGAGGCGAACCTCGCCACGGCGCCCGCGCCCGAGGAGACCACCCCCGAGGAGACCACCCCCGAGGAAACAGCCTCCGAGGACACGGCACCAGAGGACACGGCGGAACCCGAGGACACAGAACCCGAGGACACAGAACCCGAGGACACGGCACGCGAGGACACGAGCGTGCACGAGCCGGACAGCGAGCCCGAGGACACGAGCGCGCAGGAGCCGGAGGGCAAGAGCCCGCACGAGCCGAACACCGAGCCCAAGGCCGAGAGCCCGCACGAGCCGGACGCGCAGCCCGAGGGCTACGACGACCAGGGCAAGCCGGACGAGAAGTCGGAGGGCGAGACCGGCGGCGACCCCGGCGAGCGGTAGCCACCCTGTGAATGGTCATCTCGCGAACAGTGCGATTTGTACCCTTGCTGAGTGAACTCGCTCACACCCTCGGTTCGCGAGCTGGCCGATCTGACCACGCCGATGGCCATTCGGGTCGCTGCCACGCTCGGCCTGGTGGAGCGAGCCGGCAGCGCGGGTGCGACGGCCGACCACCTCGCCGCCGAGACAGAGGCCTCGCCACCGGCATTGCGGCGACTCCTCGACCACCTGGTCACGGTCGGGGTCTTCGACCTCGACCCGGGTACGCGGCGTTACCGCGCCACCGAGTTGGGTGCGCAGCTGGGTGAGGACGCCCCGGAGGGAATCAAGCCCCTCCTCGACATGACCTGCGCCGGCGGCCGGGCCGAGCTCGCCTTCGTCGAGCTGCTGGGGACGGTCATGACAGGCACCCCCGCCTACGTGCTCCGGTACGGGCGCGACTTCTACAGCGACCTCGACGACCAACCCGCACTACGGCGCTCGTTCGACAGGCAGATGACCTGGCGGTTCCAGCGGCAGGCGCCGCAGATCGCGCGGCGGTTCGACTGGGGGCGCTTCGCCGACATCCTCGACGTCGGCGGCGGAGACGGAACCTTGCTCGAAGCGATTCTGGACATCCATCCCGACGTGCGTGGGCGGGTGTTGGACCTGGCTCCGACCGTCGCCGCGGCCCGCGCACGGTTCGCGTCTGCCGGGCTCGGCGGTCGGGCGGGTGTCGTGCCGGGCAGCTTCTTCGAGCCGCTGCCGGCGGGAGCTGACCTCTACCTCCTGTCGGACATCCTGCACAACTGGGACGACGACCGTGCCGGCGCGATCCTGGCCGGCAGCCGGCGGGCCGCGGGGCCGAACGGCACGGTCGTGGTGATCGAGGCAATGCTGGGACAGGGTGTCGACAGCGCCATGGACCTGTTCATGCTGATGTGCTTCGGCGGCAGCGAACGGACCGTCGACGAGCTCACCTCGTTGGCCGCCGGCTGCGGGCTGGTGCTCCGGTGGTCGGGACCGGTGGCCGAGGGGCGGACGGCCATGGAGTTCGGGGTCGCCTGACGCCGGTCGGTCAGCCGTGGTGGAGCGTGGTCAGCATCGCCTCGATGGCTATTCGCGGCTTGACGTTCAGCTCCAGCGCCTCGCGACAGGCGAGGACGGCCTCCAGGCGACGCAAGGTCGACTCGGGCGTCCACCTGGCCGCTGCCTCGCGGGCGTCGGCGGCGCGGTCGGGGTGGTTGAGGGCCGCCGGCGAGCCGCCGGCCGTGACCAGCACGTCGCGGTAGAAACCCGCCAGGTCCACCAGGGCGAGGTCGATCGCGTCCCGCTGGGTGCGGGTGGCCCTGGACTTCTGGCGGCGTTCGAGCTCCTTGATCGCCGCCGCGCTGCCCCGGGTGGCCGATGCCGTTCCCTTGCCCGTCCCGCCGTGGCCCATGGCCGTCTTCAGGGCCTCCTTCTCGGCCTCGTCGCGGCTGCCGCTCACCTCGACCGCGTCGGCCTCGGCGGACTTCACCAGGTCGTCGGCGCAGGTGAACACGTCGGAGAGGCGCTGGAGGCTCAGCGGGATGCGCAGCACTGACTCGCGGCGGTGGCGGGCCGCCTCGTCGGTGGCCAGGCGGCGAGCACGGCCGACGTGACCGCCGCAGACGGAGGCGGCCCACTCCGACATGTCGGTCGGGATGCCGTCCCGGGTGCGCAGCACCTCGGCGATGGCGGAGGCCGACGGGGTACGCAGGCCGAGGTGTCGACACCGGGAACGGATGGTCACCGGGACGTCCTCGGGGTGGTCCGAGGGTGCGCAGAGCAGGAACACGGTTCGCTCCGGCGGCTCCTCGACGGCCTTGAGCAGGGCGTTCGCCGCGCCTTCGGTCAGCCGGTCGGCATCGGTGATGATCACGACCTGCCAACGGGCCCCGGTCGGACGACGGGCCGAGATCTGCACCAGGGCACGCATCTCCGCCACCGAGATCGACAGGCCCTCGGGGACGACCACGTGCACGTCGGCGTGGGTGCCGGACATCGCCGTGCGGCAACCCGGGCAGGTGCCGCACCCCTCACCGGTCTCGCACTGCAACGCCGCGGCGAACGCCCGGGCCGCGACCGAACGCCCCGATCCGGGCGGCCCGGTGAACAACCAGGCGTGCGGCACGGCCGAGGCCGAACCGCTGAACGTGCCGTCCACCATCGACGCCGCCACCGCGGCAGACGCGGTCAGCACCTCTACCGCGTCCGGCTGACCGACCACCTGTGACCAGACACTCACAGGGTCAAGTCTCCACCTTCGACCCGGTGGTCGCGGGCACCGGGGCCAGGCTGTCGCTCGGGACCAGGCTTGCCAGCCGACGGCCGGCGAGCGCGGTCTGCACGGCGATCCGCACCCGCACAGCCACCTCTTCGGGTGTGCCGTCCGCGTCGACCACCACGTACCGGTCGGGGTCGGCGGCGGCCATCTCGGTGAGCACCCGCTGCACGTGCCAATGGTGCTCGGTCGAGCGGCTGCGGGTCTCGGAGGACACCGTGCTCGGGTCGCGGTCCAGCAGGATCGTGACGTCGGGCCGCAGGCGCGCCGTCGCCCAGTCGGCCAGCCCTTCGAGCTCGGCCGGGTCCAGGCCGGCCGCGGCGGACAGGTGTGCCAGCGGGCTGTCGACGAACCGTTCCATGACGACCAGCGCGCCCCGGTCCAACGCCGGCCGAATTCGCCGCTCGACGATGTCGGCCCGCACGGCCGCCGCCACCAGGGCATGCGCGCGGGCGCCGGTGAGCTGGGCGTTGGTCAGCACCGACTGCAGGCGCTGATCGTCCAGCGCCGGGTCGGTGGCCAGCAGGACCTCCTTGGTGCCCGGGCGACGCAGCCAGTCGGCCAGCAGGTCCGCCTGGACCGCGGTGTCGTCGACGACGTCGCCCTCGACCGCGACCAGCAGCCCCGTCGAACGGCGCGGCTTGCGGCGGATCGCGGCGAGCAGGTCGGCGAGGATCGGCTCGCTTCGCCGGTCGTCCATCTGCCGGTAGGCCACCACACCGACCAGCGCCGCGAGCAGGCCGCTGGCCAACAGCACCGGCCGGGTGCCGTCGATGGTCATGGTCCGACCCCAGACCAGCACGCTGCGCGGCTGGACCAGGCCGACCAGCAGCGGTGTGACCGCCATCGCACCGGCTAGGATGATCTTCATCAACGACTGGTAGATCGCGTTGATCCGGCCGCGGATGGCGTCCTCGATCTGGGAGCCGATGATCGTCACCCCGGTCAGGAACGCCGACCCGGCGCAGGCGCCGACCATCGTCACGGCGACCAGCGAGACCACCAGGTGCGGGGACAACGCGACCAGGGACAGGACCAGACCGGCGAGGACGATCGCGATGCCGAACAGGCGGTTGTGCGGCAGCCGCGTGGCGAGCTTGGGCGAGCCGGCCATGCCCGTGGCCAGTCCAATGAACATCGCCAGGAACAACAGGCCGAACGCGGACTCGCCGCCGTTGAGGCTGTTCGCGTACAGCTTCGCGGAGCCGATCAGCGCGCCGGCCGCGGCGAAGGCGCCGATCATGCCGATCAGCAGCCCGCGGACCAGCGGGGTGCTGCGGACGAACTGGGCCGCGTCCCGCAGCATCGCCGAGAAGCCGGGCTTCTCTTCGTCCTTGGGCGGGTGGCGGACCAACACGGGCGCGGTGTCGCGGCGGGACAGCTCCGGGATGCGCGTCGCGACCAGGACCGCGCTGGTCAGGTACAGCAGCCCGTTGATCACCAGGATGATCTTCGCCATGCCGAGGCCGGCCGGGTCGGGCTGGACGTTGAGGTTCGTCGTGATGCCGGTGATCGCCGCGTACAGCCCCGCGCCGCTGATCACGGAGATGCCGTACGTCATCACCATGCCCAGCTGGCTGGCCGTCTCCACCTGGTCGGGCCGGCGCAGTAAATTCGGTACCGCCGCGTCCTTGGAGGGGATCCACATCATCGCGCAGCAGCCGATGAGGAAGTTGCCGATGAACAACCACCACGTGGTGCCGACGATCGCGATCGAGAGGAACAGCCCGCATCGCAGCACGTCGCAGATCACCATGATCTTGCGGCGGTCGAAGCGGTCGGCGAGCAGACCACCGAGCGGGGCGAACAGCAGGCCGGGCAGCAGCTGCGTGAGCACCACGCCGGCGAACGCGAAGCTCTGCGCCTGGTAGCCCTCGGTCAGCTTGGTGACCAGGCCGGTCAGCGCGAGCAGCGACAGCCAGTCACCGATGCTGCACAGGTAGGTGACACCCCACAATCGGCGGAACCCGCGGATCGCGAGCACGCTGCGCGCACGGTGGGTGATGGACGCGTTGGACTCAGTCGGCGCCCTGGCGCCAACTTTCGACTCGACTCCCGCTCCCCCGTTGATAGCCGCCACCCCATCTCCACGCAATTCGCCGCACCAGCGTAGCCGGGAGACGAGCGCGTCCGGATGACCGGACGGTAGCGGGTGACGAGGCCCACGCCCCGCCTGGGGTGGACAGTCATGCCATGACCGAGTGATCGCCACGGTGACGACCAGCTCGGTCACGAGGAGTGACAGTATGACCGTGCCCGAAGGGGTCAGCCGAACAGCGACGAGAGCGTGTCGATCAGGCTGGCCAGCAGGACGATCCCGACTACCGCTGTCACGAACAGCAATATCATGATTATTGCGATGTCGGCCGCGGAGGACTTCCGCGCGCGCCCCGCCCCTGGCGCGGGCTTCGGCGAGCGGCGGAAGCGCTGCGGCAGACCCCCGGGAAGCCTCGGCAACCCGCGGAGGCGCCCGAGAGCGAACCGACGCGGCACCCGGCGAACCCTCTCCACCCGCGGCGGCGTGACGAGCGTGCGGGTGGCCGGCGGCTCGGCGGGGGCGGGGTTGTCCGGCGCCGGCGGCCGCGGCGGCGCCGCTTCGGGGGAGGACGACTGCTGGGCGGGGATTCCGATCGGCGGCGTCGTCGGGGACGGAGCGGCTACCTGCGGTGCCGGAGCGCCGTTCGCGGGGGTCCTCGGCACGACGAGATCGAGGTTGAGCTCGGAGTTCTCGTCGAGCATCTCCGCCATGACCTCGCGCACCCGCGCGATGTCGGGCTTGGGCGGCTCAGCGACGCGCACCGTTACCTGCTCGGCGTCGTAGCGGGTACCGGTAACCAGACCGGAGACCGGGTCGGCCAGGACCGGCGGCGGACCGGGGTCCTGAGTGCCGTCGTCGTTCATCGCAGAACTCCCTGTGTGACCTGTCGGCTACTTTCTGCTTAACAGAGTAGAAGGCATCGGCCCGCGAGGCGAGCCCCACCCACCCCAACACGAGGCCGGCTCGAACGTCGGGACAGCGACGAGCCGGGCGTTGCAGGTGAAACCGCGGGTCAGGACTTCGTCTTGGCGGTGGAGCGCTTCGCGGTGGTTTTCCCGGCCGCCGTCTTCTTGGCCGCCGTGCCGCCCGCCGCCTTGCCGGCGGCGGGCTTGCGCGTGGTCTTCTTCGGCGCCGGCCCCTTCGCGCGCTTCTCCGCGAGCAGCTCGGCCGCCCGCTCGTCGGTGAGGGTCTCCACGCTGTCGGACTTGCGCAGCGAGGCGTTGTACTCGCCGTCGGTCACGTAGGGCCCGAACCGGCCGTCCTTGACCACCATCGGCTTGCCCGACACCGGGTCGTTGCCAAGCTCCTTGAGCGGCGGCGCGGAGGCCGCGGCCTGCCGACCCCGACGCTTGGGCTCGGCGTAGATCTTGAGCGCCTCGTCGAGGGTGACCGTGAAGATGTCCTCCTCCTTGGTCAGCGACCGGGAGTCGGTGCCCTTCTTCAGGTAGGGGCCGTAGCGTCCGTTCTGCGCGGTGATCTCCTCGCCGCTGGTCGGGTCGTTGCCGACCACCCTGGGCAGCGACAGCAGCTTGAGCGCGTCGTCCAGGGTGACCGTCTCGATGTCCATCGACTTGAACAGCGACCCCGTGCGCGGCTTGGCCTTCTTCGCCTTGCTCGACCCCTCCTCCGCCTCGGGCAGGAGCTCGGTGACGTAGGGGCCGAAGCGGCCCTCCTTGGCCACGATCTCGTGGCCGGTGACCGGGTCGGTACCCAGGGAGCGGCCCTCGACCGGGGTGGCGAACAGCTTCTCCGCGATCTCGACGGTGAGCTCGTCCGGTGGCAGGTCCTCGGGCAGGTTCGCCCGCTGCGGGTTCTCCGCCCCGGTCGGACCGTCCCCGTCCCGCTCGAGGTAGGGGCCGTAGCGACCCACCCGCACCACCACGTTGCGCCCGGTGGAGTCGGCGAACAGCGGGATGGAGTTGATCTCGCGGGCGTCGATCGTGTCCACGCCGGAGCCGACGAGCTTCTTCAGGCCGCCGGAGCGCCCGACCGAGCCCTCGGCGCCGATGTCCCCGCCGAAGTAGAAGCCGGTCAGCCACTGCGTGCGCTGCTGCTCACCGGCGGCGATGCGGTCGAGCTCGTCCTCCATGGCCGCGGTGAAGTCGTAGTCCACCAGGCGCCCGAAGTGCCGTTCGAGCAGCCCGACGACGGAGAAGGCGATCCAGGACGGGACGAGCGCGGAGCCCTTCTTCCAGACGTAGCCGCGGTCCTGGATGGTGTTGATGATCGAGGCGTAGGTGGACGGGCGGCCGATGCCCAGCTCCTCCAGCGTCTTCACCAGGCTCGCCTCGGTGTAGCGGGGTGGCGGGCTGGTGGTGTGGCCGTCGGGGTTCAGCTCGGTCGCGGTGACGCCCTGCCCCTTGGCCAGATGCGGCAGCCTCCGCTCGGCATCGTCGGCCTCGCCGCCCTCCTCGGAGTCGACGGCCTCGACGTACGCGCGCAGGAAGCCGGGGAAGGTGATCGTGCGGCCGGAGGCGGCGAACGTGCACTCCTCGCCGGAGGCGGCGGTGCCGGTGATCCGCACGCTCATCGTGGTGCCGCGGGCGTCGGCCATCTGCGAGGCCACCGTGCGCTGCCAGATCAGCTCGTAGAGGCGGAACTCGTCGGACTCCAGCTCGCCGGCGACCTGGCCGGGGGTGCGGAACACCTCGCCGGCGGGCCGGATGGCCTCGTGCGCCTCCTGGGCGTTCTTGACCTTGCGGTTGTACTGGCGGGGCTGCGGGGAGACGTAGGCGTCCCCGTAGAGCTCCCGGGCCTGCGCACGGGCCGCCGCGATCGCCGTCTCGGACAGCGTCGTGGAGTCGGTACGCATGTAGGTGATGTAGCCGTTCTCGTAGAGGCGCTGGGCGACGCGCATCGCCCGCTCCGCCGAGAACCGCAGCTTGCGGCCGGCCTCCTGCTGCAGCGTGGAGGTCATGAACGGCGCGTAGGGGCGCCGGGTGTAGGGCTTCTCCTCGACGTTGGAGACGGTCAGCGCGGCGCCGGTGAGGGCGTCGGCGAGCCGCCGGGCCTCGGTCTCGTCCAGCCGCAGCACCTGGGCACCGGCCTTGAGCTGGCCGTCCTGGCCGAAGTCGCGTCCGGTGGCGAGGCGGGTGCCGTCGACCGAGAGCAGCCGCGCGCCGAAGTTGCGCGGTTCGGCCTCCGCGCCGGCGTCGAGCTTGGCGGAGATGTCCCAGTACGAGGCGGAGACGAACTTCATCCGCTCCCGCTCGCGGTCGACCACGATCCGGGTGGCCACCGACTGCACGCGGCCGGCGGACAGCCCGCGAGTGATCTTCTTCCAGAGGACCGGGCTGACCTCGTAGCCGTAGAGGCGGTCGAGGATGCGCCGGGTCTCCTGGGCGTCGACCAGGTCCTGGTCGAGGGCGCGCGTGTTGTCGGCGGCCGCACGGATGGCCGACTCGGTGATCTCGTGGAACACCATCCGGCGAACCGGGATCTTGGGCTTGAGCGCCTCGAGCAGGTGCCAGGCGATGGCCTCGCCCTCCCGGTCACCGTCCGTCGCGAGGTAGAGCTCGTCGACGGTCTTGAGGGCTTCCTTGAGCTCGGTGACCGTGGACTTCTTGTCCGGGGTGACGATGTAGATGGGCTCGAAGCCGTTGTCGACGTTGACGCCGAGGTTGGACCACGACTCGCCCTTGTACCTGGCGGGTACCTCCGCGGCCTTGCGCGGGAGGTCGCGGATGTGGCCGCGGGACGACTCCACCACGAAGTTCCGGCCCAGATACGAGGCGATCTTGCGCGCCTTGGCCGGCGACTCGACGATCACCAGCCGGCGCGGCTCCGCACCGTTGGTCGCGCCGCTCTTCTTCGTCCCCGTAGACCCTGCCACTCGTGTCCCGCTCTCTTGTCAAGCTCACTCTCAGCTCGACAGTGTGCACGTTGCCGTTCGTGATACCTACCCCCAGGTGCCTGCCGGCACCCCTCCCGGGAGCGGTACTCCCCCTATTACCTGACTAGCACACGCTCAGGCCGGCTGGCGCGCGCGGGATACCGCGGGCCAGCTCGCTTCGGCCGCCGCGAGCGGTGGCCGGCCCACCAGTTCGGCGAGCCGACCGAGCCGCCGCCGGCCGGAAATCCGCAGGCCGGGGCCGCTGTCCTGGCCACAGTAGAGGACGGAGGGCAGCCCGCAGCGCGCCACCGCCGTACCGATCGGTTCGTGCGTCCACGGGGCCAGCGGATCGAGGCCGAGCAGGTAGCCGCCATCGGTCCAGGCGCCCGCGGCGAGCGCCCAGAGCCTCAGCGCGGCACCCCCCAGGGTCAACCCGTCCGGAGCAGTCTTGTCGTCCTCACCCTTGCTCCACGCGGCGGCAAGCGGGCTCAGGTCGGCCCGGAACGCCGTGCGGACCAGCAGACCCTCCTCGCACGTGTAGAGGGTGGCGTCGACGCCCCGCTCGCCGAACGCGCGGACCAGAGCTCGACCCCGCCAGGTCTCCCCCACGACGATCGAGAGCCGCGCCGCGACGCCGCCGAACCTGGCCAGCCGACCCGGCCCGCACAGCAGCCCCGCGAGGTCCCCGCGAGTCGGCGGGTTCGCCTCCGCGGAGAAGAACGACAACTGCGCCACCCGAGAAAGGATAGAACACGCGTTCGATCCTTGGGAACTACACAGACGAACGGGCCCGCCACGGATCGTGCCGTGGCGGGCCCGCACGCTCTACTCGGTGGTCAGGCCACCCCGTTGGGCACCGGCGCGTTGTCCGCGTCGGCCGGGTTCTCGGCGATCGCCGTGCCCCGCCGCTTGGACACGAAGATCGCGACGGCGATCAGCAGGGCCGCGATCACGGCGAACGTGATGCGGATGGCAGCGTTGGCGTCCTCGCCGATCGAGAGGGTCACGATCGCCGGGGCGATCAGCAGCGAGACCAGGTTCATCACCTTGATCAGCGGGTTGATGGCCGGGCCGGCGGTGTCCTTGAAGGGGTCGCCGACCGTGTCGCCGATGACCGTGGCGGCGTGCGCCTCGGAGCCCTTGCCGCCGTGGTTGCCGTCCTCGACCAGCTTCTTGGCGTTGTCCCACGCGCCGCCCGAGTTGGCCAAAAAGACCGCCATCAGCGTGCCGGTGGCGATCGCGCCGGCGAGGTAGCCGGCCAGCGGGCCGACGCCGAGGCCGAAGCCGACCGCGATCGGCGCCAGCACCGCCATCAGACCCGGCGTGGCGAGCTCCCGCAGCGAGTCACGGGTGCAGATGTCCACCACGCGGCCGTACTCGGGGCGGACGGTGCCGTCCATGATCCCGGGGTTGGCGTGGAACTGGCGGCGCACCTCGAACACCACCGCGCCCGCGGCACGGGAGACGGCGTTGACCGCGAGGCCGGAGAACATGAACACGACCGAGGCACCGATCGCGATGCCCACGAGGACGTCGGGGCTGAACACGATGAAGTCGGTCAGGTCCAGGTCCGCCGCGGCCTCCGCCAGAGCCTCGGTGATCGCGGTGAGGTACGAGCCGAACAGCGCCGTGGCGGCGAGCACCGCCGTCGCGATCGCGATGCCCTTCGTGATGGCCTTGGTGGTGTTGCCCACCGCGTCCAGCTCGGTCAGGATCGCCGCGCCCTCGCCCTCGACATCGCCGGACATCTCGGCGATGCCCTGCGCGTTGTCCGAGACCGGGCCGAAGGTGTCCATGGCGACGATGACGCCGACCGTGGTCAGCAGGCCGCAGCCGGCCAGCGCGATCGCGAACAGCGCCACGAACAGCGACCCGGACAGCAGGAACGCCCCGTACACGGACGCGCCGATGACGAGCGCGGTGTAGACCGCGGACTCGAAGCCGACCGAGATGCCGGACAGGATGACGGTCGCCGCACCGGTCAGCGAGGACTTGCCGACGTCCTTGACCGGCTTGTAGTCGGTGCCGGTGAAGTAGCCGGTGAGCCAGAGGATGACGCCGGCCAGCACGATGCCGATGATCACCGCGACCGCCGCGATCAGCGCGGGGCTGCCGGCCTCGCCGGTGTTGGCCGCCCCGTCCAGCTCGGAGAACGAGGTGGGCAGGAACACGAACGCGGCGATCGTGCACAGCAGCGCGGAGATCAGCGCCGAGATGTAGAAGGAGCGGTTGATCGCCGTCAGGCCGCTCTCACCGGTCTTGGCCCGGGTGATGTAGACGCCGATCACCGCGGTGATCACGCCGAGTGCCGGCACGATCAGCGGGAACAGCAGGCCCTGCGAGCCGAAGGCGGTGGAGCCGAGGATCAGCGCGGCGACGAGCGTCACGGCGTAGGACTCGAACAGGTCCGCGGCCATGCCCGCGCAGTCACCCACGTTGTCGCCGACGTTGTCGGCGATGGTGGCGGCGTTGCGGGGGTCGTCCTCGGGGATGCCCTGCTCGACCTTGCCGACCAGGTCCGCGCCCACGTCGGCGGCCTTGGTGAAGATGCCGCCGCCGACACGCATGAACATGGCGATCAGGGCGGCGCCGAAGCCGAAGCCCTCAAGGACCTTGGGCGCGTCGCCCGCGTAGACCAGCACGACGACCGCGGCACCGAACAGCCCGAGGCCGACGGTGGACATGCCGACCACGCCACCGGTGCGGAACGCGACCCGCATCGCGATCTCCCGGCCGCCCTGCTCGCGCGAGGCGGCGGCGACCCGCAGGTTCGCCTGGGTGGCGAGCCACATGCCGAGGTAGCCGATGAGGAACGAGAACACCGCGCCGACCACGAAGAACAGCGAGCGCCCTATCCGCTCACCCCAGCCCTCCGCGGGCAGGAAGAAGAGGAGCACGAACACAATCGAGCCGAAGATCAGCAATGTGTTGCGCTGCCGCTTCAGGTACGCGCCGGCGCCCTCCTGCACGGCCTTGGCGATCTCCTGCATCCTGGAGGTGCCCTGGCCCGCGGCCAGCACCTCCTTGAGCAGCACATAGCCAACGGCCAAGGCAGCGAGGGCGATCACGGCGACCACGACCACCACGCCGCGGTCACCGCCGGTCAGCGGCGGGCCCTCCGCTAGGTACTGCCAGGACATCGGTCCTCCAGCTACTTGTGCCTGAATGGGCGCATACGTTCGGGCGGCCTGGCCCGGCCGCGGCAAAGCCCCTGATCGGGACGGGTGCGCCACCAGGTATTGATGGGACGACGGCGGAGTCTATTGGTTGGGTTCTCGCCGGTCGCGAGCCGTCCCGCCATCTGCGATTCCGGTCGCTTTCCGGCGCGGTTACGGGATCGATCAAGGGGATCGATCCAGCATCGCCCGCGCGGGGCTGTCGGTGCCGTGTGCGAAGCTCGTCGCGTGGGTAGGCAGCCAACCGCGGAGCGTGGTGCCCGCTTGCTCGAGCGGGTGCTCGCGGGTGTCCCGTCGGGGGAGAACCCGCTGCGGCACGTGCGCGAGCTACCCCGTCGACCGGCGACGTCGGTGCCCTGGCCCGAGTGGGTGCCGGAGGCGCTGCGGTCCTCGTTCGGCCGATGTGGGGTGAGCGCGCCGTGGGCGCACCAGGTGGAGGCCGCCGAGCACGCCTGGGCCGGGCGGCATGTGGTGCTCGCCACCGGCACCTCGTCCGGGAAGTCGCTCGCCTACCAGGTGCCGGTGCTGTCGCGGCTGGCAGCAGACCCGCGGGCCACCGCCCTGTACCTGTCGCCGACCAAGGCACTCGCGGCCGACCAGCTGCGGGCGCTGAACGCGCTGTGCGACCCCGACGTGCGCCCGGCGACCTTCGACGGTGACACCCCGCTGGCGGAGCGGGACTGGGTGCGGGCGCACTCGCGGTGGGTGTTCACCAATCCGGACATGCTGCATCGCGGGATCCTGCCGGCGCACGCGAAGTGGGCACAGTTCTTCCGGCGGCTCACCCATGTGGTGGTCGACGAGTGTCACGGCTACCGGGGGGTGTTCGGCTCGCACGTGGCGCTGCTGATGCGCCGGCTGCGGCGGGTGGCCAACCGGTACGGCTCGGACCCGGTGTTCGTCCTGGCCTCGGCGACGGTGTCGGATCCGGCGGGGTCGGCGACCCGGCTGTCGGGGGTGCCGTGCGAGGCGGTGACGGAGGACCGGTCGCCCCAGGGCGCGCGGACGGTGGCGTTGTGGGAGCCGCCGCTGCTGCCGGAGCTCGCCGGGGAGAACGGCGCGCCGGTACGCCGGTCGGCGGGTGCGGAGACCGCGCGCATCCTGACCGACCTGGTCGTGGAGGGGGCGCGGACGCTGGCGTTCGTGCGGTCGCGCCGGGGGGCGGAGCTGACCGCGTTGTCGGCCCGGCACGCCCTGTCCCAGGTGGACCCGTCGCTGCCGGCGCGGGTGGCCGCGTACCGGGCCGGGTTCCTGCCGGAGGAACGCCGAGCGCTGGAGAAGGCGCTGGTCGAGGGCACATTGCTCGGGGTGGCGAGCACGAACGCGCTGGAGCTGGGTGTCGATATCGCCGGCCTGGACGCGGTGGTGGTGGCGGGGTACCCGGGCACGCTGGCCTCGTTCTGGCAGCAGGCCGGGCGGGCTGGCCGCGCGGGAGACAGTGCGCTCGTCGTGTTCGTGGCCCGCGACGACCCGCTGGACACCTACCTCGTGCACAACCCGTCGGCGGTGCTGGACAAGCCGGTCGAGGCGACGGTGATCGACCCGTCGAACCCGTACGTGCTGGCGCCCCAGCTGGCGTGCGCCGCGGCGGAGCTGCCGCTGACCGAGGCGTGCCTGCCGGCGTTCGGTCCGCCGGCCGCGGTGCGCCGGGTGGTCGAGGATTTGGTGTCGGACGGTGTGCTGCGCCGTCGCCCGACCGGGTGGTTCTGGACGTCGCGTGACCGCCCGCACCCCGGTGTCGACATCCGCGGCTCCGGCGGGGAGCAGGTCGCGGTGGTGGAGGGCGACTCGGGCCGCATGCTGGGGACCGTCGACGGCGGGTCGTCGTTCACGACGGTCCACCCGGGAGCGGTGTACCTGCACCAGGGCACGTCCTATGTGGTCGACGAGCTGGATCTGGAGTCCGGGCTGGCGCTGGTGCACCGGGAGGATCCGGAGTGGTCGACGCAGCCGCGGGAGGTCGTGGACATCTCGGTGCTGTCGACGGAGTCACGGCGGGAGTTCGCCGGGGAAGTGTCGGTGTGCCTCGGCGAGGTCGCGGTGACGTCCCATGTGGTCGGCTACCTGCGTCGGCTGCCGAGCGGGGAGGTGCTGGACCAGGTTCCGCTGGACCTGCCGGAGCAGACGTTGACCACGCGGGCGGTGTGGTACACGCTGAGCGCGTCGTCGCTGGCCGAGGCGGGGCTGGCGAAGTCGGAGGTGCCCGGCGCGCTGCACGCCGCCGAGCACGCGGCGATCGGTCTGCTGCCGCTGTTCGCGACGTGTGACCGGTGGGACATCGGCGGTGTGTCGACAGCTCTACACGCCGACACCGGGGAGGCGACCGTGTTCGTCCACGATGGCCACCCGGGTGGAGCTGGTTTCGCCGATCGTGGGCATGCCGCGCTGGTGCCGTGGCTGACGGCGACGAGGGACGCGATCGCGGCGTGCGAGTGTCCGGCGGGATGCCCGTCGTGCGTGCAGTCGCCGAAGTGCGGCAACGGGAACGAGCCGTTGAACAAGGCGGGAGCGGTGGCCGTGCTCGACGCGGTCCTGGGAGCAGTGGCGGCCCAGCAGCCGGCTGCTTAACGGTCCTGTGTGGAGGTTGGGTCCGGTGATCGCGGACCTCTGCGACCGGCTGCCTTGATTCGCGTGCCCCAGCACCGCTCGACTGTGGACAGTTCGTTGAACCTGGGCGTATGCGTCCCGTGGGCTCGTGCCTGCTCGTTGGTACGCAACGGTTTCACAGGTCTCGGCCGACAGGGCCGAGGTGTGGTGCGGCAACGCGCCGGGGGCCGGAGCGGGTTCCGGCGGCCCCGGCGCGTTGCGCTACGCCAGGCGCGCGAGGGAGCGGTCTGCTACCGCTTGGGTCGGCGCACTACCAGCGGCCGATCGTCGACGGGGTGTCCATCGCGCACGCAGGTGGCGGGAGGCTGATACCTCCGCGCGCGATGGCCATCCCTGGGGCCAGGTCTCGCCGACGGTCGGATGCTGGACGCGCTGCGGGAGATCAACTCCTCCGGCAAGCGCCCGGCATGCTGCCCGTTCCCGGTTCGGTCGCCTGATTGCGGGAGCGGCGCCGAGATGGGGAACGGGGTGGCGGCGGTGAAGCGGCATGTCTGCTGGTGCACGCCCACCGTCCGCCCGCCGGGAGGGTGCTCCCGACGAGGACTGTGACTCGGGTAAAGCTGAGCGCATCCCACTCATCCCGTCAGTTGCTCTGGGTCAGTCAGTCCGCTACGACCAGCTCGACGGCCGACCGGGCGAAGGTGCCGCGGGCGAGCGCGTCGAGGAGCGCCTCCTGGACGGTCTCGGAGGCCGGCATCTGCCAGCCGCACACCTCGGGGCGGACCCGCCAGTGGACGACGCCGTGCTGGACCGGCGTCGGCGGCAGCGGGACATAGCTGCCCTCGGCGTGCCGGATGACCTCGGGGTGCTCGGCGAGCGAGCGCGCCAGCGGCTGCCCGGCGCCGACCAGGAACGTCCAGCGGTCGTCCGGGGTCGCGATGATCGGCACGGGGAGGCCGACGGAGCGCAGCTCGCGGGCGGTGCCGCGGCCGAGGTCGCCGGGAACCTCGATGGCGTCGAGGCTGACGCCGGTGGCGAGCAGAACGCTGTAGGGGCGGCCGCTCCACCAGGAGGCGACCTGCTCCGGCTTGGTACCGATGCGCTCCTGCCAGTCCTCGTGGACGGGGTGCGGACCGGTGTTCTCGGTGCCCTCGCGGCCCGCCCACTGCGAGCCTGCCGGATAGGTGCCCGGAAGCACCGGCCAGCCGCGCCAGGCGAGGCCGATGGCCTGGGCCCGCAGCTCGACGCGGAAGGCCCCGCGCCAGCTATCCGACCATTCCATGTCCAACATTCGGGTACATGCCTCCTTGTGGATCGAGCAACTTGGTGATCACCAGGTGCTCTGCGTCTCACTTAACGGCAGACCCCCCGTCCGCCGAAACTTTTAGTCGACAACTGGTCGTTGTGACACGGTGAACGAATAACCAAGAGCGGCCGGCTGAAGCGCGATCCGCCGGTCATCGCGGCACTCGCCGTCCGGGCAACGCCGTTTACCGTGTGGGGACGACCGTTCGCCTCGTGTCCGCCGGTCGTTCAACCGGCCCGGCCCTGGCCCTCGCGGCGGCTGGCCCGAACGTCGCGAACAGGCCCGACGGCTCCGCGGTGACCTCGACGAGGGCGTCCCACCCCTTCAGGTGGCAGGACCGCAGCTCGACCCGCATCTGTTCGACCACCCATCGCGCCCTGCCGCACGCCGACCGCTCACCGTGGGGCGCGAGAGCGGCGGCGGCCAACGCCGCGAGGTCGGCCGCGCTCTCGGCCCGGTGGCGGGTGGTGGTCGCCGCGACGACCCAGACGACCGCGGTGGCCACGATGAGCACGGCAAGGATGCCGGCGGCCGCCCATACGCTCGCCGCTCCCCTGTCGCCCTCGGTCGGCTCGTCGGTCACGGCGGCGACCCTGGCGTGGGTTCACCGATGGCGAAGGCCTCGGCCCGCACCCGCAGCCCGGGCACCAGGCCGGCGACGGGCGCGGCGTGGACGATCACGTGGATCTCCTCTCCTTCTGTAGAGATGTCGACAGTGGCACCGCGCGGGGCGATGCGGCGCGCGGCCGCGGCGGCTCCGTCCGAGTCGCCGCGGGCGGTCAGGCGGGCCGCCTCGCGAGCGGCGTCGGTGCAGCGCAGCTGGTCGACGGCGGCCGAGATCGCGCCGAGTGCCAGCGCGAGCACGGTGACGAAGCCCGCCAACGCGACAGCGGTCTCGACGGTCACCGTCCCGCGGTCGCTCGAGGGTGCGCGGCGGCCGCGCCTGATGCCGGGCACTCAGTTCGCCGCGAAGGCGCGCTCGAGGATGCCCTGCAGGCCCTCGAGCACGGTGTCGCTCTGGATGACCGCGAGCAGGGCCACGGCGAAGGCCGCGGCGGCAAGGGCGGCGAGGGCGTACTCGATGGAGACGGTGCCGTCGTCGGTGCTCAGGAACTCGCGGTGGGGTCGGATGAACATGGGTTTCTCCTTGTAGGTCTGGTTTTCACAGGGACAGGTGGTCGGCGAGGCCGGCGATCACGGGGGCGATGCCGAGGCAGACGAACGCGGGTAGGAAGCAGAGTCCGAGCGGGGCGGCGATGACGACCGAGGCGCGTTGGGCTCTCGCCTCGGCCGTGTCTCCTGCCCCGTCCCGGACGGTCGTGGCGAGCGTGGCGACGACGTCGGCCAGGGCGGCGCCGGAGCGGGCGGTGTGCCGGGCGGCGCGGGCGAGCGGTGCTGTGGGCGGGCAGGCCAGTGCGGGGGCCCAGGCGTCGACCGGGTCGGCGCCCATCGCCAGCCGGTCGGCCGTGGCACGTAGGGCCTGGGCGACCTCGGGTGGGAGACCGCCAACGACGGCGGCGACTGCCGTCGCAACGGGGAGCCCGGCGCGGAGGCAGGCGGCGAGGAGGTCCCAGGCGGCGGCGAGCGTCAACGGGTCCGGGGTGGGGTCGCGGGTGCGGGTGAGCCGGTTGGTGAGCCACCAGGCGCCGGCGGCGACGGCGGGGCCGACGAGCGGGGCGAGTGGCCAGCCGGTGGTGACGGCGGCTAGTAGTCCGAGCGAGGCTGCGAGGGCGGCTCGGGTGAGGGTGGGGTTGAGGGAACGGGGGCGGCGGGTGCCGGTGAGCGTGGCGAGGCGGGTGCTGGCGGTGCGGGCGCGGGACCAGAGCAGTGGAGTGGTGGCGAGGAGCAGGAGTGCGGTGCTGGTGGAGTTCATGAGGGCGCTCCGGGTGCTTGTGATTGGGCAGGGCCGGTGGGGAGTGCGGGCTGGAGACGTCGGGGCTTGAGGTGAAGGGCCGGCGCCGTGTGGGGTGGGGACCTCAGGGCTGAAGGCGAAAGGCTGGAGGCGAAAGGCTGGGAGCGTGAGGGCTGTTCGGCATCAGCGCGCTCGTGGGGGCGTGCGCGTTGGCGGAGGTGCCAGGGCCCGGTGGACCTTCAGGGTTCGCGGGGGTGCCAGGGGCCGGGGGCCCATCAGGGCTGAGGCCCATCAGGGGTGCGGCCATCAGGGGTGAGGCCATCAGGGGTGAGGCCATCAGGGGTGAGGCCATCAGGGCTAGAGGCGTGAGGGCTGGCTCGGCATCAGCGCTTTGGGGCGTGCGGGCCGGCGGGGGTGGCGAGCGTGATGGGCTCGTGGGCAGGGTCCGCCTTTCTTCGCGTGCGGTTGGAAGCGGCGAGGTTGGTCGGGTGTCATGGGGAGATGGCTTGGGAGGTGAGGCGGGCGCACCAGGTCGTGCCGGCGCACTGGAGGGCTACGCCTGCCAGGAGCAGGGCTTGACCGACGGCCGTTGTGGTCAGGACGTGGATGGGGTGGGCTCCCACGGCTTCGCCCATTGTGATGCCGAGAAGTGGGAGTAGGGCCAGGACGGTGGCGCTGGCTCGGGGGCCGGCCATTCTGGCCGTGACCTGTCTGGTGAAGCGTTGGCGTTGTTCGAGGTCCCGGACCGTGGCGGCGAGAATGTCGGCCAGGGGGAGGCCGTGGCGCTGGGCCAGTGACCAGGCTTGGGCTATCCGCGCCAGGACCGTGGGGGTAGGTGACTCCGTCATGGACAGGGCTCGATGAATGTCGCCGTCCAAGCGGGCCGTGGCGGAGATGGCCCGCATGGAGGCGGCGGCTGCGGGGTGAGCGTCGGCGGCTGCCGTTTCGGCGGCGTGGGCGGGGTGGGCGCCGGCGCGTAGGGCGGCTACCAGGGAGCGGAGTGCTTCCGTCAGACCGTCTGTGGCTGCGAGGGAGCGGCGGAGGTCGGTTCTGGCCCGCCACCGGCGGTGGAGGGTGGTGGCCAGTAGTGCCGCCGCGGCGGCTCCGGGGAGGTCCGCCGCCAGCCAGCCTGTGGGGACGGCCAGGCAGATCGAGGTGATGAGGCTCAGGCGGGGTGGGCGCCAGGAACGGGTGGGGTGGCGGGCGAAGTGCAGGGCGCGCAGTCGGCGGGCGGGTTGTCCGGGTGGCCAGGTCAGCGCGGCCAGGGCGAGGAGAGCGGCGGTCAGCATGTCCGTCACGCCCTCGGACTGAGCATGGTGTTGAGGGCGGAGCTCGGGTTGTCGTCGCCGTCGTGCCAGGTGGGGGTTACGTGGACTCCTGTTCGCGTGCGGTTGAGGACGCCGATCTGGGCCAGGCGGCGGGTGCCGTCGGGGCGGCGGTGCATGTGCAGGACGACCTGGAACGCGGCGGCGAGCTGGCTGTGCAGTGCGGCGCGGGAGAGTCCGCCGAGGGCGGCCAGTGCCTCCATGCGGGCGGGCAGCTCGGCCGGGGAGTTGGCGTGGACGGTGCCGGCGCCGCCGTCGTGACCGGTGTTGAGGGCGGTGAGGAGATCGCACACCTCGGCACCGCGCACCTCGCCGACCACGAGGCGGTCCGGGCGCATGCGCAGCCCCTGGCGGACGAGGTCGGCGAGGGTCACCTCGCCGGCGCCCTCGATGTTCGGGGGGCGGGCGATGAGGCGGACGAACTGGGGGTGACGCGGCGCGAGCTCGCCGGCGTCCTCGATGGAGACGATGCGCTCCCGAGGGTCGACCGCGGCCAGGAGGGCGCTGAGCAGAGAGGTCTTGCCCGCGCCTGTGCCGCCCGTGACGACGAAGGCGAGGCGTGCGGCGACCAGGGCTTCGAGCACGCGTTGGGTTGGCTGGTCGAAGGTGCCGAGGCGGCGGAGTGCGTCGAGGTCGTGGCCGGCGCGGCGCAGCACGCGTAGGGACAGGCAGGTGCCGTCGGCTGCGACGGGTGGGAGGACGGCGTGGAGTCGCACCCGGCCTTGAGCGGTGACCGGTAGCCAGGCATCGACGAACGGCTGGGCGTCGTCGAGTCTTCGGCCGCAGGCGAGAGCGAGGCGCTGGGCGAGGCGGCGGACGGAGTCCTCGTCGGGAAAGGTGACGTCGGTGCGACGGAGACCGCCGGGGCCGTCCAGCCAGACCTGGTCGGGGGCGGTGACCAGGATGTCGGTGACCTCGTCCGTGCGCAGCAATGGATCCAGGAGACCGGCACCGACGAACTCCTGGCGCATCAGGCGAAGTGCGCTGAGCACGTCGGCGTCACCGACGACGCCGCCGGCCTCCTCGCGGACGGCGCGCGCCACGACGGCGGGGGTGATGACGGTGGCGGTGCTGGCCAGGCGGCCGCGGACGCGGTCGACGAGGTCGGTGGTGTGGTTCATGCCGTTCTCCTGTGGCGGTTGGTTCGAGGTGTGGCCAGTCAGGCGGCGGGGCCGGTGCAGGACGGGCACGGGTGGGCTGGGACGAGGGGGCAGCGCCAGGTGGCCGGGCGGAGCCAGCACAGGGGCGCGAACGGGCATGGTGTGTCCGCGCGGGGGCGGGTGGGCGTGGGGCCGGCGGTCAGGCGGCTTGTTCGGCGGCGCTCGGCCAGGTCGATGACGGCGGCGAGACCTTGGGGCTCGGGGACGACGACGTGTGGGCACGGGGCGTGTGAGAGCGGGCAGGGCGACGCTTTCGGCCGGTGGGCGGCCAGGTCGATGAGGTCGGTCATGGCTGGGCTCTCAGGGATCGGACGGGCTGGGACTGAGGTGGGAGCCGGCGGGGAGCCGGGGACGATCGAGGCATGCGCCGCTCGGAGAGGGCTTTCTGGGATGGGGAGTTCGGTTGGTTGGGGCGCTCATGACGCACCTCGCACGGGCGCGTGGGGCAGGGCGCGTGAGCAGTGGAGCCGCCGCGACCGCAGAAGGCCTCCTGGCTAAGCGGTCAGCGGTCAGAGTTGCCATGTCACGCCTGGTCAGGGCGGTCATGGCGTGGCTCGTTGGGGTCTGATGGGGCGGGGGGTGTGGGCGGCCAGTGCGGTGAGGGCGGTGCGGGCGGCTTTGGAGAGAGGGCTTTTGGGGCGGGGCGAGAAGTGGCCGCGGTCGAGGGTTTGGGGGAGGTTGGGTTCGGGGCGCATGGCGGTGAGGACGGGGAGCCCGGTGGCTCGGGAGACCTCGGTCGGGGTGAGGCCGCCAGGGGCGGGGCCGCGGACGACGAGTTGGGGGGTGACACCCAGCTCGGCCAGGTGATCGGCGAGGAGACGGGCCGAGGCGCACGCCCGTACCTCGCCGGGACGACCACGACCGTCAGGTCGGCTCGGGTCAGGGCGGCCTGGGCGCTGGGGCCGAGGGTGCGCGGGAGGTCGCAGATCACCGTTTCGCCTGCTCTACGGCCGGCTTCCAGTACGGCTGCGACGGCGTCGGGGGCGGGAGACGCGCCTTGCCTGGCGCCGGACAGCAGGGTCAGCCGTGCGTTTCCGCGGGTGCGCGTGGGAAGCGCCTCGTGCAGGGAGGACGCGGCTACCCGGCCGGCTCTCAGCTGCATGTCGGGCCAGCGCAGGCCCTGTTCGAGCTCCGCGCCGAGGACGAGGTCGAGCCCACCGCCCAAGGGGTCGCAGTCGATGAGGAGGGCGTGCTGGCCGGTGCGTATCGCCGTCAGGCCGAGGGCTGCGGCGAAGACCGACGCTCCGGCGCCGCCTCGGCCGCCGAGTACGGCCACGGCTCGGCCGGTGGTGAGGGCCGGGGCGTCGGTGGCGTCGGCGAGGGCGTTGACCAGCCAGGGTTCGGCACCGGGGAGCTCGAGGACGCGTTCGGCGCCGATTTCCACCGCTCGTTCCCAGAGGGTTCGGGGAGCCGGGTCGGTGGAGACCAGGAACACGGCGTCGCGGCGGGGTAAGGCGGCTTGGGCGCACTGGGCGGCTGTGGAGGCGTCGAGGATGACGGCAGTGGCCGTGGCCCAGCTGGAACGGGTAGCGGCGATGTCCGGGACGCATTCGAGGTCGCAGCCGGCGGCGGCGGCGAGTTTGAGTACGTCGTCGAGCAGGTCTTCGTGTTCCACGAAGGCCAATGGGCGGTTCTGATCCACCTGACTCCCCCGATCGCGTGTGGGCCAGGCGGTTGCTGGCCTTGCTGACCACGATCGACCTGTGCGGGGGCCGGCTCAACGGGGGAAGATCAACATGTGGATGGCTGGAGCAGTTGTGGATAAGTGAGCCTGGGGACCAGAGCAAGCTGGGTGCGCCAGCGGGCAGGAACAGGCAGGCGAGCGCGCATGGCGAAGGGCTCCCGAAATGGCTCAGCAGCCGAAGAGGGGGAGATAGTGGACGACCCCCGCCAGGGGGGAGGGACGGGGGTCGTCGAGGTTCAGCCCCGGGGGGTCGGGCTGAACCGCTCAGCAAGGCTGAGCCTCACTACTGTAGCCCCTTGGCTCCGGACTGTGTTCGCAACTTGCTCTCACCGGCGCGTTTGCCCCTGGCGCGACGGCGGTTGCCCGGCCCGGAGCGTCCACGCTCCTATGCTGGCGACCGTGACGAAGCGCGCCGAACCACCAGAACCGCAGCGGGCGGCGGCATTCTTCGACCTGGACAAGACGGTCATCGCCAAGTCGAGCACGTTGGCGTTCAGTCGCCCCTTCCTCCGCAACGGGTTGATCAATCGGCGAGCCGCTCTCAAGGGGGCCTACGCCCAGTTCGTGTTCGCCGCCTCAGGGGCGGACGCGGACCAGGTCGAACGGATGCGGGCGCACCTGACCGCCCTCTGCACCGGCTGGGACGTGCAGCAGGTGCGAGCCGTCGTCGAGGAGACGCTGCACGACATCGTCGACCCGCTCGTCTACGCCGAGGCCGCGGAGCTGATCGCCGACCACACCGCCGAGGGACGCGACGTCGTCGTGGTGTCCGCGTCCGGGGACGAGATCGTCTCGCCCATCTCGGCGATGGTGGGGGCCACCCGGGCCATGGGCACCCGCATGGTCGCGGTGAACGGGCGGTACACGGGCGAGATCGAGTTCTACTGCTACGGCCAGAACAAGGCCACCGCCATCAAGGAGCTCGCCGCGGAGGAGGGGTACGACCTCGCCGCCAGCCACGCCTACTCCGACTCGATCACCGACCTTCCCATGCTGGAGGCGGTGGGGCACCCGACCGTGGTCAACCCGGATCGGGGGTTGCGGGCACTCGCCCTCGAACGCGGGTGGCCGATCCTCGAGTTCACCAAGCCCGTCTCGCTGCGTTCACGCTTCCACGGCAGGCCGGGAACGGCCGTCGCGGTCACCGCGATCGGGATCGGAGCGATCGCGACGGCGGGGGCCACCTGGTATGGCATCCACCGCCGGCGGAAGAGGTGACACTTCACTCGTGTGGCGGTACCCCAACCATTCCGAAACTGCGCTCTGACCTGCGGAAAGAAGCTCCAGCGTACTCTCACTAGATGTACTCGTCGACACCTTCCGGTCTCTGTAACGGTGCACCCTTATGAGGTCTTGAAGTGACCTCCATCACTCGGTACAAAGGAGATGCGGACCCTCACCGGCCAGGGCCGGAGCGGAAGAGAAGTTCTGGTCACCCCGTATGGGGCTCCGTGCACGAGACACCGGGCACCCACGCGCAGCCAGCCGCGGGAGGCATGTCGTCAAGGGACTGCGTACCGGGACGCCGGACGCCGAGGCCAGGTAGGTACGACACTGTTGCACGCTTGGTAACCCGAGCGTCTCGTGCTGGGCGATTGGGCGATCCCGTCCACGTTTTCCGTGGACTGGGATCGCCCAGTTCATGTGCCCAGGTCTCCGCGCGTGCTCCCGTTCTTGGCGAGCCGATACGCGCTCCCAGCGGCTAGGTTGTTTGGGCCGAACGCGTGATTGCCCCGCACTACCTGGTGTGGGTAACTTACCGGTTGCTACGAACAGTCGGTTAAGAGGTTACGTAGTGGTCCTGCTGGCCCGCCAGGGAGGCCGTAGTGCTCATGTCCCGTTCCTCCGCCCGTCGCCTCCTCGCCGTGGCGATCGCCGTGACCGCCGGTACGGCCGTGGTTAGCGGCTTCTCCCCCGCCAACCCGCTCGCCGGCTCACCCCGGGCCAACCCCGCCCAGGCCGACCCCGAGGCGCTCGCGCTCGCCCAGGCCCGCACCCAGCTGCGCGGCATGTCGCTCGAGCAGAAGATCGCCCAGCTGTTCGTCGTGTCCGTCTGGGGCAAGGCGGCCGACGAGGCGCACCCGACCAACCAGGCCGAGTACGGGGTGGACACCCCTGCCCAGGTCATCGAGAAGTTCGGTGTCGGCGGCGTCATCTACTTCAACAACAGCGGTACCGACAACGTGGACAACCCACGTCAGGTGGCGGCCTTCTCCAACGGCCTTCAGCGCGCCGCGATCAGGCACAACACCCACCTCCCGCTGATCGTCGCGATCGACCAGGAGGGCGGCAACGTCACCCGGCTCGAGTCACCCGCCACCGAGTTCCCGGCCAGCATGGCCGTGGGCGCCGGACGCAGCACGGCCGACGCCCGGACCGTCGCCAAGATCAACGGCCGTGAGCTGCGGGCGATGGGCATCAACCAGAACTTCGCCCCGGTCGCGGACGTCAACTCCAACCCGGCCAACCCGGTCATCGGCGCCCGTTCCTTCTCCTCCCGCCCCGAGCTGACCAGCGACATGGTCGCTGCCGAAGTCGAGGGCTACCAGGAGGGCGGCCGCATCCCGGAGACCGTCTCGTCCTCGGCGAAGCACTTCCCGGGCCACGGCGACGCCGCGACCGACAGCCACACCGGTCTGCCGAACATCGGACGCACCGAGGCCGAGTGGCGCGCGATCGACCTGCCGCCGTTCCAGGCCGCGATCGACGCCGGCATCGACTCGATCATGACCGCGCACATCCAGGTGCCCAGCCTCGACCCGACGGGTGTCCCGGCCACCCTCTCCAAGCCGATCATGACCGGCCTGCTGCGTCAGGAGCTCGGCTACCGGGGCGTCATCGTCACCGACTCCCTCGGGATGAGCGGCGCGAACGTGTTCCCGGCCGAGGAGATCCCGGTGATGGCACTGGAGGCCGGGGTGGACCAGCTGCTCATGCCGCCGGACCTGCCGCTGGCGCTCAACGCCGTCCGGCAGGCCGTGGAGAGCGGGCGCCTCACCGAACGGCGCATCGACCAGAGCCTGCTGCGGATCCTGCTGCTCAAGCTCAAGCGCGGCATCCTCACCCACCCCCTCGTCGACGAGCGCAAGGTCGACCAGAAGGTCGGGACGCCCGCCAACGTCGCCGCGATCCAGGCTGTCACCGACCGCACGACGACCGTGGTGCGCAACGACGCCGGCCTGCTGCCGATCAGCGGCAACCCCGGCCGCGTCCTGGTCACCGGAATCGGCGACGCCACGACCGGCCTCACCCACCGCAGCCCCGAGTGGCTGGCCCAGGCCATCGGCAGGCGCGGCGCCACGGCGACCCCGCTGCCCACCGGCACCAGCCCCACCCAGGCCACGATCGACCAGGCCGTCACGGCGGCCCGCGGATCGGACCTGGTGGTCGTGCTGACCAACAACCTGAGCGGCCGGCCCCAGCAACGGGCGCTGGTCAACGCGCTGCTGGCCACCGGCAAGCCGGTCGTGGCGGTGGCCTCCCAGATCCCCTACGACGCCGGTTTCGTCGACGCGCCCACCTGGGTGGCGACCTACGGCTGGCGGGCCAACGCCATGGAGGCCCTGACCAAGGTCCTGCTCGGCGAGCGCTCCCCCACCGGCAAGCTCCCCGTCGACATCCCGGTCGGCGGCGACCCGAACACCGTCCTGTACCCGTACGACACCGGATTGACGTGGTGAGCATGGACCGTCGCCGTTTCCTGACCACCTCCGCGCTGGCCGCGCCGGCGCTCACGGTGGCCTCCTCCGCCACTGCGGGGGCGGACGCCACCAGGACCGGCTGGCACGAGCGCCGGGTGATCCCGGCGTCCGACCAGCTCGCCGCCGACGGCTGGCGGCGGTTCCGCGGCCGCAAGGTGGGAGTGATGACCAACCCCACCGGCGTGCTCCAGAACCAGATCCACATCGTCGACTCGATGGTGGCCGCCGGCGTTCCCCCGACCGCGGTCTTCGGGCCGGAACACGGCTTCCGCGGAACGGCCCAGGCCGGCGGCTCCGAGGGCGACTACCTCGACCCGCGCACCCAGATCCCGGTCTACGACACCTACCTCGCCCCGATCCCCAAGATCGCCGACCAGTTCCGCAAGGCCGGCATCGACATGCTGGTCTTCGACATCGCCGACATCGGGGCGCGCTTCTACACCTACATCTGGAGCCTGTACTACGCGATGCAGGCGGCGGTGGCCACCAACATCGACTTCGTCGTGCTCGACCGGCCCAACCCGATCGGGGGCCGCGCGTACGGCCCGCTGCTGGACCCGGCCTACGCCTCGGGTGTCGGCCGCAAGCCGATCGCCCAGCAGCACGGCATGACCGTGGGCGAGGCGGCCCGGTTCTACGACGCGGAGTTCCTGCCGACCGACGCCGGCGGACGGCTGCGCAGCCTGGAGATCGTCAAGGTCCGCAACTGGCGCCGCGACCAGCTGTTCCTCGACACGGGTCTGCACTGGGTGCTGCCCAGCCCCAACGTGCCGACGCCGGAGACGGCGTTGGCCTACCCGGGCACCTGCCTGTTCGAGGGCACGGTGTTCTCCGAGGGACGGGGCACGACGCGGCCGTTCGAGATCATCGGGGCCCCGGGCGTCGACTGGCGGTGGGCCGAGGCCGTGAACGAGGCCGGGCTGCCCGGGGTGCGGCTGCGCGAGCAGTACTTCGTCCCCACCTTCCACAAGTGGGTCGGCCAGACCTGCGGTGGCGTGCAGGTGCACATCACCGACCCGTACCGCTTCCAGGCGATCCGGACCGCGATCACGATGCTCGTCGCCGCGAAGCGGACCCATCCCGACGTGTTCGCCTGGCGGCCGGACAACTTCATCGACAAGCTGTCCGGCTCGGACCGGCTGCGCAAGATGATCGACGCCGGCGCCGGTGTCGACGAGGTGATCGGCGCCTGGCGGTCGGAGCTCGCGGCCTTCAACGCGAAGCGGGAGCGGTACCTCATCTACCGGTGACTACCCCGAGGTGACCATGTCCAGGCGAAGTGTCCTTTCCGGTCGGGTCCTCGGCGCGTTGGTCGCCGTGCTCGCCACCATCACCACGGCTGCGGGCGCGGCGGCGGGAACGGCGTCGCACGGCCGCGACGCCGAGGGCAGGTTCGACCGCCCACAGCCCGCGTTCGCCTCACCGCGGACCGTGTTACGGGACGCTCCGCCGGGACGGGTCGGGCTCGACCCGGCACCGATCGACGCCGCGCTGACCAAGATCGACGAGTGGACGAGGACGCATCCCGACCCGCTGGTCAAGGACCACCCGCTGTACTCCGGCGCGGTGACCGTGCTCGCCCACGACGGCGCGGTGGTGAGCCGTTCCACCAGCGGCTACGCGGTGCGCTACGCCGACGCTGCCGGCACCGAGCTGCCGGACGCGGAGAAGGTGCCGATGCGCCGCAACACCATCTTCGACATGGCCTCGGTGTCCAAGCTGTTCACCTCGCTCGTGGTGATGCAGCTGGTCGAGGCCGGCCAGGTGGACCTCGAGGCGCCGGTGTCGACCTACCTGCCGGAGTTCGGGGTGAACGGCAAGGAGTCGATCACCGTCGCCCAACTGCTCACCCACACCTCCGGGCTGGTGTCCTGGATCCCGCTCTGGTCGCGCTACCCGGACATCCCGTCGCGTATCCAGGCGGTGATGGACATCGCACCGCGGACCACGCCCGGCACGAACTACGAGTACTCCGACCTCAACCTGATCACGCTCGGCGTCCTGGTCGAGCGGCTGACCGGGGAGCGGCTGGACGAGGTGGTCGCCGACCGGATCACCAGGCCGCTGCGCATGGTCGACACCGGCTACAACCCGCCGGCCTCGAAGCTGGACCGGATCGCGGCCACCGAGTTCCAGACCGCGCCACCGCGCGGGATGGTGCGCGGCTCGGTGCACGACGAGAACGCCTGGTCGCTCGGCGGGGTCGCGGGGCACGCCGGCATCTTCTCCACCGCCGACGACCTGGCCATCCTGGCGCAGACCATCCTCAACGGCGGCAGCTACCGGGGAGCCAGGATTCTGCGTCCCGAGACGTTGGCGCTGATGCTCGAGAACCACAACGAGGCGTTCCCGGCCAACCCCCACGGCTACGGGTTCGAGCTCAACCAGCTCTGGTTCATGGGTGCGCTCGCCGGCCCGCGCACGGCCGGCCACACCGGGTTCACCGGGACGGACCTGGTCATCGACCTCTCCTCCCGGTCCTTCGCGATCCTGCTCACCAACCGGGTGCACCCCAGCCGGGGCTGGGGCTCGATCAACCTCGCGCGCGAGACGCTGGGGACCGGGCTGGCGAAGGCACTGGCCGTCCGACCCCAGCACGGCCGCGACTCGTGGTACTCGGGAATCGGAGACGCGTCTCAGTCCACTCTCACCACTGTCTCACTGCAACCACGCGGCCACGTTGAGGTGAAGTTCAATGCCTTTGTGGACTCTGAGATAACGGACCCGCTTACGCTCGAGGCGAGTGTCGACGGCACCACCTGGACCCCCGTCCCGCTGAGAGTTTCGGGACGTGGCGCCCCCGACGGCGAGGTGGTTTCCCTCTCCGGATCGGGCCACCGAGCGTGGTGGCAGGTGCGTGCACACGTGCCGCACGCTGCGGAGATCACGCTGCGCTGGCACTTCGTCACCAACACCCGGTACACCGGGCGCGGCGTCCATGTCGACGGGATTATAGTTACAGAGCGTGGCCGATTGCTCCTCAACGGTGAGAAAGAACCCCACAAGCTGCAACCAGACGCCTGGCAGCGCAGGTCACGATAGGGACGAAAACTGGTTGAAACGCTAACGACCCAGGGGTCATCGTCGATTCCGATGTTGAGATAGCCCGACGTCCCCTGAAGTTTCAACCCCGGACGGGTAGCGTTGTCGACGGACAACGCCGACCTCCTCGTTGTCCTACATGTCTGTTGGTAAGTTTCCCACGTGATCGCGAGTGTCATGCCCACACAACACACTGAGTCAAGTCCTCTGGTCCGAATCCGGTCATTGCTGCCCGGTTTGGCCCGCGCGGAGCAGCGCGTGGCCAAGGTGGTCCTGGACAGCCCCTCGACCGTCGCCCGCCGGAGCATCACCGAAGTCGCCGAGGCGGCCGGCACCAGCGAGACCACGGTCACCCGGTTCTGCAAGGCCATCGGCGTGGGCGGCTACCCCGAGCTGCGCATCGCGCTCGCCGCCGACACCGCCCGCTCCGAGGCACGCGCCGAGCGCGACCTCGGCGGGGAGATCGGCCCGGACGACGACCTCGCCAGCGTGGTCGGCAAGGTGACCTTCGCCGACGCGCGGGCGGTCGAGGAGACCTCCTCCCAGCTCGACATCGCGGTGCTGGAGAAGGTCGTCGACGCGGTCGCGGGAGCCGGGCGTGTCGACGTCTACGGGGTCGGTGCGAGCGCGTTCGTCGCCGCCGACCTCCAGCAGAAGCTGCACCGGATCGGCAGGGTGAGCTTCGCCTGGAGCGACACCCACATCATGCTGACCTCCGCCGCCGTGCTCGGCAAGGGCGACGTCGCGTTCGCGATCTCGCACACCGGCGCGACCGTGGACACCGTCGAGGCACTACGCGAGGCACGTCGGGCCGGGGCGACCACCGTCGCCCTGACGAACTTCCCGACCGCGCCGATCAGCGAGGTCGCCGACCTCGTGCTCACCACCGCCGCTCGGGAGACCACCTTCCGCTCTGGCGCGATGGCGAGCCGTATCGCCCAGCTCACGGTCATCGACTGCCTGTTCATCGGCGTGGCGCAGCGCCACCTGACGGAGTCGATGAAGGCGCTGGACGAGACCCGGGACGCGGTGGGCAGCCACCGGCTGGAGACCCGCCACGACGGTCGCCGCAAGGCGCGGGAGACCGGTAAATGATCCTGGGGGAGGCAGCAACATGACCGTTCCACGGCAGGCTGTGCACGTGGACTCGCCGACCGAGCGGCGGAACCCGCGCACCACCGACCTGGACCAGCTGTCCACCCTGGACGTACTGCGGGCGATCAACGCCGAGGACCGGCTGGTGCCGGACGCGGTGGCGGCGACGCTGCCGGCGCTGGCCACCGCGGTCGACTGGGCCGCGGAGGCGCTGCGGACCGGGCACCGCGTCCACTACGTCGGTGCCGGGACCTCCGGCCGGATGGCGACGCTGGACGCGGCCGAGCTCGCGCCGACCTACAACGCGCCGCCCGAGTGGTTCGTCGTGCACCACGCCGGCGGCATGCGGGCGTTCGAGAGCGCGGTCGAGGACGCCGAGGACGACGAGGAGGCCGGCGCCGCCGAGTTGCGGGCCACGGCCGCCCCCGGCGACTTCGTGCTCGGCCTGACCGCCTCCGGCCGGACGCCGTTCGTACTCGGCGCGCTGCGGGCCGCCGGCGCGCTCGGCGCCCGTACCGGGCTCGTGTTCAGCAACCCGCACGCCACCCGGCTGATGGACATCGACGTGCTGATCGAGGTCGACACCGGCCCCGAGGTCGTCGCCGGATCCACCAGGATGAAGGCCGGGACGGCGCAGAAGATCGTGCTGACCTCCTTCTCGACGGCGGTCATGGTCAAGCTCGGCCGGACCTACTCGAACCTCATGGTGAGCATGCGGGCGACCAACGCGAAGCTGCGTGGCCGGACGCTGCGCATCCTGCGTGAGGCGACCGGCCTGGACCTGCACGAGTGCTCGCTGGCGCTGGACGAGGCCCAGGGGGACCTCAAGGTCGCCCTGGTCCACCTGCTGTCGGGCGTGGACGCCAAGCAGGCGGCGGCGGCCCTGGCCGGGACGGGTGGGCACGTACGGGAGGCCCTGCACACGCTCGGCGCGGCGGCGGTCTGACGGGTGGGGGGACGCGGGCCGAGACGCTAGGGAATCTCGGCCCGCCCCTGTGGGATCCCACCACACAGCGAGGAAGGGGACTCGCACCACCAGCATGTGCCAACAAGCACGAGGTGGCCTGGACCCCCGCTGAAGGCGCAGGTCAGCGCGAGTCCGACAGGGCGGAGTCGGCGATCCCGATGGCTTCGGCGGCGCCGGCCTCCACCGCCTCGCAGCACAGCAGGATCCACTCGGAGAGGCCCTCGTCGCTGCCGGTGCGGAACGCGGCCGCGGCCGCGGCGTAGCGCTGCGCCCGGCGGAAGAAGAACACCTCGGGAACGATCAGGCCCTTCGGGTCGAGGCCGGTGCCGATCGTGGTCAGCCGGGCAGCGGCGCGGGCGACCACGCCGTCCGCGGTGCCGAACGGGGACAGCGCGAGCAGCTCACCGTGCACCACGGCCACGAGCACCGCCCCCGGGACCGAAGTACCGCCCGCCACGAGGTCGCCGAGCAGCTCCAACCGGCGGGCGACGGCGCGGGCGGGGCGGGGCCGGCCGAGCGCGTCGTCGTCGTCGACCAGGTCGGCGGCGGCCAGCACGTGCAGCTTGGCGAGCGCCTGCATGGGCGCGCGCTGCCAGGTCGGCAGCATCGGCCCGATCGACTCGGCGATGCGCAGGGCACCGGCCAGGCGCGGCTCGGTCACCTCCCCGGTCATCGGAATGTCCGCGTCGGCGCCGTCGAGGGCGGCTGAGGCCCTGGCCGCCCGCACCGAGGCCTCCGCGGCCGTGGCGGGCCAGCCCCGGCGGTTGGCCTGGTGGCCGTGCACCTGGTCCACCGCCTCTCGGGCGGCGGCCACCGCGTCCAGCACACCGGGCAGTTCCAGCAGCGGCGCCAGTGGGTCCCTCACGAGGCGCGACCCTACCGGGTACCACGCCTTCGTGGGGAAGCTCCTCGTATGGTCTGGACCTCTTTCGACGCTGTTCCCGGCGGCGATCTCGCACTACGGTCGGGGGCAACAAGCCCCACATGGGTCGAGGAGGATCCGCATCATGACCGAGCAGCCCGGCCAGGGCCAGACGCTGGACAACCTGCTCACCGAGAGCAGGACGTTCCCGCCGAGCGCGGAGTTCGCCGAGCAGGCGAACGCCACCGCCGAGATGTACGACCAGGCGGCCGCCGACCGGGAGGCGTTCTGGGCCGAGCAGGCCGGTTCCCTGCACTGGGAGACCCAGTGGGACCAGATCCTCGACTGGTCGAACGCGCCGTTCGCGAAGTGGTTCGTCGGCGGCCGGCTCAACGTCGCCTACAACTGCGTCGACCGGCACGTCGAGGCCGGCAACGGCGACCGGGTGGCGATCCACTGGGAGGGTGAGCCGGGTGACGGCCGCACGATCACCTACGCCGAGCTGCGGCGCGAGGTGGCGAAGACGGCCAACGCGCTGTCCTCGCTCGGGCTGCGGGCGGGCGATCGGGTCGCGATCTACCTGCCGATGCTCCCCGAGGCGATCTTCTCGATGCTCGCCTGCGCTCGGCTCGGGCTGACCCACAGCGTGGTGTTCGGCGGCTTCTCCGCCGAGGCGCTGCGCTCCCGGATCGACGACGCGCAGGCCAAGCTCGTGATCACCGCCGACGGCCAGTACCGGCGCGGCAAGCCCGCACCGCTCAAGGCCGCGGTCGACGAGGCGGTGGCACGCACCCCCACGATCGAGAAGGTCCTGGTCGTGCGCCGCACCGGGATCGACGTCGAGTGGACCGAGGGGCGCGACCTGTGGTGGCACGATCTCGTGGACGGCCAGTCCGAGACCCACGAGCCGGAGGCGTTCGACTCCGAGCACCCGCTGTTCATCCTCTACACCTCGGGCACGACCGGGCGCCCCAAGGGGATCCTGCACACCACGGGCGGCTACCTGACCCAGACCGCCTACACCCACCGCAACGTCTTCGACCTCAAGCCGGAGTCGGACGTGTACTGGTGCACGGCCGACATCGGCTGGGTGACCGGGCACAGCTACATCGTCTACGGGCCGCTGGCCAACGGGGCGACCCAGGTGGTCTACGAGGGCACGCCGAACACGCCGCACGAGGGCCGGCACTGGGAGATCGTGCAGAAGTACGGCGTCACGATCTACTACACCGCGCCGACGCTGATCCGCACGTTCATGAAGTGGGGCAAGGAGATCCCGGCGAAGTACGACCTGTCCTCGCTGCGCGTGCTCGGGTCGGTCGGCGAGCCGATCAACCCCGAGGCCTGGATCTGGTACCGGGAGAACATCGGCGCGAACCGGACCCCGGTCGTGGACACCTGGTGGCAGACCGAGACCGGGGCGATCATGATCTCGCCGCTGCCCGGCGTGACCGCGGCCAAGCCCGGCTCGGCCCAGAAGGCGTTGCCCGGCATCTCCGCCAAGGTGGTGGACGACCAGGGCAGCGAGGTCGGCAAGGGCGGCGGCGGGTACCTCGTGCTCGACCGGCCGTGGCCGTCGATGCTGCGCGGCATCTGGGGCGACGACGAGCGGTTCCGCGACACCTACTGGTCGCGCTTCGCCGACAAGGGCTACTACTTCGCCGGCGACGGCGCGAAGTACGACGCCGACGGCGACATCTGGCTGCTCGGCCGGGTCGACGACGTGATGAACGTGTCCGGCCACCGGATCTCCACGACCGAGGTGGAGTCGGCGCTCGTCTCGCACCCGACGGTCGCCGAGGCCGCCGTGGTGGGCGCTACCGACCCGACGACCGGCCAGGGCATCGTCGCGTTCGTGATCCTGCGCGGCGGGGTCGCGCAGGACGAGGCCAAGGGCGAGGCCGCGATCAAGGCCCTGCGGGACCACGTGGCCAAGGAGATCGGACCGATCGCGAAGCCCAGGCAGATCATGGTGGTGCCGGAGCTGCCCAAGACGCGCTCGGGCAAGATCATGCGCCGGCTGCTGCGCGACGTCGCGGAGAACCGGCAGATCGGCGACGTGACCACGCTCGCCGACTCCTCGGTGATGGACCTCATCTCCTCTGGGATGAAGGGTTCCGGCTCCGACGAGTAACGGCGGGCGGATGAGCGAGCACCCCGGCGAGCACCATCACGGCGGCCTCGGCCAGCGGATGAACTGGTTGCGCGCCGGGGTTCTCGGCGCCAACGACGGGATCATCTCGGTGGCCGGGCTCGTCGTCGGTGTCGCCGGCGCCACCCCGGAGCGGGCCGCGATCCTGATCGCCGGCGTGGCCAGCCTCGTCGCCGGCGCGCTGTCGATGGCGGGTGGGGAGTACGTCTCGGTCAGCACCCAGCGCGACACCGAGCGCGCTGCGCTCCGCCTGGAACGCTACGAGCTCGAGACCATGCCGGAGGCCGAGGAGCGCGAGCTGGCCGGCATCTACGAGGACAAGGGCCTGTCCCCCGGCCTCGCCACCAAGGTCGCCCGCGAACTCACCCAACACGACGCGCTCGAGGCGCACGCCGAGGCCGAGCTGGGGATCGACCCCGATCAGCTCGTCAGCCCGTGGCACGCCGCCTGGGCCTCGTTGGTCGCGTTCACCTGCGGCGGGCTGCTGCCGCTGGTCGCCATCGCTTTTCCGCCGCCCGCCTGGCGGGTGCCGGCCTGCGCGCTCGCGGTGATCGCCGGGCTGGTGCTGACCGGCGCGGTCAGCGCCCGCCTCGGGGGTGCGCCGGCGGGCCGGGCCGTGGTGCGCAACGTCGGCGTCGGCGCGCTGACGATGCTGGTCACCTACCTCGTCGGCGTGCTGTTCGGAGTGAGCACGGGATAGGATTTGCGCGGAGCGCCGGGAAGTCTGGTCGGCACAGTACGACGAAAGGACTTCCGTGTTTCGGCGCCTACCCGCTGTCGGGGACTTCGCCCGCTACCTGCGCACCGAGACCGTGGGCGGGGTGATCCTGCTCGTCGCGGCGGCGCTGGCCCTGCTCGCCGCGAACGGGCCCTGGTCCTCGATCTACGAGGGCCTGCGGGACGCCAGGCTCGGGCCGGCCGCGCTCCACCTCGACCTGACCGTCGGCGAGTGGGCCAAGGACGGGCTGCTCGCGCTGTTCTTCTTCGTCGCCGGACTGGAGCTCAAGCGCGAACTCGTGATCGGCGAGCTGTCCCGGTTCCGCGACGCGGTGCTGCCGGTGATCGCGGCGGTCGGGGGCATGCTGGTACCGGCCGCGCTGGCGCTCGCCGTCGGCTGGGGCGACCCCCGCATCGGCTCGGCCTGGTCCATCCCCGTCGCCACCGACATCGCGTTCGCGCTCGGAGTGCTCGCGCTCACCGGGTCCGGGCTGCCCAGCAGCGCCCGGGTGTTCCTGCTGAGCCTGGCCGTCGTCGACGACCTCGGGGCGATCCTGCTGATCGCGACCGTGTTCACCACCGGTTTCGACCTGCTCGCCGCCGCCGCAGCGGTCGCGCTGCTGGCGCTCTACTGGTTCCTCCAACGCCGGCGCCTGCGCACGGCGTGGCTGTACGTGCCGATCGCCGTCGGCACCTGGGCCGCCGTCCACGCCACCGGGGCGCACGCGACGATCGCCGGGGTCGCGCTCGCACTGCTGACCCGGGTTCGCAGTGACCCAGGCGAGGACGAGTCGCCCTGCCTGCGGCTCGAGCACCGGCTCCAGCCGTGGTCGGCCGGGGTCGCGGTGCCCGTGTTCGCGTTCTTCGCCTCCGGCGTCCCGATCGGCGCGGACACCTTCGGCCGCCTCACCACCGACCGGATGGCGCTCGCCGTGATCGTCGGGCTGGTGGTGGGCAAGCTCGTCGGCATCCTGGGGTTCTCCCTGTTGGCCGTGCGGCTGGGCGTGGCACGGATGCCGGCCGGGTTGGGCAAACGGGACCTGACGGCGGTGGCCGTGCTCGGCGGTGTCGGGTTCACCGTGAGCCTGCTGATCGCCGACCTCGCGCTGGACGGCGAGGACGTGGAGCTGGCCACGAGCGCGGTCCTGGTCGCCTCGACGCTGGCCGCGCTGCTGGCCGCGGTCCTGCTGGTCCGCCGCAGCCGTGCCCACGAGGCGGCCGATGACACGTGAACGGCCCGCCCGGCCAGCCTCTTTGATCCGCACATGGCACGATGGCGCACGTGACCAGTGCGCACGAGAACACCAATGGCCTGCCGCGGGTCCCGTCGATCCCGCTTGCGGACGAGACGGCCGGCGCGGGCGAGCAGTCGATCGGGAACTTGGTCAAGGACGCGACGACCCACCTCTCGACCTTGGTCAGAGCCGAGGTCGAGCTGGCCAAGTCGGAGGTCGGCCGTGAGATCAAGAAAGGTCTCAAGGGCAGCGTCTGGTTCATCCTCGCGCTCGTCGTGCTGGCCTACAGCTCGTTCTTCTTTTTCTTCTTCGCCGCGGAGCTGCTGGACAACTGGCTGCCGCGCTGGGCGGCCTTCCTGGTCGTGTTCGGCGTGATGCTGCTGGCCGCCGGACTCGCCGCGTTCATGGGCTACCGCAAGGTCAGGGCGATCCGCGCACCGCGGCGCACGATCGACACGGTCAAGGACACCGCGGCCGTGCTGCGCAACCGGGGCGAGAACGGCCACGACAGCGTGGCGGTCCCGGTCGCGGGCGAGCCGGTTCGCCGCGCCTGATCGGCCGACCCGCTGAGCATCACGACCGTGCGTCCCACCCCGGAGCCGTCCACGGTGCGCATCGACGGACCGTGGCAGCACCGGGACGTGCACGCGAACGGCATCCGGCTGCACGTCGCCGAGGCCGGTGAGGGGCCGCTGGTCCTGCTGCTGCACGGGTTCGGCGAGTTCTGGTGGACCTGGCGACACCAGCTGACCGCGCTCGCCGGCGCGGGTTTCCGGGCCGTCGCGGTCGACCTGCGCGGGTACGGCGACTCGGACAAGCCCCCGCGCGGCTACGACGCCTGGACGTTGGCCGGCGACGTCGGTGGGCTGGTGAAGGCACTGGGGGAGCCACGGGCCCACCTCGTCGGACACGGCTGGGGCGGGATGCTCGCCTGGACGGTGGCCGCCATCCACCCCCGGCTGGTCTCCTCGGTCGGCTCCGTGTCGGCAGCGCACCCGCTCGCACTGCGCCGGGAAATCCGCCGGACCGCGTTGCGCCGCAAGGCCAACAACCAGGCCAGGGCGCTCGGGCACGTGTTCCGGGCCCAGCTGCCGCTGGCTCCCGAGCGTTGGCTGACCCGCGACGGCGCGGCCACCGTCG
Organism: Actinophytocola xanthii; assembly: GCF_001921205.1. Lineage (GTDB taxonomy): Bacteria > Actinomycetota > Actinomycetes > Mycobacteriales > Pseudonocardiaceae > Actinophytocola > Actinophytocola xanthii. The sequence goes on along the minus strand of NZ_MSIE01000036.1, from coordinate 14,472 downwards.
AGGCGCTGCTCCGCAGCTGGTCGGCTCCTGAATGGACTGTCCAACCGGGATTCGACGACGTCGTCGCCCGCTACCGGTCGGCGATGCTGGTACGCGGAGTGGCGCACAGCGCGCTGGAGTACTACCGCTGGGCGTTGCGCGCGCAGCTGCGCGGCGAGGGCAGGCGGTTCGCCGAGGCCATGCAGCGGAAGATCACCGTGCCGGTGCTGCAGCTCGCCGGTGCCGCGGATCCGTGCATCCTGCCCGGCACGGTGCGTGCCTCCGCCGCCTGGGCGCACGGCGAGGTGCTGACGCGAATGCTGGACGGAGTCGGGCACTTCCCGCACCAGGAGGCACCGGCTGCCGCCAACCGGGCACTCGCGAGCTTTCTTTCGTCGTTCTGATCTCCGGGGCGGGGTCAGGGTCTTCCCGGAACCGGGAGCCGATCTGCGCGCCAATACTCAACTTCCGGGAGATCCATGAGGGGGACGACCGGGAGGACGAGGAATGAGACTACTGCGCACGACAGCCCTGCTCACCGCGGCGGCGGTGGGGGCGACGCTGGCCGCCGCCACGACCGCCGCCGCCGCACCGGGCGTGAGCTGGGGACCCTGCCCGGACGACCCCGAGGACACCGAGGTGCGGTGTGCCTCGCTCACGGTGCCGCTGGACTGGGCGAACCCGTCCGGGGACACGATCGAGATCGCCCTGGCCCGTCGGGCCGGAACCAACCCGATCGGCACGCTGTTCTTCCTGCCCGGCGGCCCGGGCGACTCCGGTGTCAACCGGCTGCTGCGTGGCGACCCGGTGCCGTCCGAGATCGCCGACAGGTTCGACGTGGTGAGCTTCGACCCGCGCGGGACCAACCGGAGCAACCCGGTTGTCTGCGACGCCGACCTCGTGCGCACCATGCCGGACGCGAACCCCGAGGCCGGAGCCACGCTGGCCGACGTGCGTGACTACGCCCGAGCACTCGGCGCCAGCTGCCGGGAGCACACGGGCGCTCTGGTCGACCATGTCGACAGCGCCAGCGTCGCCCGGGACGTCGACGCCGTCCGCACGGCACTCGGCGAGCGCAGGCTGAGCCTCTACGGGCGCTCCTACGGCACCCTCGCCGGCCAGATGTACGCCGAGCTGTTCCCGAACCGGGTTCGCGCGCTGGCCCTGGACAGCGTGTTCGACCACAGCCTGACGCCCACCCGGTTCCTGGAGACCGAGGCGGCGACCGGCGAGGACTCCTTCCGGGAGTTCGCCGAGTGGTGCGCGGAGACCGCGGAGTGCGCGCTGCACGGGGAGGATGTCGCGGCGGTCTACGACGGTCTCTACGGCAAGGCCGTCGCCGGCGTGCTGACCGACCCCACGAACCCGGCGCGGCTGGTCGGCCCGATGGAGCTGGTCCAGCAGACGGTCAACTACTTCTACGGCCCCCGCTGGCCGGAGGCCGCTGCCTACCTCGACTCGCTCGCCAGGGGCTCGGCGCGATCGGCTCCGAAAGCGGCCGAGGAGGTCGCGCCGTTCCCGGTGGCGGCGTTCTGCGCGGACCATCGGGTGTCGATCCGCTCTGAGCGGGAATGGCTCGCCCTGTGGCAGAAGCAGAAGCGGATGGCGCCGACCCTGCGCACGCACTTCGCCTGGCTTCCGGTCTCGATGTGCTCCGCCTGGCCGGCGGCCACGCCGAACCCGCAGCACCGCCCGAACATCGACGTCCCGGTGCTGGTGCTGAACTCGCTGCACGACCCGGCCACCGGGTACGAGTGGGCGCGCAACGTCACCCGGCAGATCGACCGGGCCCGGCTGCTGACCTACGAGGGCTGGGGCCACGGGGTGATCGACCGAACCGAGTGCACCAGGGCGGTCGGGGCGGCCTACCTGGTCGACCTTCGCCTGCCGGCCCGCGGCGCGCGCTGCCCGGCCTGACCGTTGTCCCTGACGGCGTCTGCCCATCCGGGCGGGCGCCGTCAGGCCGCGCAGGATCCGGTGGCGACCGCCCGGGAGAGCCCGGGCGCCGCGGACAGCTCGTCCTCGACCTCACGGGCGGTGAGGGCGAAGCCGGTCTCGGACTCGTCGACCGCCGCCCCGAAGATCACACCGATCACCTGGCCGCGGGTGTCCACCAGCGGTCCGCCCGAGTTGCCGCTGCGGACCAGCGCACGCAGCGTGAACACCTCGCGGTTGACCGTGCTGGAGTCGTAGATGTCCGGGCCGGTCAGGTTGATCAGGTCGCGCACCCTGGCCGGGGAGGCCGTGTACGGGCCGTCGAGCGGGTAGCCGAGGACGATCCCGTCCTGCCCGGACTGCGCGGCCTCCGCGGCGAACGGCAGCGGCGCCGCCGTCAGGCCCGGTACCGCGAGAACCGCGACGTCGGTACTCGGGTCGTAGTGCACGACCCTGGCGTCCAGCGGGCCATCGTCGGTCTCCACGCTCACCTGGTTCGTACCGGCGACCACGTGGGCGTTGGTCATCATCCGCTCCGGCGAGATCACGAAGCCGGTGCCCTCGAGGGCACGCGAGCAGGACGGCGCCTTCGCGTGGATCTTGAGGACGCTCGACCGCACCCGCTGCACGACCTCGCTGCCCTGCAGCGCGGGGTCCGGCGGGGCGACCTCCTTGCTCGGCGTGCGGTCGAACGGGTCGACCGCGGCCGGGAAGCCGGAGACGTCGAGCAGCTTGCGCAGCTCGTTGGGGAGGTCCTGGGCGGCGGAGGGCATCACGTTGTTCACGCCGCCGAGCACGGTCGAGCCGCGGATGGCGGCGGCCAAGCCGGGCAGACCCCCCACGGTGACCAGCGGCAACGCGATCAGCCAGGCCACGACGAAGACCACGGCGCCCTGCACGATCGCGCCCAGCGCGTTGTCCACACCGGCGAGCTTCGGCGACTTGATCTTCTGGCGGATGCTGCGGCCGAGCCACACGCCCAGCGTCTCGCCGAGCGCGACCAGCAGCACGAACACCGCGACGGCGAACGCGACCCTGGTCGGCGTCGACTCGATGTACTGCACGACCAGCGGCGCGATCTTGATGCCGGCGATGGCCCCGAGCAACACCCCGATGAACGCCGGCAGCGCGGTGATCACGCCCTGCCGCGCCCCGGACACCGCGGCCACCACCGCGAGCCCGATCACGAGCACGTCGACCCAGTTCACCCGTCAACCTCCCCGCCCACCGAGCCAACTGAACGCCACGCGGTGTCAAGATCCCGTATGTCCGTAGCGTCCCACGGGCGAGCGAACCCCCCGAGGTCGAGCACGAGGTTGAGCACGCCTGCGGTGAACCCCCACACCAACATGCCCGGCAACGCGAACGCGGGGCCGAGGAACCCCGAGGGGTGTCGCAGGTTGAACCGGTTGGCCGGGTCGGCGAGCTCGGCGAGCGGAGCCCTCGCCACGGCCGCCGACTCGGCCGGGTCGACCGCCCACACCTTGCTCGGCCGCTCCCAGTGCGCAACGACCGGCGTCACGTGGAAACCGGAGACCGGGATGTGCAGCCGGGGCAGCAACGCGACCGGACGTACGCCGGCCGGGTCGAGCCCAGTCTCCTCCACCGCCTCCCGTAACGCGGTGTCCACGGGGCCGACGTCGCCCGGCTCGGCCGAGCCGCCGGGGAAGGCGACCTGCCCGGAGTGGGCGCCGTTGCCGCTGGCCCGGAGCTGGAGCAGCACGTCCGGGCCGCGAGTGGCGTGTTCGCCCAGCAGCACCAGCACGGCCGCGTCCCGGCCGTTCTCACCGGGCGCGGACAGACGCCGGAACGTGGCGGGGTCGAGGTCGGCCGTCGCCGCGACCAGCGGGCGCAGCCACTCCGGGAGCTCGAGGGGGTCGACCAGCGGCCCGGACACTAGTCGGTCTCCCCGAAGTCGAACCTGGGTTTCATCGCTGCTCGACCGCCTGCCTGATCTCCGCCACCGAGCGGAACAGGCGCGGGTTCTCCACCAGCCGCACCTCGCCGTCCTCGTCGACGACGTAGCTCGCCGGTAGGCCCGGGGGCAGTCGCAGGGCCTTGGCGGCGGCACCGCGCTCGTCGAGCACGGCCGGCAGCCGCACGTCCAGGGCGTCGAGAAGCTCCAGCGCGTCGACCGCCTTGCTCTGCACGGCGAGCCCCACCACGGGGACGGCGCCGGGCTCGGCGGCGTACTCGGCCAGCAGCGGCAGCTCCTCCCTGCACGGCGCACACCAGGTGGCCCACACGTTCACCAGCAGCGGCCGGGCGGCGAGGGCAGCGGCGAGATCCACCGGGGAGCCATCGGCCAGGCACTGCACCTCGACCTCGGACATCGAGCCCAGCGCCGGCGGCGGGTCAGCGGCGGGACACGGCTCGAGTGCCGCAGCGGCCCGGGCGGCGTCCAGGTCGGCGCTCACCTCCCCCGGCACCGGGTCGGCCGGCGGGTCCTCGTCCCGCGGCCAGATCGCGACGATGGCGGCGATCACCAGGACCAGCCCGGCGAGCGACCACCGCGCCGCGCTGGTCACGTCGCGCCGCCCCGACCGGGCTTGTAGCCACCCCGGACCCGCTCGGCGAGGTCCAGCAGGTGCTCGGCCTCCTCGCCCTTGACCAGCTTCGCGGCCGTCTCGAACTCCGTGGGCCCGGTGCCGAAGGACGGGCAGTCCGCGGCGAGCACGCAGGCCCCGCAGGCCGGCTTGCGGGCGTGGCAGACGCGGCGGCCGTGGAAGATCACCCAGTGGGAGAGCATGGTCCAGTCCTTGCGCGGGATCAGCGCGCCGACCGCGTGCTCGACCTTGACCGGGTCTTCCTCGGCCGTCCACTCGAAGCGGCGGACCAGGCGCCCGAAGTGGGTGTCGACCGTGATTCCGGGGATGCCGAAGGCGTTGCCGAGCACGACGTTGGCCGTCTTGCGCCCGATGCCCGGCAGCGTCACGAGATCCTCGAGCCGGTTGGGTACCTCGCCGCCGAACCGCTCGACCAGGGCCGTGCCCAGGCCGATCAGCGAGGTGGTCTTGTTGCGGTAGAAGCCGGTCGGGCGGATCAGCTCCTCCAGCTCGGTCCGGTCCGCACCGGCGTAGTCGGCGGCGGTGCGGTAGCGGCGGAACAGCGCGGGCGTGGTCAGGTTGACCCGGACGTCGGTGCTCTGCGCGGACAGGATGGTCGCGACCGTCAGCTCGAGCGGGTTGGTGAAGTCCAGTTCGCAGTGCGCGCCGGGGAACGCCTCGGCCAGCGTCCGGGTCATCCGCCGGGCGCGGCGGACCAGCGCGGTGCTCGGCGCGGGCGCGGTTTCGGCCGAGCCGCCTCGGGGTAGTTGTCGGGTGGCTGGTGGCACCCCGCTAGCCTACGGGCCTTCGAACAACCTCAACCGTGCCCTGGACGTCCACCCAGCAGACCCCGCACGACACGCCGGCCGGACCAGATCGTCCACGCCGACTGTCCCGATGTGAGCGAGGATCCGAGACCATGGCTGTCTGGTTCGTGTTCGCGGTGCCCATCGTGGTGATGTTCTTCGCGCTGTTCATGGAGCGCGTGGAGAGCCGGCTGCGGCACGTCGCCGTCCAGGAGGACGAGGTCGAGGAGCTGCTGGAGAACGCGCGGCCGGACGAGGTCCGCGCGCTGTACGGGCACGGGATCGGGCGGGCGCTCGAACTGTTCCGGCTGCGCCGGGGGCGGGGCAAGGCCCGCGCTCGCAAGGTGATGCGCCAGCCCACCGTCCGCATCCAGCGGCCAGGCTCCTGACCCGGCGGGCGGTCCGACACACCGCCTCGCCATACCGCTAGTACGCCCTACGAGGTGATCCACCGCACACGCCCTACACTTCCCCTAGTGATCAGGGGCGCCGTAGCCCTGGATCGAGGGCCGGCCGCGCCGACCCGTGTCTGATTGGGAGGGACGAAGGTGGACGAGACCCTGGCTAGGGCCGGCATCTTCCAGGGCGTCGAGCCGGCGGCCGCCGAGGCACTCGCCCAGACGCTGGAGACCGTCGAGTTTCCGCGGGGGCACGTGATCTTCGCCGAGGGCGAGCCCGGCGACCGCCTCTACATCATCCAGTCGGGCAAGGTGAAACTCGGTCGCAAGTCGCCGGACGGCCGGGAGAACCTGCTGGGCATCATGGGACCGGCGGACATGTTCGGCGAGCTGTCGATCTTCGACCCGGGCCCCCGCACGTCGACGGCGACCACGGTCACCGAGGTCGTCGCGCGCACGATGGACCGCCCGGCGCTGCGCCAGTGGATCGCCACCCGCCCGGAGATCGCCGAGCAGTTGCTGAGGGTCGTGGCCCGTAGGCTGCGCCGGACCAACGGGATGCTGGCGGACCTGATCTTCACCGACGTGCCCGGCCGCGTCGCCAAGGCGCTGCTGCAGTTCGCGCAGCGCTTCGGCAGCCAGGAGGCCGGCCTGCTGCGGGTCATGCACGACCTGACCCAGGAGGAGATCGCCCAGTACGTCGGCGCCTCCCGGGAGACGGTGAACAAGGCGCTGGCCGACTTCGCCCACCGCGGCTGGCTGCGGCTCGAGGGCAAGAGCGTGCTGATCCTCGACCCGGAGCGGCTGGCCCGCCGGGCCCGCTAGGACACGTCCGCACACAGGAAGAGCCGGACGCCGCCCCCGACGCGGCGCACCGGCTCTTCGCTGCGCGTGAGCCATCCCCCGACGGCTCACGCTTCCCCACCCTCCGGTTGTCAGGCCCCGACCCATGCATCCGGAGGGAGTGCGGTTGGTCTTGTCGCTAGGAAGACTCGTGGATTACCCATCCGTTGTGCGACTTTCCCGATTTTCCCGGTTACGTTACCGAAACGAGACAATTTCTCAAACAACTGGTACGCGCGTACCAATGCCTGCATACTGGTACGCGTGTCCCACTCCGCGCGCCTCTCGGACTACCGTGCCGCGCTGACCGCGCCCGGCGCCGGTTGGCCGGTGATCGCGTCACTGCTGGCCAGGATGCCGATCGCGATGATCGGTCTCTCCCTGCTGCTCTACGTCCAGCGGGAGACCGGCTCGTTCGCCGTCGCCGGCGCGATGTCCGCGGGCACGCTCGTCGGCGTCGCGGTGGGCGCGGTGATCCAGGGCCGGGTGATGGACCGGCTGGGCCCCACCCGTCCGCTGCTGGTCACCGTGGCGTTGTTCGTGGTCACGGTGACGGTCGCGGTGCTCGCGGTCGAGCACCGGCAGCCGGCCGTGGTGCTCGTCGTGCTCGGCGCGGCGGTGGGCCTGACCGAACCGATGGTGGGCGCCGCCTCCCGGGCGTTGTGGGTGCACCTCGTACCGGCCGGCCCCATCCGGCATGCGGCCTACGCCTACGAGGCGATCAGCCTGGAGGTCTTCTTCATCCTGGGGCCGGCGCTGGCCGGCGTCCTCGTCGCCGCGCCGTGGGCCGGCACGGGTGTCGTGCTCGCCGCGGTGTGCATGGTGCTCGGCAGCACCGGCTTCGCGCTCACCCGAGCGGTGCGCGCCGTGGGGCCGACCAGGGCGGCGACCGACGCACTCCTCGGCGCACTCGCCTACCCCGGAATGCGCACCGTCGCGCTCGCCGCGCTGGGCTTCGGCGTCACGGTCGGATTCGTCGAGGTCGCGGTGCCCGCGGCCGCCACCAATGCGGGTCACGCCCCGCTCGGCGGGCTGATGCTGGCGCTGTGGTCGCTGACCTCGGTCGCGTTCGGCCTGTTCTACGCCACCCGCCCGTGGCCTCGGCCGATGCACCTGCGGCTGCCCGCGTTGCTCGCGATGTTCGCGTTGCTGGTCGCGCCGCTGGCGATCCCCACCAGCCTGCTCGGGCTCTCGCTCGCGCTGCTGGTGGCCGGTATCTGGATCACGCCGCAGTCCACCATGCACTCGACCGCGATCGAGCTGGTGACCCCGAGCGGAGCGGCGACCGAGGCGTTCGGCTGGGTGGTGACCGCCGTCACGCTCGGACTCGCCATCGGCCACTCCACCAGCGGTTACCTGGTGGACCACGTGGGGGTCCCGGCCTCGTTCCTCGTCGGGAGCGGCGCGGGCCTGCTGATCGCGTTCGTGGTGTGGCTGCGCCGGGGCACGGTGGCCGAACAGCCGGTCGACGAGGCCGCTCGGTTACCGGTTCCCGCCCGCTGATCTGGCCTCGGCGGTCTTTGTCGGTGCCCCGGTCTAGCGTGACGCCATGGACCTCGACCTGACCGTCACGACGGCCGACCTCGCCGCCGCCGCGTCGGCGCTCGTCCGGCTCGTGCCGGGCAAGCTGATCGACCCGGTGCTGTCCGGAGTGCTGCTCACCGCCGACGGGGACGGGGTGACGCTCGCCGCCACCGACCGGGAGCGGGCCGGACGGGTGGAGCGGGCGGCGGTCGTGCACACCGAGGGGCGCGTGCTGGTGCCGGCCAAGCCGCTGGCCGACACCCTGCGGGCACTCGAGCTCGAGCAGGTGCGGATGGTGGTGGAGGGGTCGAAGCTCGCCATCCGGGCCCCGGGCGCGCGGTTCGCGCTGCCACTGCTCGATGTCGACGCGCATCCCGGTGTCGCGCCGCCGCCCCCGGCGGTCGGCACCGTGGACGGCGCGGCGTTCGCCACGGCGCTCACGACCGTCGCGTCGGCGGCCTCCCGGGACGACGCGCTGCCGATGTTCACCGGGGTTCGGATCCGGGCCGAGGGCGACCGGCTGGTGCTGGTGGCGACCGACCGGTACCAGATGGCGGTGGCCAGGCTGCCCTGGCAACCGACCGGGCTGCCGGTCGACGCGCTGGTGCCGGCAGCACTGCTCGCGGAGATCGCGAAACAGGTCGACCCGACCGGCCCGGTGGCGCTGCATGCCGACCGCGACCGGTTCGCGCTGGTCTGGCGGCGCGGCGGGGGCACCAGCCACGCGGCCACCTCCGTGTTGGACGGCAGCTTCCTGCACGAGTCGAAGGTGGCCCTGTCGGACGTGGACACCCGGGTCGAGGTGGACGCCGACGCAATGGCCGGCGCGGTGCGGCGGGTCGGCCTCTACACCGACGCTCGCGGGGTCCTGCTGCTCGAGGTGGGCGACGGCGAGATCCGCCTGCGCGGGGCCGACCAGCGGGCCGGGGAGGCGGAGGAGTCGGTCAAGGCGGACGTGAGCGGTGGCCGTACTCCCCAGGCCTACCAGTCCCGTTTCCTGACCGACGCCCTCCGCCCGTTCCTGGGCGGCCGGGTCCGGCTCGAGATCCAGCCCGGCATGCGGGCGACGACCTTCCGCGCCGCCGAGCCCGGCGAGACCGACCTCCGTTACGTGGTGATGCCTATGCTGCCGCCGAAACACTGACAGTCGAGCCGGCCGGCACAGGCCTACCGGCCGGCTCGACTGAGAACGGACCTCCGGCTGCCCTCAGATGACGCGAGCCGATCGACTGGGGGTTGATCGACTGTCACGCCTCGCCGGAAGCCGTCCTCGACCGGTGCGTCGCGGTCGGGTTCACGGTATGGACTGGGGGACCACGTTGTCTTCGTGAGAATGCGTGAAACGTGAGCGCGAGTTCGCCTCGAGTTGCGCGTCCGCACGAGGCGGTCGGGTCGCCGGCCTGCGAGGCGCTGGCACCTGCGCGCCGCACCCGCCGCTACCTGGTCCGGCCACCGCGAGGGCTCAGGCGGTGACCAGCTCGTCGGCGACCCACCGGGCGACGCCCTCGGGGAAGGGCGCCGGCAGCCCGAGGACGATGTGTCCGAAGCCCGCGTCGACCGCCTCGCCGATCGCCTTCCGGGTGGTGCCGGGCTGGTCGTAGGCGACCGGCAGGTGGATCGAGCGAGTGATCGTGGCGGGGTCGCGACCGATCTCGGCGCAGTAGCGGTCCAGCAGCGCGCTGCGGCGGACGAGGTCGTCGATATCGCCACCGCCGGGGATGTTCCACAGGTCGGCGTGCTCGGCGACCACGCACAGCGTCGGGGACGAACGCCCACCGATCATGATCGGCGGGTGCGGCCGCTGGACGGGCTTGGGGTTGCCGAACGCTCCGGTGAGCTGGACGTAGCTGCCGTCGAAGTCGAACGGTTCGTCCTCGGTCCACAGCCGCCGGATCACCGTGCACGCCTCGGCGAGGCTCCCCACCGCGTGGGCCGGGTCGTGGAAGGGCAGGCCGTGCGCGTCGTACTCGCGACGGGCCAGGGGGTGGCTCGGGCGCGAGCCGACGCCGATGCCGAAGTCGAGCCGCCCGCCGGACACGACGTCGACAGTGGCCGCGATCTTGGCGAGCACGGCCGGCGGCCGGAAGCGGTTGCTGGTCACCAGCACGCCGAGGCGCAGCCGTCGGGTCTGGGCGGCGAGCGCCGAGAGCAGCGTCCAGCCCTCGTAGGCCGGTCCGGTGGGGTCGCCGCCGATCGGCAGGAGGTGGTCGAACAACCAGGCGTGCTCGATCTCCGGGATGGCGTCGGCCTCGCGCCAGACCCGGAGGATGTCCTGGTAGTCGACCTGCATGGGAGCGGTCATGATCCCGAAACGTGGCATCGGCGATCGGTCCTTTCGAGCCTGGCATCATGCGTATACGGAACCTCGTTCCGCAAACTCTACCGGAACATTGTTCCGCTTTGGGTCTCGAGTAGGAGCGACTGCATGGCAGAGGACGCCCCGCGCAGGCGGGCCGACGCCCAGCGCAACGAGAAGGCGCTGCTCGACGCGGCGGCCGCGGCGTTCGTCGCGGCGGGCGTCGAGGCGCCCGTACGGGAGATCGCGGCCAGGGCCGGTGTCGGCGTGGGCACGGTCTACCGCCACTTCCCCACCCGAGCGGACCTGGTCGTCGCCGTCTACCGGCACCAGGTCGAGGCGTGCGTCGAGGCAGGGCCGAGGTGCCTGGCCGAGGCGCCGACGCCCTACGGCGCGCTCACGCGGTGGATCGACCTGTTCGTCGACCTCCTGGTGACAAAGCACGGGCTCGCCGCCGCGCTCCGTTCGGACAGCACGCAGTTCGACGCCCTGCACTCGTACTTCCTCGACCGGCTCCTGCCGGTGGCCGCGCGGCTGCTCGAGGCCGCGGCCGACTCCGGGGAGGTCCGCTCGGACCTGGAGGCCTACGAGGTCATGCGGGGTGTCGGGAACCTCTGCATCGGCGCCGACAACGACCCCCGCTACGACGCCCGCAGGGTGGTCGGGGTGCTCGTCGCGGGGCTACGAGCCGGCGCGTCCTGAGCCGTCGGCCGAGCGGAGGTACTCGAGCTGGGCGTTGACCGACCACTCCGCCGCCCCCCACAGCGCACGATCGACGTCCGCGTAGACGATCTCCACCACCTGCCGCGCGGTGGCGTTCGGGCCCAGCCGGTCCAGTGCGCCACGCACCTGGTCCAGCCGTTGCTCCCGGTGGGCGAGGTACTCCCCCGCCACCGCGGCCACGTCCGGCAGCTCCTGGCCGTGTCCGGGCAGCACGGGTGTCCCCGGTGGCAGGGCGGCCAGGCGGCGGAGCGTGCCCAGGTACGGGCCGAGCGCGGAGATGACCGTCGTGCCGCGGCCCAGGATCGAGTCGCCGGTGAGCACGGCGGGGGTGTCCGGGTCGAGCACCAGGCAGACCGAGTCGTCGGTGTGGCCGGGGGTGTGCAGGACCCGCAGCGCCAGGCCCGCCGCCTCGACCAGCTCGTCGTCGGTCAGCGGTGGCGCCTCGACGCAGAGACTCGGGTCGAACGCGCGCACCGGGGCGCCGACGCGCTCGGCCAACCACGGCGCGCCCTGCGCGTGGTCGGGGTGGTGGTGGGTGATCAGGATCAGCTCGACAGGGCCCGCGTCGGCGATGCGGCGCAGGTGGTCGAGGTCCTCGTACCCGGGGTCGACGACGACCGCCGCCGACGCGGTCGGACCGCGCAGCAGCCAGGTGTTCGTGCCGTCGAGGGTCATGGAGCCCGGGTTGTCCTCGAGGAGCACCGACGCCACCGGGGTGACCTGCCGGACCTCGCCGTAGGCGGGATGCCCCGTCACGACCGCTCCTCCGGGTCGAGGTGGGCCGCTGCCTCGTCGTAGGACGGGTCGCCGGGGAGGACGATCCGCAGCACGTTCCCGTCGCGCACGACGCGGGGCATCAGCTTCGCGATCCGGCGCTCGCGGGACATGGCGTCGGCCACCGAGGCGCACTCGGCCAGCTCGGTGAGCGTCGTCCAGGTCGGTGGGAGCAGGCCGACCCGCCCGGCCCGCCACTCCTCCAGGGCCTCGGCCGGTCGCTGCCAGCGCGCCTCGGCCGCCTCGGTCGTCGCGCCGTCCGCCCGCTGGCCGGTCGGCAACGCGGCGAGGAAGAACCGCGCGTCGAACCGCCGGCGCTCCTCCACCGGCGTCACCCAGTCCGCCCACGGCCGCAGCAGGTCGGCCCGCAACACGAGTCCGGCCTCGGCGAGGAAGCCGGCCAGGGAGAGCTCGCGGTCCACCAGCCGGGTACGCGCCTGCGCGTAGGGCCGTGCGTCGGAGACGACAGTGTCCTGCGAGGGCCCGGCGAGCAGCACCCCGGACTCCTCGAACGTCTCGCGCACGGCCGCGCACACCAGTGCCCGTGCGAGCCCGACATCGCAGGAGAAGCGGGACGCCCACCACTCCGGCGGGGGTCCGTGCCAGGCGAGCGAGGTGTCCGCGTCGCGCGGGTCGACCCCGCCGCCGGGGAACACGGTCATGCCGCCGGCGAACGCCATGCCGAGCACCCGGCGCATGAGGAAGACCTCGAGCCCGGAGTCGGTGTCGCGGACGAGCATGACCGTCGCGGCGTCCTTGGGCGTCACGGGCGGGTCCGGAACCTCCGGAGGAACGAACCCCTCCGGCAGGACCAGCTCCCTCGGCAACTCGCGCACACGGCAGAGCCTACGCAGCCCTCGGGGTCGGCCGGGCAGGATGAGGTCATGAACGACACACCGCTGCGGGTGGGACTGGTCGGCGCCGGCCCGTGGGCACACCGGGTGCACGGCCCGGGCACCGCCGCACATCCGGGCACCGAACTGGCCGCCGTCTGGGCCCGCCGCCCCGAGGCCGCGGCGTCCGTCGCGGCCGCCAGCGGCGGCCGCGCGACGCCCGTAGCCTCCTTCGACGACCTGCTGGCGACCGTGGACGCGGTGACCTTCGCGGTGCCGCCCGCGGTGCAGGCGCCGCTCGCGCTGCGTGCCGTCGAGGCCGGCAAGCACGTGATCCTGGAGAAGCCGCTCGCCTCCTCGGTCGCGGAGGCCGAGCAGCTGGTCGCGGCCGCCGAGCGGGCGCGGGTGGCCACGCTGATGGTCCTGACGTTCCGCTACGGCGCGGACGTGACGGACTGGCTGGCGCGGGTGCACCGGACCGGCGGCTGGCACGGCGGCTCCGCGCGCTGGCTCGCCGCGACGCTGCTGGAGACCGGGTACGAGGCGTCGCCGTGGCGGCACGACGGCGGGGCGCTGGCGGACATCGGCCCGCACACGTTCGACCTGCTCGACGCCGCGCTGGGCACGATCACCGACGTGCTGCACGCGCACTTCGCGGAGCAGGGGCAGGTGTGGCACGTCCTGCTCGGACACGAGAGCGGCGCGACGAGCACCGCGACAATGACCATGCACACACCGGCGGACCCGCAGATCACGGACTTCGCCGTGTTCGGCGCCCAGGGCTACCTGCACCTGGACGCGGGCGGCGACGCCGGGCCCCGGTACGCCGCGCTGCTCGACGAGTTCGTCGGGATGGTGCGCACGGGCCGGACCGAACACCCGACCGACATCCGGCGCGGGCTGCACCTGCAGCGCCTGCTGCACGCGGTCACCGCCCGGATCGCCGAGCGGTGACCGCGTGAGAGGTGTCAGGCGGACCCGGCGGAGTCCCGGCGCGGCGGGACGCCGTTCACCGCCATCGGACCCGACTGGTCGAACGGCGTGCCCGGCTTGCCGTGCCGGCCCGAGCGCCAGGGCCCGGCCTTCTCCTGCTTCTCCCGGCGGGCCAGCTCGTCCTGCAGCTCGCGGAGGAGGTTGCGCTCCTGGGTGTTGAGCATCTCGTCGACGAACCGCTGGGCGTGCGAGTCCCGGCTCTCCCGACCCGTGTCCTCCGGCTGGTCGGCCGGGGGCGGCGGGGTCGCGGGCACCAGCCGGGGACGACCCGGGCGGCGGCGCGGCGAGGGTGCCGTGTTCGTCGGGTTCTCGACGCTGAGCGCGGACGGGGGCTGGGCTGGCCGCTCCTCGGCGTCCTCGACCTCGCGCTCCTGCTCGAAGACCGACCTGATCGACTCGACCGGCCGGATCCTCGAGGAGGACCGACGAAGCTCGGTCGGCCCGGGCCGCTCGGACGGCGGCGGCGGAACGGGCGGCACGGCGTCGAGCCGCGGCACGTCGGCCGCGGCCGGCGCCGGCCGGGGCATGGGCGAAGGCCGAGGAGCCGGGCTGGGCGCGACAACCGGTTCGGCCGGCGCCACGGCGGCCGGTGCCTCAGGCTGAGCGGACTCGACGGGGTCGGTGGCCGACGCCGTATCAGCGGGTACCGGGCGGGCAGCCGCGACCGGCTCGATGAGCGATGTGGACTCACCCACCGAGACGCCATCCCGAGCCGAACCGATGTTCGCGACCGGCTCAGCCACCGACGCCGGCTCGTCCGCCGACGTACCGGCCCGAACCGAACCAACAGCCGCAGCCGGCTCACTCACGGACGCGGGCTCA
>NZ_MSIE01000035.1 GCF_001921205.1 Actinophytocola xanthii | reverse complement strand
GGCTCAACCACCGACACGGGCTCAACCACCGACACGGGCTCAACCACCGACGCAGGCTCAACCACCGACACGGGCTCAACCACCGACACGGCGGGAACCGAACCGACAGCCGCGGCCGGCTCGGGGTCACCTGCCGGGGAGCCACCGGGAACCGAAACCGATCCCACAGCGGCCGTCGGATCCGGGACCGGCGCGGCGTCGTCAACCGCCGCGGGGCCCTCATGAACCACGGCCGGCCCGGCGGTCCCCGCCGAGTCGACAACCGGCGCCGGCGCGGCCTGCGGCGCCGAAGAACCGTCCCCTGCGGGGCCCTCCTGAACCGCGACCGGCCGGACCGGCTCGGAGGCCGGCGTGGCGGTGTCCGCGGAGCCGGCTTCGGCCTGCCCAGTCGACTCAGCCGGTGTCGACGCGCTCGGAGCCGACGGCGCGGGGGCCGACGCGGCCGCGGCGGACGCGGCGGCGGCACCCGGACGTGCGGGGGTGACCGGCGCGGCGCTGGCGAACGCGCCGGACGATGAGTCGGCCCTGGCGGGATCGGCGGTGAACGGGTCCACTCGGACCGGCTCGACCGGGTTCATCACCGGCCGACCACCGCCACCCGGCCCGGGGTCATCGAAAGGGATCTGCCGCGCGCAGCGCATCGCCTCCTGGTGGTAGTCGGTGGACTGCGCGCCGTCCACCAGGACCTCCACCGACGCGCGGATGCCCGCGCGGCGCAGCGCGTACTCCAACCGGTACGCGGTCGCCGGGGCGAAACCGGCCGGCCCCACCCCGACCAGCACCACGCGGTGCGGCACCGGGCCGGAGACCGGGCCGGCGGGCGTCAGCCGCCACACACACCACACCGAGCGCACGTCGGGCAGCACGTCCAGGACCGGGCGCACCGCCTCGGGGACACCCCGGTCCGGCTCGCGCCCGTCCACCGCGCCGACCGCGAACCGGTGCCGGTAGGACGACCCGTTGTCGCGCACCGCCACCCGGTCGAGCACCGACGAGTCCAGGTAGGTGTTCGAGAACAGGTCCGAGAGCTCCCGGTGCTGAGGTCCGGTCAGCACCACACCGCCGGCCGCGAGGCAGCCGGCGACGAACTCGAGCGAGCGGTCCAGCTCGGCGGACGCGAGCATCTGGCGGGCGTCCGCCAGCGCGTCGTCGTCCAGCCGGCCGGCGAGGCTCAGCAGGAGCTCATGTATTCGGATCGGTAACGCAACACCTGGCCGGTTCCCACGGGAGACCTGGGTCACGGACGGCTCCTTCCGCTCGTCTGGCGTCGACTGGGGCCAACGAGGGAGCTGCTATCCCTGCGCGACAAGCCCGGGGAGCAACGGCTCGGACGCCGCGAGCGCCGCCTTGTGGTACGGCGGGAGGTCAATGCCTTCCGGCATCACCTCGACGCCCGGTTCGTAGGTCCCGAGCGCTCGCAGCACGCGCTGCAACTCCCCGGTCAGCCGCGCGCAGCCCGCTGATGCCGTGACGAGCACGATCCGGGTGGCAGGACCCATCCCGGATCGGTGTCGTCGCCAACTCCCACGCACGTCGACCAGCTCGGCACGTCCATGGAGGATCGCCCCGAGCACTACTGCTTCCGAGTCGCCCGTGTTCACCCGTTCGGGCGACTCCGAGGTGAATGTGTAGTCCACTTCGTCGATTTGGTCCACCCAGGGCACCGCGTGCAGCCGGCCCGCGTCCGCGCCCGCGTCCAGCAGCGCGGCGTTGAGCAGCAAAGACTCCCTGGCGGTGATGGCGACACGTTCTCTGAGAAGGGCCAGCGGGAGGGCGCGGGCGAGCGCGTCCAGCGCACCGCCGCCCAGCCAGTCACGCAACCGCCACAGCTGCCGGTCGGGCAGCCGGCCGGCGAGCCGGAGCAGCAGCTCGTGGCATGCGGCGCTGTGGTCCTCGACTTCGGTCATGTCGCCTCCTGTCCGGACACCTCGACGATGAGCTCCACCTCGACCGGCACACCGAGCGGGAGCTCGGCGACGCCGACCGCGGAGCGCGCGTGCCTACCCGCGTCGCCGAACACCTCGCCGAGCAGCTCGGAAGC
Source organism: Actinophytocola xanthii (assembly GCF_001921205.1). Lineage (GTDB taxonomy): Bacteria > Actinomycetota > Actinomycetes > Mycobacteriales > Pseudonocardiaceae > Actinophytocola > Actinophytocola xanthii. The sequence continues at coordinate 74,560 of NZ_MSIE01000035.1, read as the reverse complement.
ACCGTTCACCACGGCCGGCTGGCCGGTGAACCCCTCGGCGGACGCGACGAACCCGACAACCTTGACCACGCGCACGACGGCGTCGATCCCCACCAGGTCGTGCACGGCGGCCAGGGCGTTGAGCGCGCAGATCCCGGCGAGCCCCTTGGCCTCCTCCGGGCTGACCTCCCGACCGACCTTGCCGGTCGCGGCCACCTGGCCGTCGACGAACGGCACCTGGCCGGCGGTGAGGACGAGGTTGCCGGTGCGCACCGCCGGCACGTAGGCGCCAGCCGGGGCGGGCACCTCGGGCAGCGCGATGCCCAGCTCGGCGAGCCTGTCGCTCCAGCTCATGCTCAGCCCTTCGGGCGCTTGAGGTAGGCCACCATCTGCTCGCCCGTCGGGCCCGGCAGCACCGACACGAGCTCCCAGCCGTCCTCACCCCACTGGTCGAGGATCTGCTTGGTCGCGTGGATCAGCAGCGGCACGGTGGCGTACTCCCACTTCGTCATGACCCGGCACTGTATCCGGCTCCACTCTCGGGGGCGTGGCCCAGGTACGCCCCGCCACGCGGCGGACGTCCCAGCACTCGGACCCGCTGAACGAGCGCGCCGCGCCGATAGGGTGACGTGAGTGGACACCTGGCGAGTGATCGCGACCGCCCTGCTCGCGGTGGCCGGAGTCGTGCTGGTGCTGCTCACCATGGCCAGGACCCGCGACCGCCGGGGCGCCACCGGCGGTCAGGTGGCGGTGAGCGGCGCGATCGGCGCCACCGTGCTCGTCGTGCTGTGCGTGCTCACCCTGACCGTGCTCGCGCCGGTGGCCGCCTGGGCGGTGACCGGGGTCGCGGTCCTCGCGGTCGGCGTGATGCTGGTCGCTGGATAGTCGCCTGTTCAGCGCGTACGCGAACTGTCCACTTACTCTGGAAACGTGGGCTACTCCCCGATCGGCTGGACCGAGCAGGTCTCCCGGGCGCGGCTGCACGTGGTCACCGGCAAGGGCGGTACCGGCAAGACCACGGTCGCCGCCGCACTGGCGCTCGCGCTGGCCACCGGCGGACGCCGGGTGCTGCTCGTCGAGGTGGAGGGCCGACAGGGCATCGCCCAGCTCTTCGACACCGCGCCGCTCCCCTACGAGGAACGGCGGATCGCGTCCGCGCCGGGCGGCGGCGAGGTCCGGGCACTGCACGTCGACGCCGAGGCCGCGCTGCTCGAGTACTTCGCGATGTTCTACAACCTGGGCATCGCCGGCCGGACCCTGCGACGCATGGGCGCCATCGAGTTCGCCACGACCATCGCCCCCGGCCTGCGTGACGTGCTGCTGACCGGCAAGGTCAAGGAGACCGTCGGGCGCACGGACGAGCGGGGGCGCCACGTGTACGACGCGGTCGTGCTGGACGCCCCGCCGACCGGCCGGATCGTGAAGTTCCTCGACGTCACCAAGGCCATGGCGGAGCTGGCGAAGGTCGGCCCGATCAAGGATCAGAGCGAGGGCGTGGTGCGCCTGCTGCACTCCCAGGACACCGCCGTGCACCTGGTCACCCTGCTCGAGGAGATGCCGGTCCGGGAGACCGTGGAGGCGGTCGCCGAGATCACCGCCGCGGACCTGCGACCCGGTGCGGTGATCGTCAACCGGGTCCGCCCGCCACGGCTGCCGGCCCGATCGGTCACCCCCGCCGCCGGGGGACGGGTGGACGCCTCCCGGGTGCGCAACGGTCTCGCCACGGCCGGGCTGGACCTCGCGCCGGAGGACGTGGAGGGCCTGGTCGAGGAGACCGTCGAGCACGCCATCCGGGTCCTCGCCGAGCAGCGGGCCCGCGAGCAGCTCACCGAGATCGACCTGCCGGCCGTCGAACTCGCCGACGTCCACCACGGCATCGACACGGCAGCCCTCTACGAGCTGGCCGAGGCGCTGGTCGACCAGGGGGTGCGAGGCCGATGACCGGCGAGCGTGAGCTGGACATGGACCAGCTGCTGGACAACCTCGACATGCGGGTCATCGTGTGCTGCGGCTCGGGCGGGGTCGGGAAGACCACGACCGCCGCCGCGCTCGCACTGCGGGCCGCCGAGCGGGGGCGCAAGACGGTCGTGCTGACGATCGACCCGGCACGCAGGCTCGCCCAGGCCCTCGGGCTGCGCGAGCTGGGCAACACGCCCACGGAGGTGGAGGTCGACGGCTTCGAACCGGCCGGTCAGCTCTCCGCGATGATGCTCGACATGCGTCGCACGTTCGACGACATGGTGCTCGCCCACGCCGGGGAGAAGCGGGCCCAGGAGGTGCTGGCCAACCCCTTCTACAAGACGATCTCCACGTCGTTCTCCGGCACCCAGGAGTACATGGCAATGGAGAAGCTCGGCCAGCTCGCCGCCGAGGGCCGGTGGGACCTGATCGTCGTGGACACCCCACCCAGCCGCTCCGCCCTGGACTTCCTCGACGCGCCACAGCGGATGTCCTCGGCGCTGGATGGCCGGATGATCCGGCTGCTGTCCGGACCGGCCCGCACCGGCGGCTGGGGGCTGCGCAAGGTCGTCGGCGCGGGGATCATGATGTTCGCCAAGGCCGTCTCCACGGTCGTGGGCGGCCAGCTGCTGGCCGACGCCTCGGCGTTCGTCCAGGCCTTCGACTCGATGTTCGGCGGGTTCAAGCAGCGTGCGCGCAAGACCTACGAGCTGCTGCGGGGCGAGGGGACGGCGTTCGTGGTCGTCGCCGCCCCGGAGCCGGACGCACTGCGCGAGGCGAGCTACTTCGTCGAGCGGCTCGCCGCCGAACAGATGCCGCTGTCCGGACTGGTGATCAACCGGACCCACCCGGTGCTCGCCGGGCTGTCCGCCTCGACGGCCACCGCGGCGGCCGACAACCTCGACCGCACCGGCGACGCGCCGCTGGCCTCGGCCGTGCTGCGGCTGCATGCCGACCGGGTGGCCGTGTGCGAGCGGGAACGCCGGCTGCTGGCCCGGTTCACCAAGGCGCACCCGTCGGTACCGGTCGTGCACGTACCGGCCATGCCGCAGGACGTGCACGACCTGGAGGGCCTGCGCACGATCGGCGAACGGCTCACCGGGCACTGACGCCGGCCCACGTCAGCCGACCCGGACGTCCTCGTCCTCGTCGGAGTGGTCGCGCCGGGCCGACTGGAGCAGCTCCAGCCAGGACGTCACGTCCGGGCGGCGACGCAGCAGCGCGCGCCGCTCACGTTCGGTCATCCCGCCCCACACGCCGAACTCGATTCGGTTGTCCAGCGCCTCGGCCAGGCATTCCGTGCGCACCGGACACGCGATGCACACCACCTTGGCCTTGCGCTGCTCCTTGCCCCGCACGAACAAGCCGTCCGGGTCCTGCTCGCGGCAAGACGCGTTGACTCGCCAGTCCGACTGCTCGATGTACATAACCCCCGCCCCTAGCGTCGTCTCGACCCTTGGCCCGGCCCCCCTCCGAGGTGTGAACACCTCGTTCCCTGCCGGGTGCCGATCGCCGGTGCGTTCGCCCCGTCGAGTCGGCTGTTGTCGCTGAGACGTTGACGGACTTTAGGCCCCCTCGGTTCCCTCCCATACGCGTGGGTCAGCAGCCGTTACCAATTGTCGATGTCGCGGGTTCATCACGAGGCCTTGATTTCGGTCCGCGTACCCTGGTCCGCGTGCGAGTGGGAGACGGTCTTCTGAAGCTGCTCGGTCTGTGCCTGCTGGCTGGTGTTCTCATGGCCGGCATGTTGTTCCCCATGGTGGGAGCGTTGGGGGTGGTGTCCAACCGGGCCAGTGACACGATCGACAGCATCTCGGCCGACCTCGTGGCCACGCCCCCGCCGTTGATCACGACGATCACGGACAGCAAGGGCAAGCCGATCTCGTACCTGTACGACCAGTACCGGCTGCCGGTCACGGCCGACCAGATCTCGCCGACGATGAAGGCCGCGGTGATCTCGGTCGAGGACCGGCGGTTCTTCGAGCACCACGGTGTGGACTGGAAGGGCACCATCCGGGCGCTGATCAGCAACCAGACCGGTGAGGACGTCCAGGGTGCCTCGACGCTGACCCAGCAGTACGTGAAGAACTACCTCATCAACATCGTCTACCGGGACCAGGTCGGGCAGGACGAGGACCCCGGGAAGAAGATCGAGCGGGAGCGGGCACAGGAGCAGACCGTCACCCGGAAGTTGCGCGAGGCGCGGCTGGCGATCCAGCTCGAGCAGACGATGAGCAAGGAGGAGATCCTCACCGGCTACCTCAACGTCGTCGAGTTCACCGACCGGATCTTCGGCATCGGCGCCGCCGCGAAGGCGTACTTCAACACGACCCCGGACAAGCTCACTGTCTCCCAGTCCGCACTGCTCGCCGGCATGGTCAACAACCCCTACCTCTACAGTCCGTGGTCGAACCCGGAGGAGGCGCTCGAGCGGCGCAACCTGGTGATCGACCGGATGGTCGAGACCAACAGCATCACCGAGGCCAACGCCGAGGAGGCGAAGAAGGAAGCGCTGGGCGTCCTGCCCAAGCCGGTGAAGCCGACCCCGAACTGCGTCGGCGCCGGTCCGGAGTACGGGTTCTTCTGCCAGTACGTCGAGGACTACCTGTCCGACATCGGGTTCACCCAGGACCAGCTCTACACCGGCGGCTACACGATCAAGACGAGCTTCGACGCCGGCGCGACGAAGATCGCCAAGCGGGCGGCCGAGAACCAGGTGCCGAAGGACACCAAGGACATCAACAACTCGATGGCGATCGTGCGGCCGGGCAAGGAACGGCACCAGGTCATCGCGCTGGTGTCCAACCGGGACTACGGGCTCAAGCCCGAACTGGGGCAGACCACGATCGGCTACCCGTACGGCGTGGAGAACAAGTTCGGCGCCGGCTCGATCTACAAGATCTTCACCTCGGCCGCGTACCTGGAAAAGGGCGGCGGGATCAACAACGTCATCAAGACGCCGTCCCGATATGTGTCCAACAAGTTCGTCGGCGGCAACCCCGAACGGTGCCCCCGCACGCCCGAACCGGACGACGCCGACACCTCGTGGTACTGCCTGACGAACGCGGGTGAGGGTTACCCGTCGCAGATGACCCTGCGCAAGGCGCTCGCCACCTCGCCGAACACCGGCTTCGTGATCCTGGAGGAGCGGGTCGGGATGGACCCGGTCGTCGACATGGCGAGTCGGCTGGGACTGCGCGAGAGCATGGCCACGAACCTGGCCGGCAACACGCCCGACCCAGAGGCGGAGGACCAGGAGTACAAGGTCAGCCAGTCGCAGTTCTTCCGCAGCAAGCCGAACAGCCCGGGCAACGCCTCGTTCACGCTCGGGCCCTCGCCACTGTCCACCCTGGAACTGGCCAACGTGGGCGCGACCCTGATGAGCGGGGGCGTCTGGTGCCCGCCGACACCGTTGATCGAGGTGCTCGACCGCAACGGCAAGAAGGTGGACATCGCCGAGCAGCCCTGCGAGCAGGCCGTGTCCGAGGGGCTGGCGAACACGCTGGTGCACGGCCTCAGCGACGACGACAAGCCGGGCGGCACGGCCTACGACGCCGCCCGGGACTTCGGCTGGGACCGCCCGATGTTGGGCAAGACCGGCACCACGCAGGACCACCGCTCGGCCGGTTTCGTCGGCGCCACCCCGCAGTTGTCGGCGGCGGTCCTGACCTTCAACGACGGCCGCGAGCCGACCGGCATCTGCCCCGGCCCACCCCCCTACACGTGCGGGGAGGGCCGAATCTACGGCGGCCAGGCCTCGGCGCACACCTGGTTCGAGGCGATGGGGCCGATCCACCAGGGCACGCAGGTCCGCGGCCTGCCGCCGATCGACCCCCGGTTCGTCGACGGGAGCCCTTCGGCCCAGGTGCCCGACGTCATCGGGGACAGCCAGCAGGACGCGACGAGCCAGCTCCAGCAGGCCGGGTACAAGGTGGTCGCGGAGGAGATCAACTCCTCGGCCGCACAGGGCACGGTGGTGAGCCAGTCGCCGCGCGGCAACGCCCTGCCCGGCGAGACGATCACGATCCGGGTCAGCACCGGGTACGTGCCGCCGCCGCGTACCTCCGAAAGCTCGCCTCCGCCCAGCGGTCCGCCGCCCAGCGGACCGGGCAACGGCGGACCGGGCAACGGCGGACCAGGTAACGGTGGACCGGGTAACGGCAACGACCCGCCGGGCGGGAACGGCAACGGCGGAGCGCCTCGTTAGCTCCAAGCGGCCCCGAACCGAGTGATCGGTTCGGGGCCCGCTGCCGTCTGCGGTACTCGGGTCAGGTTCCGGCGGCCAGGCGGCTGATCAGCTCGGCAAGCTGGTCGGCGTAGTGCTCGACGAGCTCGGGCGAGCTCGGGTCGGACTCGAACAGGCCGCGGGCCAGCTGGGGGTAGACCGCGAGCGCGTTGGCCGCACTCATCGCGACGAGCAGCAGCGCCGCCGGGTCGAACCGATCGTCGATCTCGCCGGCCCGCTGGCGCTCGCGCAGCTGCTCCACCTCGTGCTGGAGGCGGCTGTTGCGCTCCCGCGCCTCCTCGTCGTCCTCGCCGGTGTCGGCGAGGCCCTCCCAGGCCAGTAGGCGCCCACCGAGCTGCGGCTCGACGCTCAGCCGCACATAGCGCTTGATCATCTCCGGGAAGTCGGTCTCGTCGGGGATGGCCTGCGCCTCGTAGGCCCGCCACCGGCGGCCCATCTCCCGGTACAGGCCCTCCTTGCCGTCGAAGTAGTACGCGATGAGCTGCTGGTTCACCCCGGCGCGTGCGGCGATCTCGGACACCCGGGCGCCGGCGAAGCCCTTCGCGGAGAACTCCTGGGCCGCGGCCTCGAGGATGCGCGCCTTCGTGCGCTCCGGGTCGCGTTGCCGCTCGTTCGGTCCCGGAGCCCGCCGGGTCGACCGCCGTCCCTGGGGCTCCTCGTCCTCCGCCCGGCCGCGTCTGGTCATGGTCAGCATTCTGCCATCCGCGTTACGAGCTTAATCATTCGTCCGTTTGACAAATCTATACGGACATATGACACTGCTGCGCAGACGGAGGATTATCAGCCTGACCGAGCAGAGGACACGAGATGACCGAGCCGTACCGGCGGCGCTGGCCGGCGCTGGCGCTGCTGTTGAGCGCGGTGTTCATGGACATGGTCGACAACCAGATCGTGAACATCGCGCTGCCGACCATCCAGCACGACCTGGGCGCGCAGCCCTCGGCGCTGCAATGGACCGCAACCGGTTACACGCTGGCGTTCGCCCTGACGTTGATCATCGGCGGTCGACTCGGCGACAGGTACGGCCACCGCGCGTTGTTCGTGCTTGGCACCGCGGGCTTCGGGGTCAGCTCACTGGTCGCGGGTGTCGCACCGAACGTGACCGTGCTGCTCGCGGCCCGGGTGGCGCAGGGCGTGTTCGCCGGGCTGATGGTGCCGCAGGTGCTGTCGTTCATCCACACGGAGTTCCCGGAGAACGAGCAGGGCAAGGCCATGGGGTTCTACGGCATGACCTTCCCGATCGGCGGTCTCGCCGGGCCGCTGCTCGGCGGCCTGCTCACCGAGGCTGACCTGTTCGGCTGGCACTGGCGGACGATCTTCCTCGTCAACGTGCCCATCGCGCTCGCCGCGGCCGTCGGGGCGGCGCTGGTCATGCCCGCCCGTGGCCGCGACCGGGCTGGTCGTCGCGGCGGGATCGACGTGCCGGGCGTGCTGGTACTGGCAGCCGCGCTGCTCTCCGTGCTCTACCCACTGGTCCAGGGACGGGAGCTGGGTTGGCCGGCATGGGTGTTCGTGCTGATGGCCGCGGCGCTGCCGCTGCTCGCGCTGTTCGTCGCGCAGCAGCGGTCCCGGGAGCGGCACGGACGCGAGCCGCTGGTGCGCATCGGCCTGTTCGACAACCGGGCCATGGCCGTGGGCATCGTCATCATGCTGATCTTCTACTGCGGGATGGGCGCGTTCTTCGTGCTGACCCTGCACCTGCAGGACGGGGTGGGTTACTCGCCGCTGAAGACCGCGCTGACCATGCTGCCGGCGACCGTCGGCATCGTCGCCGGCAACGGCATCGGCATGCCCCTGGCGCCGAAACTGGGGCGGCTGTTGCCGGTTGTCGGCCTGGTTCTCCTGCTGGCCGGGTCCGCGTGGATGCTGGCGGCGGTGACGGGCTACGGGTCCGGGCTGACGCCGTGGCAGCTGGCGGTGCCGGTGCTGCTTTACGGCGCCGGCCTCGGTCTCGGCGCGTCCTCGCTGATGCTGATCACCCTGGCCGGCACGAGCACGGCCGACGCCGGCGCGGCGTCCGGCGTGGTGAACACGGTCGTGCAGCTCGGTGCGGCGGCCGGCCCGGCCACGATCGGTACCGCGTTCTTCAACCGGCTCGGCACGGACGGGAACTTCGTCGCCGCGACCCGGACGGGGCTGGTGATCGGCCTCGCCCTGTTCGGGGTGGCGCTGCTGGCCTGCTTCCTGCTGCCCCGCCGAGCGGCCTGAGGTGGGTCAGCCCTGGAGCTTGGCCCGCACGGCGGCGGCCACCCGAGCACCCTCCGCGCGACCGGCGATCCTGGCGTTGGCGGCCTTCATGACCTGGCCCATCTGCCGCTGGGCCGGCGGGGCGCCGAGCTGCTCGGTGACCTCCGCGACGGCCTCGGCGACGATGGCCTCCAGCTCGTCGTCGCCGAGCTGGGCGGGCAGGTAGTCGGACAGGACGGCGGCCTCGTCCTGTTCGGCCTTGGCCTGCTCGGCGCGGCCGGCGCCGGCGAAGGCCTCCGCGGCCTCCTTGCGCTTCTTCACCTCGCGCGTGAGGACCCGCTGCACCTCGTCGTCGGACAGCTCACGGGCCACGTCACCAGCGACCTCCTCGGTGGTGACGGCCGCGAGGGCCATCCGCAGCGCGGCCATGCGGGTGGACTCCCGCCCCTTGATCGCCGCCGAGAGGTCCGCCTGCAACCGTGCCTTGAGCTCAGCCATGCACCGCACCCTACTGGGGCGTTGCCGCTCACCCCATGCGCGCATCTAGGCTCGGGGACGTGGGCAACATGGCGCGAAACATCGGACGGGCGGCCCTGGGCGCCACGGCGGTCGGCACGGCGACCGTGGCGTACGCGGCCGGGATCGAACGCACCCACTGGACGCTGCGGCAGGCCACCCTGCCGGTGCTGGCGGAGGGGGCGCGGACGCTGCGAGTGCTGCACATCTCGGACCTGCACATGATGCCGGGCCAGAAGTCCAAGCAACGCTGGGTGGCGGCGCTGGACGAGCTCAACCCCGACCTGGTGGTGAACACCGGCGACAACCTGGCCCACCGGCACGCGGTACCCGCGGTCCTGCGTGCGCTGGGCCCGCTGCTGAACCGGCCGGGCGTGTTCGTCTTCGGCAGCAACGACTACTACGCGCCGAGGCCGAAGAACCCGGTCCGGTACCTGGTGAAGTCCAAGCGCAAGATCCACGGCATCCCCCTGCCCTGGCGCGACCTGCGCGCTGCCCTGGTGGAGCGGGGGTGGCAGGACCTGACCCACGTCCGCCGCCTGCTGATGGTCGACGGCCAGCACATCGCGGTGGCCGGCGTCGACGACCCCCACCTGCACCGCGACCGGTACAACGACATCGCCGGCCGCCCGGACCCGGCGGCGACGTTGCGCCTGGGCGTGACCCACTCGCCCGAGCCCCGCGTCCTGGATGCCTTCGCGGAGGACGGCTACGACCTGGTGATGGCCGGGCACACGCACGGTGGCCAGCTCCGCGTCCCCGGCTACGGCGCGATCGTCACCAACTGTGAGCTGGACCGCTCCCGCGCACGCGGGGCGTCCCGCTGGGGGGCGCACATGTGGCTGCACGTGTCCGCCGGGTTGGGCACGAGCCCGTACGCGCCGGTCCGGTTCGCCTGCCCGCCGGAGGCGAGCCTGCTGACCCTGGTACCCCGCCCGACCGGCGGGAACAGCGTGGAGAGCGCGAAACAGGGCGCCCGCTTCGGAGCCGGCGCGGACGTCGGATAGACTTCCGCTCGGACCTCCGGGGTGTGGCGCAGCTTGGTAGCGCGCTTCGTTCGGGACGAAGAGGTCGCAGGTTCAAATCCTGTCACCCCGACGCAATCAGGGCCTGTCCACCATGGAGTGGACAGGCCCTGATTTTGTCTCTGCCTGACTATCTGCCTGACTACGCGCCTTGCCCGAAGGACACGGCGCGACAGGCGGTGCACGACGACAACCGAGCCAGCGCGCTGGGCCAACTCGGCGACCTCCGCGCGGCCCGGACCGCCTTTGTAGCCGCGGGACCAGCACCGACCGCAGCAAAGCCGCGGCCCTCGCCCAGGCCAAGCACGCCAAGGTCCGGGCAGGGTTCGACAAGTCCGGCTGGACCTTCATCCACGGGAACCGCACAACTCTAGGTGATCATCCATCGCCACCGGTGGTCGACTGCTGGTGTGCTGGATCCATGCAGCTCTCGTCCAACCGGCGTGTCCGGATACCTGCCAGGGAAGGCCGGGCGGTCGCCCTGCGCGCCGGTGAAGGTCTCCGGGTGGTCACCGAGGAGGGCGGGCAGGTCGGGGACCTGTTCGCGGTGCTCGTGGGGACTCCGCCCGAGTGGCTCAGTGCGGCGCACACCCGCGGCCACCTGAGCCGGCTGTTTCCCGCGGTCGGCGAACAGTTCCTGACCGACCGACGCAGGCCGGTGCTCACCCTCACCGAGGACACCTCCCCCGGACGGCACGACATGCTGATCCCGGCATGCGACCCCGCTCGCTACCGCGCTCTGGGCGTCCGGGGGTGGCACGCCTCCTGCGCCGAGAACCTCCGCACGGCGCTCGCCGGCACCGGGGTCGCGGTCGGGACGGTTCCGCAGCCGGTGAACGTGTTCATGGACATCCCCGTCACCGCCGACGGTGAGCTGCTGTGGCGCGAGTCGCCGGCCGGCCCGGGGGCGGCGGTCGCCTTCCGCGCCGAGTTGGACTGCCTCGTCGTCGTCTCCGCCTGCCCACAGGACGTCGTCGGCATCAACAGCGGTGGAACCAAACCCCTGGTCCTGGAACGGCTGCCGTGAGGCTGCGGCACGCGCTGGAGCGCGCCGGCGAGTCGACGGCGTTCATCACGGTCACCGCCGAACGCGCGCTGCGCGAGGCCGGTGCCTCGGGGCCACTGCGCGGAAAGCTGCTGGCGTGGAAGGACGTCTTCGACGTGGCGGGCACGCGCACCACCGCCGGGTCGGCCACCAGGAGCGCCGCGCCGGTCGCCACCGAGGACGCGCCGGTGGTGCGCAAGGTCACCGCCGCGGGCGGGATCTGCCTGGGCAAGACCACGCTCAGCGAGTTCGCCTTCACCGGGCTCGGTCTCAACCCGCATTTCGGTGACCCGGTCAACCCGCTCGACCCGCTGCGGATCCCGGGCGGTTCGTCGTCGGGGTCCGCGGTGGCCGTTGCCGCCCGGATCGCCGACATCGCGATCGGCACCGACACGTCCGGCTCGACGCGCGTGCCCGCGGCCTGCTGCGGGATCGTCGGCTTCAGAGCGAGCGCGAACCGGTACGACCTGACCGGCATGGTGCCGCTCTCCCCCGGGCTGGACAGCATCGGGATCCTGGCGAGGACCATCGGCGACGTCCTCGCGGCCGACGCCGCGATGCGCGGGCGGCGCGCCACGGCAGGGGCCGGCGACCTCAGGATCGTGGTACCCGACGGCGAGCTGGTCGACGACTGCCACCCGGACGTCCGGGCGGCGTTCCACGCCGCACTGTCCGGTCTGGAGGTCCGGTGTGTCCGCCTGGCCGCCCTGGAGGAGGCCCAGCGGTTGCTGGACGAGCACGGCCCGCTGGTGGCCGCCGACGCCTGGCGCCGGTACGGGCACCTGCGCGACACCCCGGGCGTCGACCCGCTGGTGCTGCGCCGGCTGCGCCCGCCCAGCGGGGAGGCCGAGCTGCGCGCCGCCCAGGCCCGGCTGCGCGGGCAGCTGGCCCGGGAGCTCGAGGGCGCCGTGCTCGCCTTCCCCACCATCCGCGACCCGGTGCCGGAGGTAGCCCCGCTGAAGGCCGACCTCGATCTGGCCGAGGCCGTGAACCGGCGGATCCTCCGCAGCACCATGCTCGCCAGCTACCTCGGCCTGCCCGGCATCACCCTGCCGGGCGGCCTGCTCGTGTCCCTTCCCGACGGCCAGGACGACCGGCTCCTCGCCGTCGCCGGCGTACTCGAAACCAGGAGAACATCGTGCCCCACCCCGCTCTGACTCCCTACTCGCTCAACGCCCACGAGCTGACGAACCGCTTCGCGGTGGCGCCCATGACCCGGGTCTCGGCGAGCCCCGGCGGCGTGCCCACCCTCGAGATGGCCGACTACTACGCGGAGTTCGCCGAGGGCGGCTTCCCGCTGGTGATCACCGAGGGCGTGTACCCCGACGACGAGCACAGCCAGGGCTATGTGAACCAGCCCGGGCTGGTGGACGCCGAGCACGTGGCCGGCTGGCGGGAGGTCACCCGCCGCGTGCACGGCGCCGGTGGGCGCGTCATCGCCCAACTCATGCACGCGGGGGCCCTGTCCCAGGGCTCTGCCCACACCGACGTCCGCATCGCCCCGTCCGCCGTGCGGCCGCGCGGGGAGATGATGCCGGAGTACGGCGGCCGCGGACCGTGGCCGGTGCCGCGCGCCATGACCGAGGACGACATCGAGCGGGTGCGCGCCGCGTTCGTGGCCGCCGGCCGCAACGCGGTGGCGGCGGGTTTCGACGGGGTCGAGGTGCACGCGGCGAACGGCTACCTGCTCGACCAGTTCCTCACCGACTACACCAACCAGCGCGAGGACCGCTACGGCGGCTCGGTGGCCGCCCGCGTGCGGCTACCGGCCGAGGTCGTCGCCGACCTCCGGGCCGCCCTGCCGGACCATCTGGTCGGCATCCGGCTCTCCCAGACCAAGGTGAACGACTTCACGCACCGCTGGGCCGGTGGTGCCGCCGACGCGGAGGTGATCTTCACCGCGCTCGCCGCCGCGGGAGCGGACTACCTGCACGTCGCCAGCGAGGGCCGTGACTGGCTGGAGACCGCGCGGCTGGGCGGCGGCGACACGATCACCGCACTGGCCAAGCGGGTCACCGGACTGCCGGTGATCGCCAACGGCGCGATGCACCACCTGCCCCAGGCCGCCGAGGTGATCGAGCGTGGCCACGCGGACCTGCTGGCCGTCGCGCGCGGCGCGCTCGCCAACCCCGACCTGCCCCGGCGCGTCGCGAAGGACGTTCCGCTGGCGCCCTTCGCGCCGGGCATGCTTGAGCCGATGGCGACGATCGCGAACACGCGGCTGTGGCGGGAGGAAAACGGCGGATGAGCTGGCACGGCGGCGCGGCAGCGGTGGTCACGCTGACCTTCGACGTGGACGCCGAGGCGCCGGTGCTCGCCAGCGGCGCGCACTACGCACGGCACCTGTCGACCATGTCGCACCAGTCCTACGGCCCCGATGTCGGCGTTCCGCGGATCCTGGACCTGCTCGACGAGCTCGCCGTGCCGGCGACCTTCTTCGTGCCGGGATGGGTGGCCGAGCAGCGCCCCGGTCTCGCGATGTCCATCGTGGACCGTGGACACGAGGTGGCGCACCACTCCTACGGTCACCGCCCGCCCACCGCGATGGCGCCGGGCGAGGAGCGCGCGGACTTCGAACGGGCGCTCGCGGTGTTCGCCGCGCAGGGCGTCGAGGTGGTCGGGCACCGGGCGGCGAACTGGGCGGCCACCCGGGAGACGCCGGCGCTCGTCGCCGAGCACGGCCTGCGCTACGACTCCTCGCTGATGGCCGACGACCGGCCCTACCGGCTCGCCGTGGGCGAGACCGAGCTGGCCGAGTTGCCGGTGCACTGGTCGCTGGACGACTGGGAGCAGTACGCGTTCCTGCCCGACCCGCCGATCGGGACGGTGATCGAGTCGCCGGCCAAGGTGCTCGAGCTGTGGCGCGCGGAGCTGGACGGGATGCGGCACTACCAGTGCCTGTTCAACCTGTGCTGCCACCCGTTCCTGTCGGGCAGGCCGAGCAGGCTGCTCGCGCTGCGACAGCTGATCGAGTACGCGCTGGGTTGCGGTGACGTCCGCTTCACTCGCTGTGCGGACCTGGCGACGGCCGTGCTCGCCGACCCGGCGCTGCCGCCGCGACCGCTGCCACCGCAGCCCCGCTACGACTCGAACTCCTCCGCTTCCAACGCCAGGTAGAGGTCGACTCGGTCCTCGGTCCGTGCCACGTCCCGGCCACTGAGCTCGGCGACCTTCACGAGCCGGTTGCGCAACGTGTTGACGTGCACGAACAGCGCCGCGGCGGTGGCCGCCCAGTGCCCGTCGTTGGCCATGAAGGCACGCAGCGTGCGGACCAGCTCGCTGCCGCGCTCCCGGTCGTGGTCGCGCAGCGGGCCCAGCACCCCGTCGGCGAACCCGCGCAGTGTCTCGGGGTCCTGCAGGCCGAGCAGTAGTCGGTGCGTGCCCAGCTCACCGAACGTCGCCACCTCGGGGTTGCCGCCGCGGCGCACGAGCACCCGGCAGGCCTCCCGCGACCGGACGAGCGGCTGTCGCAGCGCGGTGGCGTCGGCGGCCACCCCGCCGATGCCCAGCACCGGGCGCCGGCCGGCGAACCGGGCTCCCACCGCGGCCACCAGGCGGGTGCCCGTCGCCCGCAGCTGTGCCTCCGGGCGCTGCCAGGTGAACACCGCGACCACGTCGTGGCTGCCGCCGGCGACCACGGCCGCGGTGCTCTCCGCGAGGAAGAAGTCCGCGACGGCCTCCGCGAGCCCCGGCGGCACGGCGGTGTCGGCGCCCGGGCAGGCCAGCGCGTACACCGCGAGCTCGCCGCCGGGGTCGACGCCGAAAGCCTGCAGCCGTCCGGGTAGCTCGGCCGCTCGCTGTGGCCCGGACAGGATCATGTCCAGCAGCTCGCTGGCGAACCGCAGCTCGATCGCCTGGACCGCCTGCCGTTTGGCGACCTCCAGACTGAGGAACCGGGCGGCCTGGTCGAGCGCGTCGCGCTCGGTGCGACTCAGTGCGCGGGCGGGCCGCAGGCAGACCAGTGCGGCGTCGACGTCGCCGGCGGCACCGACCAGGAACAGCGTCGCCCGCTCGGTCTCGCCCAGGTCGAGCTCCAGGGGCGGGGGACGCCGCGCCAGCCCTGCCGCCACCGCGCGCAGCTGCTCGGGAGCGAGCGGCACGCCGGCCAGCGCGCGGCCTGTCCGGTCGACGACCGCGAGCGGGAGGTCGTGCTCGCCGCGCAGCACCTCGAGTACACCGGACGGGCCGCCGCCGTGGGAGATCGCCGAGGCGAGCGCGTCGCCGCGGCGGACCATGCCGAGCAGGATGCCCTGCCGCTGCTCGGCATGGATCGCGGCGGCCGCGCGGGTCAGCGCGGTGAACGGCACCCTGGTGGAGATCTCCGCCAGCGGCAGGTCCGCCGCCACGCACGCGGCGAGCAGCTCCGGCGGCGTGCTTGGGGTCCGGGTGCGCAGGCCGAACACTATCCCGGCCGCTCCCGCACGCCGCACACTCGCCACGAACCCGTCGGCGGAGGTCTCCGCGAGCCACAACCCGTTGGTGAGCACGAGTTCCCGCTCGCGCACGTACGGCGACGGATCCCCCAGCTCGGTGTTGTGCACCCAGAGCACCTCGGCGTCCAAGGCGCCACTCGCCCCCGGGTGGAGCAGGCGCAGCTCCAGGCTCGGGTCGTCCAGCAGCGCGCGCACAGTGAGCACACTGTGAAAATATCCAGCCGGGAGGAGGAACGCTAGCGATCTGTCCACTGTCGTCGGACCACGTGGAGTGTTGTCGTTGGCCGGTCACTCTGATGTGGAGGTTCGGCGATGACGGCGACACCAACCGACGCGACATCAACCGACGCGGTGCCCTTCGACAGGCACGGCATCGACCCCATTCCCGACGGCGACCGGGACTCGACGTCCTGGGAACAGTTCTGGATCTGGTGCGGCGCGAACATCGCGCCGATCAACTGGGTCCTCGGCGCGCTCGGGGTGACGCTCGGGCTCAGTCTGGTCGAGACCCTCGTCGTGATCGCCCTCGGCAACCTGGTCGGCTGCGCGGTGTTCGGGTTGTTCAACCTCATGGGCCACCGGACCGGGGTCAACCAGATGGTGCTTGGGCGGGCGGCGTTCGGCCGGCGTGGCGCCGCCGTGCCGGGTGTCGTCCAGTGCCTGCTCACGATGGCGTGGGTGGGCGTCAATACCTGGGTCGTGCTGGACCTGGTGCTGGCCGTCCTGCGTGAGCTCGGCATCTCCGGCGGGGTCGGGACGAGGTACGGCGTGGCCGCGGTGATCATGGTCTTGCAGCTCGGACTCGCGCTGTACGGCTTCTACGCGATCCGCACCTTCGAGAAGTACACGGTCCCGCTGACCGTGGCCGTGATGGTCGTGATGACCGTGCTCGCACTGGGCCAGGTCGACCTGCGCTGGTCCGAGGGCGCCGCGGCGACCGGCGCGGACAAGCTGACGGCCGTCACGCAGCTGCTCACCGCCATCGGCATCGGCTGGGGTGTCTCCTGGCTCCCCTACTCCGCGGACTACAGCCGCTTCGTCCGGCCCGGCACGTCGGGACGCAAGGTGTTCTGGGCGACCGCGCTGGGCATGTACGTACCGACCGTGTGGCTCGCCGGCCTGGGCGCGTGCCTGGCCAGCGCGGGCGCCGGCGCCGACCCCTCCGCGCTGGTGACCGCGACGTTCGGGGTGATGGCGATACCGGTCCTGCTGCTGATCATGCACGGCCCGGTGGCGACGAACATCCTCAACCTGTACTCGTGCTCGCTCGCCGCGCTGTCCGTCGGGATCCGGCTCGCCCGCTGGAAGCTGACCCTGGTCGCCGGGGCCGTCGCCTCGGCCGTGCTGGCGGTCTTCGTGCAGGCGGACAGCTTCGCGCACGCCTTCGACAACTGGATGGTGTCGATCCTGGTGTGGATCAGCCCGTGGGCCGGGGTAGTGCTCGTCGACTACTTCGTCCTGCGCCGCGGCAGGCTCGACATCCCCGGCCTCTACGACGACCCGAGCCGTTCGCCCTACGGCGGGGTGAATCGGCGGGCGCTCGTCAGCCTGGGACTGGGAGTGGTGGCGGGCTGGCTCTGGCAGTACGGTCTCGTCCCGCTCATGCGCGGCCCGATCGCCACCACGTTGGGGAACACCGACTTCTCGTGGCTCTCGGGCGCCCTCGTCGCCGGCGGCCTGCACTACCTGCTGGCAAGGTCTCGGCCGGCCTGGTGAGGAGCGGGGGGAACGGCACGACCAAAGCTCATGCGCCGGCCGATGCCCGACCAACGACGCCGTCGAACAAGTCGCCTTCCACGCTGCCTTCGGTCGCGGAGTCCGAGGCCTGAGGTGATGCCGGCGCGGGCGGTACCGCGAGCGGTACGGGTAACAGGTCCGTCGGTACGTCGGTGATGTGACCGACGCCGGGATCGGCTGACGAGGGCGGGTCTGGGTGGGTCGGCGGGTGGATGGTGGCCGACCTGTTCAGCGGCAGACCGTCGTTCACGACTGTCATGGGACGTCTCCTCCTCGCACGAGATGGCGACAGTGGTACCCGGGTCAGCCCGACGCCAACCCCCCGGCCTTGCCCCTGCCCAGGGGCAGGGTTCGAGCATGTGCGCATGAGCGAGTTCAAAGACGCGTGAAATCGCCTGGCGCAAGCTTCAAAATACGAAGCGTCGCCACCAGCACGGGAATTGCTGTCAGCAGCAACGCGATCCAGCCCAGGTAGTCCGTGGCCACCTTTCTGTGGCGCCGCCTCACGTGATCGTCGATGCTGCTGCTTGACTCGACTCGCACCCACGCTCTACTCCCCTCGTCGCGCGCAGACTTGGCCCACCTCCGACGAGGAGCCGTCAGACTCTCCAGCTCGTAACGAGCTTTCGTCGAGCTGCGGAAACCATCTGGATGGTCGCGTGGGGACCACTCAACTGTTACGAAGCCGCACCGGTCAGCGGGCGCGCGGCCACGGCGGAACGGCGACGTCGCTAACGCGGCGCGCGAGCCGGGGCGCACCGTCACGGTCGTGTGGCTGGTCTGGAGCCACGCGACGCTGAGCAACAGAGCACTCCGCCGAGCTCGGCGTATCCTTCGCGGGTGGGATTGCGGTTCGGGACGCGTCGGTCCGACTCGCCGTGGGTGGACAGTGTGTGGACCTGTACGAGCGAGCAGGTCACGGCGATGACGTCGGTCGCGGGGGTGCGGTGGGGCCTGGTGTTCTGGGAGCAGGCCGGCCAGCCGTACGCGGGCGTCACCGGTCCCGAGACCCGGGCCGGCACGGCACCTGTGCCGGAGGGCGCCACCTTCACCGGTATCGAGTTCGCCGTGGGGACCTCGTTACGGGCTGTGCCGACGTCGACGCTGGTCGACGGGGGGATCGGGCTCCCCGACGCCACGCGTCGGACGTTCCAGCTGGACGGCACGCGCTGGGAGACGCCCGGCCCCGACGACGCGGAGGCCCTCGTCGAGCGGCTCGTCCGAGCCGGGATCGTGGTTCGCGACCCGCTTGTCGCGGACGTGCTGCGGGGTGGCCGCCCGGGCGTCTCCGAGCGCACGGTCGAACGGCGGTTCCGGGCGGCTACCGGCCTGACGCGGGGCGCGCTGCGGCAGATCGAACGGGCCCGCACGGCGGCGGAGCTGCTGGCCGCGGGCGACGCGGCCGGTGACGTCGTCGCCAAACTTGGCTACTTCGACGAGCCGCACCTGGCTCGGGCGCTGCGCTCCTACGTCGGACGCACCGCGGGACAGCTGCGGGAGGGCGCCGGCGGCGCGATCGCCCTCGACCTGGATCAGCGCCTGACGTCGTAGACCAGCTTCAGGATCCCGTTCTTGTAGCTCTCCGACTCCCGCAGCGCCAGCATGTACTTGTCTCGGTCGGCCCGGTCGAAGAGGCTCTTTCCGGCGCCCAGCAGCACGGGGAAGACGAGCAGGTTGTACTGGTCGATCAGGCCGGCGTCCGACAGCCGTCGGGCCAGTTCGGCGCTGCCGTGGATGAAGATCGCGCCGCCGTCGCCCTTCTTGAGCGCGGCGACGTCCTCGGTCGAGCGCAGGATGGTCGTCGGGCCCCAGCCGTCGACGAGGGCGTCGTCGGGCAGCGTGCTCGACACCACGTACTTGGGCAGCTCCTTGTAGCCGGCGTGGTCCTCCGAGCCCGGCCAGACCGGGGCGAACGCCTCGTAGCTGCGGCGGCCGAACATCAGCGCCGTCGTGTCGGCGAGTTCCTCGCCCTTCAGCGACCAGGCTTCCGGCACGAACTCGAGGTCCTTGAACACCCACCCGCCGCTGCGGTGCTCCTCCCCCGGCCCGCCGCCTGGCGAGTCCACCACGCCGTCCAGCGACATGAAGCCGGTGTACACCAGGTCACGCATTGTGCTGTCTCCTCATGATCGGGCGAGCTGTTGGGGCAACGGTAGTTCGCCGGCGCGACGGACGTCTTGGACGGAAACGACAGCGCATGCTCGCCCGGGCCCGGCGAAACCGAGGTGCTCGGCAACACCGGCTGACCTAGCATCACGTGCGACATGGAGTAGATCAGCGGCAGATCGCCCGGCTTTACACCGGGAGGGCGCGGGTTCGAGTCCCGCCTCCATGGCCGGCCACCAGAGAGGAGCCATGGCCTACGAGTACGCGTTCGGGCAGCTCGAACGCGCCCTGCGGCGCTCGGTGTCCGATCGCGACCCTCGTATCCGGAAGAGAGCACGCGCGCGGGCGGCCCGGTGGGGCGAGGTGCTGGCCGGCATGGTGGACGGCACGCTCACCATCGGGTCACGCACTCCGGTCGCCGCGACGCCGGCGTGGGTCACCCTCGAGGTCGTGCAGGGTGGCTTCGCCACCGGCCGGTACCTCGCCGAGACCGACCTGCGCGACGACGAGGCCGCCCTGGTCGCGAACCTGCCCGCGGAGGCACCGGGCAGCACGCCCCGGGAGCGGCTCAACCTGTGGTACCTGACCGACGCGGGGTTGGCCGCGTTGCGGACGGCGCTGTCCAGCGGGAACTACCGGATCGACCTGCCGGAGGACGCCGCGCTGCCGGTGGTGGCGTGGCTGCTCGACGACGGCCAGCCCGTCGAACGGCACGCCTCGGCACTCGACGTGATCGCCGAGCTGCGCCCGCTGATGCACCGGCTGCGTTTCACGCCCCGGCCGACCACCACCCCGGCCCCACAGGGTGCGATGGTGCGGCTGCGGCCAGTCAGCGCCGTGCGGGAGTCGCTGCGCGAAATCACCACCAGCCGGCAGCTCGGCGCGATGCGGGAGACCCTCGGGGTGTGGCACCCGCTCTACGACCGGCTGGTCGAGCTGTGGAGCGACACCGTCGACGGCGAGCTGCCCCAGCGCACCGGCGAGTCGGTCACCGGCGGGTGGCCGTGCCGGGTGTGGCCAGCGGACTGGACCGCGCGGCGGGCGCGCTGGCTCGCCGACCACGCCGAGGCACTCCAGCGGCACCCGCTCGCGACCGCCCACCGGCATCCGCGCGGCAACTTCGCGCGGCTGCACGCCGCCCTGCTCGCGTGCGAGCGGGACAGCGGCGCGTTGTCCGGACGGGACGTCGGGCAGGTGCGGCGTGCGCTGGCCGACACGATCACCAAACACGGCGCGCCCGGCTCGGCGGCCCGGGTCCGGCTGCGGGCCACCCAGCGCGCGGTCGCCGCCCGGCCGACGCATGCCGCGCTGGCGGACGTGGTGGCCGGCCGACTCGACCGGTTCCCCGACGAGTCCGGGGTGCCCGCGGTGGAGCCGCTGACGCAGCCGACAACCGCGGACGAGGCACCCGGCGTTCCGGCCGGGGAGCCGGTGCCGCCGTCCCTGGTCGCCAAGGTGACCAGGGCACTGGAGGCACCGGTCGAGGAGCTCGTCGAGCGCGGCGTCATCCGCTCCGGGGACGTGCTCGCCACCGTGCTGCCCCAGCTGACCTCGTCGTTGCTGGCGGCGAGCATCGCCGATCCCGCCCTGGCCGGGCTCTACGCCCAGACCTACACCGCCTTCCGCCGCCGCCGCGGGCTGCTGCTGGTGGACCTCGCCCACCAGGTGGGGATCGAGGAGCTGCCGTGGATCGGGGCCCTCGAGCCGCTCCGGACCCACCGGCGAGCGCAGGCGGCGAACACGGCCAGGCAGACGTTGACCCAGGCCACCGTGCTCGCGCTGAGCTCGTTCCCCCAGGCGATCCTGCCCAACACGTTGGTGCGCGAGCTCGGTGCGCTGGCCAGGCAGGCGGAGCTGCGGCTGCCCCTGATGGAGGAGCTCGCGGCGGACATCTTCACCGGAAGGTTCACCAGGAAGTGGCGAGACGCCGCGGGCGTCGCCAGCCGGGTGCTGGCCGGCACCCTCTACGCCCGCTACTACGACCTGCCCGGCCCCGATCACTGGACCAGCGACGACCAGCACGGCCTGCGACAGGTGGTACTCGGCCGGCATGCCAAGCAGACCGCCAGGGCGTTCGCGGAGCTGTGCGTGCGGCGGGCGGCACAGGCGCAGGGGGACGCCTCCCGCTTCCGCCACAGCGTGGCTGCCAACGGCGTCGTGCTGGAGCAGAGCCAGATCCTCACCACGCACAACCTCGCCGTGCTGGTCGACGGGCTTGGTCTGGCGGACCGGGTGGCCGCGCTCGCCCCCGACCTGGCGGACCGCGCCCTGGAATGGGTGGTGCGCCGCCAGAAGATCCGGGTGGACGGTCACGCCGCCCTGCTCGCCTGGAAGAACAGCGCCTACGCGTGGCGACAGGCGATCTTCTTCCTCAGCTTCTGTGACCAGAGGGTCCAACGGGCGGCGGTCGAGCGCCTGCGCGACCAGATCGAGGACGCGGGCCTCACCCCACGGCTCTCCCCCGCCGCCGACGGTCTCGGCCACGTGGTCGAGGGTGGCAGGTTCACCGCCGACGGCACCACGGAAGGCGGTGGCCGCCGGCTGCTCGGCTGGTCCCTCGGCCCACGAGGGTGATCCCGTCCACGACCGGTATCTCGACGGCTGGCGCCCCGTTTTGGCTGGTGGAGACTCAGCGTGTATGCGTGGTCGTGAGTTTCTCAGGCGGGTTGACGTGGTGGTACCGGCCGGTGCCGGGCTGGTGTTGTCGGGCGTTCTGGTCAGCGCCGGCGGGTGGGTCGACTGGGGCGAGGTCGCGCGATGGGTGTGGCCGCGGGGGTGGTGGCTCTTGGGCTGGGGCCTGACGGTGGCGTTGCTCGTCGTCGCCGTGGTGCGGTCGGTCCGCCGGACCGACCGGCAGCAGGCGGTGACCTACACCGTGCTCTCCCCGCGGGCGATCCTCACCTGGTCGGTGGGGATCGTGCTGGTGGGGGTTGGGGTGGTGGTCTGGCTGCTGCTCGCCTACACCGGCGGGGACCACACCGCCAACCGCGTGCAACTCGACGCCATCCGCACGGCGGGCACCATCGTGGTCGGGGCGGGGGGCGCTGCCGCGCTGCTGCTCGCGGCTCGGCGGCAGCGCAGTGCGGAGATCGCACTGAAGCAGAAGGACCGGGACCAGGCCGACGTCGCCCGCGCGCACGCGCTCCAGGAACGGGTCGCCGAGCAGACCCGACTGCACCAGGAACGGGTGGCCGCGGCCACCGAGAAGGACGCCGAGGCACGGCGGATCACCGATCTCTACACCAAGGCCGCCGACCAGCTCGGCTCGGAGAAGGCGCCGGTCCGGCTCGCCGGCCTCTACGCGCTCGAACGCGTGGCCCAGGACCACCCGGAGCAGCGGCAGTCGATCGTCAACGTCGTCTGCGCCTACCTGCGCATGCCCTACAGCCCGCCCCCGGACAACGAGGACGGCAGCCAGCAGAACCACCGGGAACGGGTGCAGGAACGCGAGGTCCGGCTCACCGCCCAGCGGATCCTCACCGAGCACCTGAGCCCGGGGCCGGGCCCGGAGGTCGCGGCCACCTTCTGGGAGAAGATCAACCTCGATCTCACCGGCGCCACCCTCACCAACCTCAGCCTCATCGACTGCGCCGTCCAGACCGCCACGTTCGAGTCGGCCACCTTCCTCGGCCACGCCGGCTTCTACGCCGCCACCTTCACCGGCTTCGCCACCTTCGCGGAAGCCACGTTCAGCGGGCCCGCCACCTTCGCCGAGGGCACGTTCGCCGGCCCCGCGAACTTCAGGGCGGCCACCTTCGCCGGTCCGGCCACCTTCGCCTCGGCCACCTTCATCGACTACGCCGCCTTCCACGCCGCCACGTTCACCGACGACGCCACCTTCTACGCCGCCACCTTCACCGACCACGCCGACTTCGCCGAGGCCACGTTCACCGGCGACATCATGTTCGGGTCCGCCACGTTCACCGACTACGCGGACTTCAGGCACGTCACCTGCACCGCCCGCGCCGACTTCGGGTCGACCACGTTCAGCGACGACGCCGACTTCGCGGAGACCGCGTTCACCGGCGGGGTGCCGGAGGAGGTTCGGCGGTACCGGTCCGACCGAGATCACTGAGGGGTTGCTGGGAGTTCCGGGCGGACCTACCGGGGCGCCGGCCGCAGCGGCTGCTCGGGGTGTCGGCTCTCCCGGGAAGCGCCCAGGTTCTCCCAGGGTTGGTTCACCTTGCGTCTGCAGGCTTCACCTCACGTCAACTAGGTGAAGGAGAGCAGATGATCGAGGTACGGGGGTTGTCCAAACGGTACGGCGACACGGTCGCGGTCGACGACCTCACGTTCGTCGTCAAGCCGGGGCTCGTCACCGGGTTCCTCGGGCCCAACGGCGCCGGCAAGAGCACGACCATGCGGATGGTCCTCGGGCTCGACGAGCCAAGCGAGGGGGCCGCGACCGTGGGTGGGCGGGGATACCGGAAGCTGACCGCGCCCATGCGGGAGGTCGGCGCGCTGTTGGACGCCCGGGCGGTGCACCCCGGGCGCACGGCGCGGGACCACCTGCGGTGCCTGGCGCAGAGCAACGGGATCGGAGACCGGCGGGTCGACGAGGTGCTGGGCGTCGTGGGGCTGGAGAGCGTCGCCCGGCGGCGGGTGCGGACGTTCTCCCTCGGGATGAGCCAGCGGTTGGGGATCGCGGGCGCCCTGCTGGGCGACCCGGGCGTGCTGATCTTCGACGAGCCGGTGAACGGGCTCGACCCGGAGGGCATCCGGTGGGTTCGCGATCTCATGCGCGGGCTGGCCGCCGAAGGGCGGACCGTGCTCGTCTCCAGCCACCTGATCAGCGAGATGGCGTTGACCGCACAGCATCTGGTGGTCATCGGGCGGGGGCGGTTGATCGCGGACACCTCGGTGGAGGAGTTCATCGGCGGGGAGGAGCAGCAGGGCGTGCTGGTCCGCACCCCGGATGCGGAGGTCCTCGCACGGGCGCTCCGGAACGCGGGTGCGGTAGTGCGGAACGAGCACGGCGAGGCTCTCCACGTGTCCGGAATGGACAGTCTACGGGTCGGCGAGGTCGCGATGCACTCCGGGGTCGCGCTGGCCGAGCTGACGCCGGAACGGCTCTCGCTCGAGGACGCCTTCATGGCGCTCACCAGCGAAAGCGTCGAGTACGCGGCCAGCGAGGAGGTCCGATGAACACCCTGGGACACACCGTCCGTTCCGAGTGGACGAAGCTGCGCAGCCTTCGGTCCACCGCCTTCACGCTGCTCACCGCGGCCGTGCTGGCGGTGGGGCTGAGCGTGCTGTTCAGCAGCGGCGCGGTGCGCAACGGCGCTGAGGAGGGCGGATACGAGCCCACCACCGCGAGCCTGCAGAGCTTCGTCCTGCTCCAGGTCGTCATCGCGGTCCTCGGGGTGCTCGTCGCCACCTCCGAGTACGCCACGGGCATGATCCGGACCAGTCTCACCGCGGTCCCGCGTCGAGGGCGGCTGCTCGCGGCCAAGGCACTGGTGTTCTCCGCCGTCGGACTCGTCGTCGGCCAGCTGGTGGCGTTCGGGTCGTTCCTGGTGGGGCAGGCCGTACTCGCCGCGTCGGACGGCCGGTACGCGACGCTGGGCGACCCGACGACCCTGCGCGCGGTGATCGGCTGCGGGCTCTACCTCGCCATGATCGGGCTGCTGGGCGTCGCTGTCGGCGTGCTCGTGCGGGCCACCGCGGGCGCCGTCGTGGCCATGATCGCGGTCACCCTGCTCGTCCCGCTGCTGACCACGGCGCTACCGGCGCCGGTGGCCGAGGCCGTCGCCAGGTTCGGGCCGTTCGGCGCCGGCACCCGGGTCATGGCGGTCGACCCGGACCCGGTCCTGCTCTCGCCGTGGGCCGGGTTCGGGGTGCTCTGCCTGTGGGTCTTCGCCACCCTTGCCGCGGCGGCCGTCGTCCTCGGGCGGCGGGACGCGTGATGGGCCGACCGGGACCCGGGTGGGCCGTGCTGGAGGGAGCCGCCGCGGGCCTCGCGGCGGTGGTGGTGATGGCCGGGCTCTGCGCGTTCGGGCTGGCCCAGCTCGGCGCGGAGGAGGTGCCGGCGATGACGGCGGCCGCCGTGGCGCTGGCGGTCGGCGGGTCGGTGGACCTCACGGCCAGCGCCTCCGGGCAGGCCGCCGAGCTCGGCGCGGGGCTGCACGGCACCGCCCAGCTGATGCCGCTCGGGGTGTCCCTGGTCGGAGCGGCGGTTCTCGTGCTGGCGTTCTGGGCACCGGTGCGGCGGCGGACGCCGGCCGCGGAGGAGTTGGCGACCCGGGCCTTCGCGGCGGCGGCGGCGTTCCTGGCTTCGGTGGCGGTGCTGGCGCTGCTCGGCCGGGGACGGCTGCCGCTCGCCGGCCTGGGGTTGCGCGCCGGGCGCGACCGCCCCGGGCGAGGGCTGCCGCCGGGGCTCGCCGAACGCCTCGAGGACCGGGCGCGGGCCGGCGGGCCCGCCGGCGAGGCGAGGTTCAGCGCCGACGTGGCCGCGGCGGTCGGCGCGGGTCTGCTGTGGGTGCTCGTGGTCCTCGCGGTGGGCTGGCTCGTGTCCGGCCGCGGCCCCCTGCCCCCGCGCTGGACCTGGGCACACCGACTCCGCCCGGCGGTGACCTCGACGGTGCTGGTGCTGGTCGTGCTCGCCGGGTTGGCCACCGCGGCGGGCCTGGTGCTTGGCCTGGTCGGCCGGAACGGGTCGCTGGCCGGCGGCGTGCTGTTCGCCGGCGCGACGGGCGTCCTCGCCCTGCTGGGACTCGGGCTCGGCGTGCCGTGGTCGGCCTCGGCCAGCGGACCGATGACGAGCCTGGTGCCACCCGACCGGCTGCCCGACGGGGTCCTGGACGCCGGGGGGTGGCCGGCGACCCTCGCCTTCGCGGCGGTGACGCTGCTGGTCACCGCCGTTCTTACGGCCCGGCACGACCGAGACGCCGGCGAGGGGCCCAGGTGGCTCCGCGCGGCGACAGCGGGGCTGCGGCACGGCCTGGTCGTGGCGGCCGCGCTGGCCGTCGCGACGCTGCTGGCCGGCGCCTCGGTCGAGTTCGGCGTCTCGGTGCTCGGCTCCCAGCTGATGGGCGCGGAGCTCCGGCTGAGCGGGAACGTCCTGCTGACCCTCGTCCTCGGGTTCGTCGCCGGCGCGGCGGCCGGCGCCGTCGGCCGACTCGCCGTCGACCTGGCTCGGCGCCGGTCTCCGTCCACCGTGGACAGCTGAGGGGTCAGTCCAGCTTGCCCTCCCGGCGGCTCCTGGCCACGAGCTTGCGGACGTTCTCGACGGTGCCGCAGTTGTCGTCGATCTGGCGATTGCGTTCCTTGACGAACAGGTCACCAAGCTCCGCCTTCGCCCGGTCCCCCAGCGCCTCTCTTGCCGGGTTGAGGATGGTCAGCTCCTCCTCGACGATGTGGTGGTTC
Source organism: Actinophytocola xanthii (assembly GCF_001921205.1). Classification (GTDB taxonomy): domain Bacteria; phylum Actinomycetota; class Actinomycetes; order Mycobacteriales; family Pseudonocardiaceae; genus Actinophytocola; species Actinophytocola xanthii. The sequence goes on along the minus strand of NZ_MSIE01000035.1, from coordinate 47,962 downwards.
AGCACGCCAGAGAGCTCCTCCACCGCATCGTCGAAGGCCTTGGTGCCGGTTCCCTTGAGCTCCAGGACCGCGAGCAGCGCCTCGTGCCCCTCGGCGTGCTCCTCGGCGCCGTGCTCAGCCTCGTCCTCCCCCACCGCGTCGCGCTTGCTCAGCTTGGGGTAGACGAACTTCTCCTCCGCCTCGGCGTGCGCCACGAGCACGGTCGCGAGCGCGTCGCGGACGGCGGCGCGGTCCGAGCTCGTGTCGCGCAGGTTCCGCAGCAGCTCCTCGAACAGGCGGTGGTCTTCCAGGATCAGCTCGATCACGTCACCCGAAACCGGGCGGCCAACGTCGACGACATGCTTCATACGACAGTTCTACTCGGCCCGGGCCGTTCCGGCTCAACGAATGAGGCAGTATCGAAGCCGTGAGCAACCACCCCATGGCCGAGGTCCCCGACACGCTGTTCGCCGACCCCGAAGCCGAGCAGCGCTGGCGAGCCCGGTTCACCGCCGCCCGCGTGTCGCTTCCGCGGTGGGCCCAGGACGCGCCGGACCGCAACCTGTTCCTCTCCAACTCCAGCGGGGTGTGGGAGGTCTACGCCTGGGACCGCGCGACGGACACCCGGCGCCAGGTCACCGACCGGCCCAACGGCACCTCCTACGCCGCGATCAGCCCGGACGGCGAGTACATCTGGTGGTTCGCCGACTCCGACGGCGACGAGTTCGGCACCTGGGTGCGTGAGCAGTTCGCCGGGCGACCCGCCGGCGCCGGTCCGGAGCCCGCTGTGCCGGGTACCCCGGCGGGTTACCCCGCGGGGGTGGAGATCGGGCGGTCGGTCGCCGCGGCGGGCGTGTCCAACGACGACGGCACGACGATCTTCCTGTCCCGCGGCGGCGCCGAGGCCACGGTGATCTACCAGGACGAGCACGACGGCGGGGTCGCCGCGCTCTCCCGGGACGAGACCCTGCTCGCGATCGCGCACTCCGAGCACGGGGACAACCGGCACTCCGCGCTGCGCGTGCTCTCGGTGGCCGACGGCTCGACGGTCGCCGAGAAGTGGGACGGCAAGGGCAAAGGGCTGGACGCCATCGGGTTCAGCCCGATCGCCGGTGACCAGCGGCTCCTGGTCCTGCACGAGCGCCGCGGCCGCGAGGAGCTGCTGGTCTGGGACCTCGCCACCGACAGCGAGACCGAGATCATCCTCGACCTGCCGGGCGAGGTCGTCGCCGAGTGGTCAGCGGACGGGCGGTCGATCATCGTGGTGCACACCCACGAAGCCAGGAACGCCATGTACCGCTACGACTTTGAGACCAGCGAATTGTCCCTACTGGACACTCCTAATGGGACCATAAGTTCGGCCGCGGTGCGTCCGGACGGGACCGTCGAGTACGTGTGGTCCAACGCGGCACAACCACCGGTGGTCCGGGCGCTGCATTCCGACGGGACCGAGCGGGTGCTGCTCGAAGCGCCGGGGCACAAGGCACCGGCGTCGGTCGAGCTGCAGGACGTGTTCGTGCCGGCGACCGAGATCGGGCAGGTGCACGCGCTCTACGCCCGGCCGGCGCTCGCCCCCGAGGGCCCGTTGCCGACGGTGTTCACCCTGCACGGCGGCCCGCACTCGGCCGACGAGGACCGGTTCTCGGCCTACCGCGCCGCCTGGCTCGACGCCGGGTTCGCGGTGGTGCACGTGAACTATCGGGGCTCGACCGGCTACGGCTCGGCCTGGAAGGACGCGATCGAGGGCCGACCCGGCCTGACCGAGCTCGAGGACGTGGCGGCGGTGCACGCCTGGGCAGTGGAGAAGGGCTTGGCCGACCCCGCACGCTGTGTGGTCAACGGCGCGTCCTGGGGCGGCTACCTGGCATTGCTCGCGCTGGGCACCCAGCCCCAGCTCTGGGCGGCCGGGGTGGCGGGGGTGCCGGTGGCCGACTACCTGGCTGCCTACGACGACGAGATGGAGCCGCTGCGGGCGTTCGACCGGGCGCTGTTCGGCGGCTCGCCGGACGAGGTGCACGACAGGTACGTCGAGTGCTCCCCGATCACCTACGTCGACCAGGTCCGCGCCCCGGTGCTGGTGATCGCGGGCGAGAACGACCCCCGCTGCCCGATCCGGCAGATCGACAACTACCTCGACCGGCTCGCCGTGCGGCACGCCTCGTACCAGGTGTACCGCTACGACGCGGGCCACGGCTCGCTCGTGGTCGCCGAGACGATCAAGCAGATCGCCATCGAGATCCACTTCGCGCGCCGGGCCCTCGGTCTGTAGCGGGTCAGGCGGTCTGCGCCTGCCACATCCAGTGCTGCTTCTCGAGCTCGGCGGCGATCTCGATCAGCAGGTCCTGGGTCACCAGGTCGGACTTCTCGGCGGCGTCGATGCGCTCGCGCAGGCGGCCGATCACGGTGCCGAGGATCTCGACGATCGTGGCGACGGTGGACTCCACGGTCTGCCAGTTCTCGGGGTAGTCGGGGAGCCCGGAGCTCTCCACGACCGTGCGTGCCTTGCCGTTCGGGGAGATTCCGATCGCGTTGGCACGCTCGGCGACATCGTCGGTGTACTGGCGCGCGGCGTTGACCAGCTCGTCGAGCTGGAGGTGCACGCTGCGGAAGTTGGAGCCGACGACATTCCAGTGCGCCTGCTTGGCGATCAGGGACAGGTCGATGAGGTCGACGACCGTCGCCTGGAGAACGGCACCCGTCGCCTCGCGTTCGGCATCGCCCAGTGGGCTGGTGATCGGAGACTTGGTCATGCTTCCGGCATACCCCTCCTCCGGCGGCTCATACGCGGGATGTGGCGAACTCCACGACCTGCAGACCGATGGTGCGCAGCGACGCGGCGACCTTCTCGTCGCTGCACTCGCCGTCGGGCCCGAAGGAGACCTGGGCGGAGTTCACCGCGGCGCCGAGCGGGGTCGGCCATCCCCGCAGCGCGTGCACGATGGAGCGCAGCGAGGTCAGCGTGGTCACGGCCGCCTGCCAGCCGCGGGCCGTTGCCACACAGCCCACGGCGCGGCCGTCGAGGTAGGGCCGCGGATCCTCGCGGAGGTCCTCGATGTAGTCGAGGGCGTTCTTCACCAGCCCGGAGATGGTGCCGTGGTAGCCGGGCGAGACCAGCACCACGCCGTCGGCGGCCCGCAGCTCCTCCACCAGCCGGGTCGCGATCCCCGGGCGTTCCTCGTCCGCGGGGTCGTAGAACGGGAGGACCAGGTCCGCGCCGGAGACCATCGTCGTCTTCGCGCCGGCGAGCGCGGCTCCCTCGAGTGCGATGCGCAGGGCACGCTCGGACTGCGAGTCCGTCCGCAGGGATCCGCCGATGCCCACCACGTTGACAGTCACACCGCTCCCTTCGCCCTCCGCGAATCATCCCGCATCTGGTGCCACCATGGGGGCATGGTGGGGACGCTCATCTTCGACGGCGAGTGCGGGTTCTGCACCCGCGCTCGGAACGTGCTGGTGCGGTTGGACCGGCGGGACCGGGTCGCCACCGTGCCCTACCAGCGGGCCGGGGTCGCCGAGGAGGCCGGTGTGAGCCGCGCCGCACTGGCCGAGGCCGTGTTCTGGACGGGCGAGGACGGTGGGCGCTACTGGGGGGCGGAGGCGATCAACGCCGCGCTGTCCGCCGCGCTCGGCACCCGGTTGCCGCTGCGGCTCTACTGGCTGCCCGGGGTTCGGTGGCTGCAGGACCGGGTGTACCGCTGGGTCGCGGCCAACCGGCACCGGCTCCCCGGCACGACGCCCTGGTGCACTGCCGAACCGGGCGCCTGCCTGCCCCGCGGCAGGTAGCCTGCACCCGAAGGTCTGGGAGGCCGCATGTCGACGCTGATCAGCAGGGTCCCGCCGTCCGTGCAGGGTGCCGCACTGCACGGGGTCTTCGCACTGCCGCAGCCGCTGCGCCGGCTGCTCGCCGGCCCACCCATCCGCCGCGACGGGCTCGAGCTGGCGCTGGACGCCCAGCTGCTGCTGCGCATGATGGCGCTGTCCGACATCTCGCTGAGCTCCTCGAGCGCGGAGGCCGCCCGGATCAGGACCGAGGCCAGCCGGCACGTGCTCGGCGGAGCGGTCGTGAGCGGCGTGCGGACCAGGAACCTGAACCTGCCGGCGGCGCAGGGCACGCTCCCGGCCCGGCTGTACGAGCCGCGGGGCCTGGCGCCGGGCTCGCCGCTGCTCGTGTACTTCCACGGCGGCGGCTGGGTCATCGGCAGCGTTGACAGCCACGACGGGCTCTGCCGCTACCTGGCCGCGCAGGCCGGTGTGCGGGTGCTGTCGGTGGGCTACCGCCTGGCGCCGGAGTACCGGTTCCCGACGGCGGCCGACGACGCGTTCGCCGCGTTCCGGTACGCCACGGCGAACGCGGAGTCGCTCGGCGCCGACCCGGCCGCGGTGGCGGTCGGCGGGGACAGCGCGGGGGGCAACCTGGCGGCCGTGGTCTGCCTGGACGCGCTGCGCGAGGGCGGTCCGCGACCGGTCTTCCAGCTGCTGTTCTACCCGGCGACCGACCCGTCGGTGCGGCGTCGCTCGCGGGACCTGTTCGCCGACGGCTTCTTCCTCACCGACGAGGACATGACGTGGTTCATCGACCACTACTGCCCGGACGTCGAGAGCCGGCGCGACCCGCGGGTCGCGGTGCTGCTCGCCGAGGACCTGCGGGGCCTGCCACCGGCCTACGTGGCAACGGCCGGCTTCGACCCCCTGCGCGACGAGGGCAACGCCTTCGCCGACCGCCTGCGGGAGGCCGGCGTCCCGGTGGTGAAACACCAGCACGACGATTTGATTCACGGGTTCGTGAACTTCATCGGGCTGGGGACGCGTTTCCGGGAGGCGGTCGCGGAGGCCGCGGGTGCGCTGTGCACCGGCCTGGCGCTGCGCTCCCGGGCCAACGTCGTCGACCTCTTCGGCCCGACAGCCTGAGCCGCGCCGGCCCTCACCCTCCGGTCGAACGGCAGGGCGCGCAGTAGCCGCGGAAGACCACCTCCGCGGCCTCGAGGAGGAAGCCGGCGGGTGAGGTGGGGTGGGCGCCGACGACGCAGTGGACGGGCTCGGTGCGGCCGCAGGCTCGGCAGACCAGGCGGTGGGTGGCGGGCGCCTGCTGGGCACGCACGGTCGAGCTCGAGCGGTCGGGCTGGTCGTTCGTGCTGATCTGTCGCGCACCACCTTCTGCAGCGGGCCAGGAAATCTCGCGAGAACTGTCGGGGTCCGGTCCTACATTGAGGCCACCGCACGCCCGACGAGAGGTCACATCCAACCATGCGGCTGTACCGGAGAACGCTGGCGCTGCCCGGTGTTCGCACCCTGATGGTGTTGGTGTTCTTCGCCCGCATCCCTCTGTCCGCGGCCGGCATGGTGTTGACCCTGCACGTCGCGGTCGGGCTCGGCCACGGGTACGGGGCGGCCGGGGCCGCGGGCGCCGTCGTGACGATCGGCATCGCGGTGGGCGCCCCGGTCATGGGCCGCGTCGTCGACCGCTACGGGTTGCGGCCGATGGTGCTAGTGACGACCGCCTGCGAGGCCGCGTTCTGGGTGCTCGGCCGCTACCTTCCCTACCCGGGGCTGCTCGTGGCGGGGTTCGTCGGCGGACTCCTGGTCCTGCCCGTGATGTCGATCGCCCGCCAGGCCGTCGCCGCGCTCGTGCCGCCCGACCTGCGGCGCACCGCCTACTCGATGGACTCGATCTCCGCCGAGATGTCGTTCATGGTCGGCCCCGCGATGGCGGTCGTGCTGGTCACCCAGTTCTCCTCGGCGACGGCGATGTTGAGCATGGCCATCGGGATCGCCGCGGTCGGCGCCGCCCTGTTCTTGGTGAACCCCGCCGTGCGCAGCGAGCAGGAGAAGGCGGCCGACACCGGTGAGCGCGTGCCCCGGCGGGTCTGGCTCACCCCGCGGATGATCGCGGTCCTGGTGATCGGGGCGGGTGCGGTGTTCATCCTGGCCGGCACCGAGGTGGCGATCGTGGCACAGCTGCGGGAGAACGGGGAACTCACCTACACCAGCATCGTGGTCACCGTGTGGGCGGCGGTCTCGGCGGTGGGCGGGCTGGTCTACGGGGCGCTGTCCCGCTCGCCCGGCCAGGTGACGTTGATGGCCTGGCTGGGTCTGCTGACGATCCCGATCGGCCTGGTCGGGGGTTCCTGGTGGATGCTCACGCTGGTGCTGCTGCCCGCGTCGGCGCTGTGCGCGCCGACGATCGCGGCCACCGGTGAGGGGGTCGCCCGCCTGGCGCCGGCTACCGCCCGGGGCGAGGCGAGCGGGCTGCAGTCCTCGGCGTTCACGCTGGGTTCCGCGGCCGGGGCGCCGCTGGTGGGCTTCGTCGTCGACCACTCGAGCCCGGCGTGGGGCTTCGCCGTGGCCGGCGCGGGCGGGGTGCTCGTGGCCGGCCTCGCCGCCGTCCTCATCGCACGGCAACGCCGCGCCGAACCCGTGGTGACCGTGCCCGCGTGAGCGGGCGGAGGTTGTCCACAGGGATGATCCACAGTGTTCACAACCCTCGCGCGTACGGGTCGAACGGGATCCCGGCCGGCTTCGCCCTGGCCAGGTTCTGCTCGAACGCCCCGTCCTTGATCGCCAGGCTGGCGCTGCCGAAGTTCGCCTGGACCAGCCGGTCTCGGATGCCCGGCGGAAAGTGGTCCCAGCTCACCAGGTCGGGGTACTGCCAGGCGCGGTAGTGGTTCTCCGGCTGCTCGGTCGCGCCCGCCAGGCGGAAGCAGTGGGTGCTGGCGCCGTCCTTGTGGTAGACGATCTTCGCGTGCGTGCCCTCCCAGGCCACCGCCGACCGCGGGTGGGTCCCGTAGTTCCCGTGGGCGGACACCGAGACGAACTCCGCGGAGTTCGTGGCCTGGTTCACCCAGATCACCACGTGCTCGATGTCGTGCCGGTGGCCGCAGCAGTCGATGCCGGGCACCGCCTGGTCCTTCTCGAAGTACAGGTCGTAGAGGTAGGCGCACCAGCCCCGGTCGCACTTGGACCGGGAGTAGGAGTTCGTGTTGTCCAGGTCGGACTGGTCGTGGCAGTTCCCGTTGAGCGCGCCCGAGTTGTTCAACCCGCCGTTCAGCGTGCCGTCCGGCCCGATGGCCGGCGTCGGGTAGCACCCGTCACCGTCGTAGTCGAAGGCCGGCTGCCACCTCCCGTCGGCCTGGGCGAAACTGGCCGGCAGCGCGGTGGGGGGCGCTGCCCAGGCGACGCCCGGCAGCAGGACCACCAACCCCAGCGCGACGACCACGGCGCGTACGGCGAACGAGATTCTTCTCCGACCCATGGCAGAGCCTCCCGGGCAACGTGCGTGACAAACCGAACGTAACCAGGAGCAACCACAAAGTCACCGGAAGGACGCGAACAACCGACAAACGTTCGGCGTCAGCTCTCGGCGGCCAGTGCCTCCGCGATCTCGTAGGTGTTCAGCGCCGCCCCCTTGCGCAGGTTGTCGCCACACACGAAGAAGTCGAGCGTGTTCGGGAAGTCCAGCGCCTGCCGGATCCGGCCCACGTAGGTCGGGTCGGCGCCGACCACGTCGGCCGGCGTGGGGAAGACCCCCTTCGCCGGGTCGTCGACGACGACCACCGACGGCTGGGCCGAGAACACCGCACGGGCCTGGTCGACGGTCACCTCGCGGGCGAACGTGGCGTGGACGGCGAGCGAGTGCGTGGTCACCACCGGGACGCGGACGCAGGTCGCGGACACCTTCAGGTCCGGGATGCCGAGGATCTTGCGGGACTCGTTGCGGACCTTGAGCTCCTCGGAGAACCAGCCGTCACCCTTGTAGGAGCCCGCCGCCGGCACGACGTTCAGCGCCAGCGGCGCCGGGAACGGAGAGTCTGAAAAGGACAGACCGGCGGCCTCGACGGCCTCGCGCACGTCGCCCGCGCGCACCCCGACCCCCTTGCCGACGACAGCGGCCAGCTCGGCGTAGAGGCGGTCGATGCCGGCCGCCCCGGCTCCGGAGACCGCCTGGTAGGAGGCCACGACGAGCTCACGCAGGCCGAACTCGCGGTGCAGGGCACCGAGCGAGGCCATCATCGACAACGTCGTGCAGTTCGGGTTCGCGATGATTCCCCGCGGCCGCTCGGCGACCTTGTCGAGGTTGCACTCCGGCACGACCAGCGGCACCTCGTCGTCCATCCGGAACGCTCCGGAGTTGTCGACGACGACCGCGCCGCGCTCGGCGGCGATCGGGGCCCACTCCGCGGAGATCTCGTCCGGCACGTCGAACATCGCGATGTCCACGCCGTCGAAGACCTCCGGGGCCAGGGCGAGCACGGTCAGCTCCTCGCCCCGGACGGTGAGCTTGCGGCCGGCCGAGCGCGCCGAGGCGATCAACCGCACCTCGCCCCACGGCCAGCTCGGGCGCTCGTTCATCAGCTCGATCATCACGGACCCGACGGCACCGGTGGCGCCGACCAGGGCGAGGGTGGGGGCCATCAGCGACCGCTCCCCGCGTACACCGTGGCGACCTCGTCGCCGCCGAGCTCGAACGCCTCGTGGATCGCCCGCACCGCCTCGTCGAGGTCGGTGTCGCGGATCAGGACCGAGATCCGGATCTCCGAGGTCGAGATGATCTCGATGTTCACCCCGGCCTTGGCCAGCGCCTCACAGAAGGTCGCCGTGACGCCCGGGTGGGAGCGCATCCCCGCGCCGACCAGCGACACCTTGCCCACGTGGTCGTCGTAGAGCACCGCGCTGAAGCCCAGCTCGTCCTTGATCTTCTCCAGCGCGGCGACCGCGGCCGGGCCGTTGTCCTTGGACAGCGTGAACGTGATGTCGGTGCGACCGGACACGGTGCTCGAGACGTTCTGCAACACCATGTCGATGTCGATCTCGGTGTCGGCGACCACCCGGAAGATCCGGGCGGCGACGCCGGCCTGGTCCGGCACGCCGGTCACGGTCACCTTCGCCTCGGACCGGTCGTGTGCGACGCCGGTGATCATCGCCTGTTCCACGGAAATGTCCTCCACTGAGCCGGTCACGATCGTCCCCGGCTTGTTGGTGTACGACGAGCGGACGTGGATCGTCACGCCGTAGCGGCGGGCGTACTCGACACAGCGCAGCATCAGCACCTTCGCGCCGGAGGCCGCCATCTCGAGCATCTCCTCGTAGGAGACCCGGTCCAACCGCCGCGCGTTGGTCACGATGCGTGGGTCGGCGGTGTAGACGCCGTCCACGTCCGTGTAGATCTCGCACACGTCCGCGTTCAACGCGGCGGCCAACGCGACGGCGGTGGTGTCCGAGCCGCCCCTGCCGAGCGTGGTGATGTCCTTGGTGTCCTGGCTGACGCCCTGGAAGCCGGCGACCAGGCAGATGTAGCCGCCGTCGAGCGCCTGCTGCACCCGGCTCGGCGTGACGTCGATGATCCGCGCCTTGCCGTGGGCGGAGTCGGTGATGACGCCGGCCTGGGAGCCGGTGAACGATCGGGCCTCGGCCCCCAGCGCCCCGATCGCCATCGCGACCAGCGAGTTCGAGATGCGCTCCCCGGCGGTGAGCAGCATGTCCATCTCGCGCGATGGGGGCACCGGGTTCACCCGCTGGGCGAGGTCGAGCAGCTCGTCGGTGGTGTCCCCCATGGCCGAGCACACCACGACGACGTCGTTGCCGGCCTTGCGGGTGGCGACGATGCGCTCGGCGACCCGCTTGATGCGGTCCGCGTTCTCCAGAGAGGACCCGCCATACTTCTGGACCACGAGCGCCACTGTCCGAAACCTCCTCGAAGCGACCCGTTCAGGAGCCTAACCGAGGGGTGCCGTCCTCCCCAGCGCCTGTGTGCTCGCCGCCACGTGCGAGGACGCCCCCTAGGCTGTACCGGCCGGCAGATGGCATGGGAAGGATCGGGGTGTCTGCGACGGAAGTGACGCGAGCCGACTCCGACGAGGAGGAGTCCGGACGGCCGGGGGCCGCCAGCACCGGCGCCAGCACCGCCGACGATGCCGCCGACGGCCCTTCGTCGGCGCCGGAGCCGACGAGCGAGCGGGTCGAGCGACCAGAGCCGACCACTGCCCCGACGCCGGAACCGACCCCCAGGCAGGCCCCCGAGCCGCCGTCGGCACTGACCGGCAAGCAGGCCCCTGGGCCGCCGTCGGAACCGACCGCGAAGCGGACCCTCGAGCCACCGTCGGCGCCCAGCCCGGGACGGCGGTGGACCGTGCGCCGGGTCGGCATGCTGCTCGCCCCGGCAATGATCTTCCTGGCGGTGCGCGAGCTCGGCCTGCTGGTGCTGGGCTGGATGGCCGCGGAGAACGACCGGTCGGTGACCGAGGCCCTGCGGTCCTGGGACGGACAGTGGTTCCTGGCCATCGCCGAGGGTGGCTACACCGGGGTGCCGGCGAGCCTGGTCGACGCGTTCGGCAACCGCACCACCGCCACGCCGCTCGCCTTCTTCCCCGGCTACCCCACCGCCATCCGCTGGCTCGCCGGGATCGACGGCGACGGCGGGATCGGGCTGGTCTCCGCCGCGTTGACGGTGACGATCGCGGCCGGCATCGCCTGCTCCTACGCGCTGGCCAGGCTGGGCCGGCACGTCCGCGGCGGCTCCGAGCGGGCCGGGTTGATCCTCGTCGCGCTGTTCGCCGCCGCGCCCATGTCGGTCGTGCTCTCGATGGCGTACTCGGAGGCGATGTTCTGCGCGCTGGCCGCCTGGTCACTGGTCGGCGTGCTCGAGCGGCGGTGGCTGCTGGCCGGGGTGGCCTGCGCGCTGGCCGGCCTGGTCCGGTCGACCGGCGCGGCGCTGGTCCTCGCGGTCGCGCTCGCGGTCATCGTGGCGATCGGGAAGCGCCAGGACGGGTGGCGGCCGTGGGTCGGCGGGCTGCTCGCGCCGGTCGGGCTGATCGGGTACCTGGCCTGGGTCGGCGTGCAAACCGGCACCTGGGACGGCTGGTTCCAGCTCCAGGAGCGCGGCTGGGGCACCGGCTTCGACGGCGGCGCGGCCACCGTGCGGTTCAGCCTGGAGGCACTGGCCGACGCCAGGTCGGTGCTCGAGGTGACCACGGTCGGGTTGATCGTGCTGGCGGTCGTCCTGCTGGTCGTCTGCGTGGTGCGCCGGGTGGAGTGGCCGCTGGTGGTGTACTCGGCCGGGGTGCTGGCGATGGACCTCGGGTCCAACGGCCTGATGAACTCCAAGGCCCGGCTGATGCTCCCGGCCCTGGCCCTGCTCATCCCGGTCGCCCTCGGCCTGGCCAGGCGGCGGCCTGCCACGATCGTGCTCACGCTGTGCGGGCTGGCGTTGGCCAGCTCCTGGTTCGGCGCCTACTCGCTCACGTCCTGGGCATACGCGATCTGATGGACAAGGACGCCGAGACCAGCGTGCCCGTGCACGAGCTGATCAGGACCCGCTGGAGCCCTCGGGCACTCGACCCGAACGGCCAGGTCAGCGAGGTGGCCCTGCGAGCGATGCTGGAGGCGGCGCGCTGGGCACCGTCCAACGGCAACACCCAGCCGGCGCGGTTCATGGTCGGCCGGCGGGGCGATGAGACCTACGAGCGGATCCTCGCCCTGCTCTCCCAGCGCAACCGGGAGTGGGCCTGGCCCTCGGCGGTGCTGGTCCTGGCCTGCGTGGCGACCAGGAACGAGAAGGGCCAGGTGCCGATGGCCGAGTACGGCGTCGGCCTGGCCGTGCAGAACCTGGTGCTCCAGGCCGTCGCGGAGGGTGTCGCCGCCCACCAGATGGGTGGTTTCGACCGCGAGGGCGCCAAGCTCAGCTTCGCCCTGCCCGAGGACATCCAACCCCTGGTCGTGATAGCCCTGGGCACCCTCGGCTCCCCCGACCAGCTCGACGACGCCCGCCGCGACCGCGAGCTGGCCCCGCGCCGGCGCAGGCCGCTCGCGGAGCTGGCCTTCACCGGCGAATGGGGCAATCCGGCCTTCTGAGTTCACGATCACGGCCCGTCGCGCCTCCCACTACCGACAGAGAGTGAGGCGAACATGGATCCCATCCTCGCGGCGGCCATCCTCCTGGTCGTCGAACGGCTCCTGCGGGCCGGCACGCTCACCGTCCAGCTCCGGATCGGCCGCGATGAACCCCCACGAGCCCGCTGACACGGCCCGCCCGGTCGCGCCGACCGGCACCGACGAGGAGTTCTCGGCCTTCTACCGGCTGAACGTGAAACACCTGGTGGGGTTCCTGATCCTGCAGGGCGGCTCGTCGGTCGACGCCGCCGACGTCGCCCAGGAGACGATGTGCACGGCCTACCGGCGGTGGAGCGCCATCGAGCACCCCCGTGCCTGGGCCTTCCGGGTCGCGTCCCGTGGGTTGGCCCGCCGGATGTTCGCCGTGGAGACGCCGACGGCGAACCCGCCGGAGCCGACCCCACTCTGGCGGGGCGGCGAGGCCGACCTGACGGCGCTGCGTACCGACCTCGTCGAGGCGCTGGCGGCGCTGCCGCCCCGGCAGCGCCAGGTCCTGGCCTGGAGCCTGTACGAGTACACCCCCGCCGAGATCGCCGAGGAGCTCGGCATCGACGTGGACGCCGTGCGGTCCAGCCTGTACAAGGCGCGCCGGGCCATCGGGAAGGACCACCTCCGATGAGCGCCGATCCACTCCACGACCTGCACGACCTGCTCGACACCGTCCTGGACGTCGAGGCCGGCCTGCGCGACGCCACCCTGGCCCGGCGGCGGTCGGCGATCGACAACGCGCTCGAGGCAGCCCTCGACCCCGAGGCCGGGTTGTGGACGATCCTCCCCAGCGAGCCGCGTCCGCGCCGCCGAGGGCTGCGCGGGCTGGCCGGGTTCACCGCGATGGCTGTACACGAGCCGCCGGCCGCGCGGCTCCGCTTGCTGGCCGCACTCGAAGCGGGGGTCGCGCGGGCGACGCGGGAGGCGCTGCACCAGTGGGAGCGGTGGGCCGCCGCCGATCCGAAGACCGACGTCTTCCGGACCGACGACGAGTTCTACCAGTACTTCGCGGCCACGTGCCGGCCCGATCTGGAGAGCGTTGACCGCGTGGGTGGCCTCGGGCGGGGGTACCAGCGGTCGCTTGCCCATGATCTGGAGAACGTCCGGGGATGGGTCACCCTGGGCAACACCAGGCGAGCGCGCGAGGTGGCCTGGTCCATCGTCCGCACGCGCGAGGACCTCGTTCATGCCCTGGCGGACTTCTCCGGAGTGGATCTGGCCGAGCTGGAGCTGGAGTCGGCGAACCTGGCCGGCGTGCGGTGGTCGAGCACGACCGTGTGGCCGCCGGGCTGGGCGGAACGGATCCGGGAGCGGTCGGTCCAGGTGGCGCCGGACCTGTTCGAGGTCAGGGAGGACCCTCGGGTGGACGAGTGGGTGGATCAGGTTCCGTAGACCGGTGTCGCCTCCGGGGCCTCGGCCAGCAGGGCACCGACGACCCGGCCGAGGTCGGCGGGGTCCCACCGGGTGCCGTTGTCCACGGTCGGGCCGCGAACCGGACCGTTGACGACGGTGATCCGGCCACCCTCCACCTCGAAGACGCGGCCGGTCACCGCGCCGGACTCGGGGCCGGCGAGCCAGACCACCAGCGGGGACACGTGCTCCGGCCCGGGGAGGTCGGGGAACAGCGACTCGGTCATCCGGGTCCTGGCCGCGGGCGCGATGGCGTTGACGGTGACGCCGTAGCGGGCCAGCTCCGCGGCCGCGACCAGGGTCAGGCCGAGGATGCCTGCCTTGGCGGCCGAGTAGTTGGCCTGGCCGACGCTGCCCCACAGGCCGGCGCCCGAGCTGGTGTTGATCACCCGTGCGGCCACCGGCTCACCCGCCTTCGCGGCCGCGCGCCAGTGCGCGGCGGCGTGGCGCATGGTCAGGAAGTGGGCCTTGAGGTGCACCCGCACCACGTCGTCCCACTCCTGTTCGGACAGCGACACCAGCATCCGGTCCCGCACGATGCCGGCATTGTTGACCAGCACGTCGAGCCGGCCGCACCTGGAGACGGCCGACTCGACCAGGGACTCGGCACCCTCCGAAGTCGACACATCGAGGTCGTGGGCGAGCGCGCTGCCGCCGGCCGCGGTGATCTCCTCGACCACGGGGGCGGCCGCCCCACCCACGTCGTTGACCACCACCGCGGCGCCCCGGCGAGCCAACTCCAGCGCGTGCGCACGGCCGATTCCCCGACCGGCTCCGGTCACCACCGCCACCCGGCCGGCGAGCATCACGACGGCACCGCGTTCGACGCGGCAAGGAACGCGGGGCGCTCCCCGCCGCCGTGCACGGTCAGGGTGCTCCCGGTGACGTAGGAGGGCGCGGCCAGGTACAGGCAGGCCTGCGCCACGTCGGCGGGAGTGGCCATCCGTCCCATGGGGATGGTCGAGCCCACCGCGGCCACCCCGTCGGCGTCCCCGTAGTGCAGGTGGGACAGCTCGGTGTCGACCGGGCCCACGACGACCGTGTTCACCCGGACCCGCGGCGCCCACTCGACGGCGAGGCTGGCGGCGAGGTTGGCCAGGCCCGCCTTGGCCGCTCCGTAGGCAGCGGTGCCCGGCGAGGGCCTGGTCCCGGCGACGCTGCCGACCATCACGATCGCCCCGCCGGACTCCTGCTCCTGCATGACCGCGTTCGCCCGCTGGGACACGTGCAGCGGGGCGACGAGGTTCAGCTCGATGATCTTGGCGTGCAGGCGGGGCGAGGCGGTGGCGGCCTGCGCCGGCGGTGCCCCGCCGGCGTTGTTGACCACGACGTCGAGCCGCCCGAACTCCTCGACGACCGCGGACACCAGGCCGTCCACCTGGGCGGGGTCGCGGACGTCTGCCCGGTGGTAGCGGACCTCGGACTCCGCGGCCGAGCGACCGCAGGTCACCACGTGCGCGCCGGCCGCGGCGAATGCGCGGACGATGCCCAGGCCCACCCCGCGGGAGCCGCCGGTGACCAGTACGACCCGCCCAGACATGTTCACAGCCGCTCCAGGATCGTCACGTTCGCCTGCCCGCCGCCCTCGCACATGGTCTGCAGCCCGTACCGACCGCGCGTGCGTTCGAGGTTGCCGAGCAGCGTGGTCATCAGCCGGGCACCGGTCGCGCCGAGCGGGTGTCCGAGCGCGATGGCGCCGCCGGTCGGGTTGACCCGCCCGGGGTCGGCGCCGGTCTCCCGCAGCCAGGCCAGGACCACGCTCGCGAACGCCTCGTTGATCTCCACCAGATCGATGTCGTCGATGGACAGACCGGTTCGGCGCAGGGCGTGCGCGGTCGCCTCGATCGGCGCGTCGAGCATGGTCAGCGGGTCGCCGCCGCGGGCGCTCAGGTGGTGGACGCGGGCCCGCGGGCTGAGGCCGTGCACGCGCAGCGCGCGCTCCGAGACGACCAGCAGTGCCGCCGCCCCGTCGGCGATCTGGCTGGCCAGGGCGGCGGTCAGCCGACCGTCGGGCAGCAGGGGCGCCAGCGCGGCCATCCTGGCGAGGCTGGTGTCGCGGCGGGGGCACTCGTCCTCGCGCACCCCGCCGACCGGGGCGATCTCCCCGGCGAAGTGGCCGGCCTCGATCGCGGCGAGCGCCGAGTAGTGGCTGCCCAGCGCGAACTCCTCCATCTCCGCGCGGGTGATGCCCCACTTCGCGGCGATCACCTCCGCCCCGCGGAACTGGGAGATCTCCTGGTCGCCGTAGCGGGCGAGCCAGCCGCGGGAGGTCCGGAAGGGGTCGGCGAAGCCGTGCTCGCGGCCGGCGAGCATGGCCGAGGAGATCGGGATCGCGCTCATGTTCTGCACCCCGCCGGCGACGACGACGTCCGCGGTGCCGGACATGACGGCCTGCGCGGCGAAGTGCACGGCCTGCTGGGAGGAGCCGCACTGGCGGTCGACGGTCACCCCTGGCACCTCGCTGGGCAGGCCGGCGGCCAGCCAGCTGGTGCGGGCGATGTCGCCGGCCTGGGGACCGATCGTGTCCACGCAGCCGAAGACCACGTCGTCGACCACCACCGGGTCGAGCTCCACGCGGTCGAACAGAGCCAGCAGGACGTGCGCGCCGAGGTCGGCCGGGTGCTCACCGGCGAGCCCGCCGCCACGCCGGCCGACCGGGGTGCGAACGGCGTCGACGAGGTACGCCTCAGGCATCCTGTTACGCTACCAAGCTAGCGCTTGGGTAGGAAGTGGGAGCGATGAGCCCGAAACAGGGGACGAAGCAGGGCAGGACCTCGGAACGGCGCGAGGCGCTGGTGCAGATCGCCGCCGAGCTGTTCGCCGACCAGGGGTACCGGGCCACGACGGTCCGCCACATCGGCGACGCGGCCGGGGTGCTCTCCGGCAGTCTCTACCACCACTTCGACTCGAAGGAGACGATCCTCGACGAGCTGCTGTCCAGCTATCTGGGGGACCTGCTGGACACCTACCGGGCGGTGGTCGCGGACGGGACGACGCCGACGCGGGCTCTGGGCGAACTGGTGCGGGTGTCCTTCCGGTCGATGTCCGAGCACCGGGCGGCGATCACCGTCCTGCAGAACGAGCGCGGCTACCTCCGGGGTCTGCCGCGTTTCGACTACCTGACCGAGGTCGAGGCTGAGGTCAGGCGGATCTGGATCACCGTGCTGCGCGACGGCGTGGCGGCCGGGGAGTTCCGCGCCGACCTCGACCCGCTCGTCACCTACCGGTTCCTGCGCGACTCGGTCTGGGTCGCCGTGCGCTGGTTCCGGCGCGACGGGTCCCTGTCCGCCGACCAGTTGGCTGAGCACTACCTCAGCCTGATCTTCGACGGTTTGACTCAGCGTGTTTGATCGCGCGCGGAGCGGGAAGTCCTATGGCGTCGAAAGACTGAACACGAGCCCTCAGGGCGGATGGGAGGTCCACGATGAGCAAGTTGCGGAAGATCACGGGCATGGCCGCCGGTGCGGCCGCGGTCGGAGCGGCGATGTTTGCCGCGCCGGGCACGGCCAGCGCGTCGCCGGCCCCGTGTGGTGGCGAGACCCGAGCCTGCGTCGACCTGAGCGCCAACCGCGCTTGGCTGATGGACGGTAACGGTGGCGTCACCCTGGGCGGGGTTCCGGTCACCCACGGCAAGCCGGGGTACGAGACCCCGCCGGGGGTGTACCACGTGACGTGGAAGAACATTGACCACTGGAGTCAGGCCTACAACGGACCGATGCCGTACGCGGTGTTCTTCACCGACACCGGTATCGCGTTCCACGAGGGGAGCCTGAACTCGCAGTCCCACGGCTGCGTGCGGCTGACCCGGGAGAACGCGAAGACGTTCTTCAACTCGTTGGCTCCTGGTGACGTGGTGACGGTCGTGCCGTAAGTAAGTCACTCGCGCAGCAGGCGCTTGAGCACCTTCCCGGTCGAGTTCCGCGGCAGTTCGCCGCGGAACTCGACCATTTTCGGCACCTTGTAGTTCGCCAGCTCGCGCCGGCAGTGGTCGAGCACGTCGGTCTCGGACAGCTCGTCGCCACGCCGGATGACGAAGGCCTTGCCCACCTCGCCGAGGCGCTCGTCGCGGACGCCCACCACCGCCGACTCGGCCACACCGGACAGTCGCGCCAGGACCTGTTCGACCTCGGCCGGGTACACGTTGAACCCGCCGGAGACGTACATGTCGCCGAGCCGGTCGGTGATCGTCAGGTAGCCCCGCTCGTCGACCCGGCCCACGTCGCCGGTGTGCAGCCAGCCCTCGGAGTCGACGGCGGCGGCCGTGGCGGCCTCGTCGTCGAGGTAGCCGAGCATGACGTTGCGGCCACGCAGCAGGACCTCACCGGTCTCGGGGTCGGTGCGCAGCTCGAAGCCCGCGGTCGGCCGGCCGCAGGTGCGCGCGACGGTCGCGGCGTCGTCGTCGGGCCGGCACATCGTGGCGACGACGGCCTCGGTCAGCCCGTACGCGGTAAGCACGGTGTCGAAGCTCAGCTCGCTCTGCATGCGCTCGACGAGGACGACCGGGACGGTGGCCGCCCCGGTCACCGCGAGGCGGAGGCTGGACAGGTCGAGCGCGGCGCGGTCGGGGTGGTCGAGCAGCGTCTGGTAGATCGTCGGTGGGCCGGGGAGCACGGTAATCCGCTCCCGCGCCACCAGCCGCATGGCCGCCACCACGTCGAAGGCGGCCTGCGGGACGATCGTCGCCCCGGTCAGCAGGCAGACGAGGATGCCCGCCTTGTAGCCGAAGCTGTGGAAGAACGGGTTGATCACCAGGTACCGGTCGGCCGCGGTCACCTCGCCGAGCTCGGCCCAGGCCCGGGCCACATCGACGGCCTGGCGGTGCGCGCTCATCGCGCCCTTGCTGCGGCCGGTGGTGCCGGAGGTGAACAGGATGTCGGCGAGGTCGTCGGGCGTCACGGCACCGGCGCGGGAGTCGGCGACCTCGACCGGTACCTCCGCGGCGAGGTCCGCGCGGCCGGCCCAGTCGGCGGTGTGCTCGGCGGCGGTCGGGCCGAGCACACCGGCCGGTCCCACGACCAGGGTGGCGGGGACCGGGTGGCCGCCGTCGCGCAGCTCGGCCAGGCGGTCGCGGCCCAGGAACTCGCCGGCCACGACCAGCACCTTCGCCTGGCTACGGGTGAGCAGGTCGGCGGCCTCCCCGGCGGTGAACCGGGTGTTGACCGGCACCAGTACGCCACCGGCACAGGTGACCGCGAGGGCCGCGACGACCCAGTGGTGGGTGTTGGGCGCCCAGATCGCCACCCGGTCGCCAGGGCGGACATCCAGGGCGATCAGCGCCCTCGCGGCGGTGCGGACCTCGGCGTACAGCTGGCGCCAGGACAGTCGGACGGGGTCGTCGACGATCGCATCGCCGTCCCCGAACCGGTCGGCTGCGGCGGCGAGCACGGCGGGGATGGTGTCCACCGGACCATACTAGAACACGTTCTCGTTCTGGAGTTCGGGACGAAACCCGCCGCGCTCAGCCGAGGCGGCGGATGAGCCGGGCCAGGACGGCGGAGCCGATCAACCAGAACAACGCCGCGAGCCCGAAGTTGACCAGCACCCGCAGGTCGCCGTTCTCGGGCGTGAACAGGCTCCGGAACGCCAACGCGAGCGGCTGGGCGGCGTCGGCGAAGAAGACGGTGATCCCGTTGTCCGGATTCGCTCTACCGACCGTCAACAGGACGTGGATGACCAGGACCAGCGCGAAGGCGAGCCCGACCCAACGGACCAGACCCGCCAGAACTCCCACCACGGTCGCGCGCACCTCGGCTGCTCCGCGTCGGCGGTGCTGCTCGACACCCTCAGGGCGCTCGGTGTGCGCGGCCATGGTGGGAAGTCTGGCATGTCGACCGGCTGCTGGCTACCGACCGGTAGCCAGCACCGGTACCGGTCATCGGGAAACGAGTCGGGCGACGAAACCGGAAACCACAATCCAGAACACGGCGGCGAGACCGTAGTTCAGAATTGTCTCGAGGTTGTTGTTGGCCAGGTTGAACAAGCCGGGGAAGAACAACGCCAACGGCTCCGCGAGCGACTTCACGAAGCGGAAGAAGTCGTTCGCCTGGTTCGCACCGAACAGGATCAGGAGGATGTACACGACCTCGATCAGAGCGAACGCCGCACCGATACCGGTGATGATCCGCGCCGCGGTTCCACGGCCACTGCTAACGGCCCATCGACGAGTAGTCATGGAAGAAGAATTCCCTCCGATCGTGTGATGAAACTACCGGATGGAGGAATTTGACTAGACCGTTCGGCTCAACTTTGCGCACCCTGGAGTCGCCAGTGGTGGACACGGTGGTTAGGCTGCCTTCCGTGGCGCGTGTTCTCCTCCTTCGTCGCCGCGACGGGGCCTGACCAGACCGGCTCCCCGCCGCGGGGCGTTGTCGTGCCGGTCTTCCTTCACCGAACCCGGCACCAGGAGCTACCCCAGCCATGAGCATCCAGGACTTCCAGGACAGCCAGCGCGCCGCCAGCCGCATCCGGATCCCGTCCCGACCGGCGCCGCCGGACCAGCCCGCGTGGAACACTCAGCGGGGCTCGGCCATGCCGACCCACCGCTACCGGCCCTTCGCCCAGCTCGTCGAGCCCGTATCGCTGCCCGACCGCACCTGGCCCGACCGCGTCATCGACCGAGCGCCGCAGTGGTGCGCTGTGGACCTGCGGGACGGCAACCAGGCACTGATCGACCCCATGTCCCCGGCACGCAAGCGGAAGATGTTCGACCTGCTGGTGCGCATGGGCTACAAGGAGATCGAGGTCGGGTTCCCGGCGGCCTCGCAGACCGACTTCGACTTCGTCCGGGAGATCATCACCGACGGCGCTGTACCGGACGACGTCACGATCCAGGTGCTCTCCCAGTGTCGGCCCGAGCTGATCGAGCGGACGTTCGAGTCGCTGGCCGGCGCGCGCAAGGCCATCGTGCACATCTACAACTCGACCTCGATCCTGCAGCGGCGGGTGGTGTTCCGCGAGGAGCGCGAGGGCATCAAGAAGATCGCGACCTCCGCGGCCGAGATGGTGCTGGAGCTCGCCGGGAAGTACTCCGACACCGACTTCCGGTTCGAGTACTCGCCGGAGTCCTACACCGGCACCGAGCTGTCCTACGCGGCCGAGGTGTGCAACGCGATCACCGAGATCTGGCAGCCGTCGCCGGACGCCCCCGTGATCATCAACCTGCCGGCGACGGTGGAGATGGCCACCCCGAACGTGTACGCCGACTCGATCGAGTGGATGCACCGGAACCTGGAGCGCCGCGACTCGGTCGTGCTGTCGCTGCACCCGCACAACGACCGGGGAACCGGGGTCGCCGCCGCCGAGCTGGGCTACCAGGCCGGCGCCGACCGGATCGAGGGCTGCCTGTTCGGCAACGGCGAGCGGACCGGCAACGTCTGCCTGGTCACGCTGGGTATGAACCTGTTCAGCCAGGGCATCGACCCGCAGATCGACTTCTCCGACATCGACGAGATCCGGCGCACCGTCGAGTACTGCAACCAGCTGCCGGTGCCCGAACGTCATCCGTGGGGCGGCGACCTGGTGTTCACCGCGTTCTCCGGCAGCCACCAGGACGCGATCAACAAGGGCTTCGACGCGCTCCGCGCGGAGGCCGAGCGCGCCGGTCACTCGGTCGACGAGCACCCGTGGGAGGTCCCGTACCTGCCGATCGACCCCAAGGACGTCGGTCGCTCGTACGAGGCCGTGATCCGGGTGAACTCGCAGTCCGGCAAGGGCGGCGTGGCCTACGTGATGAAGACCGAGCACCAGCTCGACCTGCCCCGGCGCCTGCAGATCGAGTTCTCCCGGGTCGTGCAGCAGTACACCGACAACGAGGGCGGCGAGGTCTCGCCGACGCTCATGTGGGACACCTTCGCCACCGAGTACCTGACCTCGACGGCTCCGCTGGTGCTGCGCGAGCACCGGGTCAGCGACGACGGCTCCGGTCACGACGAACTCGCGGCGGTGATCGAGGTGGAGGGCGACCGGCACGAGATCAACGGCACCGGCAACGGCCCGATCGCGGCGTTCGTGGACGCCCTGGCCTCGGTCGGCTACGACGTGCGGGTCCTGGACTACAACGAGCACGCCCTCACCGCCGGCGACGACGCCCGGGCGGCCGCCTACGTCGAATGCACGGTCGGCGACCGGGTGCTGTGGGGCGTCGGCGTGCACAGCTCGATCATCACGGCCTCGCTCCGTGCGGTGGTCTCGGCGGTCAACCGGGCCAACCGCTGAGACCCAGCGTGGTCAGGGACCGAGTGTCTCCGTGACCGAGGCCGGGCCGGCCAGGGAGGCGTCGTCGGGCACGACGTCCCAGTCCTCCCGAACCAGCTCGGCCTCGACCGCGTGCTGGCGGATCCGCCCGGCGCGGATGTCCTCGGCGTAGTGGCAGGCGACCCGGTGCCCTGGGTCGATCTCGCGCAGGGCCGGGCGCTCGGTGTCGCACCGGGTCTCCTGGCGCCACGGGCAGCGGGTGTGGAACCGGCATCCGGTCGGCGGGTTGGCCGGGGACGGCAGGTCCCCGGCCAGCAGGATCCGCTCGCGCCGGTCCTCGACCAGGGGGTCGGGCACCGGCACCGCCGACATCAGGGCCTTGGTGTACGGGTGCAGGGGTTCGCGGTACAGCTGGTCGGAGTCGGCCTCCTCGACCAACCCGCCCAGGTACATCACGCCCACCCGGTCGGAGATGTGCCGCACCACCGCGAGGTCGTGCGCGATCACCAGGTAGGTCAGGCCGAACTCCGTCTGCAGGTCCTCGAGAAGGTTGATCACCTGCGCCTGGACCGACACGTCCAGCGCGGACACCGGCTCGTCGGCCACGATCAGGTCCGGCTCCACCGACAGCGCGCGGGCGATGCCGATGCGCTGGCGCTGGCCACCGGAGAACTCGTGCGGATACTTGCGCAGCGAGGTGCTGGGCAGGCCGACCGCCAACAGCAGCTCGCGCAAACGCTTGGCAGAGGACTCCTTGCCCTTGTCCAGGCCGTGCGCGCGCATGCCCTCGACCAGCAGGGACTCCACCGACTGGCGCGGGTCAAGCGAGGACAGCGGGTCCTGGAAGACCATCTGCATCCGCCGGCGCATCGTGCGCAACGGCTCGCCCTTCATCGACGACAGGTCGATGCCGTCGAACACGACCCGACCGGCGGTCGGCTCGGTCAGCTTGAGCATCGCGCGGCCGAGCGTGGACTTGCCGCAGCCGGACTCACCAACCAGCCCGTAGGTCTCGCCGGACCGGATGGACAGGTCCACCCCGTCCACCGCGTAGACGTAACCGACCGTCTTGTCCAGCACCACCCCCCGCCGGATCGGGAAGTGGACCTTCATGTCGACGACCTCGACCAGCGGGGACGACGGGTTCTCCAGTTCGGTCACGACATGATCTCCTGCTCGGCGGCCGTGGCCGGCTCCACCGGGTTGTGGCAGCGCAGCAACCGCGGCCCCGCGACCACCGGGTCGGGCTCCATCGCCGGGGTCACCTGCACGCAGGTGTCCAGCGCGTTGGGGCAGCGGGGTGCGAAGGCGCATCCCGTGGTCCACGGGATGTTGTCCGAGACCGAGCCCTTGATCGGCGAGAGCCGCTCGCCCCGGGGCGCGTCGAGCCGCGGGATCGAGGCGAGCAGGCCGTGGGTGTACGGGTGGCGGGGGACGCGGAACAGGTCGTGCCGACCAGCCCGCTCGACGACCCGCCCCGCGTAGAGCACGTTGACCTCGTCGCAGAGGCCGGCCACCACGCCCAGGTCGTGGGTGATCATGATCAGTGCCGTCTCGGTGTCCCGGACCAGGTCCGCCAGCAGCGCCAGGATCTGCGCCTGGATGGTCACGTCCAGCGCCGTCGTCGGCTCGTCGGCGATCAGCAGCCGTGGCCGGCAGGCCAGCGCGATCGCGATCAGGGCACGCTGCCGCATTCCGCCGGAGAGCTGGTGCGGGTACTCCGAGAGCCGCCGCTTGGGGTCGGGGATGCCGACCTTCTCCAGCAGCTCCGCCGCCTCGACCGAGGCCTGCTTGCGGGACATGTCGCGGTGGCGCTCGAGCACCTCGGTGACCTGGAGCCCGATCGAGACGACCGGGTTCAGCGAGGACAGCGGGTCCTGGAACACCATGCCCAGGTCACGACCGCGCCGGTCACGCATCTGCCGGTCGGACAGGGACAGCAGCTCGGTGCCGTCGAACTTCGCCGAGCCGCTGATCTTCACTCCGCGCTTGGCGAGCAGGCCCATGATGGCGAGCGAGGTGACCGACTTGCCACAGCCGGACTCGCCGACGAGACCGACCGTCTGGCCGGGCTCCACGTCGAAGCTCACCCCGTCTACCGCGGTGAACGGTCGCTCCCCCCTGCGCTGGAAGACGACCGAGAGGTCTCGAACCTCGAGCAGTGCCATGTCACCTCACCGCCGGCTCTTCGGGTCGAGTGCCTCGCGTAGCGACTCACCCATCAGCGTGAACCCGAGAGCCACGACGATGATGCAGCCGGCCGGCCAGAACGCGAGCTGCGGGTGGCTGTCGATGACGTTCTGTGCCTGGCCGAGCATCTGTCCCCACTCCGGGAGCCGGTCGTCGGGGTTGCCGAGGCCGAGGAACGACAGCGCCGCGGCCTCGATGATCGCGATCGCCAGCACCAGCGTCGCCTGCACGATCACCGGGCCGAGCGAGTTCGGCAGCATGTGCCGGAAGACGATCGAACGCTGCCGCACCCCCAGCGCCCGCGCCGCGAGAACATGGTCGCTGTGCCGTTGGGCGAGCATCGAGCCACGCAGCAGCCGGGCGAACACGGGGATCTGCACGACGGCGACCGCGAGGATCACCGTGTACTGGTTCGGTCGGGCGAACAGGGCGCCGATCGAGACCGCGAGCAGCAGGCCCGGGATCGAGAGCATCACGTCGACGGCGCGCATGACCACGGTGTCGACCCAGCCGCCCATGGCACCGGCCAGCGTGCCGAGGACCAGGCCGCCGGCCAGGCCGATCAGCGTGGCCAGCACGCCGACGAGCAGCGTCTGCTGGGAGCCGATGAGGACCCGGGAGAGCAGGTCGCGGCCGACCTGGTCGCCGCCGAGCGGGTGCCCCTCCTGCACCGGCGGGATCTGGTTGCGGGCCCGGACGACCTGGTCGCCGAGCATCGGCACCGCGGGGTCGTGCGGGGCCAGGAACGGGGAGAGGATGGCTAGCACGACGAACAACAGCACGATCGTCGAGCCGACCAGGAACACCGGGTTGCGGCGCAGGCGTCGCCAGGCCGCTGCGGCGAGGCTGACCCCGGCGTCGTCGCCGCGGGCCGCCTGCTCGCTCAGGGCGTCGATCTTGTCCGTGCGGGTGCTCACCTGCCACCACCCCTGGTTCGGATGCGTGGGTCGATCAACGCATAGGACAGGTCGACCAGCAGGTTGATCAGCACGAACACTCCGGCAGCGCACAGGATGAGCAACAGCAGGACCGGGTAGTCCCGGCGCTCGAACCCGAGCGCGAGCGCCTGCCCGATCCCGGGGAAGGCGAACACCTTCTCGGTCAGCACGGCCCCGGCCAGCAACGCGCCGGTCTGCAGGCCGATCGTGGTGACGACCGGCAGCATCGCGTTGCGCAGCACGTGCCGGCGGCGGATCACGGGCGTGGTGAGGCCCTTCGACTCCGCGGTGCGCACGTAGTCCTCGTCGACCACGTCGAGCACGGATGCCCGGGTGATCCGGAAGACCACGGAGAACGGGATGCTGGACAGCGCGACGGCGGGCAGGATCAGGTGCACCAACGCGTCCCAGGCCGCGTCCCACTCCTGGGTGAGGATGCCGTCCAGGACGAAGAACCCGGTCACCCGGGTGGCGTCGATCCCGCCCTCCTGGCGCCCGGCCGTGGGGAACCAGCCCAGGTCCACCGCGAACACCTGCTTGAGCAGGAAGGCGAGGAAGAACACCGGGACCGCGACACCGATCAGCGAGCTGACCACGCTGAGGTTGTCCAGCCAGCCGCCACGGCGCCGGGCGGCAAGGTAGCCGAGCGGGATCCCGACCGCGACGGCGATGACGATGGCGAGGAACGAGAGCTCCAGCGTCGCCGGGAAGCGCTGCAGGAAGATCTCCGTCGCCGAGTCTCCCGGCTGTACGCCGGTGGAGACCCCGAAGTCCCCGGACAACGCGCGTCCGACGAACTTGAAGTACTGCACGAAGATTGGCTGGTCCAGCCCCAACTCCTCGGTGAGCCGGGCCCTGGACTCGGTGGTGGCGCGTTCCCCCAGGAGGGCCGAGACCGGCCCTCCTGGGAGCGAGCGCAGCCACGCGAACAGCAGCAGCGACAGCACCCCGACGACTATGAGGAGTTGCAGCAGCCGCCGAATCGTGTAGCGAAGCACCTATTGGTCCTGTTTGTGGTGGGAGCGTTGGTCAGCTCAGCCGATGCTGACCGAGTCGAACCGCTCGTCGGTGAGCGGGCTCGGAACCAGGCCTTCCACGTTCTCCGCGACGACCAGGGCCGGCGGGGAGTGCGAGATCGGGATGGCCGGCAGGTACTCCGCCTTCAGCTTCTTGTTCAGGTCCTCGTACATCCCCTTGCGGGTCTCCGGGTCCGGCTCCGTGTCGGCGGCCTTCAGCTCGTCGGACAGGGTCTGGCCCCACGGCGAGTTACCGGTGCCGAAGCGGTTGTTCGGGTCGGAGAAGAAGTTGCCGATGAAGTTGTCCGGCGTGTTGTAGTCGCCGTTCCACCCGAGCAGGAACAGGTCGGCCTTGCCCTGGTCGACGTCCTCCAGGTAGCCACCGTTCCACGGCTTGGAAACCACGTTCAGCTTCAGGCCGACGGCCTCCAGGTTGCCCCGGATGAAGCCGAACATGTCCTGCGGGTTCGGCATATACGGGCGGGTGACCTCGGTCGGCCAGTAGAAGTTGACCGTCAGGTTCTCCGCACCGGCCTCCTTCAACAGCTGCTTCGCCTTGTCCTGGTCGAAGTCGTACTTCTCGACGTCGTCGGTCCAGCCGGACACGGTGTCGGGGTAGAAGTTCTCGGCCACCTTGGCGCCCTCGGGCAGCTGCTGCTGCACCAGGCCCTCGCGGTCGATGGCGTGCGCGATGGCCTGCCGGACCTTGAGGTCACGCAGCTTCGCCACGTTCTTCTGGCCGATGCCGACGTAGAAGATGTTGAACGCGGGGCGGATCAGCAGCTGGTAGCCGTCGTCCTTGAGGCCCTGCCAGTCGGCCGGGCCCGGCAGGTCGTAGCCGTCGATGTCGCCGGACTGCAGCGCCTGCTTGCGGGCGGTCTCGTCCGGGATGGCGCGGAGGATCAGCTTGTCCAGCTTGGCCTTGTCGCCCCAGTAGTCCTCGTTGCGGACCAGCTCGACGGTGCCGTTCGCCTCGTCGTACTTGGAGAACTTGAACGGACCCGTGCCGGTCGGGTGCTCGGTGGCGTACTCGGGGTAGACGAAGCTGTCACCCTGCTGGACGACCTCGTCCGCCTTGTAGTCCTGCAGCGCCTTCGGGCTCTGCATGGCCCAGGACGGCAGGCCCAGGATGTCCGGGAACTTCGAGGTGGAGCGGGTCAGCTTGACCTCGATCGTGCTGGCGTCGGTCGCGGAGCACGACTCGAACAGCGACGGGACCTTGCCGTCGGCGAAGCCGCCGAAGTTGTCCTGCCAGTAGCCGGTCACGGCCGGGCTCTGCGCCGCGCCGGTCTGGTTGTACCAGCGGTCGAAGTTGAAGCAGGCGGCCTCGGCGTTGAAGTCGGTGCCGTCGTGGAACTTGACGCCCTCGCGGAGCTTGAAGGTCCAGGTCTTGCCGTCCTCGCTGGACTCCCAGGACTCGGCCAGGCCGGGCTCGGCGTCCGCAGTGCCCGGCTTGAACTCGATCAGGCCCTCGAAGATCTGCTGCGAGGTGCGGAAGGTCGCACCGTCGGTGGCGAAGAAGGGATCGAACAGCTTCGGCGCACCCTCGGTGGCGAAGGTCATCGTGCCGCCTGTCTGGCCGCCGCCGGACTGACCCTCGTCGTCGCCGCCGCGCTCGGACTCAGCGCACGCGGACAGGGCGAGTGCGGCCGTGAGGCCGAGCGCCACCAGGCGAACCGGGCGGATTTGGACCATTTCGCACCTCAGGAGAGTTGTGACTCAGGTTTCGGTCGCCGACCTTATATCCATCGAGTGCCAGGTCAACAAAGCACCTCGGTCACAACTCGGTCACGCATGCCCGTTATGCGAACTACCCAGGGCGTTCACCCGGCGGTAATCGGCACGCTGGACAGTGCCGTCCACGGCGAACCAGCCCAGCTCGAACGCCTGCCACTCGACCAGAGGTTTTCTGGCCGGCTCGCCGTCGCGGGCCACCGCCCGGGCGAGGCGCTCGGCAGGGTCGGGAACCTCACACCAGACCAGCGCCGACAGCAGATGTTCGACCGAACGCCGCCCGGCCGACACTCCCTCGACGATCAGGATCTCCGGGACCTCGACGGTGATCACCGCTCCCGGCCCTGGCCGGCCATCGGTCCACTCGGTGCGCACATAACGGCCGGGGCGGCCGGCGGAGAGCGGGGCCAGCACGCCCTCGACCAGCCGCGGCCACCAGGAAACCGGCTCGTCCCAGGTGGCGAAGTCGTCGGTGCTGACCACGGCCGCACCCAGCTCGACGGCGAGGTCCGCGGCGAACGTGGTCTTGCCAGAGCCGGACGGACCGTCGACCGCGACCAGCCGCACCGGGCCGAGCCGGGGTGGGCCAAGCCGGGGTAGGTCGGGTCGGGGTGGCACTCAGACGGCGCGGCGGCCGGAGAACGCGCGCCCCAGCGTGAGCTCGTCGGCGAACTCCAGGTCGCCGCCCATGGGCAGCCCCGACGCCAGCCGGGTGACGGCCAGGCCCGGGAAGTCGCGCAGCATCCGCACCAGATAGGTGGCGGTGGCCTCACCCTCCGTGTTCGGATCCGTGGCGAGAATCACCTCGGTCACCTCCTGCGCGGAGATCCTGGACAGCAGCTCGCGAATGCGCAGCTGGTCGGGACCGATCCCGGACAGCGGGTCCAGCGCGCCCCCGAGCACGTGGTAGCGGCCCTTGAACTCCCTGGTCCGCTCGATGGCCAGGACGTCCTTGGGCTCCTCGACCACGCACACCGCGCTCGGGTCGCGGCGGGCGTCGCGACAGATGCGGCAGGTGGCCTCCTCGGAGACATTGCCGCAGATGTCGCAGAACACCACGCCGTCCTTGACCTTCTGCAGCGCCTGCTGCAACCGGGCGATGTCCGCCGGGTCCGCGCCGAGCAGGTGGAAGGCGATCCGCTGGGCGCTCTTGGGGCCGACGCCGGGCAACCGCCCGAGCTCGTCGATCAGGTCCTGGACCGGTCCCTCGTACATGTCCTACATACCGGGCAGGCCGAGCCCACCCAGCCCACCGGCCAGCGGGCCCATCCGCTCCTGGGCGAGCTGCTGGGCGCTGTTGGACGCGTCGCGCACGGCGGCCACGACGAGGTCGGCGAGCGTCTCGACGTCCTCGGGGTCGACCACCTTCGGGTCGATCGTGAGCGACTTGAGCTCGCCCGCTCCGGAGACGACCGCGGTCACCAACCCGCCGCCGGCGCTGCCGGTGGTCTCCGCGTTGGCCAACTCCTCCTGCGCCGACATCAGCTGTTCCTGCATCTTCTGCGCCTGGGCGAGAATCTGCTGCATGTCGGGTACGCCACCGGGTTGCACGCCGGCTCCTCTCGATGAACGGTCTCGCGTTCCAGCGTAGCCGGGTCGGTGTCGTGGAAGGGTGAACGGCGTGCGGAGACCGGTACTCACGGCGGTTTTGCTCGCGCTGGCCGGTTGCGCCGCACCCGCCCCTCCGGTGTCCCTGTCTTCTCCTCCCCCGTCGGTTCCGTCCGCGACCCGGCCGTCGGTTCCGTCCTCCGCTCCGTCCTCCGCTCCGCCGTCGAGCACGAGCACCGCGCCGCCCGCCGTCGCGCCTGTCGTCGTGCCGGTCGTCGTGCTGGACCCGGGACACAACGGAGGCAACGCCGGCGCGCCCGAGGTGATCAACCGGCCGGTGCCGGCCGGACGGGGGCGGACCAAGCCCTGCAACACCACCAGCACGGCGACCGACGCCGGCTTTCCGGAGCACGTGTTCACCTGGTCGGTGGCCCTGCTTGTGCGGGACGCGCTCACCGCGCGCGGGGTCCGGGTGGTGCTGACCCGCCCCGACGACGACGGGGTGGGGCCGTGCGTGAACGAGCGGGCCGCGGTCGGCAACCGGGCGCGGGCCGCCGCGGTGGTGTCGATCCACGCCGACGGCTCGATCGACCCGGGAGCCCGCGGCTTCCACGTCGCGTACTCGGCGCCGCCGCTGAACCCCGCCCAGGGCGCGCCGACACTCCGGCTGGCCGAGGCCATGCGCGACGCGCTGCGGGCGTCGTTCCCGGTGTCGACCTACATCGGGCGGGACGGGCTGTCGCCGCGGAACGACCTCGGCGGGCTGAACCTGTCGCAGCGGCCGGCAGTGCTGGTGGAGTGCGGCAACATGCGCAACCCCGACGAGGCCGCCGCGTTCGCCAGCGAGTCCGGTCGGCGCGCATACGCCACCGCGATCGCCGCCGGCATCCTGGCCTACCTCGGCTAGCGCGCCCTAGCGGTCCAGGGGCCTCGCGCCGAGCTTGTCGGTCAGCAGCTTGACCATGTCCTCTTCCGGGCTGCTCGCCGGCGGCAGGTCGGGGGCCGGACCACCGTCGTCGTAGTCCTCCTCCTCCGGAGGCTCCGGCGGGAGCGGCTCGTCGTCGGCGGTGGCCACCGGGGGGGTCGGCCGCGGCTCGGGCGTCTTCTCGGGGGCCGGTTCGGGGCGGCGCGGCGGGGCGGCGGCCTGGGTCGGGCGCTGGAACGTGGGCGCGACCTTCGGCTTCTCCGCGACCGGCGCGCTGCTCGCCGCGCTCGGGTCGGCATGCACGCAGCGGACCTGCCAGGTGCCGCCGAACACGGCCTCGAGGGCCTTGGCGATCGCGTCGACGTTGCGGCCCTCGGCGAGGCGGCGGGCCAGCGGGGCCGCGATGTGCCCGAGCGTCACCGTGTTGCCCTCGACGGACTGGACGCTCGCGTTGGTGAGCATCGCCTCGGTGCTGCGGCTGACCTTGCGCACCTCGGCCAGCAGCTCCGACCAGAGCCGGCGGATCCCGGGCGCGTCGACACCGCCCTGGGTGGCCGGCATCCCCGCGGCCTCGGCCTCAGGGGTGGTGACGGCGGGGGTCGGCGCGGGTTCGACCGGCTCGGGCGCTCGCCCGGCGGCAGGGCGTGCGGGATCACCGGCGTCGCGGTGGTCGGCAGCTGCCGGGCGGGCGGCGGGCGGCTGCTCGGCGGCACGGCCGGCGTCGCGCTGGCCGGCGGGGGCCTGGCCGGCTGCCTCCGCTCGCGTCGGAGCGGCCGAGCCGCTCGAGGTGACCGGGCGAGCGGGTTGGGCGGCCGGCTCGGCGGGGGCCGATCCACCGACGGTGACCCGGCGCTCGATCCGCTCCAGGCGTTGCAGCACCGCGGAGTCGGCCGCGGCGTCGGTGGGCACGGCGCCGGGCAGCAGCATGCGCGCGCAGAGCAGCTCGAGCAGCAGTCGCGGCGCGGTCGCTCCGCGCATGTCGACCAGGCCGTTGTGCACGATCTCGGCGAACCGGGTGAGCGTTCCCGGGCCGAGCTGCTGGGCCTGGGTGATCATCTTGTCCAGCTCGTCTCCGGGCGCGGTGACCAGGCCCTTGGCCCCGGCTTCCGGCACGGCACGGAGCAGCACCAGGTCGCGCAGCCGGTCCAGCAGGTCGGCGGCGAAGCGGCGCGGGTCGTGCCCGGCCTCCACCAGCTTGTCAACGGTGCCGTACACGGTCGACGCGTCGCCGGCGGCGAGCCCGTCGACCATCTCGTCGATCAACGCGACGTCGGTGACCCCGAGCAGCGCCACGGCCCGCTCGTAGGTCACGCCCTCCGGCCCGGCCCCGGCGAGCAGCTGGTCGAGCACCGACTGGGTGTCCCGCGCCGAGCCACCGCCGGCCCGAATGACCAGCGGGTAGACCGCGGGTGCGACCGTCGCCCCCTCGTCGGCGACGTTGCGCTCGAGCAGCTCGCGCATCGCGCTCGGCGGGATGAGCCGGAACGGGTAGTGATGGGTGCGCGACCGGATCGTCGGCAGCACCTTGTCCGGCTCGGTGGTCGCGAAGATGAAGACGAGGTGCTCCGGCGGCTCCTCCACGATCTTGAGCAGGGCGTTGAAGCCCTGCGTGGTGACCATGTGCGCCTCGTCGATGATGAACACCCGGTACCGCGAGGAGGCCGGCGCGTAGAAAGCGCGGTCGCGCAGCTCGCGGGCGTCGTCGACACCACCGTGGCTCGCCGCGTCGAGCTCGACCACGTCCACGTTGCCCGGGCCCTCGGGGGCCAGCGAGATGCACGAGTCGCACACGCCGCACGGGTCCGCGGTGGGGCCCTGCTCGCAGTTGAGCGAGCGGGCGAGGATGCGCGCGCTCGAGGTCTTGCCGCAGCCGCGGGGGCCGGAGAACAGGTAGGCGTGGTTGACCCGCTTGGCGGTCAGCGCGACCCGCAGCGGTTCGGTGACGTGTTCCTGGCCGACGACCTCGGCGAAGGTCGCCGGTCGGTACTTGCGGTAGAGGGCGAGCGCCACGGCAGGACCATACCCGCCGTGCCCGACTGCCCACCCACCCACGGGCGGTGCCCGGACGGGCTGGCTACACTGACTACGGACCCCATGCGGCGTTCATCTCGTGAACCTCCCCAGGGCCGGAAGGCAGCAAGGATAAGCGGGCTCTGTCGGGTGCGTGGGGTCCCCTTCTGTCTTCGGCCTAGGGTTTGCCGCATGCTGCCTTGGTCCGCGGAGCTCGCCGGTCGAATCGAGCAGGGTGTCGTCGACAGCGTGCTGCTGCGCGACAACCCGCTCGGTGACCCCCACGAACGTCCGATCCTCGTCTACCTGCCCCCGGACTACGACCGGAGCGACCGGCGCTACCCGGTCGTCTACACGATCCAGGGCTACACCGGGCACGTGGGCATGTGGTTCAACCGGATGCCGTTCCGCCGCCCGTTCCCCGAGCTCGCCGACGAGGTGTTCGCCCAGGGTGACGTGCCGCCGGCGATCGTGGTCTACGTCGACGCGTGGACCGCCTTCGGCGGCAGCCAGTTCCTCGACTCGCCGGCGACCGGCCGCTACCACTCCTACCTGTGCGACGAGGTCGTGCCGTGGGTCGACGCGCGGTACCGGACGCTCGCCGACCGCGACCACCGGGCCATCGCGGGCAAGTCCAGCGGCGGCTACGGCGCCATGGTCACCCCGCTGCTGCGCCCGGACCTGTTCGGCGCCTTCGCCACCCATGCCGGGGACGCCCTGTTCGACGTCTGCTACCGGCCGGACTTCCGGACCGTCGCCAGGACGCTGCGCGACGAGTACGACGGCTCCTACCCCGCCTTCCTCGCCGACTGGCGTGGCCGCCTGCACGGCACCCGCCCGTCCGACCTGGACCTGATCGAGCTGTACGGCTACGCCGCGGCGTACTCCGGCAACGAGGACGGCTCGGTCGCCATCCCGTTCGACGACACCGGCGCGGTGGTGCCCGAGGTGTGGGCGCGGTGGCTGGAGTGGGACCCGGTGCTGATGGCCGCCCGCCCCGAGTACCGGGAGGCGGTCCGCTCACTGAACGCCGTGTGGATCGACGCCGGCAACCGCGACGAGTACCACCTGGACTTCGGCGCGGTCGCCTTCCACCGGGCGCTGACCGCCGCCGGGGTCGGCGCGGACGCCGTCTACTTCGAGCTCTTCGACGCCGGGCACGGGGCGATCGAGTACCGCTACCCGCTCTCGCTGGCCTGGCTCTGCGAGCGGCTCGCCTGACTCATCCTGGCCGGCCACCAGACCTTCGGTCCGATGTCGATCGTCAGGGCCGGCACCAGCAGCGAGCGCACGATGATCGTGTCGAGCAGCACGCCGAAGGCGACGATGAAGGCGATCTGCGCGAGGAACAGCACCGGGATCACCGCGAGCGCGGCGAACGTGGCGGCCAGCACCACCCCGGCCGAGGTGATCACGCCGCCGGTCACCGCCAGGCCGTGCAGGGTGCCGGTCCTGGTGTCGGTCTCCAGCGCCTCCTCCCGCACCCTGGTCATCAGGAAGATGTTGTAGTCGATCCCCAACGCCACCAGGAAGATGAACCCGAACAGCGGGATCGCCGGGTCGGCTCCGGGGAAGCCCAGCAGGTGGTTGAACACCAGGGCGGACACACCCATCGTCGCCGCGAACGAGAGCACCACGGTGGCGATCAGCATCAGCGGGGCCACCAGCGCCCGCAGCAGCAGGGCGAGCACGAGGAAGATCACGACCAGCACGATCGGAATGATCAGCGTGCGGTCGTGGGCGGACGCGGTCTGGACGTCGAGCTGGATCGCGGTCTGCCCGCCGACCTTGGCCTCCGCCCCCTGGACCGCGTGCACCGACTCGCGGAGGCGCTTCACGGTGGAGATCGCGTCCTCGGAGTCGGCCGGGTCCTCGAGCACGGCTTGGATGAGCGTCCACCCGCCCCGGCTGTCGACGACGGCTGCCTCTTCCACGCCCGGCACGTCGGTCGCGGCGAGCACATCCTGGGCCTGGGCGTCGCGGGCGAGGACGGCCGTCGGCGCACCGGAGCCGCCCGGGAAGTGCCGCGAGACGATCTCCTGCCCCTTGGCCGAGTCCACCTCGGTCAGGAACAGGTCGGACTGTGCGGTACCGCTGGCCCGCAGCTGCGGGAGGAACGCGACCCCGACGAGCAGGACGAGCGTGGTGACGATCCAGATCAGCCTCGGTTTGCGGCCGACCAGGGCGGACACCTGCCCCCACAGCCCCTCGTGCTCTGGTTTGGCCGACCCGTAGGTAGGGCGAAACGGCCAGAACGCGGCCCGACCGAGCAGCGCGAGGGCCGCCGGCAGGAAGGTGACCGAGGCGAGCAGCGCCCCGCCGATCCCGATCGCCGCGACCGGGCCGAGCCCCTGGTTGGAGTTCAGGTCGGAGAACAGCAGGCACAGCAGGCCGAGGATGACGGTCCCGGCCGAGGCGGCGATCGGCTCGATCGTGCCGCGCAGGGCCGCCCGGATCGCGACGAACCGGTCCTCGGTCTCGCGCAGCTGCTCGCGGAAGCGCGAGACCAGCAGCAGCGCGTAGTCCGTCGCGGCGCCGAACACGAGGATGAACAGGATGCCCTGGCTCTGCCCGTTGAGCGTGAGCGTGCCGGCCTCGGCGAGCTGGTAGACGACGAAGCTCGCGGTGCCCAGCGCCAGTACGGCGGAGAACAGCACGATCAGCGGTAGCACCGGGCTGCGGTAGACCACGACCAGGATCAGCGCGACGACCGCACCGGCCACGAGCAGCAGCAACCCGTCGATGCCGCCGAACGCCTCGACGAGGTCGGCGATCTGCGCGGCGGGCCCGGTGACGGCCACCGCGAGCCCGTCCGGTCTGCCCTCCTCGAGCTGGGTGCGGATCTCGGCCACGACCTCGGCGGGTTCGCCCCCACCGCGGATCTGCAGCACGAGCTGCACTGCCTCGCCGTCGTCGGAGTTCCGCGGCTGCGGCGGACCGACGACCCCGTCGACCTCGGCGAGCGCACCCGTCCGCTGAGCGAGGTACCGGGTGTCCTCCGGCGCGAGCCCACCCTGCCGCTCGGCGACGACCACCGCGGGCAGGACCTGCTCGTCGGTGAAGCTCTCCTGGAGCCGCTGCGCCTCGGTCGCCTCGGCAGAGTCGGGGAGGAAGGCGGCGTTGTTGTTCTCCGCGACCTCGGCGAGCCGGCCCGCGTAGGGGCCGCCGAGCGCACCGAGCCCGAGCCAGACGACAACCAACAGCGCCGGCAGCCACCACCGCATGGAGGACCTCCCCGTTCCGCGTAGCCCGAATCATCGCGGGCCCGCGGTGGTGGTGCACAACAGGTGAGGTCGTCAGCCCAGGGCCCTCCCCCGCCGCACCACGGCGCCGACCACGACCACGCCCACCGCGACCAGCGCGGCCACCCGCACCGCGGTGTCCGGCGTGGCCACCGCGATCCACCCCAACGCCCAGCAGACGGCCGCCGCGAACCCGAGGACGGCCGGCAGCCGCAGCGCGGCGAACGCCGCCGCAGCGCCGGTCAACAGCACGGCCGCGACCGCGACCGGTGCGCTCGGAGCCGCCCCGAGGAAGGCGCTCGTCGTCGCCGCCCCCGCGACGGTGGCGACCGCGACCCAGCCGGTGTAGATCGCCACCGGGAGGTGCAGCAGGAGCCGGTCGGCCCAGTCTTCGGCGGGCTCGCGACGCAGCCGCAGCGCCGCGACGACGAGGCACGCCAACAGGGCGACGATCACGACCTGCGCGGCACCCACCAGGCGCTGGGTGAACAACGCGATCCAGGCCGCGTTCAGCAGCCCGGCGGCGGCGAGCCACCACCCGGTGCGCCGGTGCACGGTCCGGTGGCGTTGGCTCGGGAACGCCTGTCGAACCGCGAGGGCCGCGAAGAGGACGTAGATGAGCGACCAGATGGCGAAGGCGCCGCCGCCGGGGAGCAGCAGGGTCGGATAGGCGTTCGCGACCTCGCCGACGGGTTCCCCGACCAGGCCGGGCCCGCCGACCGCCCCCGCGGCGACCTGTAGGGCGGCCGCGCCCACCACCGCCGCCGCCCGACCCATGTCCACGTTCCGGTTCGTCATGCGGCGTGGGTACCCGGGTCGCCCCTGTTACACGACTCGAAATCTCATACCCGACCGGGGGATATCGCCGCCGCGCGTCGTAACGGACTGCCCGGAAAGGACGACGTCTGAGCCAGCTCACTAATCACGAGGAGTAACAATGACCCATTATTTCCCTCCGCAGGGGCAGCCCTATCCGGTGTACCAGGCGGCTCCGTCCAACGGAATGGGGGTCACCGCGCTGGTGCTGGGAATCGTGGGTCTGGTGTTCTCCTTCATCCCGCTGATCGGGGTCATCGCCTGGCCGTTGACGGTCCTCGGCGTCATCTTCGGCGGGGTCGGCATCAGCAACGCCGGCAAGACTCCCGGCATGCCGAAGGGGCCGGCGGTCGCCGGACTGGTGTGCTCGCTGGTGGGGTTGCTGGTGTGCATCATCTGGGTCGCGAGCGTCAGCGCGACCTGAGTCGCGTTGTTGGGGGAAATGAGGGCAAGTGGTTTGCGGGTTTTTCTTCCCTGGTTACGGGTGGTGATCGGCCGGTGCTCGCGCGGGGACGCTCCGTGGGGCCACCGGGCGCCGCGGGGCCTGCGTTCGGGGCCCTCACCCCGCCGATGATCAGTCGTCTCCGCACGTCAGCACGTCACTGACCACCCGTTTTGGCCGGTCAGAGCCACGTCCGGTACCCTCTTCGACGGAGGATTCGCATAGTGGCCTAGTGCGCACGATTGGAAATCGTGTTGGGTGTGATAGCCCTCGCGGGTTCAAATCCCGCATCCTCCGCGCTCTGATCAGGCAGAACGCCCGGTGTCCGTGATCATGGACGCCGGGCGTTCGTCGTTTGCGGGGGTGGTGGGTCTCAGTTTGGGGCTCAGTCGGCCCGTCGCCGCTGAAGGCCTTCGGGCTCGCTGCCGGTATCGGCATGACCCTCGGGTATGCCGCTAGCGCCGCCTTCTGGTGCGCTGCCGATTCCGACGTGGCCCTCGGGTATGCCGCTAGCGCCGCCTTCTGGTGCGCTGCCGATTCCGACGTGGCCCTCGGGTATGCCGCTAGCGCCACGGCGCTTCGCTATCTCCAGCTGCAGCGCGTGGATTGCTTCGTTCAGAGCTTGCATCGCCGTGCCGTTGTCCCCCTGGGCCAACCGGCTGCGCGCCAGCAAGACCGCAGCCAGTGCTTCGCCAGGTTCACCCGAAGCTCCCCCGACCTCCGTATACGTCGAGTCATCCTCCGTATACATCGAGTCATCGAAGAGTGCCATTGCCCGGGCCGCTGAAGCGACTTCTGGCCCCCGAACCGTAGCTAGGGTCGGGAACAGGTCCACAACGTGATAGTGCTCGGAGCTGAATCCCATCGGCCCCTGCGCTTGACCACCTGTCGTCGTTGTGATATTCGAGTTGGCACGTCCTCGTCCTGGCGAGCCTCCCCCCGCTGGCTCATCACTCCCCGACGAGGGCAACCCATCCTCCGTCCCGCTAGCAGGTGACCGGTCCTCTCGTTCCAGTTCCGCTACCCGGGCAAGCATCTCTCGCGCACGCCTGCTAGCGCGTTCGACTCGGCGCCGTTCACCCGGAAGGGGGAACGGCCCCCAGCCACTCACGCGCAGATAGCGTCGGGACACCTAGCCAAGCCTACGCGGCTGGTTGAAGAAGCGACAGCGCTGCAAATCCGCTGGCTGCGACGGCGGCGACGGCAGTGACGATGGCTGCAGTCCGCGTCCAAAACACCACTGACCGGTTGCTCTCCTGCGCTTCGAAGGCGGCTTGGCGAAGTTCTTCGACCAACGTGCGCGAGTCCCAGCCCTTCCGGGTCGACTCCAACACCACAGCAGCTACATCTACCTCGCGAGACCGGTCCAAAAGGATCACTCCGATCGCACCTAAAGCCGTAACCAGGAGCAGCCACACAGCGACCCTATCCAGTACGTTTGGCTTACCCACTTGCAGGGCAGTAGCGACTACTGTTGCAGCCATCGCTGCGGAGAAGGTCGCGAGAAGCTTCGTTGTGTCTATCCGGGCTCGTTGCAGAGCCGACGTCTGTCCTCGCTCGCTGTCCAACCAGTCTGTCAGGCTCTCAGGCACCGACACATCTTGCCACCTTTGACTGGAGGAGAGGTGAGGGCTCGCAACCTAGCTCTATTCGGACCACCCCACGTCAGGAAGAGCGACCACGTAAGCTCAAACTGACGGCGATTGTGGCTAAATGGCGATATCGTTCCGTCAGCGTGAGAATCATGGGGTCCCACGCAGCACACCTCCACCTACTAGATACAGTCCAATCTTGAGCAGACGAAACGCTCGGCGTCCAATGCTGGACGCCGAGCGCTTCGTTGTCTCGAAGGACGCGACGATGTCAGTAGCGTCCTAATAGCCGCAGCAATCAGAACCGAATTTGCGCATCGGCCGGCGGGTCGCCTTCGTCGTCATCCTTTGGATCGGCCCAGACAAGCCCGCCCACCTGGTCCGCTATGACGGCTAGGAACTCACTCGGGACGTGCATGTACCGCCTTGCGATTGAGGCATCCGACCAACCCATGATCTCCATGACGGCCGGGAGCGGCACCTTGAGTACCAGGAGCATGGTCGCGGCTGTATGCCGGGCATCGTGCAGGCGGGCATTCCGTACCGCTGCCTTGCGAAGCAGGGCCTTCCATGCCTCATGGTCCACGGTTGGGTGAACCGGACCGCCGAGACGGTTCGTGAAAACCCAGCCCTCCTCGCGCCATAGGTTGGCCGCCTGCAAGCGTTCGAACCCTTGCCGCTCACGGTGCCGCTCGATCTCGTGCACCAGCGGCGCCGGCACACCCACGGTCCGCCGACCGGCGCGGGACTTCACGTCAGTAATGACCACTCCTCCACCATGGCGTTGCGGACAGTGCGCACCGTACTTGCGGCCGCAGACCCGTCCATCCGGGCCGACGGTACAACCGTGCTGCCACACGAACTGCTGTACCGCACGCCGAATGGTCATCGTCGCGGACCTGAGTTGGCGGTCGGGGCACATCTGCGCAGCAGTGCCGCGGCATTCGCTGTCCTTTTCACAGCCGTGTCGCCACTTGATGTCCAGATCCGACCATTTGAGTCCGAGGGCTTCCCCGCGCCGCAGTCCGATGGTCAATGCGACCACGAATCGCGCCCCGTTGCGCACCCCGGCCGCTGTAGCCAGGATTCGGCGCGCTTCCTCCACAGTGAAGGGCACCACCTCGTCCTCGTCAATCCGTGGCGGCTTAGCGACCTTTGCCACGTTCTCCGCGACGTGATTCCGTCGAATCGCCTCACTGAGCGCGGCTCGGAGAGTCCTGTGCGCGAGGTGGACCGTTCCGGCGGCGAGCCCTTTGCCGCCTTGCCCCTTGGGGAGCTGCAGCGTGGCGTACAGCCTTTCGAGGTGTTCCGGACTGAGCCTGTCCAGGCGGTGTGCCCCAACACCGGGAATCAGATGGTTGTAAACCGACGATCGGTAGCCGACCATCGTCGTCCGGCGCACGCTCGGTGCGGCGATGTTCTCCACCCAGTGCGTGAGCCACTTCTCGACCGTCCACGCGCGGCCCGGGTTCCGCACCTTGCCCGCGTCGCGCTGCCTCTCCAATTCGCGGACGGCCTTGATCACCTCCGCTTCTGTCTTGCGCTTGACGTGGCGCCGGTCCGGTCGGCCATCGTCTCGCACGCCCACGGTGACGCGGCCGTGCCACTTGCCGTCGTTGCCGAAGTACACGGAAGACGCACCGTTCGGTGCACGTGTTCCTTCGGGCCGAGCCTTGCGAGCCATCGTGCTCCCCTTTCGTGGCTTGTCAGGCAGCGCGCTGGCTGTTGAGCAGATGCGCGGTGAAGGCGTCTAACGCGGCCACCGGAACTCGGCGGAGCCGGCCAACACGTACCGACATGACCTCTCCGGACTTGATGAGCGCGTACATACGGGTGCGGCTGATCGAGAGCAGTTCAGCCGCAGCTTCAACAGTGATCAGCAAGCGCGCCTTGTCGCTGTGCTCGATGTCGTGCTCCAGAGATGTGGCCATGGCGGCAAGCTCGTCCCTCGGATCGCTGTGACGGTTCCTGGTGGGTGGCACTGGGGTTGTCACTGGTGTTCTCCCTGGTCGGAGGGGGTGGGGTGACTGAGTGACAGGTGTGACAGGGGTGGGGTGTCGCTGGTGCTGTCACTCGGGTCGGGCGGGTAGTAGGCGCCGCCGGGGGCGACGCGGAGTTGGCCGGCTTTGGCCATGCGGGAGAGGGTCTGCCGGACGTTGGCCGGCGGAAGGTCGAGCGCGTCGGCGAGCTGGGCAGGTTTGCGGCCGGGGTACTGGCGGACAAGGCGGATGAGGTCGGCGCGGGTGTCGCCCAGCTCGTAGTCGCCTGCCGGGCCGTCGAGCTTGGTCCAGAAGGTGCCGTCGAAGGTCATGGCGTAGTCGTTCTCGACGACGTCGCGGCCGGTGACGTGCAGGACCCCGTCCGCCTGTCCCCGGGAGCGCTCTAGGACCAAGGTGGCGTCCATGGCGCCGGTCAGGCCGTTGGTGCCGGAGACGAGGTCTTGCCAGTCCTCCGCGGCTTGTTTGCGGACGTGGTGGATGAGCAGGATCGGGACGCCGTAGTTGTCGGCGATGGTCTTGAACCGGCCGGCGGCGGCGTAGTCGGCGCTGTAGGCGGACACCCCTTGGGGGTTGCGGCCGCGCATCTTCTCGAAGGTGTCGATGATGATCAGGCGGGCGCCGGGGTTGTCCTCGATCCACTCGACGATCAGCGCATCCCCGCCGTTGGGCATGGTGGGGCAGGCGGTTTCCAGGGTGAGCAGCGGCGCCGCGCGGCAGCCGGCGGCGAGCATCTGCCGGCGGCGCCGCTGGAGCCGACGGCCCGTGTCCTCCAGGGCGCAGTACAGGACCGGCCCGCGCTCGACCTCGATCCCACCCA
The DNA here is from genome assembly GCF_001921205.1 of Actinophytocola xanthii. GTDB lineage: Bacteria > Actinomycetota > Actinomycetes > Mycobacteriales > Pseudonocardiaceae > Actinophytocola > Actinophytocola xanthii. The sequence goes on along the minus strand of NZ_MSIE01000035.1, from coordinate 7,239 downwards.
ACGCGGGGTCGCCGTTGGCGATGGCCGCGCCGATCCCGAGCGACAACCAGGACTTGCCGAGCTTGGGGGCACCGGCCAGCAGGTTGAGCCCTTCGCAGAGCAGGCCGGGGACCGCCCACTTCGGGGGTGGGAACTCCTCGCGCATCAGCTCGGCGTCGGTCCACCGCGTCCGCCGGGCGGGTAGCTCGGTCACGGCTTGGAGCGGGCGCAGGGGCGCGGTCATCAGGCCACCTGCCGGGGACGGTTGGCGCCCTTGGCCAGACCCGACGCGATCGTGGCGCGGGCCTCGCGTTCGGTGTAGGCGCCGACGGCGATGTGGCGGCCGGCGGCGGTCAGCAACACCCGCTCGTGTTCGTCGGCGATGAGTGCACCTCCGGCCACGAGCTGGCCGAGCGCGAACGCCGCGACGTACAGGCAGGCGTTGCGCTGCCCGTCCGGAGCCTGATGGACCCGCTCGCACTCCATCCGGATCGCGGCGTCCAGGTAGCGGGACCGGCGCCCGGACAGCAGGGTTACGGGCTTGTCCGGCGGTGGTGGGAGCGGCGCCGGCCGCAGCAAGCCCAGCAGCCACCCGGGCAGCGGCGCCGGGTCGCGGTCCACCACGATCTCGTAGGGCATGGCGTCCACGAGGGAGCCAGGGGCGACGACATAGCCGCCGTGAGCGCGGGTGTCCACCTTCCACCCCAGCCGGGTTCCGGCGGTGTTCCGCAACGCCACACCGTCAGGTGCCACGTAGAACAGGTGCACACCACCGGACGGGGTGATCGCGGTGAAGGTGTCGACCGGAAAGGACTCCCCGGCGCGGTCGGCGAGGACCGCGAGGACGTCTTGTCCGTCGTGGACACCGGGCAGGTCCCACTCGGCCGGTCGCCGGTCGCCGGGCTTGGCAATGTCCAGGTCGATGACGACGAGTCCGGATGGGCCGGTGGCGATGCCGATGTTGAACGGGCCGGCAGTCCAGGCGGCGCGGATGCGGTCGGGGTCGGTGGTGGCGCGCTGCTCCCACCCGCGATGACCGGCCTTGCACGAATCGGTCATGGGGCAGTGCTTCGTCGAGTGGAGCGCGGGTCGCTTGGTGCCGGGGCGGAGAGGAAAGACGTGCCAGCCACGCTCAGCGTGGGCCAGGGCAGCGTCAAGAAACTTGGTCATGGCGAATGGGGCCTTTCCGGTGTCAGTGGTGGTTGCCGTGGCGGCGGATGTGGCGGAGGTGGTTGAGGAAGCGGCGGCCGGCGCGGAGCCGGCGGCCGGTGCCTTCGCAGCGGCGGCAGCGCCAGGCACGGCGGCGGTTGGGGTGAGGGCAGGTGGTGAAGGGGAAGGCCCAGCAGCGCAGGAGGTAGACCGCGAGGGCGAGGAGCGCGACCAGGACCAGCACGGCGATGAGCCCTCCGGGGTTGTAGCTGTGGGTAGCGGTGGGTGGGGTGGGGGTAGCGGCAGAGATGAGCACAGGTGTCTCCCGGGACGGGGTTTTGAGCATGGGTGGGCTGAGGCCGCTACTCGCTACCTGCGGAGATAGGGCCTGATCAGGTGTGTTGTGGCGGGTAGCGGGGTGGGGTAGCGGAGCCGCTACCGGTAGCGGGAACCCCGCTACCCCACCAACCGCGGAACAACCCTTCGGCTGGTTACGGTGTGTTGCTAGCGCGGCGGGTCATCGCGGTGTGGATGTCCTCAGCCGTGGCGCCCTTAAGCACCTGTCCGTCCCACTTGACGTTGACACTCGAGACACCGAGCGCGCGGAGCTGGGCGCTGATCGCATCGGCGGTCAGGTCGCCGTAATGCTCCGGGGCGTGCTCGACCAGCCGGGCGGCGAGAACCTGCCAGGGCAGTCGCTTGGAGCCGGAGAACACCGACAGCGCGTCGGCGAGCACGTCGCGGACTTGCCGGGCGATGTCTTCGCCGGCGGCCTGCCCGGTCAGCGTGCCGACCCGCTCCCGATGCGCCCGCGCGGCGGTCAGGATCTTCTCCGCGTCGGTGTGGTCGGCGAGGAAGGTGCGTGTGGTGGGGGTGTGGTCGCTCTGGCCGTAGAGCAGCCCCACGCCCCGGTACTCATCCCCGACCGGGAGGGCGGAGGCGTCGAACCCTTCGGCGTAGGCGTCCCCACCGAGGACGGCTTCGGAGACGAGGCGGTTGCCGCATTTGAGGGCGAACCGGACGGCGTGGTTGTCGCGGTAGCGGTTGAACAACCGACCCACATCCCCCGCCCCCACACCACTGGGTTTCTGCGAGCTGGACAGGATCACCACCCCCGCCGAGGGCCCCACGGCTTGGATGCGGGACAGCTTCGCGGCGATCTCCTTGTTCACGGCCTGGTCCTCGGTTTCGAAGTAGACCTGGAACTCCTCCATCACCAGCAACACCACCCGCAGATCCGGGTAACGCGGGTCCCTCGCCAACTCCTCGGTCAGCTTCCCCTCCGGACACACCCCGGCCGGCAGACCGGCGAGGGTCTGGTTCACGCGGTCGATGTGCTCCAACACCTCGTCCAGCACCGCGAGCAGGTTGGCGACCGGGTCGGGGTCGTTGGGGTTGGGGTGAGTACCGAACACGATCCGATGCGCGACCAGGCGGAACTTGGCCCAGTCCGGCGAGTTCTTCCCGTCCACCACAATCAGCTTCACGAACGGATCCAGCGCAGCGTGCAGCGCGGCCAACCGAGCGGCGAACGTCTTGCCCTTGCGCGGCTGGGCACCGACCAGGACCGACACCCACATCAGGGACAGCTCGACGAGGTTGCCGCGCTCGTCCTTGCCGAACCGCACCGGCCGCCAAATGCTCCGCGGCTTGCCGTCCAGCAAGTCCGTTCGCCCGGCCGGCACGGCGAGGGGGTCCCGATCGGTGACGAACAGCGTGTGCCGACGGGAGGAGGTCTTGTCCGGGGTGAGGAACACCTGGTTCACGTGCACGTCCAACCCGGACGCGATCTTCTCCCTAGCGTTCGCCACGTCCGACCAGCCCCTGCCGTACGGCAGGTCAATGACCACCTGGGAACCGGTGTTCCGCGCGTCGCGAGCCATCGGGGAGCCGAACTGGACCTCCTGGCCCGGCTTGGCTGGATTGCCCAGACCAGCCGCGTAGTAGGCGCGGAGCACGATGTCGGAATTCAGCTTGCGGAACCTCGGCGCCACCACCGCCGTACCGATCAACGTCTGACCCGCCGGCCGGCCGTAGTGCCCCAGGCCGGCAACCAGCCCACCGGCCACCATCAGCAGCCATCCGGTTGGCACCAGCGTCACCGCGACGGGCACCCCGATGCCCAGCGTCAGTGCCTCGCTGGCGAGCACGATGCCCCGCCACTGGCGGGTCGCCTTCACCTGCCGATGGACCCGCTCCCACTCCATCAACTGGTGGGTGTTCGCGGCGTGCTGCTCCATCGCGAACGCACCCGGCACCCACCACCACCGCAGCTGACCGGCCAGCACCCGGCCCAACCCGCGCACCGCGAACCAGCCCAGCTTCGCCAGGTACCAGGGCAGCCGGACCGCGTGGTAGCCGGCCACGTGAGCCGCGCGTCCACCCGCACGGCGTGCGGTGGCCTTCACGTTCGCCGGTCGCAGCTGCGGCGGGATGATCGGCCGTCGGAGAGGGCTAGTCGCGACCACGGGCACCGTTGGCGCGGCTACGTCGACCTGCACCGGGCGCGCGGTCGGCGAGGTCTCGTCCAGCTCGACCTCGTAGGCGGTGTCCCCGCCGTTCACCACACCGTTCACGGCGCTGTTCACGGCGCTGTTCGGGACAGCATTCGAGGCCAGGTTCGCGGCACGGTTCTTCGTGCCGTTCACGAGCACGGTAGGGACGCCGTTCACGGGCCGGCCGGTCTCGTCGCCCGGCATCGGGGTCGGGGTGTTCGTCGTGATGGTCATCAGGCGGCCCTCCCGTCGACCGACGCGGCAGCGGAGTCGGTGGGATCGGTAGCCTCCGGCGCGGTAGCCACTGTGGTGACGGTGTGCTGGTTGTCCAGCTCGGTGCGCAGCTCGTTCGCCACGACCTGAGAGGTGCCCCGCGAGATGCCCGGCACGGCTTCCCGCACCCACGCCGGAGTGACCATCGTCCCCGGCCGGTACGCCGCACGAGCCCGTTCCAGGTACTCGGCACGGGACACCCGACGAGACGCCTTCCTGGCCTTCGCCGGCTTCCGGGACCGCTGTCGCGAGGGCGCGGTTGTCTCGGTATCGAGATCCAGGGGCACGATCGGGAGGTCAACCGGCGGCAGTGCGCCGTGCCCGCCGTTATCTGTGTCGGTCAGCTTGGCCGCGTGCAACACAGCCTCCGTGAGCCTGTCTCGCAGGATCGGGCCGGTCTCCGCGGCGAGGTACACCATGGCCGGCGGCACCGAGTGCAGCACGATGCCCGCGAGGTGCAGGTCAGCCCACGCCTCCCACGTGTTCATCGTGTACGTGGCCGCGAACGCGAACACCTTCGTTCGCTTCACCCACGGCCCTGTGCCCCTGGTGCGCATCTCCACCTGCCACCGGGCGGTCACCTGCTCGGCCAGCAACACCGCGATCAGTACCAACGACACCATCGGGTCCAACAGCCATGCCGCGATCCACGGCAACGACCACGCAGCCGCACCAGCTGCAGCGAACGTCTGAACGTTGGCCATTGTGAACAACAGACCCAGCAGCAGGCCCACCCAGATCAGCGCGTCGACCTGCTTACGGACCTTCTCCACCCGCAACGCCACCACATCCGGATGCGTCTGCAACGCACGCACCTCAGCAGCCGAGCGCGCCTCAACACGGAGCTTGTCTACCTCGGACAACGGCCGGTGCTGGGCGTCCTGCGGCTTCGTGCTCATCGGCGACCACCGACGAATCCCCCGGGCTGGGTAGTCGCCGGGGCGGGAACCGTTCCCTACCATTGACCTCTCTCCACTTCCGCTCATCTGGTGGTGGTTGAGAGCCCCGACCCGGTGGGAGTTCTTGGCGGGATTCGTCGCCGGGCCGGGGTTCATCAGCTGTCGTTGGTCCGTCATTACGCCACCTCGCCGGCCGCAAAGCCCTCCGGCAGGTGCGCCGGCAACGCCCGAACGACTGCACCGATCGCGCGTCGAGCAATGCGGCGGTCCCGCCGCTGCGCGGCGCTCCCATCCAGCACGGCCCACGTCGGTTGGCTGCGAGGGGTCGCGGTCTCCTCTGCCTCGGTCAACAGCGCTTCAATGACTGACATGGTCAGGCCGTCGGGGTAGTGGGGCTCTGACCTGCTCATCTCGCTCATATGGGTCCTAGCGTCGCGATGCACTGGTCGCCTGCGACCAGAGCGTCTATTTCGTCTGTACGAAACAGACGCTAAGTCGCGACTCGACAGGTGTCAAGGCTTTACGTAAGATTCGTCTATACGAATCGGGCGAAGCGAGGAGATGGCCGGCATGGCAGCAGAGCCCAAGTACCGGGAGCTTGCCGACGAACTGAAGCAGGCCATCCGATCGGAGGCGACTCTCCTTGGAGTCGCGCTGATGGACGGCGCCAAGTTGCCCACCGAGCCGGAGCTGGCCGACCACTACCGGGCAAGCCGCGGCACGGTCCGCCAGGCCCTGGCCGGGTTGGCGGCGGAGGGTCTGATCGAGACCAGGGGACGGGCGGGCACCTTCGTGCGCCGACTGCCGCTGCTTGAGTACAACGTCGATTCCGAGCGCCCGTACCGCGAGGACCAGTCCGGCACCGTGACCGACACGTGGTCGTCCGTGGTCAAAGCGTCAGGTCGGGAGCCGAGTCAGGATTTCAAGTTCCGCATAGAGCCCGCTTCCCGAGCGGTCGCAGAGAAGCTCAAAGTCGAAGAAAACGACCTGGTGGTCGTTCGGGAGCTTCTGCGCTTTGTCAACCAGATCCCTTGGTCCGAGCAGGCGACCTACTACCCGTATCAGATAGCAAAAGCATGCGGCCTTGACGTCCCGCAAGACATTCCCGAGGGCACGGTTCGTCGAATGGCAGCCCGGGGATACGTCGAAGATCGCGTCCACCACGAGATCGGCAGTCGGCCGGCAAATATGGAAGAGAGGCGACGGTTCAACCTGGCGCCAGGTGTTTCAGTGTTGTTGTTCAGGCGGCTGGCGACAGCGAAGGAAACAATAACGCGCCTCACTGTTGAAGTCTTGCCAGCGGACCGCAACGTGATCACGCATATTACGGAACACGCCGCAGAGGCTAAGCAGTGAGGTTCCGTCAGGCGACGGACGAGGACGTCCGGCTGATCGCGACGTGGCGTTGGGAGGTAGCAGCGTGGATCCACGACAAGGGCAGCGATCAGTGGGACACCAAAGGACTCTCGCGAGATGAGTTCGAGCGGCGTATCAGCCGCTCCATTGAGGCGGGTGAGACTTGGATGGCCCTCGACGACGACGGTCGGCCGATCGGGACGATCGCCATCGACGTTGTTGCGGATGAAGGTCTCTGGACTAATGAGGAACTGGAAAATTCCTACGTCATTCACCGCATGATGGTGCCGCGATCCGAGAGTGGAAAGGGCATTGGTGCGGCAATGATCAAATTTGCCGAGGACCTAGCCCGGGCTCATGGACGAAAGAAACTCGTGCTAGATGCATGGGACACAAATAAGGCGCTCCATCGATACTATGAGAGTCTCGGCTTCCAGTACGTTCGCAGGGTTGCGAATCACTGGACTCCGAGTGCGACCATTTATGAGAAATACGTGGAACATTTCGATCCAACCGCCCAAGGTCCCACGCTGACACCGGTCCAATTTCGGGACAAGGGACGCTGAGACCGACGGGCGCGTTCCCGTCAACGAAATTTAGTCCCTAACGAACACTCGGCCCCCGGTGCCCCGTCAGCAGGGGGCAGGATTCCGGGGGCCGAGCCGTATTCCGAGTAGCCTTGGCACTAGCGGACGAATCGCCCGTTCTTGACCGCGTCCAGTAGCCTGCGGGTGTCTACGCCCAACTGGATACACGGTTGCTTGCTGTCGCGGACTGCGTCGAGGTTGTGGGAGACCTCGACGCAGTTCGTGTCTCCGCTCCGGCTGCTACGCCGCCAGCGGAGTGCGGGGGTGATCACGGTCAGCCCTCCAACTCCTTCCGAACAGTGTCGATCAGACGGGCTGATTGTGTCTCACCGAGTGCCACACCGGCGATCTGGGCTAGCGCGTCTACGTAACGATTGGTCAGTTCCGGCCGGTCGTGGAACAACCCCGAGCGCAACAGTTCGACGTGCACCACTACGGGCGCTGCCCGGAACCTAATGTCCTGAGTCGGTAGTTCGTTGGCAGTTGTAGGGTGTGGCGATG
>NZ_MSIE01000034.1 GCF_001921205.1 Actinophytocola xanthii | reverse complement strand
GGGACCACCGGCGCCGCGGCTCCGGCGCTGCCGGCACCGCCCAAGCCACCGCCGGCACCCGACTCGCCCGGCGCGCCCGGCGCGCCCGGCGCGCCCAAGGCGAGCAAGGAGGAGGCCGGCGAGCTGGTGGCGCCCGTGGTGGGCAAGGCCAGCGCGGCACAGACCGACGAGATCCTTCCGCAGGAGGCGCGGGCGAAGGCGCCCACCGTGCGCCGGCAACCGCCCTCGCGCAAGCTCGAGCCCGGCGACCTCGTCTGCGGGGACTGCGGCGAGGGCAACCCGCAGACCAGGAAGTTCTGCAGCCGTTGCGGCAGCTCGCTCGCCGAGGCCGAGGTGGTCAAGACCCCCTGGTGGCGCCGGCTGATCCCGAAGCGGCGCGGGGCCAAGGTCCGCAAGTCGGGGGAGCGGCCCACGGGCCGGGGTCGGGGCGGCAAGTCCAAGGTCGGCCAGGTCGTGAGCACCACGTTCCGGACCGTCCGCAGGGTGGTCTCGATCGTCCTGGTGGTGGCCGGCGTCCTCTACGGCGTCTACGCGCCCTTCCGGGGCTGGGTGAACGACAAGGCGATCGCCGCCAAGACCACGGTCGAGGGCATCTTCTTCCCCACCTACGAACCGGTCCGCGCCGCCGAGGCACCGGTAAGCCCGGTACAGCTGCCGCAGTTCCCCGGGGCGATGGCGCTGGACGGGCTCACCAACACCTTCTGGGCGGCGCCGGTCGGCGGCCCCCGGGAGCCGGTGCTGGAGGTCCGGTTCGGTCGCACGGTCGACCTGGCTCGACTCATCGTCCACAACGGACAGCAGGAGGCCTTCAAGGACCGGCACCGGGCGCAGAAGCTGCACCTCGTGTTCTCCACGGGCAGGACGGCCGACGTCACCCTCCAGGACCGGCCCGACCCGCAGACCCTCGAGGTCGAGAACGGCGAGGGGGCGACGAGCGTGGAGATCCACGTGATGTCGACGTTCAAGGCGGTGGCCGGCAAGGAGGTCTCGATCACCGAGATCGAGCTGTTCGAGGAGACCTGACCCCGGCCGACCGCCGTCGCGCGTGACACAGCACCACCGGAGAGCCCGGAGACGGGCATCCGGTGGTGCTGTCGCATGTCCGGGGTGAGGGACCCGCACCTCCGGGGGGAGGGAGGGGTTCCCCGATCCCACTCCCCACCGGGCGCGGTCCAGCCGACCCCGCCACGCCGCCACGCCGGCGGCGAGCGCACGGAGGTGGCGGCGGGACACCGGAACCTCGCGCCGTGACGGGCGAAGGCGTGGTGGGGTTCGGCCACACTCGCCTGTTGCTCGGCGGGGTGCGGGGAGTTTGCTCACCCAGACCCCAGCCCCAGCCCCAGCCCCAGCCCCAGACACCTGGCTTTCTGGCCCGGACATGCCCCGGTCGCCGCCCGCATGCGGGCGGCGACCGGGGGCCGATCCTCAGGTGGAGCTGCGCTAGCCGCGTATGACGAACTCCGCGGGACCGACGGTCGGTGTCACGACGAGCAGCTGTGCCTCGTCGTTGACCTCCGGAAAGGCGGTCACCCTGGCGACCACGGTCCGCTCGCCGATGGAGGCCTTGGGCAGGATCAGCATCGCCGCCCGGAAGGTGCCGTCCGCGGCCGTGGTCGCCGGCGCGGTCTGGATGGCGAGCAACGTCGAGGCCACCACCTGCTGGTTGGGCGTGAAGTTCCGGCCGATGACGGTGATCACGCGTCCCGGCGGGCTGACCGCGGGGGAGAGCTCGATCTCCGGCACCGGGGCGCTGCCCGCCAGGCCCACCAGGTGCGGTCCGCCCGGCGCGTCGTCGGTGAAGACCAGCGCACCGGTCAGCTCGCCGCTCGCCGCCGGCGAGAACCTGACCGTGACCGCACAGGAGGTGCGGGGCGCGATCGGTGCGGCGGTGCACTCGTCGGTCACGACGGTGAAGTGCGCACGCGCCGCGGCGGGCTCGACGGCCACGCTCGCGATGTCCATCGCGGTCCCACCGGTGTTGGCCACGGTCACCGTCGCCGTGGGGCCGTTCGACCGCAGCAGGCGGGAACCGAAGCTCAACGGGTCCGGGTCGGCCGTGAAGGCCGGGGGAGTCGGGTCAGGCGGCCCGCCCGGTGGTGGCTCGGTCGGCTTGGGGACGCCGACCCCGACGAGGTCCACGGTGAGCTCGCGCTCGGCACCGAGCACCACCCGCAGCAGACCCTCGAACGTGCCCTCGCCGGGCGGGGTGAAGGCCACCTCGACCAGGCAGCTCCCGGCCTGGTGCAGCACCACGCCGTCGCCGACGCAGGTCTGGTCGAGCAGTTCGAACCCCTCGCCCTCGATCTCCAGATCCTCGACGGTCAGCGGTCCGATGCCCACATGCTCGATGCGCACCGTCGCGGTGGCCGGGGCGTCGCCCTCGAGCTGGACCTCGCCGAAGTCCAGTGGGTCGGGGTCGGCCCGCAGCTCCGGCTGGAACGTCCGCACGAACACGTCGGGCGAGGAGTTGCCGTCCTCGACGTCGCGCACCAGGTCGGAGGCGTCGGACTCGTAGGCGATCCGCCGTCCGTCCGCCGAGAGGGTGGGGCCCTTCTCCGCGTCCCGGGCCGTCGTGTTCCCGTTGCCGCCGCAGGTGCCGTTCTCCGGCATCGGGTCGGCGCATTCCTGGCTGGTCCCCGGAGAGGCCAGGGTGCCCGGCAGCCGCTCCTCCTCGGCGGCTGCCCGCTCCGCGTCCACCACCAGGTCGCGCACCACGACCTGGCAGCTCGTCCGGACCTCCCGCGGGTCCACCTCACCCGGCTCCTCGGCGCTCGCCCCCGGGGTGGGGAGTCCGGTCGAGCCCCCGTCGTCCTCCGGGAACAGGCACGTGTACCCCGACTCGTCGTCGACGCCGTCGTGCACGCCGACGTTGTCGGTGACGAACGCGACGAACCGGCCGTCCGCCGAGAGCCCCGGCGCGAACCCGTTCACCTGCTCGCCCGCGTTGTCCCGGGACACGACGTCGGACTCGGCCACCGCCCCGTCGACGACCCGCACCACGTACGCGTCGGGCCGTCCGCTGCGGTCCCAACACGTGCCGTCGCACGGGTTGGGGTAGTACTCCTCGGCGTCGAAGGCGATCACCGACCCGTCCCGGGACAGCGCCGGGGCGCCCAGGAAGATCTCCGGTCCGGCGCCGATCGGCGCACCGCCCGCGTGCAGGTCGACCCGGGTGACCGCGCCGGTCGCCAGGTCCGCACGCATGACCGCCTGGTGCTCCAGGTCCTCCTCGTACGGATCCTCGTTCTCGATCCGGAAGTTGACCACCACTGCGGCGAACCGGCCGTCCCCGGACACCCGCGGGTACTGGTGGTCCTCCTCCAGCTCGCCGGCCAGCGGGGTGTGGACCCAGGTCCTGGTCGTGGGCGGGCCCGGGTCGTTCGCCGGCGTCAGCCGCAGCGTCGCGGTGCGGGTCTGGTACCGGTGGTACTCGCCGAACCGCCCGAAGTCCTCCCAGACGATCGTGGACGCGTCGGCGGAGAGCGAGGGCCAGCGCGGGTCGTCCAGGCGGTAGCCGGCGGAGCCGTCGCTGTAGTCCGGGCGGGTGACGCGGAAGTAGCGGTAGTCCCGGTCGCCGTTCTCGAGCTCCTCGTCGAAGTCGCCGTCGCCGTCGGGGTCCCGGTCGCAGACGATGATGTCCTGGTCGTTGTCGGTGTCGTCCACCACGATGTTGGTCGCGGTGGTGACGAACGCGACGAACCGGCCGTCGGCGGAGATCGTCGGCTGGTAGCTCGACTGGTCCGGCGGGACCTCGCCGAACAACGGCACGCCCACCCCGGGCGCGTTCCGGCCGACCAGGTCCAGCGGCCGCGCGAAACGGGGCGGCGGCGGAGGCGGTGGAGGCGGTGGCGTCGTCGACGACGGCGGCGGTGGCGGAGGCTGACGGGTGAACTGACCGCGGCTGATCATGACCGTGCGGTCGCGGGCCAGGTCGCGAACGTAGACGTTCTTGTAGCTGACCTCGTCGTCGTCCGGCCCGGTGGCCAGGTCGTCCAGCTGGTCGTAGCTGCTGAACGCCACGGCGGTGCCGTCGGCCGACAGCTCCTGCTGGCGGGCGCCGCTCGGGGCCTCCGCGCCGGTCCCGTCGGCGACCGACGCGCGTTCGGTGGAACCGGGCGCGACGGCGGCCAGCGCGGTCGGGAGGGCTGCGGTGGTGAGCAGCAGGGCGGTCGACGTGCCGACCAGTGCCGTGGCGACCACGGCGGCGAGACCGCGCCTGCGGGTGGATGACTTGCGCACGATCCGAACCTATGATTGTTCGGGCGGGCACGGTCCCGACCGCCGGGTGGCGTAGTGGACGCCCGCACCCGCCCCTTCGGGCAGCCTGGGCCGCCCCGCCACGCTCCCGTTCGCGGCCTGTCCCTCGCCTCCGCGGCTCCCAGACTTGTCCCATGGGAGCCACCACGTCGATGGCGAGCGCGCAGCTGTCCGTAACCCCGGGTGAGTCGATCGAGGCCAATGTCCTGGTACGGAACAACGGAACGCTCGTCGACCAGTTCAGTTTGGACATTGTCGGGGACGCGCGGGAGTGGGTCGAGGTCGTCCCGCGGGTCATGAACCTGATGCCGGGACAGGACGGCACGGCCACCGTCACGTTCTCGCCGCCGAGGGACTCCTCGGTCCTCGCCGGACCGGTGCCGTTCGGCGTCCGGGTGCTGTCCCGTGAGGAGCCGGCCGGGTCCTCGGTGGAGGAAGGCGTCGTCGAGGTCGCGGCGTTCACCGACCTGCAGGTCGAGCTGTCGCCCAAGTCGTCGAAGTGCCGCAGCAAGGCCGTGCACGAGGTGGTCGTGGACAACGCGGGCAACCACCCCGTGGGGGTCGAGCTCGTCACCATCGACCCCGAGGAGCAGCTCCGGCTCACCCTCGACCACACCTCGCTGATGGTGCAGCCTGGCACCTCGGCGTTCCTCAAGCTGCGGGCCAAGCCCTACGACCGGTTCCTGCGGGGCAAGGAGCGGCGCCACCCGTTCCAGGTCACCGCCACCTCCGCGGACCTCCCGCCGACCACGGTCAACGGCACCGTCGTCCAGGAGCAGTTGCTGCCGAAGTGGCTGCTGCCGGCCGCGATCGCCGCGGTGGCGCTCGCGGGTGTCCTCGCGGTGCTCTGGTTCACGATGGTCAAGCCGACCGTGCAGACCGCCGCCCGCGAGGAGGCACGTGAGCAGGCCCAGGAGATGCAGGGCGAGATGATGGACATGGCCAACCAGGCCGAGGAGAAGGCGGCCGAGGCCGAGGAGTCCGCGGCCGAGGCGGAGAAGAAGGCCGCTGAGGCGGCGGACACCGTGGCCGAGGTCGGCGGTGGCGGCGCCGGTGCCGCTCGGGGGGCGACCACCAGCCCCGAGGGCGTGAACATCGCCTCGGGTTCCACTGTGGACTTCCGGATCACGACCGACGTCGCGGCGGCGCCGGACCCGGAGGCGTTCGAGCCGTTCGGTGTGCCAGAAGGGGTCATCCCCGCGGACAAGACGCTCGTCGTCACCGACATCATCATGCAGAACCCCAGGGGCGACAACGGGACGCTCCGCATCCTGCGTGGCGAGGACGTGCTGCTGGAGGCCGGACTGGCCAACTTCCGGGACCTGGACTACCACTTCCTGGAGCCCTGGACGTTCGCTCCCGACGCGCCGCTCACGGTCGAGGTGAGCTGCCAGACGCCGGGCGCGCCCGAGCCGGCCGACGGTGACTGCGGACCCGCGGTGTCCTTCTCCGGTCGCCTGTCCGGTCCCACCGAGGGGGGCTGACCGACACGAGAAGGAGGGGGCGGTCCCGCGGGACCGCCCCCTCCTTCTCGTGTCGACGACTAGATGAGGCCCTCGCGCAGGGCGTAGGCCACCGCGTGCGACCGGTTGCGCAGCTGGAACCGGTTCGTCACGTCGTGCAGGATGCTCTTCACCGTCCGCTGGGAGTAGCAGAGCTTGTCCGCGATCTCCTTGGTGGACAGTCCGGAGGCGACGAGGCGGAGCACCTCGGTCTCCCGGTTGGTGATGCCGGCCAGGTGCAGCCCGCGCGGCTCGAGCACGTGGCGCTGCAGCCGCGACACCCGGTTGAGCAGCCGGCCGAGCAGGTCGGGCGGCAGCGCGCCCTCCCCGGCCGACGCGGCCTTGATCAGCCGAACGAGCACGTCCGGCGTGGTGTCGGCCCGACGCGCGACGGCGCACACGCCGCCCTCGACGGCGGTCAGGATCTCGGTGTCCTCCAGCTCGCCCGCGATCAGCACGACCCGGGCGAAGCCCCGCACCTGGAGGGTCCGCAGCAGTTGGCTGGCCCGGTCGTCGAACCGGTCGGTCACGACCAGCGCGACAGCCTCCGGCGACACGCCGTCCTCGTCGACCAGCCAGACCTCCTGCCGGGTGCGCAACGCCATCTGCACACCGTTCTGCAGGATCGGGTCGGTCGCCCGCACGACGACCGGAATTCGGTTCTGCTCCAACATCTGTGTTTCCCGCTCTCCCTCAAGCGCGCCCCCGACCCGACGCCCAGCACGTCGAAGCCCGCGCGAGATGAAAGGTTGCCCGATCGGGCGTCCCGGGCACATGGGACCGGTGTCCTGGGTTTGCCCGCTCAGGCGGGTCCCGCCAGCGGGCTGGGGGACAGTCCCGCCCGCGCCCGCAGGAGCGCGAGGCCGTAGCCCACGAGCCAGACCACCCACAGCAGCCACCCCGCGAGCCCGACCATCCCCAACGGTCCCTCCCCGGCGATGACCAGCGGCGCGAGGGTCGCCGAGGTGAACTGGAGGCCGGCCGCCACGAACCCGAGCCGGGCGTGCCACGCCGGGAGCAACCCCGCGCGCCGCCCGGCCAGGGACAGCCCGGTCATCGCGAGCGCGAGGAAGGTCCCGTTGAGCGTGAGCAGCGCGTCGTGCAGGACCCACAGCGGTGCGGCACCGCCGTCCTCGGCCAGCGCCAGCCGGGTGGCCACCACGCCGGTGAAGGTCGCGTTCTGCAGGACCAGTCCGGCGAAGCCGGCCAGCGCCCAGGCCTCGCCGCGGCCGCGTTCGGCAGCCCACAGCACCGAGACCGCGCCGGCGCCGAACACCGTGGCCAGCACCCACACGGCCGGGGTGAGCGCGGCCGCGGTACCGGCCAGACCGCGGTTGGCCGCGAAGAACGCGGCTGCCTCGTCCGGGTCGGCCCCGGGCGCCGGCAGGCCGGCCGGTGCCAGGACGAGGTTGACGAGGACGATCATCGAGGCGAACCCGATCGCGGCGCCGCCGGAGAGGGCGACGAAATTGACTTTACTGGTCATATATTCAATATAGCGATAGGAAGGGTCATGACCGAGGGGACTGGACGGCGCCGCTACGACTCGCTGCGGCGGACCACGCAGGCGCAGCAGACCAGGGCCGAGATCGCGGACGCCGCGCGACGGTTGTTCGTGGCCAAGGGCTGGGCGGCGACCACCGTCCGCGACGTGGCCCGCGAGGCCGGGGTCTCGGTGCCGACGGTGTACGCGGCCTACCAGGACAAGGCCGGGCTCGTTCGCGCGCTGGCCGACTCCGTCGACCTCGCCGCCGACGCGCCGCGGATGCTCGCCGAGCTGTCGGAGACCGGGCCGGCCGGCCAGCTCGCCGCCATGGCCGGCTACGACCGGCGGCTGTTCGAGCGCTCCGGCGACGTGATCAGGCTGGTGCGCGAGGCCGGCCGGACCGAGCCCGAGCTCGCCCGGGCCTATCTGGACGGTCGCCGGCGAGGCGACGAGACCCGGTACGAGGTGTTCTCCTCCTGGCCCGACGGCGTCCTGCGCGTCGAGGTCCCGGCGGCGGTCGACGTGTACGCCGCGCTCTGCTCGATCGACGTCTACACCACGCTCATCGCCGAGCGCGGCTGGTCACCGGAGCGGGTGGAGCGGTGGTGGGGTGCGGTGCTGGCCCGCGAGCTGCTGGCCTGAGCTACTGCTGCCCGCCGCCGGGCGGCTGCTCACCGAGGCCGGCCTTGCGGGCGCGGACGATGGCCTGGGCGCGGTCGGCGACGTGCAGCTTGGTGAAGATGCTCGACACGTGGTTGCGGACGGTCTTCGGGCTCAGCGACAGCCGTCTGGCGATCACCGAGTTGCTCTCGCCGTCCGCGATCAGCGCGAGCACCTCGCGCTCCCGCGAGGTGAGCTCCGGGAAGATCGGGTCGGACGTGACCGGCCCGGCGTTGAAGAAGCCGATCACCCGGTTCGCGATGTCCGGACCGAAGATCGCCTCGCCTCGGCCGACCGCGTGCACGGCGCGGATGATCTCCTCCTGGCCCGAGCCCTTCAGCAGGTAGCCGCGGGCACCGGCACGCATGGCGGCGAACACCGACTCGGTGTCGTTGAACATGGTCAGCACCACCACGCCGGTACGGGCGCGCTCGGTGACGATCTGGCGGGTGGCCTCGATGCCGTCGATGTCGGGCAGGTGCAGGTCCATCACGACGACGTCCGGCTGGAACGCTCGGGCGGCGCTCACCGCGTCCCGCCCGTTGGCGGCCTCGCCGACGATCTGGATGCTGGGCTCGGCGTTGAGGACCGTGCACAGACCGAACCGGAACAGGGGGTGGTCGTCGACGACCAGCACGCGCAGCTTCTGGTCCTCGGCCTGCATCAGCTGCCCTCCTTCGGCAACGGCAGCGTAGCGAACACGCGTGTGCCGCCGTCGTGGTCGGCTTCGACCAGGCACTCGCCGCCGAGCTCGGTGGCGCGCTCGCGCATCGAGGAGAGGCCGACGCCGCCGTTGGTCACCACCGGCAGCCCGATGCCGTCGTCCACCACCTCGATGTGCAGGTCGTCGTCGATCCACAGCCGGACCGCGCAGGAGCTCGCCCGCGCGTGCCGGGTGACGTTGGTCAGGGCCTCGCAGATGATCCGGTAGGCCGCGACGTCCACCGGCGCGGGTAGCTTCGGCATGCTCGACGGCACCTCGAGCACGATCGTCACGCCCGCCACCGAGGTCTCCGAGCCGGCCGTGCGGCTGGCGAGCGCGCCGGCGTACTCGCGGATCGCCGGGATCAGGCCGATCCGGTCCAGCACCGGCGGGCGCAGGCCGTGGGCCAGCCGGCGGATCTCCACGATCGCGGCCTGGAGCTCGTCGCGCAGCCGACCCAACAACTCGCCGGTCGGGCTGGACTCGCCCACCGTGCGCCGGCTGACGTCCAGGCCGAGCGCGATCGCGGCGAGCGTGGGACCGACTCCGTCGTGCAGCTCGTGCAGGATCCGCCTGCGCTCCATCTCCCGGGCGCGGACCAGCCGGTCGCGGCTGCGGCGCAGGTCCCGGGTGAGGCGTGCGGTGTAGACCGCCGCCCCGGCGTGCCGGGCCACCTCGGCCAGGGCGATCCGGTCCGGCCGGGTCAGCTCCCGCTGCCCGCGCCGACCGACGACGAGGTTGCCGACCCGCTCCCCGTGGAAGGTGAGCGGGATGCGGTGCAGCTCGCCGGTCGCGGTGCCGACGCTGGCCGCGGTCTCGCTGCGGCCCCTCGCCTGGATCTCGATGGCCAGGTACGGCAGGCGCAGCGCCGCGGCGACCGTCTCGACGATCTCGGGCAACATGGTGCTCGCCGTCGGCGTGTTCTCCAGGCGGGAGGCGAGCGCGGACACGACCCGGAACGGGTCGTCGTGCTCCCCGTAGAGCCGTTTGTTGATCAACCGGCGCAGCATGCCCCGGAACGGCTGCACGAGCACGGCGATCGTGGCGGCGACGACGGCCTGCTGCCACGGCTCGTCCAGGGGGCCGAACACCAGCGACAGCAGGCCGACGACCGCGAGATAGACCCCGACCGCGCCCGCCCACAGCGACCCGTACACCAGCGACCGGCTGACCGCGACCTCGATGTTGAGCGCCCGGTACCGCAGGACCGCAGCCGCCATCGAGATCGGCACCAGCGCGAACGGCAGCCCCTGGTACTCGTAGGGCATCACCGGTCGGCCGGTGACCAGGATCGGCAGCGCCCACAGCGAGACGTAGGTCCCGGTGCTGACCACGAGCGCGCCGATCAGCCACAGCAGCGGGCGCCGGGTGCGGTCGTCGTCGGAGCGGACGATCCTGCGTACCAGCAGGAACACGATCAGTACGGGGTAGACGAACAGCGCCGCCACCACGGGCACGAGGACGAAGTACATCCGTTCGAGCGGCTCGTCCAGGGCGACGAGTGCGACCAGCCACGCCAGGCCGTAGAGCGCGAGCGTGCCGAGGTAGCCGGCGAGCACCCGCCACCGGTGCCGCCGGTCGTCGGTTACGGCCGGGAAGGCGATCGTGAAGTGCAGAACCGCCCCCCACAGCAGCGCGAAGGCCAGCTCGCCCGTGTACCAGCGCCAGAACTGGTGGCCGGCCACCAGGTCCAGCGCGGACAGCGGGAACAGGCCCGCGCCGGCGACCGAGACGACGCCGATCGCGGCGGTCAGCAGCGCCGCGTGCGCGGCGGGGTCGCGGGGGCGCACCCGCACGACGGTGAACGAGGCCGCCAGCAGGAGCGGGACCACGAGCAGCATCGGCCACCAGGTCGTGAGGCTCCGCACGACGGGGTAGGGGCGCAGCTCGACGTCGAGGTCGAGGGTCCGGCCCTCGCGCAGCACGGTGTAGGTGAGCCGGTCGCCCTCCGCCACGGGTGCGCCGCCCGGCAGCCGCGCCGCCCGCTCGGCCAGCTCCACCCCGTCGATCGCCACGATCTGGTCGCCGATGCGGAACGGGCTGCTCGGGTCCCGGTCGGACACCACCACGGTGCCGAGGGAGACGGCACCGCTGTCCGCGGGGCTGACCGTGGTGCCGTCGGTGGGGGACACAGCCCGTGACCAGACGCACCAGACGGCTACCCCGAGGAGTACGAGTGTGAGCAGTAGGAGCGAGGCGGGTACACGCCGCACGCCCGCCGGGCCGAACACCCCAGGATCATCTCGCAGCCGGACAGTTTGGGACAGAGCCATTCGCCACGCCTGCCCGAACGGACGGCTGGTGGGGCGGTGTAGTGGGCTCCCCGGGTCGAGTTACGCCTGAACGGAGGAGTGCACGCCTCCGTCCAGGCGACGTCGTCAGTCGGTCTTCTTCCGCTCCGGGTCCAGCTCGGGCGCGGGGGGAGCCGGTGGCACCTCCAACGGGGCGGGCTCAGCCGGGCGGTCCGGTGTGGACGGCGTGCTGGCCGCCGGCTCGCCGGTCTCCCCACCGGGCTGGTCGCCGGTTCCGTCGCCGGGCTCGTCGTCGGGCCGTGCGCTCGGCTTCTCGGTAGCTGTCTCGGTGGCTGTCTCGGGGGACGCCGCGGTGTCGGGAGTCGCCGGGGTGGCGGGCGGGGTGCTCCGCGCCGGCGGCGCCTGGGTCGCCGTCACCGAGGGACCCGCCGGGGGCGCGGGTGCGGCGGGAGCGGGCGGGGCGGCCGGCGGCGCGGGCGGCGGTGGCGGGGGAGCGGCACCACCCGAGGGCGGTGCACTCGGGACGGACGTGCGCTGAGTGATCTCCCCGTCGGAGTCGTCGGAGTCGTCGGACCCACCGCCCTCGTCCAACCGGGACGCCACCGACGCGCTGCCCCGGGCGGTGGCGTCGTCCTCCGCGCCGGGCGGCGGCACGGGCGCGAACCGCCCACTGCCCTCACCCGGCCCGGGGTCCTGGATCGGGGGGAACTGGCCGACGCCGGAGTCGGTCGGGCCGGGCACGGGCGGGAACTGCCCGCTGGACTGCCCGACACCCCGGACCGCGGGCTGCTGGCCGGTCATCGGCCCCCCGTACTGCGGCGGCATCCGGAAGCCCATCGGCGGGGTGACCGGCTCGTTGCGCACCGGGCGCTGGCCGCGGTGGGCGAGCACCAGCGCGACGATGCCGAGCAGGAGGCCGGCGAGCGGCAGCCACAGCCCCAGTCCGATCGAGAACTCGATGCTGTCGCCCGGCTCGAGGGTCTCCTCGTTGGCCAGGCTCATCTGGTCGAGGCTGCTGATCAGCCGCAGCAGCGCGGCCCCGGCCAACACCCCGACGCCGGCCGCCAGCAGCGACAGCCCCGCCGAGCGCACTCCCGGCCGTACCGACCGGCTCGACAGGGCGATGAACACGGCGGCCAGCACGAGCAGCAGCGCCGCCCCGACGAGCGGCAGCCCCGCGAGCAGCGTGCGGTCGTCGACCGGTTCGGTGCTCCCGTTGTCGCTGCGGCCCCACCAGGTGGTGTCGTAGGCGAACACCTCCTCGCCACCGGCCCACACGTGCCGCAGGCTGTGCGTTGCCCCGAACAGCCCGCCGACCACCAGGCCGGCCACGAGCACCGTGGTGACGGCTGCGGCCAGCGCGAGCGCGTTGCCTCGGGGGCGCGGACGCTGTCGGGGCGGGGCGGGGGCGTGCATACCCGGGGCGTGTTGGTACTGGGGATGCGGGGGCGGCGGCGCAGTCACGGGACGCATGATGCCAGTGATTCCCGCCACCGATGCCCACAAGGGCGGCAATCGTCGCCCGGGCGTGCCGCGCAGCCCGCCCCGTGGGTCTCCTGGCTGCCACTGGGCCGCTCGCCACCGACCTGAGGTACTGGGCACCGGCGACGAGGAGGCTGGGAATGAGCGAGGTCACCACGGGGGACGAGGCACGGGAGGTGATCGTGGCGGGGGCCGCGATCATCCGTGACTTCCGGCTGTTCGTCGCCCGGCGCTCGCGGCCGGCCTCGGTGTCGGGCTTCTGGGAGCTGCCCGGCGACGAGCTGCGCCAGGGCGAGGAGGAGCACGGCGCGATCGAGCGGGAGTTCACCACCGAGTTCGGGGTGTCGGTCCGCTGTGTCGACCGGATCCTGTCCGACCGCCGGATGAACTCCTACCGCACCGGTGAGGACCGGGCCGCCGACGCGACCCTGCGGATCTGGCGCTGCCAACTGCCGAGCGAGTCGGTGTTCGACGTGGACCTCGGCGAGCCCCGGCCCAACATGTACGACTACGACGAGTCGGCCTGGGTGTCGATCGACGAGCTGGACGCGGTCGGGCCGTGGCGGGAGGCGGACCGGATGACCGCGGAGGAGATCGCCGACTACTACCGCCACGACGACCTCTGGCAGTTCGCGGACTGAAGCAGAACGTGAATCGTATACGCTTTGCATTGGAAAACGTCACTTTCCGCTCTTGCTCCCGTCTACGTGGGTAGCGGCGGTTGGCTCGCGCGAGGGCCGAGCCAACCGCCGCCCGTCGTCTCACGCGTGCATGCGGGTCAGCCGGCTCGGCGCCGCAGGACAAGCGCCTTCCACTCGGCCAGCAGCGCGGCCCGGCGCCCGTCGTCGCCGCCGATCATCGCGTCGAGGGCCAGGCCCCGGAACAGGTTCACGGTCAGCAGCAGCACGGTCTCCAGCTCCGCGGCGTCCCCGTCGCCGACCAGCCGGCGGTAGAACTCCAGCGTCGCGTGGCCGAGTGCCCGGTCCACCGGCAGCAGGTGGCCGCGCAGCTCCTCGTCGGTCCGGGCGGCCACCCACAGCTCGACCGCGGCGGTCGACAGCGTGCCCGAGTAGGCCTCCCACAGCAGGTCGATGCCCTTCTCCAGCCGATCGGGCCCGGTCGGCAGCCGGGTCGCGACGATCTCGTCGGCGAGCCGGGTGAACAGGTGCTCGAGGGCCCTGGTCATCAGCTCGGCCTTGGTGGTGAAGTGGTGTTGCTGCGCGCCTCGGGAGAGCCCCGCGCGCTGGCAGATCTCGGCGACCGTCGTGCCGGCGTAGCCCCGCTCCACGAGGCACTCGACGGTCGCCTCGAGCAGCCGTGCCCGGGTTCGTGAGCTGCGCTCCTGCTGGGTCCGGTGTGGCGCGGCCATGACGGTCTCCTCGGCTTTACGTACAGGTCTGCACGCATGTACATTCGAGAAAACTTTACATGCCGTTCGGATTGTTTCTTGGAGATCGCATGCCGCTGACCCAGCGCTCGTCCTGGCTGAACGAGGATCTCGAGGCCTTCCGGGATCTCGCCCGCACCTTCTGCCAGAAGGAGATCGCGCCGAACCTGGAGCGCTGGGCGGTGGCCAAGCAGGTCGACCGCGAGCTGTGGCACAAGGCGGGCGAGGTGGGCCTGCTGTGCCTGAGCATCCCCGAGGAGTACGGCGGGGGCGGCGGCACCTTCGCCCACGAGGCGGTGCTGCTGGAGGAGCAGGCGCGGGTCGGCGACGACGCGTGGGGCAACTCCGTGCACAGCGGCATCGTCGCCCACTACCTGCTGGCCTGCGGCACGGAGGACCAGAAGCGGCGCTACCTGCCGCGGCTGGCGAGTGGCGAGCTCGTCGGCGCGATCGCGATGACCGAACCGGGCACGGGCTCGGACCTGCAGAACGTGCGGACCAGGGCGGTGCGCACGAGCGAGGGCGGGGACGACCACTACGTGCTGGACGGCGCGAAGACGTTCATCACCAACGGCGCGCAGGCGGGGCTCGTTGTCGTCGTGGCCAAGACGAACCCGGAGGAGCGGGCCCAGGGCGTCTCGCTGCTGCTGGTGGAGACCGAGGGGGCGGCGGGGTTCCGGCGGGGCCGGGTGCTGGACAAGATCGGACTGCACGGCCAGGACACCTCGGAGCTGTTCTTCGACGGGGTCCGGGTGCCGGCGGAGAACCTGCTGGGCGGCACCGAGGGGCTCGGGTTCGTCCAGCTGATGCAGCAGCTGCCGCAGGAACGGCTGATCATCGCTGTCGGGGCGGTCGCGGCGATGGAAGCCGCGGTGGAGATGACCGTTGCCTACACCAAGGAGCGCACGGCGTTCGGCCGCCCGGTCTTCCAGTTCCAGAACACGAGGTTCACCCTCGCCGAGGCGGCCACCGAGGTCGCCGTGGCCAAGGCGTTCCTCGACCAGTGCGTCGAGCGGCACCTGCGCGGCGAGCTGGACGTCACCGGCGCCGCGATGGCGAAGTGGTGGACCACCGACCGGCTGTCCCGAGTGGCGGACGAGTGCCTGCAGCTGTTCGGCGGTTACGGTTACATGAGCGAGTACCCGATCTCCCGGGCGTGGACCGCGGCACGCGTGCAGCGGATCTTCGGCGGCACCAACGAGATCATGAAAGAGATCATCTCCCGGTCCCTGTAGGTGAGGCGGAAGGCAGGTCGATGGGCGCAGGACCCCTCGTCGGGCTCAGGGTGGTGGAGCTCGCGGGCCTCGCGCCCGCGCCGTTCGCCACGACGGTGCTCGCCGACCTCGGCGCGGACGTGGTGCGGGTCGACCGGCCCAGGCCCGGCGCCGACGTGCTCACGTTCCCGCACGACCCGCTCTCCCGCGCCCGCCGCTGGATCGGCGTGGACACCAAGCAGCCCGCGGGGCGGGAGGTCGTGCTGCGCCTGGTCGACCGGGCCGACGTGCTGCTGGAGGGGTTCCGCCCGGGCGTCACCGAGCGCCTGGGCCTGGGCCCCGAGGACTGCCTCGCCCGCAACCCGGGCCTGGTCTACGGCCGCGTGACGGGGTGGGGCCAGGACGGCCCGCTGGCCCAGGCGGCCGGCCACGACATCAACTACATCGGCCTGGCCGGTGCGCTGGAGCCGATCGGCCGCGAGGGCGAGCGTCCGGTTCCCCCGCTGAACCTGCTGGGTGACTTCGGCGGCGGTGGCATGCTGCTGGCGCTGGGGGTGCTGGCGGCCCTGGTCGAGCGCGCCTCCTCCGGCCGCGGCCAGGTGGTCGACGCGTCGATGGTGGACGGGGCCGCCCTGCTGACCGCCGGCATGCACGGCCTGCGCAACATCGGCCTGTGGAGCAGGGGCCGGGGCCGCAACATGCTCGACGGCGGTGCCCCGTTCTACGACACCTACGAGACCGCCGACGGCCGCTACGTGGCGGTGGGCGCGATCGAGGAGCGGTTCTGGCAGGCCCTGGTGAAGGTGCTGGAGCTGGACCCGGAGGAGCTGGCGGGTCGGCTGGACCCCGAGCAGTGGGGGGCCGTGCGGGAGCGCCTGGCCGCGGTGCTGCGCACCCGCACCCGGGACGAGTGGGCGGCCCTCGCCGAAGGCACCGACGCGTGCCTCACGCCGGTTCTCACCCCCGAGGAGGCGGCGGAGCACCCGCACAACGTCGCCCGCGGCACGTTCGTGACCCTCGACGGGCACCGCCAGCCGGCCCCGGCGCCGCGCTTCAGCCGCACGCCGCCCGCCGACCCCGTGGCCCCCCATGCCCCCCGGGCCGACACCCCCGACGTCCTCGCCGAGCTGGGCTACCAGCCCGAGGAGGTGGACCGCCTACGGGCGGAGGGCATCGTGGCGTAGGGGCGGTTTGCCAGCGACGACCTGGATCACGAAGCCCATCGACCGGGACTGTGCGGACGCGCCCTAGGCACGTCCGCACAGCCCTCGGTCGCGGTCTTCGCGCTCAGTTCGCCGCTGGCGGCGTTGTCGGGACAGGCCGAGTACGACCCGGTACGAGGCCTGCCCTCCGCCTTGCCAGCGACGACCTGGATCACGAAGCCCATCGACCGGGACTGTGCGGACGCGCCTAGTCTCTGCCTCATGAGCACGAAGATCTCCACGGTGACGGTGTCGGTGCACGAGGGCGCCGGCGTCGGCGTGACCGGGGTGCTGGACGCCACGACCGTGGGCGAGGTCAACCGGGTGGTGGCGGAGTTCCTGGCGGTGGGGTGTGCCGAGCTGGAGGTGCTGACCCTGGACCTGAGCACCGTGACCGCCTGCGACCAGGCAGCCGTCGAGGCTGTCCGGCACGCGAGGGCGTTATGCGCCAAGCAGTCCCTGGCCCTGCGCGTCATCCCCAACGAGGAAGTGCGCCACGTCATCTGCCCGAAGCCCTAATCCCAGCTCTCCCCGCACCTTCACCGCCTCCTCACCGCGCCGAAACTGTCGGTCCCTCCCGGTACTCTGGTGACCGGGGGCCGGAGGCCGCCCCCTCTCCCCACTCCGCGCGACCAGCCCGCTAGCCCAGGTTGAAGTAGTCGCGGAAGCCGCGGAGGAACACGTCGAACTGGCCGCGCGCCAGCAACGGCCGCTCGACGGCTTTCGCCTCCATCGCGCCCAACGCCTGCCTGGCGCCGTCGTCGTCCCCGGACAGCATGTACGCGATGGCCAGGTTGCCGTCGTCCACCTGCGACCGTCGGCTGTCCGTACTGATCCGGGCGATCATGTCGGCAAGGGTCGGCATGCTCGCCAGGAACGGCTCCCCCTGGGCCACCAGGTCCGCCACGACCTGCTGGCCGGCGGCCTCCTCCCCGCGCACGCCGTCGGCGAAGGACATGTCCCACCGGGAGGGAGCCGCCCGCGCGACGAGATCCGCCAGCGTCGCGGCGGTCATGCACGCCCCCGCCGGCAGGCCGAGGAACAGACCGGAGAGCCGGGCGACCTCGACGTGGCGAACGGCGACCACCGGGTTCAGCCGCAGACCCCACTCCCGCGGTTCGACGTCCAGACCCAGCTCGAAGGAGATCTCGTCGTTCGGCCGCCGGGCGTAGGTGACGTACTCGTCGTCGTCCCAGGGTTCCGCCCGCGCCCAGCCGATGGGTGCCAGCCGCCGGTCGAGCTCGTCGAGGATCGTCATGCCGGCCGACGATAGCGCCGGCAGTCACCCCGCCCGCCCAGCCAGCTCAGTCGAACCGCCCGCCCCGCCCCGCGCCCTGGGCGAACCGCGCCGCCCCGGCGAGCCCTTCGCCCAGCACCTCCACCCCGCCCGCGAACTCCGCGGCCAGCGCCGCCCCCTCCGACTCACCCCACTGCGCGAGCACCGACGCGCGGTCCCTCCGCAGGCACCCCTGCGGGAACGCGGCCAACCGCCCCGCCAGCTCCTCCGCCTCCGCGCGTGCCCGCCCCGCCGGGACAACCCGGTTCGCCAGCCCCATCACCAGTGCCTCCCTCGCGTCCACCCGCCGACCCGTCAGCACCATGTCCATCGCCCGGCTCTGGCCGACCAGCCGCGGCAGCCGCACGGTCCCGCCGTCGATCAGCGGCACGCCCCACCGCCGGGAGAACACCCCGAACACCGCGGTCTCGTCGACCACCCGCAGGTCGCACCACAGCGCCAGCTCGAGCCCGCCGGCCACCGCGTGCCCCGCCACCGCGGCGATCACCGGCTTGCCGAGCGAGAGGCGGGTGGGACCCATCGGTCCATCACCATCGGTAGCCAATCGGTTACTCCGTTGGGTGCCCATCGCCTTCAGATCCGCGCCCGCGCAGAACGAGGGACCCACCCCGGCGAGCACCGCCACCCGTGCGGAGGAGTCCTCCTCGAACGCGCGGAACGCGTCGGCCAGCGCCGCGGCGGTCGGACCGTCGACGCAGTTGCGCTGGTCAGGACGGTTGATCAGCACCGTTGTCACCGGGCCGGACCGTTCGACGAGGACGGTTTCGATCATGGCGTGTCACCTCGCGAGTCGAAGTCGATCGACGTAAGGTCTGTGTGGGGTAGTGCACGCACCGTAGGCTGTTACGGCCATCGGTGTGACACAGGCGCGCGGAGCCGGCGCTGGACGCCGGAGGGGTAGCAGCGGACGGAGTGAGACGGTGAACGCGAAGAAGGCCATGATCCTGATCGGCGTGGCACTGGTGCTGTTCTACGTGATCACGCAGCCCACGCAGGCGGCGGAGGCGGTGCAGGGCATCCTCGGCTGGCTGCAGGACGGCGCCGAAGCGATCATCACGTTCATGAGGAACCTCTTCGCCTGATCGAGGAGGTCACGCTCGTCACCCGGTCTCCGTGGTGGCGGGCTCATCCGTGTCCGAACACCTGGTCAACGGGTCACCGACCGTGACAATGGTTGCCCGCATCTAGCGCCACATTGGACCGTACGGGTGGATTCTGCCTCTCCAACCCCTGTTTGACAGCTTTCCTCGAGATCAGGTCTGGCGGACTGTCGGTGCCGGCCTTTACGGTTCCCGCATCGACTTTCGCGGGCTGGTCCGCAGTTCTCTCGGAGGAGGCAGGATGCTCGACGATTCCGGTGTGGATGACCTGGTACGGCAGTGGACAGAAGATCACTCCAAGGCCACCGAGTCGGACGAGATCAACCGGATCGCGTCGGAGTGGCTCGCGGACGTGCCGGTGCAGCCGCGAACCGGGATCCCCGGCCAGCGCGCCAGGGGCGGCAGCGGCTCCTGGGCGGCCGTCGAGGCCACCGACCCCCGTTTCTTCGCCGCCATGCGTGAGCGACTGCCGGAAGTGCCCGCCGAACTGCTCTCCGCGGCGGCCGGCTGGTGGCAGATGGTCGGCGGCCTCGCCGAGGCCAAGGAGTGGTGGGACGCCGGCATCAGCCCGCTCGACCAGCGTGCGCTGGACTACCGCGCCGCCGGTCTCGCCCCCTCCGACCTCAGCCGCCGGCTCGGTCCGCTGACCGTGCTCCAGCACCTCCGCAAGGGCAGCGCCCCCGCCTGGTGCGTGGCCCGCCTGCAGCGACAGAACGAGCGCCGCTCCGCCTGATGTCGTAACGCGGCGGCGCGAGCGTCGTTGACCACGTGTGATCACAGCCCACACCGACGGGGGTCCCCGGTTCGGTGTACTCCTTCGGCTCGGCATCGTGCTCCTGATCCTGGCCGTGGGGACGGGTGGTGTGTTGTTGCTGCGGGCCGCGACCTCGCCCGAGACCGGCCCGCCCAGCACGGAGAACCTCGCCGCGACCATCCCCGCGGCGGACGTGGACCCCGGCGAGGT
This sequence comes from Actinophytocola xanthii, assembly GCF_001921205.1. Classification (GTDB taxonomy): domain Bacteria; phylum Actinomycetota; class Actinomycetes; order Mycobacteriales; family Pseudonocardiaceae; genus Actinophytocola; species Actinophytocola xanthii. The sequence continues at coordinate 114,022 of NZ_MSIE01000034.1, read as the reverse complement.
CACCCCGGCGAGCGCGGCCGCCCACCTGGACTCCCCGCGCACGTCCGGCGGCGACCCGCTCCGCTCGTGGGCGACCGGCCTGGCCGCGCCGACCGGCATCCCCGCCCGAGCCCTCATGGCCTATGGCAACGCCGAGCTCGTCCTGCGCACCGAGGACCCCGGCTGCCACCTCTCCTGGGCCACCCTTGCCGGCATCGGCCGCATCGAGTCCGACCACGGCCGCTTCGGCGGCGCCACGCTGAACGACGACGGTCGACCCTCCCGACCCATCATCGGGGTGCCGCTCGACGGTTCGGCCGGGGTGCGCGCGATCTCCGACACCGACGCGGGCCGGTTCGACGGCGACGACCGGGTGGACCGGGCGGTCGGGCCGATGCAGTTCATCCCCTCCACCTGGCACCGCTGGGCCGCCGACGCCAACCTCGACGGCCGGGGCGATCCGCAGCAGATCGACGACGCCGCCCTCGCCGCCGGTCGCTACCTGTGTGCTGGCGGTCGCGACCTGGCCGTGCCAGCCGACTGGTGGGCCGCGGTGTTCTCGTACAACAACTCGCTGCCCTACGGCCAGAAGGTCTTCGGCCTGGCCGACGGCTACGCGCGGACGGCGGGGTAGCCCCGGAGTGTTAGCGTCGGGAACGTGAAGGGCGGACTGACGGCGCGTCGGCTGGGCATCGTCGTGGTGTGCGTGGTGTCCCTGATCGGGTGCGTCGGGCTGGCCTGGTGGCAGTGGCAGCGCTTCGAGTCCTCCAGCGGCAGCTGGCAGAACCTGGGGTACGTACTGCAGTGGCCGCTGTTCGGCCTGTTCCCCGCGTTCATGTTCTGGCGCCTGCGCAAGCTCCGCCACGACCCCGAGCCGCCGGCACCAGCCTCGCCCGCGGCCGAGGCGGGGGAGTCGTGGGAGCCCGCCCCGCGGCCGGCCGCCCGGACCGACAAGGATGAGGACGACCCCGAGCTGGCCGAGTACAACCGCTACCTGGCCCGCCTCAACGAGATGGATCAGCAGGAGTCCCGATGACACCCCCCGAGACGCCGGTGACCAGCGACGAGGAGAACCCGGTCCAGGCGACCGGCGCGGCCGGGGTACACGGCGCCCTCGCCCGCTACCGGGTGATGGCCTACATCGTCGGCGTCGGCCTGCTCGCACTGTGCTTCTCGATGGTCATGGAGTACGGCTTCGACGAGGACCGGTACACCGCGCTCGTCGGGCCGGTCCACGGCTTCCTCTACATCGTGTACCTGGTGGCCACGGTGGACCTCGCGATCAAGGCCAGGTGGTCGATGAAGGGCACCGTGCTGGTGATGCTCTCCGGCGTGGTCCCGTTCGTCTCGTTCGTCGCCGAGCGGTCGGTCTCGCGCAAGGTCCGCGAGGGCGTCCGGCTGTAGGGCACGTCCGCACAGCCCTCGGTCGCGGTCTTCGCGCCCAGCTCGCCGTTTCCGCCGCGGCGTCATCGGCCGAGCCCGGTCAGCGACCGGACCTCCATCTCGGCCTGCTTCACCGGGTCGGCCGGCTCCCCGCTCAGCACCGTTCCCAGGTACCCGGCGAGGAACGAGACCGGGATCGAGACCAGCCCGGGGTTGGTCAGCGGGAAGAGCTGGAAGTCCAGCCCCGGGAACAGCGACGTGGGAGCTCCGGACACCACCGGCGACACCAACACCAACAGCAGGCAGGACCCGAGCCCGCCGTACATGGCCCACAGCGTGCCCACCGTGTTGAACCGCGGCCAGAACAACGAGTAGAGAAGTGTCGACAGGTTCGCCGAGGCCGCGAACGCGAACGCGAGTGCCACCAGGAACGCCACGTTCTGCCCGTTGGCGAGGATGCCCCCGATGATCGCCAGCACCCCGACCACCACGGCCGTCAGCCGCGCGACCCGGACCTCGGCCTCGGGCTCCACGTCACCCCGGCGGAAGATGGTGGCGTAGACGTCGTGGGCGAACGACGCCGAGGCGGTGAGCGTCAGCCCGGCGACCACGGCGAGGATCGTCGCGAACGCCACCGCCGAGACGATCCCGAGGAGCACGGTGCCGCCGATCTCGAACGCGAGCAGCGGCGCGGCCGAGTTCTCCCGGCCGGTGGAGCCGAGGATCCGCTCCGAGCCCACCAGTGCCGAGGCGCCGTACCCGATCACCAGCGTGGCCAGGTAGAACACCGCCATCGTGCAGACCGCCCAGACCACCGACCGGCGCGCCTGGCGGGCGTCGGGCACCGTGTAGAACCGCATGAGCACGTGCGGCAGGCCGGCGGCGCCGAGGACCAGGGCCAGCGACAGCGAGATGAAGTTCAGCTGGCTCGTCGTCGTCCCGTACTGCGTGCCGGGCTCCAGCACCCGCTCGCCCTGGCTGTTGTTCGCCGCCGCCTCCTCGAGCAGCGCGGACATACTGAAGCCGAACTTGCCGAGCAGGAACACGGTCATCAGCACCACGCACAGCACGAGCATCGTGGCCTTGATGATCTGCACCCAGGTCGTGCCCTTCATGCCGCCGACCAGGACGTAGCAGATCATCACCAGCCCGACGACGCAGATCACCAGCGCCTGCCCGCCCCTGCCCGGCACGTCCAGCAGCAGCGCCACGAGTCCGCCGGCGCCGGCCATCTGCGCCAGCATGTAGAAGAACGAGATGACCAGTGTCGAGGTGGCCGCGGCGGCGCGGACCGGGCGCTGGCGCATCCGGTAGGCCAACACGTCGCCCATCGTGAACCGGCCGGTGTTGCGCACGAGCTCGGCCACCAGCAGCAGGGCCACCAGCCAGGCGACGAGGAAACCGATCGAGTAGAGGAACCCGTCGTAGCCGTGCACCGCGATCGCGCCAGCGATCCCGAGGAACGACGCGGCGGACAGGTAGTCGCCGGTGATCGCGATCCCGTTCTGCGCACCGGAGAAGGCGCTGCCCGCGGCGTAGTAGTCCGATGTGGACTTGTTGTGGTGGCTCACCCGGTACACCACGTACAGGGTGATCGCGACGAAACCGGCGAACACGAGCATGTTGAGGACCGGGCTCCCGGTCGACCCGGCGCCCTCGTTCACCGCCCGGCCTCCACGCCGTCGCGGATCGCCTCGGCCTGGGGGTCGAGCCGCCGTCGTGCGTAGAGCACGTAGCAGGCGGTGATCGCGATCGTGGAGGCGAACTGCAGCAGCCCCAGCACGAGGCCCACGGTGACCGAGCCGACCAGCCGGTGGCTCATCAGCCCGTGGGCGAAGGCGGCGAGCAGGACATAGGTCAGATACCACAGGAAGAACAAAGCGGCCAGTGGAAAAACGCACCACCGGAATGAGCGCCTGAGGGCGACGAACTCGGGGCTTTCCCGGATGGCCACGTAGTCCGGCTCCCTTTGTGCCGCCGGTATCCCGGTCGAGATCCGGTCGGTCTCCCCGATGATTCCACCGAAGTCGCCGCCGGGTGCGCGTGACCGGGACGTGATCCGGTGGTGAACCACCTGAGTCATATGTTCCTCCGGAGAACACAGGGTTTAGCCGCCGAGTTTGGGCCCCTGGTGGAAACCTTCACGGACTATACGTCGAGAAGGGGAACAGCCGTCAAACCTGGGCGGTGACGACATCCTACGGCGAAGCCGTCTCGTCGCGGTCGGAATCACACGATGGGGCGATGAAGGAGTGACGGCCCGTCGCGGCACCCGGGTTGGGCGGCCTTCGTTCCGCAACTCGCCGTCGGCCGGTTCGGCTCCGCCGGTCGTCGTGCACCCCGCCCAGGTGGCTTCGGGCGCGCACGGGGGTCGCACCGGTTCGGCGGCATGGTTCCGCAGTGACCGGTTCATCCTGACGCGCCCCCCTTCGTCCACTCGGTCGAGTCATTCGAGGGAAAGACATCGACGCACAGTAGAACTCGGGTGATCAACTCACTCCCGTCCTTCCCGGACCGACTCTCCTTCGCTCGTTTCCGGTGTCGTTCCGCAGGTCAACGGCCATTTCTCGGACGACTTCCCAGGTCTGGTGATTGATGTACGATCGTTGCTCAGTTCTCGTCTTCGCGGTGCGTCGAGAACCGGGTTCGGCATTGCCGTGCCTTCGAGGAGGGAGCGAGTACTGCCATCGAATAAAGACGGCCCACGCAGTATGTCCCGAGTAGTGGTGCCGTAATTTCCGCTGCGTTCGATTCGGTTTCACTGTTCCTCATTCCAGAAATGGGGCTGGCGTCTTGACTGACAAGCTGACGCGAACCGGGGAGCCGGTGTCCCGGCTTGCGGCGCTGGGAAGGGTGCTGGCCGGCTGGCGCGACTGGGACATCCCGGTCAAGCTCGCCGCCGTCACCCTGGTTCCGGTGGTCTTCGCGATCGTGCTGGGCGCGATGCAGATCGCCGACCAGGTCGACCGCGCGAGCTCCTACCGCCGGGTCGACCGGCTGGTGGTGGTGAACGAGGAACTGCGCTCCCTGGTCGCTGCGGTGCAGCGGGAGCGCACGGCCACCGTCTCGCTGCTGGCCGCGGCCGTCCCCGATGCGGGCACGGCCCTGCGGGACGAGCGGGCCGCTGTCGACACCGCGCGGGACGCCTTCACCCGGGCGACCCGGCGGGTGACCCTCGACGGCGAGGTCGCCGCCGCCCGCTACGGGGAGGTCCTGGCCACGCTGCGCGAGCTGCGCGGCGTCCGTCAGCAGATCGACGACAGCCGCCTGGACACGCCGACCGCGGTCGTGCGTCTCACCGCCGTCACCGACGCGCTGCTCCGGTTCGACCGGGCGCTGTCGGCCGAGGCGATCGACCCCCGTCTCGTGGCCGCCTCGGCGAGTCTGCACGACCTCGGCGTGATCGCCGAGCAGCTGCGGTACCAGCACGCGTTGGTCGCCGCCGGGATCGAGCGCGGCGGGCTCGGCGGCACCGAGCTCGCGGAGCTGCGGGCCTCCCTGGCCCGGCTCGAGGACACGACCGCGGACTTCCACGCGATCGCCGCGGCACCCGTCGTCCAGGCCTTCGACCGGGTCGCCGGCGAGCAGGTCGCGGCCGGGCGGGCCAGCCTGGTGGCCACGGTCGTGGCCAGCCCGGCCCGGACGCCCGTCCCGGCCACGGTGGCGGAGTGGAACAGCGCCTCGGAGGCCACCGCCCGCGGTGTCGCCGGCGTAGCCGAGCTGCTGGGCCGCCAGCTGCGGGAGCGCTCGGCCGCGCTCCAGGACGAGGCGAGCGACGGGGCCGGGCTGGCCGCGGTGATCCTGCTGGTCGCGCTGGTCGTGGCGCTCGGGGTGATGGCGGTGGTCGGCCGGCACCTGCTGAGCTCGCTGAGCGCCCTGCACACGAGCGTGCTCGAGGTGGCGAAGCACCGGCTGCCGGCGGCCGTCGCCCGGATCCGGGAGGGTGGCGAGGACGCCGACTCGATCGCGCTCGAGCCGGTCCCGGTGACCTCGCGGGACGAGGTCGGTCAGGTGGCCCGCGCGTTCGAGGCCGTGCAGTGCCAGGCGCTGCGGCTGGCGTCCGAGCAGGCGGGCCTGCGGGCGCAGTACTCGAGCGTGTTCGTCAACCTGTCGCGCCGCAGCCAGGGACTCGTCCAGCGCCAGCTGCACCTGCTCGAGCGGCTCGAGCGGGACGAGGAGGACGCGGACCAGCTGGCGACGCTGTTCCAGCTGGACCACCTCGCGACCCGGATGCGGCGCAACAACGAGAACCTGATGGTGCTGTCCGGCAGCGACGTCGGCCGGCGCAACCAGCCCCCGACGACCCTGGCCGACCTGTTGCGGGCCGCGGTGTCGGAGATCGAGCAGTACCAGCGGGTGGTCATGCTCCCGCCGCCGTCGGTCCTCGTGGTCGGCTACGCGGTCGGCGACCTGGTGCGCCTGGTGGCCGAGCTGCTGGACAACGCGACGGCGTTCTCTCCGCCGGAGACCAGCGTGACGATCACCTGCCATTCGTACGAGGACGGTGCGGTGGACGTCGAGGTGCTCGACGAGGGCATCGGGATGACCCAGGACGAGCTGGACCAGGCGAACGCGAAGCTCGCCGACATCGGGTCGATCGACGTGACGACCAGCCGGCGGATGGGCCTGTTCGTGATCGGCCGGCTCGCGTCCCGGCACGACATCGAGGTCGAGCTCGACCACGCCCACGAGGCGCGGGGCGTGCGGGCCGTCGTCACCGTCCCGCCCGAGCTGATCGCTGACCCGGCGGTCGTCGTCGAGCCGTCGACCGGAGAGAGCCCGGCGAGCGGACTGGTCCCGTTCACCCCGCCGGCCAACGGACATCCCAGGACGCCCGCGGCACCCGGGCTGGTCGGCGCGACCGGCCTCACGCCGTCCCCGCTGCCGCGCCGCCTCTGGCTCGACGAACCGGACCTTCCACAGGAGCCCGCCGGCGACTCGCCGGCCGAGACCACCGCTGTCGACCTCTGGCGGTCGACGGGCCCCGAAGAGGTGACGGTGCCCGGGCTGGAGCCGGTGGGCGAGGCGGGGTCCGATGTGGCTGGCGACGGGGACGAGCCGAGGAGCTGGTCGGGCGTTCTGTTCGGAGGCACCGAAGGCCCGGCGCCGACGTGGGCGGACGGCGAGCCCGTGACCGCCGCCGAGGCGGCTCGCGGCTTCGCCCCCCAGCTGGGGGACGAGCGTGACCGCGGCTCGGCGGTGGGTTCGGCACAGACGGCCGGCGAGGTGGAGTCCGTTGCGGAGGGAACGGTCGAGGCCGGGCCCGACGATGACGCCTCCGCCGGCTCGGGTGACGATCGCCGGGAGACCCCGAGGTCTGGCGACGACCAGGTGGGAGCGGTCGCGGCTGGAGCTGAGGCCGAGAACGTGGCCGCCGCCACCCCACCCCCGGCGGTGGATCCGGCCGAGGGGGAGCGGGCGTCCTCGCAGCGGTCGGCGGCCGACGCCCCGCCGCCGGTGGACCGGCCCGGGGCGGTCACGGGCGGCCAGGCCAGCGAGGACCTCGCTCCCACCTGGCCCTTGCCAGGCGACGACCTCGCTGACCGCACATCCGGGACGGGGACCGGTGCAGGGGCCGGTCCCACGTCCCACCCCCCCGAGCAGCTCCACCCCCGCATGCCGCTGCCCCGGCGCGCGCCCAGCGGCAGGCCCGGCCGGATGCTGCCCGACATCGCCCACCCACGGCCTCCGCTCGCCCCGCCGGCCGGGCTGCCCGCCGCGCCGCCGCCCGGTCAGCCGCCCCGTTCGCATCCTGCAGGCCACCGGCACGGACCCGGCGGCTGGTGGACGCCGCGCGGCCCGGGCACCCCGGTCGACCCGGCGGCGCTGGCCGAGACCACGCCGATCTTCGACGAGATGGTCACCGCCTGGTTCCGGGCGGTCACCGACCAGTCGGAACCAGGCCGGTCGCCCGAGGGGGAGCCATGGCGGTTCACCGCCGACGCCGGTTTCCAGGCGGCGCGGACGGTGTCGCGGGCCGAGCCGGCCGAGTTCACCGACACCGGCCTCCCCCGGCGCAACCCGAGCCAGTACCTCGTCCCCGGCAGCGTCGCCAACGACACCCCGGCCGGCCCGCCGCGGCACGGCAAGGCGGCGGAGAGCGTCCGGGACCGGCTCAGCGACTACCGCCACGGGGTCCGCCGGGCCCGGGACCACCAGGGCGGCAACCGGCACTGCCAGCGGGACGCCCCGCTCGAGCACGCCGAGGACTGGCATTTCGCCGAGCCGGTGGCTGGGTCGCCGCCGCCGGACTTCACCTCGGGCGGGCTGCCTCGGCGCGTCCCGCTCGGCAACCTCGTTCCCGGCAGCATCACCGCGTCCGGAGAGGGGCCGCCGCCCCGCCGGGAGCAGGCGGCGGAGCTGCGCGGGCGGCTCGACAGCTTCCAAAGAGGACTGTCGCGGGGCAGACGCAGCCTGGCCGAGCGCGCCGCGACCAACGCCAACCCGCGATCCGTACCCACAGGAGAGTGAATGACGTCGCCACAGTCCCAACCGAGCCAGTTCGGGTGGTTGGTCAACGACTTCGCCGAACGCGTCCCCGGTGTCGCGCACGCCGTCGTGGTGTCCGCGGACGGGCTCCTGCTCACGTCCTCGGCCCGGCTCCCGGCCGACCGAGCCGACCAGCTCGCGGCCGTCGCCTCCGGTCTGGTCAGCCTCACCCAGGGCGCCGCGCGCTGCTTCGAGGCGGGCGGGGTCAAGGAGACGATCGTCGAGATGCAGGGCGGGATCATGCTGCTGATGGCCATCAGCGACGGGTCCTGCCTCGCCGTGCTCGCCTCGCCGACCTGCGACATCGGCCAGGTGGCGTACGAGATGACGATGCTGGTCGACCGCGTCGGCCAGCTCCTGACTCCCGAGCTTCGCGCTCAGCTCAAGGGCGCAAGCGGGAGGATGGTTGGGCTGCCGGTGTGAGTTCCGACGACCCGGACCCCGGCAGGTTCGCCGACGTGCTGAACGGCCTGACCTTCGGCCGCGGCCGGCGACGCGGCAGGCAGCAGCGGCCGTCCGCTTCGGACTCGCCGGCGAACGACCCCCCGTCCAGCCAGGAAATCATGAAACGCATCGACTGGCCTCCGCCGTCAGCGGCCGACTACGCCTTCGAGGGTGATGCGGCGATCGTCCGGCCGTACACCTGGACCAGGGGGCGGACCCGGTCCGCTGTGGACATGCGGATCGAGGCGATGGTGTCCACCAGCGAGCTGGGGGAGGACATCGAGGGCATGCCGCAGGTCGAGCACCGCTCGATCGCCCGGCTGTGCACCGAGCCGCGGTCGGTCGCCGAGGTGGCGACGACGCTCGGGGTGCCGCTCGGCGTGGCCAAGGTACTGCTCGGGGACATGGCCGGGCTGGGCCTGGTCGTCGTGCACAAGACCGCTACCGGTGGCGCCAACAAGGCGCACCTCGTGTTGATGGAAAGGGTGTTGAGTGGACTCCGTCGCCTTTGAGGCTTCCGGCGAGAGCTCCTCGATGACATCGGTCAAGATCGTTGTCGGAGGAGGGTTCGGTGCGGGGAAGACGACGTTCGTGGGGTCGGTCTCCGAGATCATGCCGCTGACCACCGAGGCGGTGATGACCGAGGCGAGTACGGGGATCGACGACCTGCACGCCACCCCGACCAAGACGACGACCACCGTGGCGATGGACTTCGGCCGCGTCTCGCTCGACGAGGACCTCGTGCTGTACCTGTTCGGCACGCCCGGCCAGGAGCGGTTCTGGTTCATGTGGGACGACCTCGTCCGCGGCGCGATCGGTGCCGTCGTGCTGACCGACACCAGACGGCTCGCCGACTCGTTCTCCCCGATCGACTTCTTCGAGGACCGCGGCCTGCCCTACGTCGTCGGGCTCAACTGCTTCGACGGCCGGCAGGACCACGCCGTCGACGAGGTGCGCGACGCGCTGGCCATCGGGGAGGAGGTGCCGATCGTGCGGTGCGACGCCCGGGACCGGGAGTCGGTCAAGCAGACGTTGATCACCCTGGTCGAGTACGCGATGGAGCGCTGGGTCGCCGCACACGGAGCGGGTGTCGGCTAAGCGCTCGCTTAGGTATCGTCGCCAGCATGGATCTGGCCCTCACCGAAGAGCAGGCAGCGCTGCGCGAGCTCGCGCGCGAGTTCGTCGACCGGGAGGTCGTGCCGCACGTGCGCGACTGGGACCTGGCCGAACAGGTCGACCGGTCGATCGTCGGGAAGCTGGGCGAGGTCGGCTTCCTCGGGCTCACCGTGCCCGAGGAGTACGGCGGCTCGGGCGGGGACCACCTGGCCTACTGCCTGATGATGGAGGAGATCGGCCGCGGCGACTCGGCCATCCGCGGGATCGTGTCGGTCTCGCTCGGCCTGGTCGGCAAGACGATCCTCTCCTTCGGCAGCGAGGACCAGAAGCGGGAGTGGCTGCCGAGGCTGTGCTCGGGCGAGTCGCTGTCCTGCTTCGGGCTGACCGAGCCGGACACCGGGTCGGACGCGGGCAACCTGTCGACCAAGGCCCTGCGCGACGGTGAGGACTGGGTGCTGTCGGGCACCAAGATGTTCATCACCAACGGCACCTGGGCCGACCTGGCGCTGGTGTTCGCCCGTACCGGCGAGCCCGGCCCGCGCGGGGTGACCGCGTTCCTGGTGCCCACCGCGAGTCCCGGCTTCGAGCACCGGGAGATCAAGGGCAAGCTGGGCCTGCGCGGGCAGTCCACCGGGGAGCTGATCCTCGACGGCGTGCGCGTGCCGGACAGCGCCCGGCTCGGGGACGAGGGCCAGGGCTTCAAGATCGCCATGGCGGCGCTGGACAAGGGCCGGATGTCGGTCGGCGCCGGCTGTGTTGGGCTCGCCAGGGCGGCGCTGGAGGCGTCGACCCGCTACGCCGGCGAGCGCCAGCAGTTCGGCCGCCCCATCGCCGGCTTCCAGCTCGTGCAGCAGATGCTGGCCGACATGGCGGTCGGCACCGACGCCGCGCGCCTGCTCGTGTGGCGGGTCGCCGACCTCGTCGACCGGGGCCTGCCGTTCCGCACCGAGGCCTCGATGGCGAAGCTGTACGCGAGCGAGAACGCCGTGCAGGCCGCCAACCTGGCGATCCAGGTCTACGGCGGCTACGGCTACCTCGACGAGTACCCGGTCGCCAAGATCCTCCGCGACGCCCGGGTGATGACCCTGTACGAGGGCACGAGTCAGGTGCAGAAGCTGCTCATCGGCCGCTCGCTGACCGGGCTCAACGCGTTCGTGTGACCGGCCGGTAGGTGCCGAACGACCAGAGGTTGCCCTCGGGGTCGCGGGCCGAGTACTCGTGGGACCCGTAGTCGGTGTGCTCGGGCTCACGCACGACCCGCGCCCCCGCCGCCCTGGCGCGCTCGCAGTGCGCCGCGGGGTCGTCCACGACGGCGTAGAGGCTGATCGGCGAGGCCAGCGGCTCGGCACCGGTGCTGCCGAGCCAGCCGGGCTCGCGCGGGCCGGCGATCAGCACCAGGCTCTCCCCGAGCCGCAGCTCGCCGTGCTGGAAGCCGCCGTCCTCGGCCCGGCTGACCGAGTGCTCGTCGAACCCGAACGCCGCGCACAGAAAGCGCACGGCCTCGTCCGGGTCCTGGTAGTTCAGTGCCGCGTAGATCGTCATGCCGGGGAGGCTAGGTCGCAGGCACCCAGGTGTATTGGACGGATGTGACCTCGGCCGCCGGTGCGGGCAGCCGGGCGAGGAACGCGCCCGGCGTGGTGGCGGCGAACTCACGGAAGTCCCGGTCCATGTGGGACTGGTCGTAGTACCCGCACTCGACGGCGGTCCGCGCCGGCTCGCCGCCCGCGGCCAGCCGCCGCAGCAGCGCCTCGAAGCGGATGATCCGCGCGGCGGTCTTCGGCGGCAGGCCGACCTGCTGGTGGAACCGCGCCGTCAGGTGCCGCCGGCTCCAGCCGACCTCCTCGGCCAGCTCCCCGACGCGCACGGTGCCGCCGCCCGCCACGAGCCGCCGCCAGGCCAGTGCCACCTCGGGCGCCGGGTGGGGCCCACGGGACAGGCGGGCCAGCAGGAACTCGTCGAGCAGCGCGAACCGGGCCGGCCAGGTCGGGGCCTCGGCGAGCCGGTCAGTGAGCTCGCCGGCCACCCGGCCGAGTACCGCGGTGAGGTCCACGGTCTGCCCGGTCAGCTCCGTCATCGGCACCCCGAGCAGCCGGTAGGCCCCCAGCGGGGTCAGCTTGAGGTCCACGCACTCGATCTCGCCGTGCTGCTCGACCAGGTCCGGCCGGTCGGCCAGCCCGGCGACGAACGCCCTGGGCAGCCCGCCGAAGGGAGCGCCGGTGTTGATGATCACCGTGACCACCGGGACCGGCGTCGCGAGCCAGCTCGTGCCGCTGCTCGCCGGCTGCGTGAAGCCCAGGTAGCTCCTGGTGAGCAGGGTGGAGACCGGGTCGGCCGGCCGGCCCTCGACGAAGGTCGTCACGCGCGCGATGTTAGGCCGTTCGCCGCGCGTTCGTTGTTGCAAGACTCTGGTGGTTGCGCCCGGCTGGTAACTAGGGTGGGAGGGTGTCCGCCTCAGTAGCAATGCACATGAGCGACGGGTTGATCAACGCACCCGTCTCGGCGGTGTTCGGCGCCGTGGCCGTGGCCGGCATGGCCGCCGCGATGGCCGGGGCGCGTCGGGACCTGGACGACCGGACCGCGCCGATGGCCGGTCTGGTCGCCGCGTTCGTGTTCGCCACCCAGATGTTGAACTTCCCGATCCTGCCCGGGGTCAGCGGTCACCTGCTCGGTGGGGCGCTGGCCGCGATCCTGGTCGGCCCGTGGGTCGGCGCCCTGTGTGTGGGCATCGTGCTCGTGGTGCAGGCGCTGGTGTTCGCCGACGGCGGGCTGACCGCCCTCGGCGCCAACATCACCAACATGGCCCTGATCGGTGTCTGCGCCGGCTACGGCGTCGCCGTGCTGCTGCGTCGGCTGGCGCGGCGGAACAGGCCAGGCCTGCTGGCGGTGTGCTTCGTCGCGGCGTTCGTCAACACGGTCGTCGCCTCCGGCGGGTTCATCCTGCAGTTCGCGCTCGGCGGCGACCCCGCGTTCTCCCTCGGTGCCGTCGCCGGCTCGGTGCTCGGGCTGCACTGCCTGATCGGGATCGGGGAGGGCCTCATCACGGCGCTGACCGTCGGGGCCGTGGCGAGCGTGCGGCCCGACCTCGTCCACCTGCTGCGCGGGACCGCGCGGCCCCTGGAGCTGCGCACCGTGCCGGCCGCACCCAAGGAGGCCTGACATGAGCACCGAGGTCCGCCGCAACCGGCGGCTTGGGCTGTTCTTCACCGGGTTCGCGCTGGTCGCCCTGGTGATCGCGGGAGCGCTGTCGTACTTCGCCGACTCCGATCCCGACGGCCTGGACACCGCGACCCTCGAGGGGTGTGAGGTGGTCGAGACCGACGGCGGCGAGGAGCTGGTCGGCGACTGCATCGCCAGGAACGCCGGCGAGCACGACCTGGCCGACAGCCCGCTCGCCGACTACTCCGTCGGCGGCGACGACCGGTTCACCGGGGTGGCCGGGGTGATCGGGGTGCTGGCCACGCTGCTGGTGGCCGGCGGGCTGTTCTGGCTGCTGCGCAGACGAGGTGACCAGCCCGGTGACTAGCCTCCCCGCGCTGGGCCGAAACCTCCGGAGACCACCGGGCCCGCGTCCCGCGCCGGCCGGCGGGACGCTCGTGCTGTACCGGCCGGGGAGCTCCGCGGTGCACCGGCTGCCCGCGCAGGTCAAGATCGTGTGCGCGCTGCTCGCGGTGGTCTGCGTCGTGGCGACCCCTCGCACCCAGTTCTGGGCGTTCGGGGCGTACCTGGTGCTGCTCGCCGCGGTCTGGGCCGCCGCGGCCGTCCCGGTCGGCCACGTCGCCCGGCGCGCCGTAATCGAGGTCCCTTTCGTGGTGGTCGCGCTGGTGATGCCGTTCCTCGGCGGCGGGGAGCGGTTCCGGTTCCTCGGCATGAGCCTGTCCGAGCAGGGGGCGCTGGCCGGATGGAACATCCTGGCCAAGGGCACGCTCGGGGTGCTGGTCTCGCTGACCCTGGCCGCGACGACCACGCCCCGCGAGCTGGTGGTCGGCCTGCAGCGGCTGCACGCCCCGGCCGTGCTGACCACCATCGCCACGCTCATGCTCCGCTACCTCGAGGTGATCGCCGCCGAGGCCCGCCGGATGCGCACGGCGCGGATCTCCCGCGGTCACGACCCCCGGTTCCTCTGGCAGGTCGGAGCGACGGCCCGCGGGATCGGGGCGTTGTTCGTGCGCAGCTACGAGCGCGGTGAGCGGGTGCACCTCGCGATGGTGTCCCGCGGCTGGACCGGTCGGATGCCCGACGGCGGCACCACCGCCGGAGCCGGTGCCTGGCTCGCGGGTCTGACGCCGGTCGTCCTCGCCGCGACGGTGCTGGCGGCCGCGGTACTGCTTCGGTGACCGGGCCGCCGGCGCTGCTCGTCGAGCGGCTGGCCTACGCCTATCCCGACGGGCACCAGGCGTTGTACGGGGTGGACCTGCGGGTCGAGCCGGGGGAGCGGGTGGCCGTGCTCGGCCCGAACGGCGCGGGCAAGACCACGCTGGTGCTGCACCTGAACGGCGTGCTCTCCGGCGGGAGCGGTCGTATCGAGGTCGCCGGACTCCCGGTGTCGAGGTCCACCCTGCGGGAGATCCGCCGCCGCGTCGGCATCGTCTTCCAGGACCCGGACGACCAGCTGTTCATGCCGACCGTCGGCGAGGACGTGGCGTTCGGGCCGGCGAACTTCGGGCTGACCGGCGAGGCGCTGCGGGTACGTGTACGGCAGGCGCTGGACGCGGTGGGGATGACCGAGCACGTCGACCGCTCGCCCCTGCACCTGTCCGGCGGCCAGCGCCGGCGGGTCGCGCTGGCGACGGTGCTCGCCTGCGACCCGGAGATCCTCGTCCTGGACGAGCCGTCGTCGAACCTGGAGCCGGTGGCGAGGCGTGAGCTGGCCGAGGTCCTGCTGTCGCTGGGCCGCACCACGCTCATGGTCACCCACGACCTGCCGTACGCTCTGCAGCTCTGCCCACGCAGCGTCCTGATCGACGGCGGTGTGGTCGTGGCGGACGGGCCCACCCGCGACCTGCTCGCCGACACCGACCTGCTCGCCGCCCACCGGCTGGAACTTCCGTACGGTTTTTCTCTGGACTGAGCAACCCCGCTTCGTGTCAGTTCCGTAGAGGTGATGGGGACCACCACGGGGAGGCTGGGGTGAAGCGGTCGGACGAAGCGGCGTTCCGCGAGTACGTGAGCGCGCGCATGGAGTCGATGCGGCGACTCGCGTATCTGCTCTGCCAGGACTGGCATACCGCCGACGACCTCGTGTCGATCAGCATCACCAAGCTCTACCGGCACTTTCCGCGGCTTCGGGACGACCCCCGGATCGACGGGTACGTCCGGCGGATCCTGTTACGGGTCTGGCTGGACGAGCGCCGGCGGCCGTGGCGACGCGAGGAGCCGACCGAGGTGCTGCCGGAGGTGGTGTCATCGGTCGAGCACGGAGTGGTCGAGCGGTCCGGGCTGCTGGACCTGCTGGAGGGCATGCCGCCGAGGCGCCGGGCCGCGGTCGTGCTGCGCATCTACTGCGACCTCTCGGTCGAGGAGACCGCGGAGATCCTCGGGTGCAGCACCGGGACGGTGAAGAGCCAGACCGCGCGTGGCCTCGACGGCCTGCGCGCACGAGCCCTCGCGGCGACGGACTAGGAGGGGAGCGATGATGGACAGCGGCATGTTCGACGAAGCGATCGGTGAGGTCCCCCCGTCGACCGTGGACGTGGACGCGGCGATGGCCCGGGGCCGGCGGGCGGCGCGCGTGCGCGCCGTGGTGAACCCCGTCGTGGGGGTGGGCGTGGCCGTGGTGCTGCTGGTCGCCGGGGCCGGCGCCTTCCCCCAGCGTGAGCGGGGAGGCTCGGAGCTCCAGGTGGCGGCCTCGCCCACCGCGTCGGCACCGGCCGACCGGCCGCGCCGCTGCGACTCCTTCGAGATGTCCCTGGGTGGCAGCGAGCCGCACCAGGACGTGAGGGCCCGGTTGACCATGCTGGTGAGGCCCCTGGTGCAGCAGCAGCTTCCCGACGGCGCCACCCTCGTCCCCTCGGCTGCCTCGGTGGACCGGTACGGGGCCCGCTACGAGCCGCTGGAGTTCTTCGGGAACTACGATCCCGCCAGGGAGGCACCGACCTTCAACTGGTGCGAGGTCTCCTACTTCTACTACGCCGCGCACGCCGACATCTTGCGAGACGGCAGGTTCGGCAGCGTCTCGATCTCCGTCTCTGTCGAACCGGCGTCTCGTATGGAGTGCGGAGGGGTACCCGACGACCGGACGCAGACGTTCTGCCGGGTGTTTGAGGTGCCGGGAGGCGAGGAGGTTTTCGCCCACAGCGAGGAGTACATCGACGGCGTCCGCCAACACTCGGTGGTGGTCGCCAAAGCCGAGGGGACCACCATCCACCTGACCGCGTTCAACCGCGCCTCTGACGGCAACCGGCCGCGTTTCCCGGAGCCGCCGCTGAACGTCGACGAGCTCCGCGGTATCGCGCTGGACGCCCGGATGATTTTGTTCCGCTGACCCTCACCGCGCCAGGAAGTGCCACCCCACCCACACCCACAGCGCGACCACGACCAGCCGCCCGGTTCGCGTCGCGACGAGGATGTCGACCAGCTCGCCGACCGTGGGGCGGGGTGGCACAGCCCGCCGCGCGACCAGCTCGATCGCCAGCCCGACCAGCGCCAGCACGACGAACCCCACGCCCATCACCACCGAGATCACTGCTGCCTCCGCACCAACAGCCACAGCCCGGCCAGCCACAGCACCCACCCGCCGACCCGCAGCGGGTAGACCTCCAGCACCGGGTCCAGCAGCAGGCTGAACGACAGCTCCCCGAGCACCAGCGACGCCACCTCCCACACCGTGAACGCGAGCGCCCACACCAACCACGCCCGGTGCCGCCGCCCGAACCGCACCCGACCCCCACCCGCCGTTCGCACCGCCGAGTTGTCCACAGATTTCCCCGAACCCCCCGCCAACCCCCGAACGTCGATACGCTGGCAAGGCGGGACGCCCCCGGGAACGGGTGGGGGTTGTTCACTGGGGGCAGAGTCTTCGACGGCCAGTCGTTCGATGGTGCGTGGGCGGCGGTTGAGGGCTACCGCGGCGAGAGCCGCCACGCCGGGTACCAAGACGGCCACCAGCGCGGGGACGCCGTGGCTGGGGAAGGTCGCGCCGAGGGCCGCGTAGCCGACCCCGGCGGCCAACGCCCACGGCGGCGGCCCGAGCCGGGCGATACCCCCGTTGTTCCCGGTGGGCGCCGGGCCAGGCAGGATCGGGGACATGAGCACACTCTCCCCCCTGCACGACGTGCACACCGCGCTCGGGGCCTCGTTCACCGACTTCGCCGGGTGGTCGATGCCGCTGCGCTACGGCAGCGAGCTGGCCGAGCACCGGGCGGTGCGGGAGGCAGCCGGGCTGTTCGACCTGTCGCACATGGGTGAGATCGAGCTGACCGGGCCGGAGGCGGGCCGGGCGCTGGACTACGCGCTGGTGGGGAACCTGTCCGGGCTCAAGGTGGGCCGCGCGCGGTACACGATGATCTGTGACGCGGACGGGGGAGTGCTCGACGACCTGGTCGTGTACCGGCTCGGCGAGGACCACTTCATGGTGGTGGCCAACGCCTCCAACGCCGCGCTCGTGGCGGGGGAGCTGACCACCCGGGCCGAGGGCTTCACCGTCGAGGTCGTCGACCGCTCCCGCGACTGCGCCCTGGTGGCCTGCCAGGGCCCGCGCTCGGCGGCCATCATCGGCCGCGTCTGTGACGCCGACCTGTCCGGCCTCTCCTACTACGGCAGCGTCCCCACCAGGGTGGGCGGGCACGACGTGCTGCTCGCGCGGACCGGCTACACCGGCGAGGACGGCTTCGAGGTCTTCGCCGAGGCGGCGCACGCGGCCGACGTCTGGCAGACCCTGACCGAGGCCGGCGCCGACGACGGCCTGCTGCCGGCAGGGCTCGCCAGCCGGGACACCCTGCGGCTGGAGGCGGGGATGCCGCTGTACGGCAACGAGCTGTCGGTGGAGATGAGCCCGTTCGACGCCGGGCTCGGGCGGATCGTCAAGTTCGACAAGCCGGCGGACTTCGTCGGCCGCGCCGCTCTGGAGGAGCGCCGCAAGGCGCCGGCGGCGCACGTCCGGGTCGGGCTGGTGGGCGAGGGCCGCCGCGCGCCCCGCCACGGCTACCCCGTCCTGGACGGAGGCGCGCCGATCGGCACGGTCACCAGCGGCGCCCTGTCCCCGACACTGGGCCACCCGATCGCCATGGCCTACGTCCCGCCCGCGCTGTCCGAGCCGGGAACGCCGCTCGCGGTCGACCTGCGCGGCCGGACCTTCCCCGTCCAGGTCGTGGCGCTCCCGTTCTACAAGCGCGCCTAGCCGCCGGGGGCCATCCGGGCGCGGACCGCGCGGCCGGAGATCCACCAGACGCGCCCTGTGGCACGTCGGCACAGCCCTCGGTCGCGGTCTTCGCGCCCAGTTCGCCGCTGGCGGCGTTGTCGGGACAGGCCGAGTACGACCCGGTACGAGGCCTGCCCTCCGCCTTGCCGGCGACGACCTGGATCACCAAGCCCATCGACCGGGACTGTGCGGACGTGCCCTAGCGTCCCCCCGGAACGGCTGGCGCGATCGGCACCGACAGGACGATCGGCTCGCTGGGCCGTTCGGGCTCCGGCGCCGCGGCCGGCTCGCAGGGACGGCGCCAGCACTGGACCAACCTGAGGTTGGCGTTCGCCCGGAGTGCCGTCTCGAGGGTGGCCGTCACCTTGCGGTGCCCGCCTTCGTCGAGGAGGGTCGCGAACCACCGGGCGTCCCGGTTGGCCTCGGCGACGCGGAGGAAGGCGGTGGCGGTCCGGATGCCGAGGGCGTGCAGCCGCTCGCGCTTCTCGTGCCGCTCCCCGCTGGCCCCGTCGCGCGCGGTCGGACCGAGGTGGGTGTAGAGGATGGCCTGGTCGGTCCAGTCGATGATCCGGTTCGGCGCCAGTCGGGTGTTCAGCAGCAGGTCGACGAGGTCGGCGGTGGCCATGTTCGGGATGTTCTCGATGTCCTCCTCCTCCAGGCGTGCCTGGTGCCAGACGGTGAGCCCGTCCAGCTGGTCCAGCGACAGCGGCGTGCGCATGCCCGGCACGGTGAGGTAGGTCTGGCGCTTGAGGTGCTGGGTGATGAGCTGCCACAGCACCAGCGGGAACACCCCGAGCGTGAACGACACCGTCGCGAGCACGGCCGGGTCGAGCAGCTTGGTCTCCTGGTTCACCACCGTCAGCACCCAGGTGCCGATGATCGCCAGGATGACCCGGATCGACACCGCGATGTAGGCGCTGCCGCGCAGGTCCTTGAGCGCGTAGCGGCGGAACAGCATCTGGAGCGAGAAGAAGTACGCCCCGACGAACGCGAGCGTGACCGGCTGCAGCTCGGGCGTGAGCGCGTGGAACCACGCCACCACCGCGACCGCCGACTCCGGACCGTCGGAGGGCGGCGCGCCCACGTGGATCGGGGGCAGGGTGAGCAGCCAGCCGATCGAGATCAGGACCGTGGAGGTCAGGACCGGGATCGCGGCGGTGGTCGTCCCCGTCGAGGAGTCGAAGTCCGACCGCGTGTACCGGGCGAACCGGTTGCCCTGCACCGTCTCGTGGACCTTCTCCGGCAGGTCGCCGTAGGCCGCGCCGAACCGCTGGAGGTAGCCCGAGATGCGGCGCCTCTTCGGCACCTCGCTCTCGCCGGTCTGCCTGTCCATCAGCCCGAGGCGGTCGAGGTTGGCGAGGAACTCGTTGAGCAGGCTGGCCCGGCGCGTCGTGATGAACAGGTACCACAGGACCGCCGGCAGCAGGCACACCACGAGCAGCAGCGCCGCGCGGAGCGCGACGAGCTGGAGGTTGTCCGGGAGGACCGCCACCCCGCCGACGAGGATGATCGCCGCGGGCACCGCGGCGAACATGCCGAGCGAGGGGCGCCGGTGCGCCCAGCGGCCGGACGGGTTCCTGCTGAATGGGTTGTCCGCCATCGTCACCTTCCCTACGCGCCGGAGGTCACACGCAGGGTTGGAGCGTGTGCGGCGCGCCGAACGTGACTGAGTGCCCGAGGAACACCCCCTGGACGGGTGCGGGTAACCCGATCGTGGTGGCGGTGGTGGATCGCTCAGGCGGCCCCGGCCTTGCGGCGGGCGTCGGCGACCGCCGTGGCCAGCTCGTCCCGGCTCATCTTGGAGCGGCCCTTGATGTCGAGCTCGCGGGCGAGCTTGTCCAGGTCGGCCTTGCTGAGGTCGTCGAGGTCCTCCGCCCCGGCGGCCTTGCTCGCCCGGGCCGGCGCGGCCTCCTCACCCCCGTCGCGGCGCTGCTTGCGGCTCTCGACGCTGCGCGAGAGCGCCTCGAACAGGTCGACCACCTTCGTCGGCTCGCTCGGTTCGGTCTCCGCGACGATCTCGCGGCCCTCGCGCTTGTCCTCGATGAGCTTCTCGACCTGCTGGGTGTAGGTGTCGTGGTAGTCCTCGGGGCGCCACTCGTCGGTCATCGACTCGATCAGGTTGACCGCCATGTCGAGCTCCTTGCCCCGGGCCGTGGTGACCTCCGGGACGGACTTGAGCTCCTTGGCCGGGTCGCGGATGTCCTCGGGGAAGAGCAGGGTGTTGAGCACCAGCAGCCCGTCGCCGGCACGCACCGCGGTCAGGTACTCCTTACCGCGCATCACGAACGAGGCGATCCCGGCCCGGTTGGTCTTCTCCATCGCCTGCAGCAGCAGCGAGTAGGACCGGCCGTACTCCTCCTTGGCCGGCGCCAGCCAGTAGGTCTTCTGGAAATGGATCGGATCGATGTCGTCCAGCTCGACGAACGAGTTGATGTCGATGGTCCGCGACCGGCCCGGGGCGATCGCCTCCAGCTCCTCCGGCTCGATGATCACGTACTCGCCGCCGCCGAGGTCGGCGCCCTTGACGATGTCGGAGAACGCGACCTCCTTGCCGGTCCGCTCGTTGATCCGCTTGTACCGGATCCGGTCCGACGTGCCCCGCTCGAACTGACGGAAGCTGATCGTGTGGTCCTCGGTCGCGCTGTACAGCTCCACCGGGATGGTGACCAGACCGAAGTTGATCGCCCCGCTCCAGATCGGTCGTGCCACTGTCATCGCCTCCCGGTCACCGCTCGTACCGGATCATCATGACGCGTTACAGGAACCGAGCACCAGTCGTGTTTGCCATCCCATACACCTGGGTACCACCCGTGCGCACGGCCAAGCGCGATGACAGAGGAGCACCCATGGTTGACGTGTCGAGGTTGCCGGGTCCCATCTCGGAGACCTGGGACTGGCAGCGGCTCGGAGCCTGCCGAGGCCAGAACAGCGATATGTTCTTCCACCCGCGGGCCGAGCGCGGCCAGGCTCGCGAGGAGCGCATCGAGCGCGCCAAGGAAATCTGCCGCACCTGCCCCGTCATCGTCGAATGCCGTCACCACGCGCTGACCGTGCACGAGCCCTACGGCATCTGGGGCGGGCTCGACGAGAGCGAGCGGCGTGCCGCGTACCAGCACCGCAAGCGGCGCGGTCAGCACGTCGCCTGACGTGCGAGCCGGGCCGCGGCGTCGACCAGTCGGGGGCCGTCGAGGAGCTCGGGGTCGTTGTGACCCACACCGGGCATCTCGATGGTGGTGACCGGCCCAGCCGCAGCCTCCGCCACGGCCCGGCTCTGCCACGGGGGGACGACCTCGTCCTCCGTTCCGATGACCACCGTGACCGGCGCGGCCGTGCGCCGGACGTGGTCGACGACCCGGAACCGGTCCTTGAGCAGCAACCGCACCGGCAGGAACGGGTAATGCTCCCGCGCGGTGTCGGCGAGTTCGCTGAACGGTGAGCGCAGCAGCATCCCGGCGCAGGGAGGGTGCTCGGTCGCGAGCTCCGCGACGACCGCCGAGCCCAGGCTCTCCCCGAAGTACATGATCTTCTCCGCGCCGAGCGCCCGGAGCCGGTCGAGACCGGCCCGCGCGTCCAGCGCCAGGCCCTCCTCCGACGGGCTGCCCGGGTTGCCCCCGTACCCGCGGTAGTCGATCAGCAGCACCGACATGCCCCGGTCGGCCAGCGCGGCGGCCAGCGGCGCCCGCATCGTCCGGTTGCCGCCGTTGCCGGAGGCCACCAGGACCGAGACGCCGGTGTCGGTGCCCCTGGCGGGGACGTACCAGGCGGCGAGGGTGAGCCCGTCGCGCGTGTGCAGCTCAACGTCCCGCGCCCCGGCGAGCACCTGGGCGGCCGGCGGAACCGGACCACCCGTGGGCAGGTAGATGAGCCGGCGTTGGAAGACGTAGGCCAACGTCAGTACGACGACGACGAGCAGCACGATCCCGACGAGCACCTGGACCAGCACTCGTCGAGTGTGCCTTGGGCGGCGGGGTCGGTCGGTCGTCGTGGCCGCGCTCCCGGGGCTGGGGCGTGCGGTCACGACGACCATCGTATGGCTCCCGGGCGCCCGTCGGCTCGCCCGACGACCGCGGAGATTAGGGTTGTCAGGTGCTGACCATGCAGGACGCGTTGCTGGCGTTGACCCGATACTGGACCGACCGCGGTTGCATGATCGTGCAGCCGTTCAACACCGAGGTCGGCGCCGGAACGCTCAACCCCGCCACGATCCTGCGTGTGCTCGGGCCGGAGCCCTGGCGGGTGGCCTACGTCGAACCCAGCGTGCGCCCGGACGACAGCCGCTACGGCGAGAACCCGAACCGGCTGCAGACCCACACCCAGTTCCAGGTGATCCTCAAGCCCGACCCGGGCGACCCCCAGGAGCAGTACCTGGCGAGCCTGGAGGCGCTGGGCATCGACATCCACGCGCACGACATCCGGTTCGTCGAGGACAACTGGGCCAACCCGGCCACCGGCTCGTGGGGCCTGGGCTGGGAGGTGTGGCTGGACGGGCTGGAGATCACCCAGTTCACCTACTTCCAGCAGGCCGGCGGGATGAGCCTGGACCCGGTGTCGGTGGAGATCACCTACGGCGTCGAGCGCATCATCATGGCCCTGCAGGGCGTGAGCCACTTCAAGGACATCCAGTACGCGCCCGGCATCTCCTACGGTGAGGCGTTCGGCCAGGCCGAGTACGAGATGAGCCGCTTCTACCTCGACGACGCCGACGTGGACACCCAGCGTCGGCTGTTCGAGGACTACGCGGCCGAGGCGCGGCGCCTGCTCGACGCCCGGCTGCCGGTCCCGGCGCACGTGCACGTGCTCAAGTGCTCGCACACGTTCAACGTCCTCGACGCCCGCGGTGCCGTCTCGACCACCGAGCGCGCCCGCGCCTTCGCGCGGATGCGCGCGCTGGCCCGCGAGGTCTCCGCGCTCTGGGCGCAGCGGCGCGAGGAGCTCGGCCATCCGCTCGGGCTCACCCCGGCGCTGTCCGCCGCCGCACCTGCGGAGTCGCTGCCCGAGGTGTCCGCGGCCGCGCCGCTGCTGTTCGAGATCGGCACCGAGGAGCTGCCGCCGGGGGAGGTGACCCGGTCGGCCCGCGCGGTCCGGGAGGCGCTGACCGCGAAGCTCGCCGGCACCCGGCTCGAGCACGGCGCGGTGGAGGTGCACGCGACGCCGCGGCGGATCGTCGTCGTGGTCGAGGAGGTGGCGCCGCGCGAGCCGGACGCCGAGCGGTTCGTGCGCGGGCCGCGCGTGTCGGCGGCCTTCGACGCGGACGGCAACCCGACGAAGGCCGCGGCCGGTTTCGCCCGGGGCCAGGGCGTCGAGGTGTCGGCGCTGGAGCGGGTCGAGGTGGACGGTGTCGAGCACGTCGGCGTGACGCGGACCGACGCCGGGCGCGGTGCGGTCGAGGTGCTCGCGGAGGTGCTCGGCTCGCTGGTGGCCGAGCTGCGCGCGGACAAGAACATGCGGTGGAACGACCCGAAACTGTCGTTCACCCGTCCGGTGCGGTGGCTGGTCGCGCTGCTCGGCTCCGAGGTGGTGCCGGTGGTGGCGTCGTCGCTGGCGGCGGGCCGGACGACGCGGGTGCACCGCACCGCGGAGTCCCCGGTCGTGGAGGTGCCCTCCGCGTCCGGCTACCTGGACTTCCTGGCCTCGCACGGGATCGTCGCCTCGCCGTCCGCGCGCCGCGCGACGATCGTCAGCGCCGCCACGGCGCTGGCGGAGTCCGTCGGCGGCAGGATCGACGTCGAAGGGGAGGCCGCGCTGCTCGACGAGATCACCAACCTGGTCGAGGAGCCGAACGCGATCCTCGGCGGCTTCGCGCCGTCGTATCTGGACCTGCCGCAGGAGATCCTGACCACGGTGATGCGCAAGCACCAGCGGTACGTCCCGGTGCGCGACGCCGAGGGCAACCTGCTGCCGCACTTCGTCGCCGTGGCCAACGGCTCGTGCGCGGCGGACGCCGTGCGCGCCGGGAACGAGGCGGTGCTGCGCGCGCGGTACGAGGACGCGAGCTTCTTCTGGCGGGCGGACCTGCAGGTCGCGCCGGAGGCGATGAAGTCGGGTCTCGCGCGGCTCGCGTTCGAGGAGCGGCTGGGTTCGATGGCCGACCGGGCCGCCCGGATCGCCGCGGTTGCCGGGAACCTGGGCAGCGCCCTGAGCAGCGCGGACCGCGCGACGCTGGACCGCGCCGCGGTGCTGGCGAAGTTCGACCTCGGCTCGCAGATGGTGATCGAGCTGACCAGCCTGGCCGGGGTGATGGCCAGGGAGTACGCCGTCCGCGCGGGGGAGACCCCCGAGGTGGCCCAGGCCCTGTTCGACATGGAACGCCCCCGTTCCGCCGGCGACGCCGCGCCCGCGACCGTGCCCGGCGCGGTGCTCGCCCTGGCCGACCGCTTCGACATGCTGGTCGGCCTGTTCGCGGTGGGTGCGGCGCCGACCGGCAGCTCGGATCCGTTCGGCCTGCGCCGCGCGGCGTCCGGGGTGATCACGATCCTGCGGGCACATCCGTCGCTGCGCGAGATCACGTTCGAGCGCGGCCTCGCGGCGGCCGCCCAGCACGTGCGGGCGCAGGGGATCGAGGTGGCGGAGGCGACGCTGGCGGAGGCGGCCGAGTTCATCACGCGGCGTCAGGAGCAGCAGCTGCTGGACGCCGGCCACGACCACCGCCATGTGGCCGCGGTCCTGGCCCTGCCCCCCGCGACCGCCGCGGAGACCCTGGCCGAGATCGAGTCGCGGCAGGGGAACGAGGAGTTCGCCGCGCTGGCGGCGGCCCTGCAGCGGGTGCGCCGCATCGTGCCGGCCGACACCGCGCCCAGCTACGACACGGCGCGACTCACCGAACCGGCCGAGGTGGCCCTGCACCAGGCCCTGGTGAAGGTGGCTGACTCGCTGGGTGCCGGCCCGCACTCGCTGGCCCACTTCGCGGACGTGGCCTCGGCCCTGACCGAGCCGATCAACACGTTCTTCGACGAGATCCTGGTGATGGCGGAGGACCCGGAGGTGCGGGCCGCACGCCTGGGCCTCCTCGCGACGATCCGCGACCTGGCCGCGCCGACGCTGGACTGGCAGGCCCTGGGCACCCAGTAGCGCCGCTGCGGCTGAATGCGCTGGTTGACTGGTGGTCCCGCGCCGGCTCGGGGGGCTGGTCGGCTGTGCGGCGCGCCGTGATGGTTTCCGGTCCCACCAGCGTCTTGTGTGGACGTTCGGCGGGCGGTTCGGCATGGGTGGTCGCGCGGTGCTGTACGGAACTGCGTGCGTTATGTGGCGGTGATGTTCGGCCCGCCTTACCGGTGGTTCGGATGGTCGCTGTACGTGCCGGGAGCTGACACGGGGGAGCGGTCTCCCGGAGTCCTCAGAGGATGACCACTTCGCGGGTCGACTCCTCGCCCTTGACCATCAGTTGCTCGTTGTTCTCCCGGACGGCCCGGTAGACGAAGTCGCCGTAGCCGATCAGGCGGCGGAGCGCTTCGGTGAGCGTGACGCCCTCGCGCTCGATGACGTTCTCCAGGGCGCGCACGGTGTCGGGGGATACCGCGACGTTGATTCGCTTGGGCTCCGCGCGTTGAGTACCTGTGGCGGAGTCGGTGCGTGCGCCCTTGGCCGTCATGGTCACATCCCGTAAGTGAGGTTGGGGCAATCGGGTTAAGTGTAGGTGGGCTGTCGGTGCGTTTGCAACACACACTCTACACATAATCGACACTTACGTAGTGTTGTCACTCTGTCTGCAGCGCGTTATCCTCGCAGATAACCCGACTAAGGGGCGACGTACGATGCCGGACACCAGTGAAGCCGCGTACCGCGGGCACGTGGAACGGTGGCACCTGGAAGGTGACCTGTACGAAGAACCTGTGCACAGCAGCGTCGAACCGCTCGACGGTACGTGGTTCGACTGGGCGGACTCCGTGCAGGACACCCCGCTGATCCTGCTGGTACCTCGAGATCACTCCTGATCCCGGCGGCGCCTGCGCTGCCGGGAGCTCTCGAACCCGCTGCCGGGGTTCAGGCCCGAGCCGACCCCGAAGAAGGCACCGACGATCGTCGCCGCCGCGCCGAGCAGGATCGGCAGGGTCGTTCGCGCCAGTTCGGTCGCGAAGGAGCTGCTGATCGCGTCCACCCACAGGCCGAGCACCAGGACGAAGATCGTCAGGACGATCAATGAACCCACGCCCAGCAGGATCCAGGTCTGCATCCGGAGGAAGTGTCGGCGCGCGGCCGAGCGCGCTTCGATCTCCGCCTGCTGCGCGTGCAGGTCAAGGTCCTCGCCGCAGACTGCCACCCGCTGACCCTCGGCGGCGGAGCCCTCGCGAGTGGTGTCCAGCCCGCCCACGGGTCCGCGCCGCCTCAGCCGGCGGAGCATGCGGGGGTGTGGGGCTCTCATCGGCGCTCCGAAGACGCGTGGCGATCGTTCTCCCGCCCAGCTTAACGCGGATGTTCCACGCGAGCAATGTTGATTTCGTGGTATGTACGTGTTGAATCTATGTATAAAGCGTGTCAAACTGAGGCGAGCGAGGAAGAGGATGTGGTCATGTCGGGTCATCACCCGGATGCCGCCGCTCAGCAGAGCCCGGCCTGCACCGAACCGAAGCGGATCAACGTCGCCATATCGCCCGACACCGTCCGGGCGCTGGACAACGTGATCAAGCGCGAGGGGGTCACCCTCACCGAGGCGCTGCGCCGACTCGTCGGCTACGGCGACTTCGTCTACCGGGCCGCCCGCCAGAATGGCGAGCAGCTCACGGTGGCGGGTCCGGGCGGCATCCGCGAGATCGTCATTCTGTAGGGCGGCGCCGCACCGGCGCGCGTCCGGCCGGCTGCCGGACCGGTTCCGGCTCGGCCAGGGGCGGGATCTTCATCCGCAGGGGGTCCTCCGCGATGGTGATCTCCTCGCCGTGATGGGTCACCGTCAGCGGGTCGCCGGACAGCAGGCTGTAGGTCGCCTCGGTCCGGGAGACGTCGACGGCGAACCTGCTGCCCCGGTAGACCATCCGGAAGGCGAGCCGGGACAGGGCCGGGGGCAGCCGCGGCGCGAAGCCCAGCGACCGGTCGTGGTCACGCATCCCGCCGAACCCGGCGACGGCCACGATCCAGGCGCCGGCGAGCGAGGCGATGTGCAGCCCGTTGCGCACGTTGTGGTGCAGGTCGTGCAGGTCGGTCAGAGCGGCCTCGGCGAAGTAGTCGTAGGCGAGGTCGAGGTGCCCGACCTCGGCCGCCATGACTGCCTGCGGACACGCCGAGAGTGACGAGTCCCGAACCGTCCGCTCCTCGTAGTAGGCGACGTTGCGTGCCTTCTGCTCGGGAGTGAAGGCGTCACCACGCAGGTACATCGCGAACACCAGGTCCGCCTGCTTGACCACCTGCTTGCGGTACAGGTCGAAGTAGGGGTAGTGCAGCAGCAGCGGATAGTGCTCCGCGGGCGTCCCCTCGAAGTCCCACTCCGCGTGCTCGGTGAACCGCTCCGACTGCGGGTGCACCTCGAGCACCGGGTCGTAGGGCACCACCATCTTCTCGGCCGCCGCGAGCCAGGAGTCCACCTCCTCGTCGCTCACCCCGAGCTCGGCGGCGACCTCGCGCTGTCGACGGCACACCGTGGCCGCCTCGCGCAGGTTCCGCTGCGCCATGAGGTTGGTGTAGACGTTGTTGTCCACCACGGCCGAGTACTCGTCCGGACCGGTCACGCCGTCGATCCGGAACCCGCCGTGCAGGTCGTGGTGCCCGAGCGACATCCACAACCGCGCCGTCTCCACCAGCAGCTCGGTGGCGCTCTCCCGTTCGAAGTCCTCGTCTCCGGTGGCTCCGAGGTAGCGCCCCACCGCGTCCGCGACGTCGGCGGCGACGTGGAACGCCGCGGTACCGGCCGGCCAGTACGCCGAGCACTCCGCGCCGTTGATCGAGCGCCACGGGAAGGCCGCGCCGCCCAACCCCAGCGCCGCGGCGCGTTCCTTGGCCTTGTCCACTGTGCTGTGTCGCCAGCGCAACGCGTCCCGTGCGGACTCGGGCATCGTGTAGGTGAGCACCGGCAGCACGAACGTCTCGGTGTCCCAGAAGGAGTGTCCGTCGTAGCCCGGTCCGGTCAGCCCCTTGGCCGGGATCGCCCTGCTCTCGCCGCGGGCCCCGGCCTGGACCACGTGGAACAGTGCGAAGCGGACTGCCTGCTGGAGCTCGGCGTCGCCCTCGACCACGATGTCGGCGCTGTCCCAGAAGTCGTCGAGGAACCGGCGCTGCTCGGCGAGCAGACCGTCCCACCCGGTCTGGATGGCACCGGCCAGCGCGGCGTCCACCTGGGCCCGCAGTGCCGGCGCGGACCGGCGGGCCGACCAGCCGTAGCCGAGGTACTTGACTACTCGTAACCGCGAGCCCAGCGGCACGTCGACGGCGGCGGTGAGCCGGGCGAGGTCCTCCTCCGCGTGGATCTCGGTGCGCAGACCGTCGTCTGTGGTCAGCTCGTGGTCCATCGCCGCGGCCACCCGCAGCTTGGAGTGCCTGGTCCCGTGCACCAGCACCGCGCGCATGCCCTCGGCGAAGGCGTCCTCGCTGACCAGTGGGTCCTTCAGCGTCGCCGCGACCCGCGGGTCCTTGCTCGCCGACTCGATCGGCTCGTTGGCCAGCAGGTCGGACTGCACGACCAGCTGCACGTTGCCGTCCAGCGGCTCGACCTCGTACCGGATCGCCACGACCGAGCGCTGGGTGAACGAGACCAGCCGCTCACTGCGCACCCGGACCCGGCGCCCCGTCGGCGACTCCCAGACCGTGTCGCGGCGCAGGGTGCCGGACCGGAAGTCGAGCGTGCGGTGGTGCTCGAGCGCCCGTCCGTAGCGCATGTCCAGCGGTTCGTCCTGCACCAGCAGCCGGATGATCTTGCCGTCGGTGACGTTGACCACCGTCTGCCCGTCCTCGGGGTAGCCGTAGCCGCCCTCGGCGTAGGGGAGCTGGTGCTGCTCGTAGAAGCCGTTGAGATAGGTGCCGGGCAGGACGGTCGGCTCACCCTCCTCGAGGCTGCCGCGGATCCCGATGTGCCCGTTGGACAGCGCGAAGATCGACTCGGTCTGCTCGAGCGCGGGCAGGTCGAGGCTGTTCCAGCGCAGGTCCCACGGTGCGACCTGGAAGCCGTGCTCGTTCATGCCTGCTCCTCGAGCAGCTGGGCCAGGTCGGTGACCACGACGTCCGCGCCCTGCTGCCGTAGCGCGTCCGCCTGCCCGGCCCGGTCCACCCCGACCACGTAGCCGAACCGCCCGGCCCGTCCCGCCTGGACCCCCGACAGCGCGTCCTCGAACACCGCCGCCTGGCTCGGCTCCACCCCGAGAGCCTCCGCGCCGGCGAGGAAGCTGTCCGGCGCCGGCTTGCCGGACAGGCCCCGCTCCGCGATCACGACACCGTCGATCCGTGCCTCGACGAACTTCGTCAGGTCCGCGGCGTCGAGCACCGACGCTCCGTTCGCCGAGGAGGTCACCACCGCGATCCGCAGCCCTGCCTTCCGCGCCGCCTCCAGGTAGCGCACCGAGCCGGGATAGGGGGAGACACCGCGCTCGGCGATGATCTCCTGCACCCGCTGGTTCTTCTGGTTACCCACCCCCTGGACGGTGTCGTTGGACGGCGGCGCGTCCGGGCTCCCCTCGGGCAGCGTGATGCCGCGGGAGGCGAGGAAGGCCCGGACCCCGTCGAAACGGGGGCGGCCGTCGACGAAGCTGTTGTAGTCCGCCTCGGTGAACTCCCGGAAGGCCGCGCCGTCGCGCTGCCTCAGGAAGGCGTCGAACGCCTCCTTCCATGCCGCGCGATGCAGCGCGGCGGTGCCGGTGAGCACCCCGTCGAGGTCGAACAAGCATGCTGTCACGTGGTCTGGCAACCCGATCACACCCGCACGCTACCCAAGACGGGCGCGCGGCACGTGATGAGCGCGCCCGGCCTCAGGGCTGTAAGAGGCCGATGAGGTTGCCGTCGCCGTCCCTGACGCTGGCCACCAGCCGCCCGTTGCCGACGTCGCGCACGTCCTCGGCCGGCTCGGCACCGGCGGCGAGCAGCTCCTCCCTGACCGCGGCGATGTCGTCCACGTGCCAGTAGGTGGTCGGGCCGGTCATGCCCTTGGCCCGGCCCTTCGGGTCGAGCCCGACCTCCTGTCCACCGAGGTCGAAATGGACGTAGTACGGCTCGTCCACGGCGGGCCGGGCCCCGAGCAGCGTGGTGAACAGCGCCTTGGCGGCCTGAATGTCGGTGACGGGGTAGATGGTGGTGCGGATGCCGTTGGTCATGACTTCCTCCTGATGTGTCACATCGGCGGTGTCGCCGACCGTCAGTGCTTCGACGGTTCCCGAAGGAAGGATGTGACTGGGGCGATGGAGGGGCTGGCCGAACGGTTCGAAGCGGACCGGCAACACCTGCGTGCGGTGGCCTATCGGATGCTCGGGTCGGTGCCCGAGGCCGATGACGCCGTCCAGGAGGCCTGGCTGCGGGTCAGCCGGACCGACATGAGCGGGGTGGCGAACCTGAGCGCCTGGCTGACCACGGTCGTCGGCCGGGTGGCGCTGGACATGCTGCGCACCCGGCGGGCGCGCCGGGAGGAGCCGCACGGGGTCCACCCGCCGCCCAACGCACCGGGTGGGACGGATCCGGAGGCGGAGGTGCTGCTCGCGGACGCGGTCGGGCCGGCGCTGCTGGTCGTGCTGGACACGCTCGCGCCGGCCGAGCGGGTGGCGTTCGTCCTGCACGACACGTTCGGGGTCCCGTTCGACGACATCGCCGCGGTCGTCGGGCGGTCCACCGCGGCCGTCCGGCAGCTGGCGAGCCGGGCCAGGCGCCGGGTGCGCGGAGCGCCGGAGCCGGCTGCCGACCACGCACGCCAGCGTTCGATCGTCGCGGCGTTCCTCGCCGCCTCCCGGGGCGGTGACCTGGTCGGGTTGGTCGCGCTGCTCGACCCGTCGGTCGTGCTCAGGGCCGACGCGGTGACCGTCGCCGCCGGCGCCGAGCCGGAGGTGCGCGGCGCGGCCGCCGTGGCGAGAACCTTCGCCGGCCGTGCCAGAGGTGGCCGAGCTGCGTTACTCGGCGGCGTGCCGGGTGTGGTGTGGGGGCCGGGCGGCACGCCGAAAGTGGTCTTCGTCTTCACGTTCGTCGAGGACAGGATCACCGGCATCGAGCTGGTCGCCGCACCCGACCGTATGGCCGAGATGGAGGTGGAGTTCATCTGAGCCGATCGGCGCGTTCGTTGAGGTAGTGCTGCTCGGGCAGGCTCGTGGTCAGCCGCGCGGCCGTGCGGTAGCAGACCTCGGCCCGCTCGTGGTCCCCGGCGAGCTCGAGCAGGTGGCCGCGGACCGCGTGCAGCCGGTGGTGGCGGGCCAGCCGCTCGTCGAGGGGCGCGAGCAGCGCCAGCCCCGCCTCGGGCCCGTCGGCCATCGCCACCGCCACCGCCTGGTTGAGCGTGACGACCGGGTTCGGGTCGAGCTCGGCGAGCAGCTGGTACAGCGCGACGATTTGAGGCCAGTCCGTGTCCTCGGGGTGCACGGCCTCGGCGTGCACGGCGGCGATCGCGGCCTGGAGCAGGTAGGGCCCCACCCGGGCGGTGGCCAGGGTCCGGCGGACCAGCGCGATGCCCTCGTCGAGCTGTTCGCGCCGCCACAGCGAGCGGTCCTGCTCGGCCAGCGGGACGAGTGAACCGTCGGCGCGGGTCCGGGCCGGTCGGCGGGCCTCGGTGAGCAGCATGAGGGCGAGCAGGCCGGTGACCTCGCCGTCCTCGGGCAGCAGCCGGTGCAGCATGCGGGTGAGTCGGAGGGCGTCCCGGGTCATGGAGCCGCGGTGCAGGGCCGCGCCCGAGGTCGCGGTGTAGCCCTCGTTGAAGACGAGGTAGAGCACGTGCAGCACCGCGGGGAGGCGCGCCGGGTCCGGCGGGGTGTCGAACCGGGCGCCGCTGTCCCGGAGGCGTTGTTTGGCACGGCTGATCCGCTGGGCCATCGTGGCCTCCGGCACCAGGAAGGCGCGGGCGATCTCGGCCGTGGTCAGGCCGCCGACCGCGCGCAGTGTGAGAGCGACCTGCGAGGAAGGGGTGAGCGCGGGATGACAGCAGAGCAGTAGCAGGCGGAGCGTGTCGTCGTGCTGGGGCGGGTCGTCGGCCGGCGGGTCCAGCGGCTCGGTGGGCGGCAGTGCGGCCGCCTCCCGGCGCCGCGCGGCTCGCTCGCTGCGCAGCTGGTCCACCAGCCGGCGGGCGGCGACGGTGATCAGCCACGCGTCCGGGCGGTCCGGCAGGCCCTGCTCCGGCCACCGGTCCGCGGCGGCGAGCAGGGCCTCCTGGACGGCGTCCTCGGCGGTCTCGACGTTGTCGTACCGGCGGACGAGCGCGGCGAGGACCCGCGGCGCGAGTCGGCGCAGCAGGTCCTCGACCTCCCCGCGGGTGGTCACATCTCCTGGCCGAGGTCGTCCATGACCGGGCGCACCTCCACGGCGGAGAACCGGGCGTCGGGGAAGCGGGAGGCGATCTCGGCGGCTCGTTCCGGGGTCTCGCAGTCGACCATGACGAACCCGGCCAGCTGCTCCTTCGCCTCGACGTAGGGGCCGTCGGTGCTGACCGGCGCGCCGTCACGCGTCCGGACCGACCTGGCCGCCGCGGGTGCGGCGAGCGCGGCGTCGGCGACGAGCTCGCCGGAGGACATGATCTCCTTGTGGAGGGCCTCTGTCTGCCGGACCAGCTCGTCGCGCTCGGCCTGGGGAAGGGCCAGGAACCGCGGGTCGCGCAGGAAGATCGGGTGCTCCCAGTTCTCCGCGTTCGTGTAGATGAGCAGCAGGTACCTCATGCCGTCCGCACCTCCCGGTGGCTCACGCCCGCCAGCATCGCGGCCAGCGTCGTGGTCATGTTCCGGCGCAGCTGGACCAGCCGCTGCGCCCACTCGGCAGGGGCGTCGGCCGCCCGCAGCCGTCCCCAGGTCTCCCCGGGGCCGTGCTCGAAACCGTGCCACAGCCGGGTCTGGTCCGGTCGGTCGGCCGGCGTGAGCTCGAACCGCCACAGGGACGCGGGTCGACCGTGGCCGTCCAGTACCGCGTAGCCGAAGCTCCGCGGCGCGGTCGCGTGGGTCACCACGCACACCACGCTGGACTCGACCAGGTCCCCGGGCGGGCCGAGCCGGTTGTGGCCGACGAACCGGTCCCCGAGCCGGGGTGGACGGCCGCCCGCGTCCGCGAGCCACTCGGTGCCCACGCACTCCGGGCTCCACTCGCCGTACCGGCCCACGTCGGTCACCAGCTCCCACAGCCGGTCGGCCGGCAGGTCCACCAGCAGCGCCACCGACACCTGGGTACCGGTCACGGTGTCCGCCAGTTCGGTCATGTCTCCTCCTCCGTCGACGGGAACGCGTCACCCGGAGGACGGAGCCGGCGGCCGGCGCTCTACACGCGGGGGACGGCGACGCCGAGGCGGTCGCGCAGCACCGTCTGGAAGGTCCGGTCGAACTGCTCGTAGCGGGCACGCAGCCGCCCACCCGGCCAGTCCGGCGGCAGCAGCGGCTCGGGCAGCAGCGGGTCGGCGACCAGGTGACGCAGCACGGCCGCCGACACCATGAAGCCGGCCGCGAGGTCCTCCGCGCGGTCGAGGGCGGCGTGCAGCCGGCGGGCGCCGTCGGCCCAGGCCGGCAGGTTCCACAGGGACGCGGCCAGCTCGGCCGGGTCGGTGGTGGGCCTGCCCAGCAGGACCAGGCAGGGGAGCTCCAACGGTCGGTCCAGGTTCGCCGGCCGCAGCCACGTGCCCTCCCGCGCCTCGGCCAGCCGCAGCGCGGCCATGGTCTGGCGGAAGGCCGCGCGGTCGGTGGGCGTGCGCCGGTCGGCGGTCACGACCGCGATCTCCCAGTCCCCGGACCAGGGCCGCACTGCGGGGGAGCGGCTCTGGTCCTGCCGGGTCTGGCGGCGCACGAGGCGGTCGCTGAGCTCGTAGTCCCCGTCCACGTGCCGCAGGTCCCCGGCGGCGACCATGCGCGACAGCGCGACCCGGACCGTCCCCTCGGCGATCTCGAACAGCTCGCCCGCCCGCACCAGGCTCCGCGCGGGCAGCCGCGGTGGGTGCGCGCCGAGCAGCGTGCTCAGCACCACCGAGCGGGCGGTCAGCGGCCGCAGGCCGGGCAGCTCGGGCAGGGGCACGACCATCTTCCTTACATCTCTAGTGTCGCGTGTTTGGAAAACGTAACATGGCTGGCATGCCGGCTACGCACGCTGTGACCAACCAGGTTCCGCCGCTGCTCGACCACGACGTCGCCGAGGACGCGGCCCTGCTCGAGGGCCTGCGTCGGGAGGGGGCGGGCTGGGCCGAGGAGTCGGTGCACGAGGTGGGCCGGCTGGCCGGCACCGCGCGTGCCCAGGAGTGGGCGCGGCTGGCCAACGAGAACGAACCGGTCCTGCGCACCCACGACCGGTTCGGCAACCGGATCGACGAGGTCGAGTACCACCCCGCCTACCACGAGCTGATGACCGTCGCCGTCGGGTACGGCATGCACGGCGCGCCCTGGCGGGACGCGCGGGCCGGGGCGCATGTGGCGCGGGCCGCCAAGTTCTACGCCTGGGGCCAGGTCGAGGCCGGCCACGGCTGCCCGATCTCGATGACCTACGCGGTTGTCCCCGCCCTGCGGCACGCCCCGGCCCTGGCCGAGCGGTTCGAGCCGCTGCTGGCGGCGCCGGTCTACGACCCGGGCTCGCGCGTCCCCGACAGCAAGCGTGGGCTCACCGCCGGCATGTCGATGACCGAGAAGCAGGGCGGGTCCGACGTCCGGGCGAACACCACCCGCGCGGTGCCCCAGTCCGACGGCAGCTACTCGCTCACCGGGCACAAGTGGTTCACCTCGGCGCCGATGGGCGACCTGTTCCTCGTGCTCGCGCAGGCGCCGGGCGGGCTGACCTGCTTCCTGCTCCCGAGGGTGCTGCCCGACGGCACCCGCAACCGGATGCACCTCCAGCGGCTCAAGGACAAGCTGGGCAACCGCTCGAACGCCTCCTCGGAGGTCGAGTACGACGAGGCGCTCGCCTGGCCGGTCGGCGAGGAGGGCCGGGGGGTGCGCACGATCATCCAGATGGTCAACACGACCAGGCTGGACTGCGTGATCGCCGGGGCCGCCGGAATGCGGGCCGCGCTCGTGCAGGCGGTGCACCACGCGGTCCACCGCACCGCCTTCGGCGACCACCTGATCGACACCCCGCTGATGGGCAACGTCCTGGCCGACCTGGCCGTGGAGTCGGAGGCGGCCACGACGCTGGCCATGCGCCTGGCCGGCGCCACCGACCGCGCCGTCGCCGGCGACGAGCGGGAGGCGGCCTTCCGTCGGCTGGGGCTCGCCGTCGGCAAGTACTGGGTGTGCAAGCGGACCTCGGCCCACGCGGCGGAGGCGCTGGAGTGCCTCGGCGGCAACGGCTACGTGGAGGAGTCCGGCATGCCCCGCCTCTACCGGGAGGCCCCGCTCATCTCGATCTGGGAGGGCTCGGGCAACGTCGCGGCGCTGGACGTGCTGCGCGCGATGGGCTCGGTCGGCACCGAGGCGTTCTTCGACGAGGTCAGTGAGGCGACGGGGGCCGACCGCCGGCTCGACGACGCGGTCGCCCGCCTGCGGAAGGATCTCAGTGGACTGTCCGATCCCGCCGCCGCCCAGGCCGAAGCGCGGCGGCTGGTCGAACGGTTGGCGTTGGTACTCCAGGGATCGCTGCTCGTCCGGCACGGGGACCAGGCCGTCGCCGACGCCTTCTGCGCTTCCCGGCTCGACGGCGACTGGGGTGTCGCGTTCGGCACCCTGCCGTCCGGTGTGGACGCGGCGGCGATCATCCGGCGGACCGGAGTGGCCTGACCGGCGGCGCATGCCCCGGCCTGGACGGTCCTAAAGAGCAACGGTGAAGCTTGCCACGATCAAGGAAGGAAATTCTCCAACAATTCATTGACTTATCGCGTTGTGCACTGTCACGATCTCCGCGGCGACGGGAACCTCCCCTGCACCGTCGCACAATTGGAGGCGTTATGCGCAGACGTCTTGTTTCCCTTCTGTCGGCGGTGTTACTCGCGATCACCGGCTCGGTCACGGTGGGTGTGCTGGCCCCCGCGACCGCGGCCGCCGACGGATGCTTCACCTGGAACCGCACCCTCCAGCAGGGCGCCAGCGGTGCCGACGTCACCCAGCTCCAGATTCGCGTGGCCGGCTGGGTGGCCTCCGGAGAGTCCCTCAGCCTCGACGGGCAGTACGGTCCGGCCACGGCGAACGCCGTCCGCCGGTTCCAGGCCGGCTACGGCCTGGGCGCCGACGGCATCGCCGGTCCGCAGACGTTCAACAAGATCTACGAGCTGCAGGACGACGACTGCACGCCGATCCACTTCGCCTACGGCGAGTTCGACGACAACTGCGGTGCGAACAACTTCAACGGCGGCAGGGTGTCGGCTGCGACGGCGCGGGAGAACATCCGGCGCATCATGTGGCAGCTGGAGGCCATGCGGCACAAGCTCGGCGACCGGGCGCTGGTGATCACCTCGGGCTTCCGCAGCGTGTCGTGCAACTCCTCGGTCGGCGGCTCGTCGACCAGCCTGCACATGTCCGGCCAGGGGGTCGACCTGGGCCTGTCCAGCGCCCCCTCGCAGTGCCAGATGTGGAACGCGGGCAAGTCCGCGGGGTTCGAGGAGCTCCTCGGCCCCGGCTACCCGGGCCACAACGACCACGTCCACGTCGGCAACAAGTCCAGCCAGAGCTGGAGCGCGCCGAACTGCTGACCCGGTCGGAGCAGTGACCAGCGGGCCCGCACCGAGACGGTGCGGGCCCGCTGTGTTCCGCCTCCCCCCGGTGCGTTGCTCGGCGGGACGTGCTGTGCTGTGCACGCACACACGATCTGCTGGGAGTCGATATGCCGGGTACCGAGGTGGATGTCGTCGTCATCGGGATGGGGCCGGGTGGTGAGGACGTGGGCGCCCGACTGGCCCGGGCCGGCCTGTCCGTGGTGGGTGTGGACGCGCGCCTGGTCGGTGGCGAGTGCCCGTACTACGCCTGCATCCCCACCAAGATCATGATCCGGGCCACTGACGCGCTCGGCGAGGCACGCCGGGTGGACGCGCTCGCCGGCTCGGCCCAGGTCGCCCCGGACTGGCGGCCGGTGGCGCGGCGGATCCGCGACGAGGCGACCGACAACTGGGACGACACGGTCGCGGTGAACAGGTTCACCGACGCCGGCGGGCGGTTCGTCCGCGGCCGCGGGCGGATCACCGCACCCCGTGAGGTCACCGTGTCTACTTCGGAAGGCGAGCAGGTCTTCACCGCGCGGCGCGGCATCGTGCTGAACACCGGCACCGATCCGGCGGTGCCGGCGATCGACGGCCTGGTCGAGACGCCGTACTGGACCAACCGGGACGCGGTGGCCGTGGAAGAGGTGCCGGCCTCGCTGGTCGTGCTGGGCGGCGGGCCGGTCGGCTGCGAGCTAGCGCAGGTGTTCTCCCGGTTCGGCAGCGCGGTGACCGTCGTCCAGCACGCGGACCGCCTGCTGCCGGCA
Organism: Actinophytocola xanthii; assembly: GCF_001921205.1. GTDB lineage: Bacteria > Actinomycetota > Actinomycetes > Mycobacteriales > Pseudonocardiaceae > Actinophytocola > Actinophytocola xanthii. Next base: position 76,803 of record NZ_MSIE01000034.1, on the reverse strand, counting down.
GACGAGCCGGAGGCCGGCGAGCTGCTGGCGGCGCGGTTCGAGGCGGAGGGGATCGCCGTGCGAACCGGGCTGTCGGCCGCGATGGTGCGGTACGAGTCCGGGCAGTTCGCCATCAAGCTGGACAACGGCGAGGCGCTGGCCGCCGACCGGCTGCTGGTGGCGGCCGGCCGGAGCACCGACATGGCGGCCCTGGGCGTGGGCGCGGTCGGGCTGCCCGAGAACGCGCGCGGTGTGCACACCGACGAGCGGATGCGTGCCGCGGACGGCCTGTGGGCGATCGGCGACATCACCGGCCAGGGGGCGTTCACGCACATGTCGATGTACCAGGCGAGGATCGCGGCGGCGGACATCCTCGAGGAGCCCGACGCCGAGACCGCCGACTACCGGGCGGTGCCCCGGGTGACCTTCACCGACCCGGAGATCGGCTCGGTCGGGCTCAGCGAGGCGGCGGCCCGGGAGCGCGGGCTGTCGGTCCGGGTCGGCGTCTCCCAGCTCTCGGCCTCCTCGCGCGGGTTCGTGCACAAGTTCGGCAACGAGGGGTTCATCAAGCTGGTCGAGGACGCCGAGCGCGGCGTGCTGGTCGGCGCGACCTCGGCCGGCCCCAACGGCGGCGAGGTGCTCGGCGCCCTGGTGGTCGCGGTGCACGCCGAGGTGCCGACCAGGCGGCTCGCCCAGATGATCTACGCCTACCCCACCTTCCACCGGGCGATCGAGGACGCGCTCAGCCGCCTCGCCTGACCACCCGATGGACGTTCGCCAGCTGCGGTACTTCCTCGCGGTTGTCGACCACGGCAGCGTGCACGGCGCGGCCAGGGAGCTGTTCGTGGCCCAGCCGTCGGTCTCCCAGGCCCTGCGCGGGCTCGAGCGCGACCTCGGAACCGAGCTCTTCCACCGGACCGGGCGGCGGCTGGTGCTCACCTCGGCGGGGGAGTCGCTGGTCGGGCCGGCCCGGGACGTGCTGCGGGGGCTGCGGCTGGCCAGGTCGACGGTCGCCGCCGTGGGCGGGCTGCGCGGCGGGCGGCTGCTCCTGTCCTCGATGCCCTCCCAGGCGGTGCGTCCGCTGACCGGGATGATCAGCCGGTTCGCCACGGAGTACCCCCTGGTCGAGATCGTCGTGCGGGCGGCGGCGACGCCGGCCGAGGTGCTCGAGGCGGTGCGGGTGGGCACGGCGGAGCTCGGCGTGCTCGGTGCGGCGGAGCGGCCCGCGGTGGCCGGCATCGCCGCGTGGCCGCTGGGCACCCAGCGGTTCGTCCTCGTCGCCGGGCGCGAGGACGACCTGCCGGCGGTGGACCCGGTACCGCCGGAGAGCCTCGCCGGGTGCCGGCTGATCGTCGGCCAGCCGGGAACCGGCATGCGCCGCGCCGCCGACGCCGTGCTCGCCGCGGCGGAGGGGGCGCGGGTCGCGGTGGAGGTCGAGCACCGGGAGGCCGTGCTGCCGCTCGTGCTCGCGGGGGTGGGGGTGGCGGTGCTCAGCGAGTCCTGGCGCGGGCTCGCCGCCGACGCCGGCGCCGTCGTGCGCGACCTGGCCTCCGACGAGGTGCTGCACGTGTGCCTCGTCCACCGGAACGGCGCGCTCAGCCCGGCGGCGGCCCGGTTCCTGGCCACGGCCGGCGTGGGCGAGCCGGGCTGAGCACGCTCAGTCCACCGAGGCGACCAGGCCGACCCGGTGCGCGAGGACGACCACCTGGACGCGGTCACGGAGGTCGAGCTTGGTGAGGATGCGGGACACGTAGGTCTTCACGGTCTCGGTGGTGACGAACAGTGCGGCGGCGATCTCGGCGTTGGAAAGACCCGCGGCGACGTGCTCGAACACCTCGAGCTCGCGAGCGGTCAGCGAACGCACGACGTTCGCGCGAGCCGGGCTGGCATCCTCGGCGGGGCGCAGCCGCTCGGCGAAGTGGCCGATGAGCGTCCTGGTGACCGCCGGTGCCAGCAGGGCCTCTCCGCGGGCGATCGTCCGGATGCCGTTGACCAGCTCGGCCGGTGGCGCGTCCTTGAGCAGGAACCCGCTGGCACCGGCACGCAGCGCCTCGTAGACGTACTCGTCGACGTTGAAGGTGGTCACCACCAGCACCTTGCGCGGCGACTCGACCCCGGGGCCGGCCAGCTGCCGGGTCGCCTCGATGCCGTCCAGGAGCGGCATGCGGATGTCCATCACGACCACGTCCGGCTCCAGCCGCCGTGCCGCCTCCACCGCCGCCCGCCCGTCCGCGGCCTCACCGACCACGGCCAGGTCCGGCTGGGCGGAGAGGATGGTGACGTAGCCGGTGCGGACCAGCTCCTGGTCCTCGCAGATCAGGACCCGGGTCGGCGCGGTCATGGGGCACTCCTGGACGGGATCAGGGCACGGACGCCGTAGCCGCCCTCGGCTCGGGTGCCGGCCACCAGTTCACCACCGAGCATCCGGACCCGCTCCCGCAACCCGGCGAGCCCTCGTCCACCCGACGGGGTGGTCGCGTCGACGGTGGACCCCTCGGTGACCACCTCGACCTCGACCTGCTCCTCGGCGTGGCGGAGCCGGACGGTGGTCGGCTGCCCGGCCGCGTACTTGAGCGCGTTGGTGAGCGCCTCCTGCACCACCCGGTACACGGCCAGCTCGACATCGACGGGCCACGCCCGCCGCTCACCCTCCTCGGTCCAGTCGACCGGTTGACCGGAGAGCCGGGCGCGCTCGACCAGGTCGGCGACCCTGCCCAGGGTGGGTTCGCGGTCGGCGGGGGCGGAGTAGCCCGTCGCCTCCAGGATGCCCAGCAGCGACCGCAGCTCGGTCAGCGCCCGGCGACCGGTGTCGCTGATCGCGCCGAGCCCTTCCCCGGCCCGCCCCGGCGCGCTCTCGAGCAGGAACTGGGCGGCGTCGGCCTGGACGACCATCGCCGTGACGTGGTGGGTGACCACGTCGTGCAGGTCGCGGGCGATCCGCGCCCGCTCGGCGGCCGCCGCCACCTCCGCGGCCAACCGCCGCCGCTCGGCCTCCTCCATGCGCCACCTCCGCACACCGGCCCCAGCCAGCCATATCCCCACCAGCACCAGGTAGAAGGCCACGAAGTCGGGCGGCCCCTGCGGGGAGCCGAGGTCGTGCAGGACAAGCACGAGCACGACGTAGGCCGCCGTGGCCAGCGCGGCGACCACCCGGCGGTGCCGGTCGAGGTGAGCGCCCGCGGCGTAGAGCGCGAGGAGGAGCCCGATCTTGCCGACGGTGTCCGGGTAGCCCAGCACCTGGTCGGCGGCGAACGCGACGCCGACGACCGCGAGGCAGAGATCCGGCCACCGGGTGCGCACCGCCAGCGGCAGGCACAGCGCCATGGTCAGCGCCACGCCCGTTGCGGCGCCCCCGGTGCCGGTGTGGCCCGGGGGCAGGTCGCCGATCTCCGGTCCGAGGTGGGACAGCGTGGGCACGAACGCGAGTCCGGTCACGGCCAAGGCCAGCGCGGTGTCCTTCGTGGACGGAGACCGGTCCCGCCACCGGCCGAGGACCGACCGAAGGCGGGAGGCCGTCCGGGCGAACACCGACCGAGCCTAGGGCACGTCCGCAGGGCGGCGGCGGGGCACCAGCCGGCCGCGCCGGTGCGCGGTGACCAGCATCGGGACGGCCAGCAGCAGGGCCACGACGACCGGCACGACCGAGGCCTCGATCCCGAAGTCGCCGCCGGTGACGAGGGTCGGGCCGGTCGGGGTGGCGGTCAGCAGGCCGGAGGAGGGGTGGCCGGAGACCGGCAGGCCGAGCAGCGCCACGGTCGCGTTCCAGGCGAGGTGCAGGCCGACGACGAACCAGAGACTGCGCGTCACGAGGAACGCCGCGCCGAGCAGCACGCCGGCCTCGACGGCGATCGCGAGCGAGCTCCAGACGGTGGCGCCCGGGTTGGCCAGGTGCAGGGCGCCGAACAGCAGCGCCGTGGTCGCCAGGGCGACCCAGCTACCGAACAGCCGTTCCAGCGCCTGCAGGGCCAGCCCGCGGAACAGCAGCTCCTCGGTCACCGCCGCGCCGAGCGACACCGCCAGGATCGACGCGACGACCGGCACCGCGTCACCGGTGCCCGGGGCGAACGAGAACTCCGAGAGGACGGCGATCATCGACACTGCGATGAACCCGAAGCCGACGACACCACCGAGCAACGCCCTGCGCCCCGCCCTGTCCCGGCCGATCTCCGGGGTCGGCCGGTGCGCCACGAACCGCACGACCGCCCAGTACACGGCGACAGCGGCGACAGCGCCCACGGCGGCCAGCACCGGCGGGCCGCCCGAGGTCACCGCGGACACCGCGGCGACCCCGAGCACCCCGACCAGCAGCCAGCCGAGCGGGGAGCGGCCGAAGCGGCCGACCGCCGAGTGCGTCAGTCCTGGTCGCGCGTTGTCCGTCGTGCTCATCGAGGTCCTCTCTCCGTCCTGGCCGCCTGGTCCGGACGGCCGAGGGAAACGCTAGGAGCCCGCGGGCGCGGAGAAATCCCCGTCGGGTGGACGACCGGGGTAGCTCTCGCGGGGGATGCGCACCGCCGATAGGCCTGCCCTATCGGCGGGCGAGGAAGCCGGTCTTGGACGGCGCCGCCGGGGACCCGCTGCACTGGCCGGTATGACCGAACACCGCATCGCGCTCATCCCCGGCGACGGCATCGGTGCCGAGGTGCTGCCGCCGGCGACAGCGGTCCTCGACCGGGTCGGCCGCCGCCACGGGATCCGCTTCCGGTACGACGAGTTCGACTGGTCCTGCGAGCGATACCTGCGCGAGGGCGCCATGATGCCGGCCGACGGGCTCGACCGGATCCGCCACCACGACGCCATCCTGCTCGGCGCGGTCGGCTGGCCGGGCGTGCCCGACCACGTCTCGCTGTGGGGCCTGCTCATTCCGATCCGCCGGCAGTTCGACCAGTACGTCAACCTCCGCCCGATCGCCGTACTGCCGGGCGTGCCCAGCCCGGTGCGCGCGGCCGAGCCGGGACTGGAGTTCGTCGTCGTCCGGGAGAACGTCGAGGGGGAGTACTCGGAGGTGGGTGGGCGCTTCCGCCGCGGCTTCCCCGACGAGCTGGCCGTGCAGGAGGCCGTGTTCACCCGGCCGGGCGTCACGCGCATCCTCGACTACGCCTTCTCGCTCGCGGCCACCCGCCGCGGCGTTCTCACCTCGGCCACGAAATCCAATGGAATCGTGCACACGATGCCGTTCTGGGACGAGCTGGTCGAGGAGGCCGGCGAACGACACCCGGAGGTGAGCTGGCACCAGGAGCACATCGACGCGCTGGTCGCGAAGATCGTGCTGGACCCGGCGCGGTTCGACGTGATCGTCGGCTCCAACCTGTTCGGGGACATCCTCTCCGACCTCGCCGCCGCGGTCGCCGGCAGCATCGGCGTCGCCCCGGCCGCCAACCTCAACCCCGAGCGGGAGTTCCCCTCGATGTTCGAGCCAGTGCACGGCTCCGCGCCCGACATCGCCGGCCGAGGCGTCGCCAACCCGCTCGGCGCGATCTGGTCGGCGGCGATGATGGTGGACCACCTCGGTCACCCCGAGGCCAGCGCCGAGGTCCGCTCGGCCATGGCGGACGTGCTCGGCAACACGGCCGTGCGCACGCCGGACCTCGGCGGCACGGCGACCACCGAGTCGTTCACCCGGGAGCTGCTGGACCGGTTGTGAGGCAAGCCCTTGCCTGCGCCGGTTCCGCCCGACAGGGTGGGGGCGGACCGGAGGACGCAGCGAGGGAGTCGGGCGTGAAGGTGTCGTTACGCGGGTTGTTCGTCGTGCTGGTAGGGATGTCCGCCGCACTGTTGCCGGCCGTGCCGGCCCTGGCCGCCCCCGCGGCACCGCCGGTCTGTGCGGACCCGGGCGTCGCGCTGACCGTCGAGGAGCAGCGACTGAGCCAACCCCAACCGGGGGAGATCCTGGCCCGCAGCGGTTTCGACCGCTTCGCGGCGGCGTTCACGCCCGCCCTGTGCGCCCTGCCGAACCGGGCCGTGGCGGAGGTCGCGGTCGCCGCGCAGGGCCGGGTGCTGTGGGAGGCGGCGGTGGCCCGCGCCCGCGGCGCGCTCCCACCGGGAACGCTGCCGGTCACCGACGACCGGCCGCTGTACTGGGCGCGGCTCCAGCTGACCAGGGCCCTGCGCCAGTGGACCCCCTCGTTTGGGCTGAGCGCGGTCGAGCGGACGCGGCTGCTCGCCGTGCTGGAGCGGTCCTCCCGCGGACAGGACTCGATCCGCTACCCCTCCGGGGTGCGCCGTGTCCTGGTCAGCGGCTTCGACCCGTTCCAGCTCGACGCCGACATCCGCCGCAGCAACCCGTCCGGCGCGTCGGCGCTCGCTCTGGACGGCGCGCTGGTCCAGACCGCGGCCGGGCCGGCGCGGATCGAGACCGCGATGTTCCCCGTCCTGTGGGACCCGTTCGCGCAGGGCGTCGTCGAGCGCACGTTTTTGCCCTGGCTGGACCGGGTGGACGCGTTCACCACGGTCAGCCAGGGGCGGGTCGGCCGGTTCGATGTCGAACGCCACAACGGCCGCTGGCGCGGCGGATTCCCGGACAACGAGCTCGTCTCGAGCACCGGCGTCATCCCGATCCCGCCGAGCGTGCCCACCGTGACCCCGCCGCCCGAGTTCGTGCCGACCACGCTGCCCTACCAGGAGATCGTGGCCACCCCGACGGGTCCGTTCCCGGTGTTCGACAACACCTCGGTCGTGGAGATCCCGGCCGGCCAGACCGAACCGGTGACCCGTCCCGCCGGTCCCACGCCGGGGTCCACCGCCCGGGCCGGCGGCGGCGGGAACTACCTGTCCAACGAGATCGCCTACCGTACGACGCTGCTGCGCGACGCGCTGGGCCTGGACATCCCGGGCGGTCACCTGCACACTCCGGTGCTGCAGTTCGCCGAGGGAAACACAACCGAGCTGACCGATCCGGTGTTCGAGGCCAACCAGCGCGCGATCGTCGACCAGGTCCGTTCGGTGCTCGTCGTGGTGGCCGGCACGACGACCTGAGGGTGCCCGCCTAACCTGTCCGGGTGGAACGAGTCGGACCTCCGTTGACGGCGGGGGAGCGGGAGACGCTGCGGGCGTTCCTCGACTTCCACCGCGCCACGCTGGCCATGAAGTGCGCCGGGCTCTCCGACGAGGACCTGCGCCGGCGGTCGATGCCGCCGTCGACGCTGAGCCTGCTCGGGCTGGTCCGGCACCTGGCCGAGGTGGAGCGCACCTGGTTCCGCCGGGTCATCGCCGGCGAGGACCTCCCGCTGGTGTGGTCGGCGGACGGGGACTACCAGGTGGCCTACGAGGCCGCGGACGCGAGCCGCGCGGAGGCGTTCGCCGCCTGGGAGGCGGAGGTCGAGCACGCGCGCCGGATCGAGCGCGAGGCCGAGTCGCTCGACGTGACCGGCCACCACGCCAGGTCCGGCGAGGAGGTGTCGCTGCGGCTGGTGATGCTGCACCTCATCCACGAGTACGCCCGGCACAACGGCCACGCCGACCTCCTCCGCGAGGGGATCGACGGAGTGGTCGGCGTCTAGGGTGGGCCGAGGTGCGTCGGCCGGCCGGCCAGGAGGGTCGCGGTGACCGGGACCTCCCGGAGCTCGTCCGGGGGCAGGTCGCGCAGGTCCCGGCCGACCAGCACGAGGTCGGCCGGGTCGCCGACCTCGACCGTGGTGGTGCCGCCGGTGCTCGCGGCCAGGGCGTCGGCCAGCGACAGGGCCTGTTCGGGGTGCCACGGCGGGCGGTCGTCGTCGGTTCGGGTGACGGCGGAGGCGACGGCGTCCCACGGGTCCAAAGGGGACACCGGTGCGTCGGAGCCGAACTCGAGGCGGGCGCCGGCGGCCAGCAGCGCGGCATAGGCGAACGCGTGGGGGGTGCGGCCGGCCCAGTGACGGTCGGCGACGTCGCGGTCGTCGGGGGCGTGTGCGGGTTGGACTCCGGCGACCACCCCGAGCCGGGCGAAGCGGGGGATGTCGGCCGGGTCCAGCAGCTGCGCGTGCTCGATCCGCCCGCCGGTCCCGAGCGCGGCGAACGCGTCGAGCGCGACGGTGTTGGCGCGGTCGCCGATCGCGTGCAGGGCGAGGCCGATGCCGTTCTCGCTGGCCCGGTGGACCAGCGGCAGCAGGTCTTCCAGTGGCAGCAGCAGCTCGCCGTGGTAGCCGTCGGCGCCGGGGTAGTGGTCGCGGCAGTAGGCCGTGCGCGTGTTGAGTGAGCCGTCCACGAACAGCTTCAGCGGGCCGACGGTCAGCAGCCCGTCCGAGCCGGCGACGACCTGCCCGGTGCGCCGACCGAGCGCGATCGTCTCCTCCAGCATGAACTTCGCGACCACGCACCGGATCCGCGTCGCCGGCGGCCGGACCGAGAAGCGCCTCGTCCAGTCCGCGACCGTGTCCGAGTACTCGTAGTCGGCGATCGTGGTGACGCCGCGGGCGGCCGCGGCCTCGGCCGCCTCGAGCACCCACCGGTCGGACACCTCGAGCGCTGGAGCGGGCAGCGCCGCGGCCAGCGCCATGCACTCGTCCTCGATGAACACGCCGGTCGGGTGGTCCAGCCCGACCAGGCGCAGCGCGGCCGAACTGAGCCACAGCGAGTGCAGGTCGTTGCTGAACAACGCGACCGGCCGGCCGGGCAGGGCGCGGTCCAGCAAAGTCTTGTGTGGACGGTCAGGCCAGAGGCCGGCGTGCAGGTTTCCGCCTTGGACCAGGTCGTCGCCGGGCGGCGCGGCGGCCGCCACCATCGCCGCCGCGTCCGCCGCGGACCCGGCGCCGGCCAACGAGATCCGTCGCCGCGTGGCGGCCCACTGGAGCATGTGGACGTGCGCGTCGACGAGACCGGGCAGCAGCGTCCCACCCCGGCCGTCGATGTCGCCGGTCCTGCCGACCGGCTCGATGGCCGCGACGCGGCCGTCCTCGACCCGGACGGTGGCGCGTCGGCCGGTCAGACCGAGCGTGACGTCGTGCAGCACGAGAGCCATGTGCCCATCATGCCGCCGTTCAGCCGGGAAGCTTGACCACCGTGACGAAGAAGTCGTCGATCTGGCGAATGACCTCGATGAACCGCTCGAAGTCCACCGGCTTGCTGACGTAGGCGTTGGCGTGCAGCGAGTAGCTGCGCACGATGTCCTCCTCCGCCTCGGAGGTGGTCAGCACCACGACCGGGATCAGCCGCAGCTCCGCGTCGTCCTTCAGCTCGGCGAGCACCTCCCGGCCGTCCCGGCGGGGCAGGTTGAGGTCGAGCAGGATCAGGCCCGGGCGCGGTGCGTCGGCGTACTCGCCCTCGCGCCGCAGGAACTGCAGAGCCTGCTCACCGTCGTTCACCACGTGCAAGTGGTTGCGGATCTTGTGGTGCTCGAAGGCCTCTTTCGTCATCAGCACGTCGCCGTCGTCGTCCTCGACGAGCAGCACGTCGATCACGTCGAGCGGTGTGGGCTCAGCCATCGGTGGTGTCCTCTTCCTTGGGCGGCTTGGTGTTCTCGGCGGCCCTGGCGCCCTCGCCAGCGCTCACCTCCTCGTCGGCCGACTCGTCAGGCGACTCGTCGGGCACCGGCTCGGGATCGGGCAGTGCCGGAAGGGTGAAGCAGAACCGCGAGCCCTTCCGCACGCTGGTGTCGAGCCAGATCGTGCCCCCGTGATACTCGACAATCTTGCGGCACATCGCCAGTCCGATGCCCGTACCGGGGTAGTCGGCCTTGTTGTGCAGGCGCTGGAAGATGACGAAGATGCGCTCGGCGTACTCGGCGTCGATGCCGATCCCGTTGTCCGCGACGGCGAACTCCCAGAACTCGCCCTCGCGGTTGGCGCTCACCGTGACGTGCGGCGGGTCCTCGCCGCGGAACTTGAGCGCGTTGCTGATCAGGTTCTGGAAGACCGTCGTGAGCAGCGGCACCTCGGCCCTGACCTCGGGCAGCTCGCCGGCCTCGATGGTGGCCTCGCTCTGCTCGATGGCCGTGGCCACGTTGGCGATGGCCTGGTCGACGACCGCGTTGCACGACACGACCACCGGTTCCCGCACCATTCGGCCGACCCGGCTGAACGCGAGCAGGTCGTTGATCAGGATCTGCATCCGCTTGGCGCCGTCCACGGCGAAGCCGATGTACTGGTCGGCCCGCTCGTCGAGCTTGCCGGCGTAGCGCCGTTCGAGCAGCTGGCAGAAGCTCGCCACCTTGCGCAGCGGCTCCTGCAGGTCGTGGGAGGCCACGTAGGCGAACTGCTCGAGCTCCTGGTTCGACCGCTCCAGGTCCTGGGTACGGGCGTCCAGCACGGCGTGCGCGTCCTGCAACGCCGCCAGCTCCTGGACGATCCGCTCGCGCATCCGGTTGACGTCCGCGCCCAGCTCGCGGACCTCCTTGGGGCCGCTCTGCTCGACCACGTGGTGAATGTCGCCGCCGGCGACCACGCGGACCTCCTCGGCCAGCCGGGACACCGGGCGAAGCGCCGCGTACCGCAGCGTGATGCCGAGCGTGACGACGATCAGCACGAAGCCGACCGCGATCAGGATGCAGACGACGTTCAGGGTCGCGGCGGAGGACTCCAGGGCGTCGGCGGCCACCTCCCGTTCCCGGATGAGGCTGTCCTGCAGCCGGTTGAGCGCGGCCCGCACGGTGTCGAAGATGACCTGGCCCTGGTTGGTGTCCGAGGCCACCGGTCGCCCGGTGGTGTCGACCTCCTCGACGGTGGGGTCGGCGTACTCCGAGCGCCACCGGGCGGCCCGCTCGGTGACCTGGCCGAGTGCCGTCTCGGCCGCTGGCAGGTCGGTGACCAGGCCCTCGAGCTGCCCCACGGCGTCCCGCTGCGACTGCTGTCCGCCGATGAACGGCCGCAGCAGGCTCTCGTGGGCGCCCAGGGCGTACCCGCGCACCCCGGTCTCCTGGTCGACCAGCGCCGCCTCGAGCCGCAGCGACTGCAGCAGTGCCGGGTCGATCCGCCGCACCACCCGCTCCCGGGACTCGGCGAGCGTGGTCAGCGCGATCCCGCCGACCAGGATCGCGGCCACGGAGAACAGCGCGACGGCGGCCACGCTGACGGTGATGATCCGGCGCAGCGGCCAGCGGGCGGCAGTCCTCACGCCGACTCCCCGGCGGGCCAGCGCAGCGCCACGACCGCCATGTCGTCGTCCAGGTCGCCGCCGTTGAGCTCGCGGACCCGGCTGACCACGTCGTCCAGCAGCGGTTCGCCCACCTGGCCCCGGCCGTGCGCCGTCTCGACCAGCCCGGCCAGCCCCTCGACGTCCAGGCGGCGGCGCTCGGCGCCCATCCGCCCGTCGATCAGCCCGTCGGTGTACATCAGCAGCGACCACCGGTCGCCGAGCTCGATCTCGACGCTCGGCCACCGGTCCCGGTCGCCGACCCCGACCGGACTGCGCACCGGGGCGCTGAGCTCCCGCACACCCTCCGGCGTGAGCAGCAGCGGCGGCGGGTGCCCGACGAGGAACAGCCGCCCGGCGGTGCGGGACGGGTCGATGGAGATCATGCAGAGGGTGGTGAACAGGTGCCGCTTGAACCGCTCGTGCCGGAAGACCTGGTCGACGACGGTCAGCACCTCGGTCGCCGGCCGGTCGGCGAGCACCATCGTGCGCCAGGCGACCCGCATCGACACGCCGAGCGCGGCCTCGTCCGGGCCGTGCCCGCACACGTCGCCGACCACCGCGTGCACCCATCCGTCCGCGGTCTCGACCACGTCGTAGAAGTCACCGCCGAGCAGCAGCCGCTGCCCGCCGGGGGAGTAGCGGGCCGCCACGTCCAGCCCGCCGTCGGAGACCAGCGGCGAGGGCAGCAGTCCACGCTCCAGTCGGCCGTTCTCCTCGGCGTAGATCTGCGCCTCGCGCAGCTGGCGCTGGAGCTCCTCGGACCGCTCGCGTTCGACCGCGTAGCGGATCACCCTGGCCAGGCCCTGCCCGTCCACCTGTCCCTTGACCAGGTAGTCCTGGGCGCCGACGCGGACCGCCTCCTCGCCGAGGTGCTCGTCGGCGAGGCCGGTGAGCACGACAACGGCGATCCGGGGGACGTTCCGCTGCAACCAGCGCAGCCCGTTGAGCTCGTGGGTGTCCGGCAGGCCGAGGTCGAGCAGTACGCAGGCGGCGCCGGCCAGCTCCTCCTTGGCCTCGGCCATCGAGCGGGCCCGCCGCAGCTCGACGGCCGCGCCACCGTCCAGCAGCAGCTCCTCGACCAGGAGCGCGTCCCCGTCGTCGTCCTCGATCAGCAACACCCGGGTCTGACCGGTTCTCTCCGCGGCCTGCGTCCCGTCCCACGCGACGTCCCCGGTCACCATCGGCACCTGCCGTTCCCTCATCTCCCGGGTGCCGACCTCCATCTGGTCGATACGGGTTCGCTCATCCTAGTCACTGCGCCATGGCCGTGTCGGGCGGTGGCGCTAGCCCATTTGAGCTGCGAAAACACCCCTTCGGGTGGACGAGTCGGCCCGGTCAGTAGTAGCCCGTGCCGCCGTCGAGGAGCTCGCGGACGGCGTCCGCGTGGCCGGCGTGCCGGGCGGTCTCCTCGATCATGTGCAGGACCATCCAGCGCAGCGACGCGCTGCCCGCGCCGTAGTCGGGGTTCTGCCCGCGCTCGTCGAGCGAGTGCTCGGCGAGGATCTGGTTCGAGCGGTCGCACTGGCGCTGGTAGTCCTCGAGCAGGGTGGCCAGGGCGACGTCCCCGACCGCCCAGTCGGCGTCCTCGGTTTCGGAGAACTGCGGGTTGGTCTCGGCGCCGGTGTTGCCGAACAGGACCTCGAACCAGCAGTGCTCGGTCCAGCGCAGGTGCGAGACCAGGCCGGCGAGGGTCATCAGCGGCGACTTCGGCAGCACCGCGCGGTGCGCGTCGGCCTCGCTGACGCCCTCGCACTTCCAGTGGATGATCGCGCGTTGCAGGTCGAACCAGCCCACCAGCTGGCTGCGCTCGTCGGCGGTGAAGTCCGGACGTACTCGGGGAGGTGTCATGGCCGGGGGACGCTACGGGGCCGCCGGGTCCGGCCGCACCCCATTTCGCCCGACGCTCAGACGACGTCGAGTACGGCCTTGCCGGCGACCCGACGACCGCGCAACGCCCGTGCGGCCTCTCCGAACCGCTCCAGCGCGCCGCGCCAGCCGATCTCCACGGGCAGGGCACCGGAGCCGACCATGCGCACGAGGTCGCGCAGGTCCCCGGCGACGGGGCCGGAGTTGATGAACGAGACCAGCGACCGGTGCGGCCCGACCGTCGAGTAGGGGGGCAGGACCGCCGCCTCCCCGGAGGCGCAGCCGATGCTCACCAGGGTGCCGCCGGGTGCGAGCGCCTGCCACCCGGCCACCAGCCACGGCCCGCCGACGTTGTCCAGGACCAGGTCCACCCGCTCCTCGGGTCCGTCCGGCCCGACCAGGACCTCGTCCGCCCCGACCATGTCCAGTCCCTCGGCGCGGGCCGGGGAGCCGACCGAGGCGACCACGTACGCACCACCGACCGAGGCGAGCCGGACAGCGAAGCGGCCGACTCCGCCGGACGCGCCGGTGACCAGGACCCGGCGGCCGAGCAGCGAGCCACCCAGCCGTAGCGCCCGCAACGCCGCGACGCCCGCCACGGGGAGGGCAGCGGCCTGGGCCAGGTCGACCGACGGCGGCACCTCGGCCACCATGTTCGCGCCGACGGCGACCCGCTCGGCGAACGCGCCGGCGGCCAGCGCGACAACCCGCGTGCCGGGCTCCAGCCCGGACTCTCCCGGCGTCACGACCACGCCCGCGACGTCGGAGCCCAGCACCGCTCCCGGCGGTACGCGGCCGGACCGCGCGTCGTTGAGATCCCCGTGGTTGAGCGACGCGTGCCGCACCGCGACGACCAGCTCCCCCGGCGCGGCCACGGGTTCGTCCACCTCCGCGAGGCGGACGGCCTCCTCCGCGCGCGGGTCCACGACCAGCGCGAACATAAAACCCCCTTGAACAGACCGGAAACGATCCTCTCACGGTGTGCGCCAGGGGGTGACGAAGGCGGTCGGTGGGGTGGTTCTGTGGGGTGCACCCGTTCTCGCGCAAGGGGGTTCTCGATGGCAGACCAGCAGTGGTACCCGGCGGGAACGCGGCCGCGGATCCTCGTCAACTGGAGCTCGTTCGTCGCGGAGGGGATCCCGAACGACTGGCAGGGCCCGTTCACCGAGGCGGTGGTGAACGCCTACACGCGCTGGCAGCACCTGGCCGGGGTGGACCTGCGGTTCCAGTTCTTCGGCTACACCACCAACACCGAGTCCGCCGACGGCGAGCTGGTGATCTCGATGAACCGCCTGCACCATCCCAACGAGTCGCGACTGGCGTCCACCTTCGGCCAGTACAACCGGCTCATCATCGTGTTCCACCGCCGCAACGGCGACGGCACGCCGTGGAACTTCGTGCCCCGCAACGCGGTCAGCGGCGAGATCGAGATGCAGGGCGTGCTCACCCACGAGCTCGGTCACTGCCTCGGGCTCGACCACGGCAGCGACCCCGACGCGACGATGTTTCCCGCCTACGGCTACCACAGCTGCCGGTTCGGCCCGTTCGCCGACGACGTCAACCGGGTGCGCGCGGTGTATCCCGCGTTCACCCGCAACCGACTGCGGCAGCTGCGGTCCGGGGACGGCGGCAGCTCCTGGGGCGAGGTGCCCAACGAGCTGACCGCGCACGGCCACGTGCACACGCGGACCAACGTCGGCCCCGGCGTGGTCGCGCTGCCCCGATCCGGCCTGTACGCGGTGGGCTGGAGCCACACCGACGGCGTGCCGACCTGGATCCGCACCGACGGCGACCGGTTCGTCTTCCGCGGCTGGGTCTACTACGGCGGCGAGCGGTCGGTCCACGGCCCGGCGTACGCGGCCGACGACGACCGGACCACACTGTGGGCCTGGGTGTCCGGCGACGACGAGGGGACGCTGCGGCTGGTCGCCTCGCGCAGCCAGGCACGCGGCTGGTACTGGGTGGGCACCCCGCCCGGTGCGCGCACCGCGGGTACTCCCGCGCTGTGCTGGACCCGTGTCGACGGCCGGTCGGTGTGGGTGTTGGTGTGGGCCAACTTCGACCGCGCTAACCAGGACGCGACCGGTCTGGTGCTCACCAGCGTCTCCACCGACGACGGGTGGACCTGGAGCGCCCCGACGGTGCTGGATTCCAGGTTCCGCGCGCTGTCCGGGGTCGCGGTCGCCGCGACGCCGGACAACCGGATCGAGATCGCGCTCGCCTGGGCGCCGGACCACGACGCGAACCACGCCGACATCAACACGATCCGGACGTTCGCCTGCGCCGTGGAGGGCACCGAGGTCCGGGTGCGCGACGTGCTGCGGCTCGGCGAACGCACCCGCGTCCAGCCGGCACTGGCCTACGAGTCCTCGACCGACCGGTTCGTCATGGCCTGGCGTGAACAGAACTTCGCCACCTCGCTGAACATCGCGCACCGGCCGGCGGCGGGCGGCGACTGGTCCCCGCTGGTCCGGCCGGGGCAGAGCACGCACACGGCACCGGCCCTGGCCGCCTCCCCGGAGTACGGTGAGGTCGCGCTGTGGTACGGCCAGGAGTAGGAGGCCGGGATGACCACGTACTACAAGGAAGTGCCGACCCTGGAGATGCGGGTCGCGGCCGCGCCGCTGGTGGTGACCGGAACGGTCGGCCGCCCGGTCGCGACGACCGTCGAGCACTACGACGGCGAGGCCTTCGTGCGTACCACCTACGAGGTAATGGTGACCGACGTGCTCAAGGGGTCGGGGGTGCCCGGGACGATCCTGGTCGAGGTGACCGGGGGAGAGGCGGGCCGGTACGCCACCCCGCAGGCGGCACCGCTGCGGGAGGGCGTCTCGCTCGCGCTGGTGCTCGGCGCGCGGTCGGGCCAGGAGGCCTACGTGCCCTACTTCGGCAGCGCCTACCCCCTGGAGGACGACGGCACGATCCTGCTCGGCCCCGAGGCTCCGGCGACACTCGCCAGCGAACGCCTGCGCATCGAGGGCCAGCGCATCCGCCTGGACGACCTGCGTGGCCTGGTCGGCAGGGTGACGGCGGCCCGCGCCGCGGCGGCCGAGGCGGCGGCGAGCGCGGGCTCGGGGGAGGCCGACCGCCGGCCGCCGCCGGTCACCGAGATGCCGCTCGGCGTCGAGGGCGGCGGGCAGCCCGGAGCCCCGGAGACGCTCGACCGCGAGCGCTGAGGCCACAGCGTGGTCATCCCGCCGGTACCGGGATGCGGTCGGCTCTCGACTTCTGGAGCCGTTCACACACCGCTTTCGCGTAACCGGCGTCTCCGGCCGCGGCCACGATCGGGTGGCATCTTCGCGCGGGGGTTAGCTGGATGGTGAACGGGTAGTCGGGGACTTGCACCTGGTACCGCAGCGCGAGCGAGGCAGGAGGAGGTGCGGCCGCAGGGCCGGTGGCCGGCTTGCCGGAGCTTCGGTCCGGACGTGGCACAGCCGGCGGCACCGGGCACGGTGCGCCGCCTCAGCGGCGTGGACGACTCGGCGAGGTCGCGGCGGTGGTGCCGGTCGTCGGAGCACGGGAGCCGGTACCCGGGGCCGGGCTCCTGACGAGCCGGCGGAAGGGCACCTGGGGACCAGGGTTGCGGCCGATGCGATGGACCTGACGGCGCTGGGGGGTGGCCGTCGCCGACCGCGGCGGGCGGCGCCGACGGCGGCTCGTCGCACTCACCGGCGCGATCGTCGGGATCACGGTGCTGCACCTGGTGACCGCCGTGTGGGCCACCCGAGCGAAATACCTCGAATCCGTGCCAGCGGCGCGGACGTACGCAAAGGAGAATCATGGACCTGACAGCAACGACGACGATTCGCAGACCCGCGCCGGAGGTGTACGCGTTCTGGCGCGTCCTGGAGAACCTTCCGACGTTCATGGCGCACCTCGAGCAGGTCCGCGCCACCGGCGAGAAAACGAGCCACTGGTCGGCCAGCGCCCCGTTCGGCACGGACGTCGAGTGGGACGCGGAGATCATCCACGAGACGCCCGGCGAGCGGATCGAGTGGCGGTCGACCGGGGAGGCGGCCGTGCCGAACGCCGGTGCGGTCCGGTTCGTGCCGGCCCCGGACGGTGTGAGCACCGAGGTGCACGTCGTCCTGGTGTACGACATCCCGGGCGGTGCGGTCGGCAAGGCCGTCGCCAAGTACTTCGGCGAGGAACCGCACCAGCAGCTCGACGACGATCTGCGCCGGCTCAAGCAGGTGCTGGAGACCGGCGAGGTGGTCCGGTCCGACGGTGCCCCGTGGGGCAAGCGGGCGCGCAAGGAGTTCCCGCAGCGCCCCGCGCAGCCGCTGTCGGACGTCGAGCTCGAGAAGGGAGCGGACGCATGAGGGCGAACACCTGGGCGGGCCGCAACAAGGTCGAGGTCCGCGACGTCCCGGATCCGAAGATCCTGAACGGGCGCGACGTCATCGTCCGGATCACCTCCACCGCGATCTGCGGCTCGGACCTGCACCTGGTCGACGGTTACGTGCCCACCATGCAGGACGGCGACGTCCTGGGCCACGAGTTCATGGGCGAGGTGGTCGAGGTCGGCCCGGACGTCGCCCCGGACTGGCTGCACGTCGGGGACCGCGTCGTCGTGCCGTTCCCGATCAGCTGCGGCGCGTGCGCCGCCTGTTCCGCCGAGCTGTACTCCTGCTGTGAGAACTCCAACCCCAACGCCGGGATCGCGGAGAAGATGTTCGGCCACCCGCTCGCCGGGATCTTCGGCTACTCCCACCTGACCGGCGGCTTCGCGGGCGGTCAGGCGCAGTACGCGCGGGTGCCGTTCGCCGACGTCGGCCCGTTGAAGATCGAGTCCGACCTGACCGACGAGCAGGTGCTGTTCCTGTCCGACATCCTGCCCACCGGCTACATGGGTGCCGAGATGTGCGACATCCAGCCCAGCGACGTGGTGGCCGTCTGGGGAGCCGGCCCGGTCGGCCAGTTCGCCATGGACAGCGCCCGGGTGCTCGGCGCCGCGCGGGTCATCGCGATCGACAAGGAGCCCTACCGGCTGCAGATGGCCGAACAGGCCGGCCACATCCCGGTGAACTTCGACGAGGTCGACGTGCGGTCGCGGCTGCTGGAACTCACCGGCGGACGCGGACCGGACAAGTGCATCGACGCGGTCGGCCTGGAAGCCACCCACGGCAGCGCGCACGTCGCCGCGTACGACCGGATCAAGCAGGCCGTGCGGTCGGAGACCGAACGCCCGCACGCCCTGCGCCAGGCGATCATGTCGTGCCGCAGCGGCGGCGTGGTCTCGGTGGTCGGCGTGTACGGCGGTCTGCTGGACAAGTTCCCCGCCGGCGCCTGGATGAACCGGTCCCTGACCCTGCGGACCGGGCAGTGCCACGTCCAGCGCTACATGAAACCGCTGCTGGAGCGCATCGAGCGCGGAGAGATCGATCCGACCCGGATCATCACCCACACCCTGCCGCTCGACGAGGCGCCACACGGCTACGAGATCTTCAAGAACAAGCAGGAGAACTGCGAGAAAGTCGTCCTCAAACCCTGACGGGCAGCCGACCGGCGGACGCCGACGAGCGAGGTGAACCACATGAACGCACCACGCGAGATGGCCGTCGGGTTGGTGGCCGACGAAGGGCTGCCGGAGCAGGTGATCAAGACGATCGCCGCCGAGCTACCCGGCACGTTCACCTCCCAGGTGAGCGGGCAGACGCAGTGGCGGGTGGAGCACGAGGTGAACCAGCTGCCGCTGGACGAGGACGGCGACATCCCGATGCGCATGCTGTCGCAGCAACACCGGCAGGACCGGGGCTGGGACCTGCTGGTCCTGGTCACCGACCTGCCCAGGCGCGCGGGAACGAACCCCGTCGCCACCAGCGTCGACGTCGACAACGGTGTCGCGATGATCTCGCTGCCCGCGCTCGGTGCCGTCCTGGTACGGCGCCGAACGCGGGCGTTGCTGGTGCGCGTGATGCGGCAACTGGTGTCGCGCCGGCTCGGGATCGACGGTGATCACGACGGAGAGGGGGCGGCGGCATGGTTGCGTGAGGCGCTGGCCCCCACACAGCGGCTGCCCGACGACCGCGACTCGGCCGCGACGCACGTCGCCCTGGTCGGGCTGCGCGGCCGCCTGCGGCTGCTGGCCGGAATGGTGCGGGACAACCGTCCGTGGCGGCTCGTCCCCCACCTCGCGGGCGCCACGGCGGCCGCGGCCGGAACCGCCGCCTACGGCATCATCACCAGTTCGTTCTGGAACCTCGCGGACGCGCTGCCCCCGCTGCGGCTGGCCGCGATCACGGTGGTCACCATCCTGGTCATGACGGTGTGGTTGACCGTGTACAACCACCTCTGGGACAGGCCTTCCGAGGCGGGCGAGCGACGCAAGGCGCTGCTGTACAACGTCTCCACGGCAACCACACTGGCGATCGGGGTCGCGTGCATGTACGCGATCCTGTTCGTGCTCGCGCTGCTCGCGGCGGCCGTCCTGGTCGACAGCGGCTATTTCGCACAGACGCTGGGTCATCCGGTCGGTGTGGGCTCGTACCTGAACCTGGTCTGGCTGTGCAGCTCGGTCGGCATCGTCGCCGGTGCGCTCGGGTCGAGCCTGGAGGACGAGGAGACCGTCCGCAACGCGACCTACGGCCGCCGCGAGCGGGAGCGCCAGGAACGAAACCAGCGCCGGCGGGAACAACGGAGGTCCGCGGACAGGAACCACGACAGCTGATGGTCGTTCACCGGGCCACGATGGATTCCTACCGCCCACCGCCGCGGCCGCCCTGGCGAGGTTGGGCGGCGTCTACGCCTCCCGCAGGGCGCGGAGCACCTCCGGGAACATGCCGGCCTTGATCGCGGCGAGCGTGCGGGGGTTCTTGGCGGCCAGCGGGCGGACCCGCTCGACGGCCGTCGCCAGGACCTCGGTCTCGGGGACGGCGGCGTCGACCAGGCCGGCGGCAGTGGCGTCGGTGCCGCCGAACCGGCGGCCGGTGGTCATCGCCTCGACGGCGGCGGCCGGGGTCAGCTTGGCCTGGATGAGCGCGGACATGCCCGGCGTGAACGGGATGTCGATGTCCACCTCGGGCAGGCAGAAGTAGCCGCGGTCGGCGCGCATGACGCGGAAGTCGTGGGCGAGCGCCAGCATGGCGCCGGCGGCGAACGCGTGGCCCTGGATCGCCGCGACCGTGGGTGCCGGGAACTCGAGGACCCTGGCCAGCAGCTCCTGCACCCGGCCGACGTAGCTGGTCAGCTGGTCGCCGTTGCGGCCGAGCCATTCCAGGTCCAGCCCGTTGGAGTAGATCTTCCCGGTCGCCGTGGTGACCAGGGCCCGCGGCGTGGTCTGCTCGACCGTGGCCAGCGCCTCCTCCACCTCGGTCAGCCAGTCCGGGTGGAAGCGGTTCTCCCCGTCGCCCAGGTCCAGGACGAACACGTCGGCATCGCGGGTCAGCGTCGGCATCGGAACACTCTCCTGGGTGGCGGGGCAGGTACGAGCGGTCAAGATACTGGCCGGTAACCTAGTCGGAGCTTATCGTCCCCTGTGTGGTGGGGCCGCCGATCGGGATGGCGCTGGCCAGGGACGAGCGTGACGTCCCCGGGCCCGACCCGCGCTGGAGCTACGAACCGAAGTTCGACGGGTGGCGTGCGGCGGTGTTCACCGCCCCCGGGGTTGTCCAGTCCCGTCGGGACAACGACCTCGCCGCGCGGTTCCCCGAGGTGGTCTCGGCCGTCCGCGGTCTCGGTGACCTCGTGCTCGACGGCGAGCTGGTGGCCCTGCGCGAGGGCCGGCTCGACTTCGGGTCGCTCACCTCGATGCCCCGCGGCCGGGCCGAGGCGGGTATCGCCGTCTACTACATCGCCTTCGACCTGCTCGCCGAGGACGGCGTCGACCTGCGCCCCCAGCCCTACTCGGTCCGCCGGGCGCACCTCGAGCACCGGCTGGCCGGTGTGCGGCCACCGCTCCAGCTGGGCCCCGCCACCACCGACCGAGCTCTCGCCCTGGGCTGGATGCGCCCGGAGCTCGCCGACGTGGGCATCGAGGGCCTGGTGGCCAAGGACGTCACCAGGCCCTACCGCACCGGCCGCACCGGCGACTGGCTCAAGGTCCGGCAGAAGATCGTCGTGGACGCGGTCGTCGTCGGGGTGTCCGGCGCGGTGTCCCGGCCGGAGGCGTTCGTGCTCGCCCGCCCGGACGCCACCGGCGAGCTCCAGCAGATCGGGCTGTCCCTCCCCCTGCCGCCGGCCGTCCGCGACGCCGCGGCGGCGCTGGTCACGCCGACCGACGAGCCGCGCCGCCGGCTGCCGAACGCCGTCCTCGGCCAGCCGGGCACCGAGTACCAGCCGGTGCGCGCCGCCCTGGTCGTCGAGGTCGAGGCGGAGGCGACCGTGCTGAGCTTCAGCGCGCGGCTGCGTCCCCGCGTCCACCGCCTCCGTCCCGACCTCAACCCGGCCGACGTGGCGGTACCGTCACCCGAGACCGAGGGGTGATGGCTGTGCGCGGTGACGGCTCCGTCGAGGTGATCGAGGTGGCGGGACGGGCGGTGCGGATCACCAACCCGGGCAAGGTGTTCTTCCCCGAGCGAGGGGAGACCAAGCTCGACCTCGCCCGGTACTACCTCGCGGTCGCCGAGCCGCTGATGGCCGCCATGGGCGGCCGGCCGGTGCTGCTGGAGCGCTTCCCCAACGGGGTGGGCGGCTCGTCGTTCTTCCAGAAGCGGGTCGCGGCGACCAAGGCCGATCCCTGGCTGACCACCAGCAGGGTGGCCACGCCGAACGGCACCACCGCCGACGCGCTGGTGGCCGCCGACCTCGCGCACGTGCTCTGGGCGGTGAACATGGGCTGCCTCGGCTTCCACGTCTGGCCCACCACCGCCGCCGACCCCGAGCACGCCGACGAGCTCCGCGTCGACCTCGACCCCGGGCCGGGGGTCACCTTCGCGATGATCCAGGAGGGTGCCGCGGAGACGAGGGCGCTGCTCGACGAGCTCGGCATGGCGGGCTTCCCCAAGACCACGGGCAACCGCGGGATCCACGTCTACGTGCGGCTGGCTCCGCGGTGGGACGGCTACGCCGTGCGCGCCGCGGCCGTCGCGCTGGCCCGCGAGCTCGAACGCCGCCGGCCGGACCTGCTCACCGCCGCCTGGTGGAAGGAGGAGCGCGGCGCCCGCGTGTTCGTCGACTTCAACCAGAACGCCCCGCACAAGACGGTGTTCGGCGCCTGGTCCGTGCGGGCGAACCCGCACGGCCAGGTGTCCACCCCGTTCGGATGGGACGAGCTCGCCCGGATCGAGCCGCGGGAGCTCACCCTGGCGAGCGTGCCGGCGCGGCTGGCCGAACGGGGAGACCCGTGGGCGGCCATGGCCGCCCAGGACCTCGAGCCGTTGCTGGTGCTGCACGAGCGGGACCGGGCCGCCGGGTTGCCGGACGCGCCGTGGCCGCCGGTGTACCCGAAGATGCCCGGCGAGCCGCCCCGGGTCGCGCCGAGCCGGGCCAGGAAGCAGTCCTGACGCGCGAGGGCGCCCGCGGTCGGGTGACCGGGCGGGCGCCCTCGTGTGGAGCGGGTCAGGGCTTGGTCTGGAACCCCCCGACGAGCTCGTTGAGCCGGTCCGACATCGCCGACAGGTTCGCCGCCGCGGTGCGGGTCCGCTCCGCGCCGTCGGCGACCGACTCCGCGACCGAGGCCACGTCGTCGATGTAGCCGGTGATGTTCGCCGAGCCGGTGGCCGCGGTGGACACGCTGCGGTCCATCTCCCGCGTGGTGGCGCTCTGCTCCTCGACCGCGGAGGCGATGGCCATCTGGAACTCGTTGATGTTCTCGATGATCTCGCTGATCTCCGCGATCGCCCGGACCGCGTCGTCGGTGCCGACCTGGATGGCCTCGACCCGGCGCGAGATGTCCTCGGTGGCCTTGCCGGTCTCCTGGGCCAGGTCCTTGACCTCGCCGGCGACCACCGCGAAGCCCTTGCCGGCGTCGCCCGCGCGGGCCGCCTCGATCGTGGCGTTGAGCGCGAGCAGGTTGGTCTGCTCGGCGATCGACGTGATCGTCTTCATCACGTTGCCGATCTCCGAGCTCGACGCGCCGAGCCTGCCGATGGTCTCGGTCGTGGACTGGGCCGCGGCGACGGCCTGCTCGCCGACCTTGGCCGCGGCGCTGGCGCTCTGCGCGATGGCACCGATCGCCTGGTCCATCTCCTGCGAACCCGTGGCCACCGAATGGACGTTCTCGGTCACCTGGCTCGCGGCGTCGGCGACCGTGCCGGCGCGCTGACGGCTGGAGCTGGCGTCGGCGGCCAGCTGGTCGCTGGTGCCGGTCAGCTCCCGGGAGGCGCTGTCCAGCTCGGCGAGCGAGGACTCGATGTGGCGGATCGTGTCGTTGAGGCTCTTCGTCGCGGTGTTCAACGCGACCGCCATGTGGCCCACCTCGTCCCGGCTCTCGACGGTGACGTGGGTGGTGAGGTCCCCGCGGGCCATGTTGTCGAGCGCCTGCGACACGTTGCCGAGCGGGCGCACGATCCGGCGGGCGACGGCGAGGGCGAGCCACGCGCCGGCGGCCAGGGCGAGCAGGATCACCACGACCATCGTGGTCCGGCCCGTCGACTCGGCGTTCGCGGCGTCGTCGTGCTGCACCTTGCCCTGCTCGGTCCGCCACGCCTCGAGGGCGTCGAGGTCGTCGGCGGCCTGGCTGATCGCCGGCTTGACCTTGTTGGCGTAGGCCTCGCGCCAGGACGCGGAGTCGCCGGCCCGGGAGGCCGGGATCAGCAGCTCGTTGTAGAGCGAGCGCACCTCGTTCCAGCTCGCCACGAACGGCCCGAGCTCGGTGGTGTTGCCGACCAGCTCGTTGTACGCCTCGACGGCGGCGTCGAGCTCGGCCTCGTCGTCGACGATGTCCTGCTCCCAGCCCGCCTTGCCCTCGGCGGTGGGCTCGTCCAGGTGGGCGAACAGGTCCATCCGGACCTTGATCTCCTGCTGGTGCACGAGGGACTCGTGGAAGCCGGCCGCGATCCCTTCCTCGTACAGCGAGTCGACGTTCTCGCGCATGGTGCCGAGCGCCAGGTGCGTGGTGATCGCGACGGCGATGACACCCACGCTGGCGACGGCCAGCACGGCGAGGATCTTGACACGTACCGGGCGGTCGGCGAGGAGGTTGAACCGGCCTCGCTTGTACTCGCCTTGTGACCGAGGCATACAGCCCTCCCACGGATCTCAGGACACTTGTTGGTGCCTCCATCGGCGTGACCGCGGTCGTGCTGAGAAGTTCGTCTCATCCGATGGCCGCGCGGTATGGCGGGGCACCGGTCTGCCCGAGCGCGGAGGGGTGAACACGCACAGGCGATTGATCACCTGATCGGGTGGTTCTTTCTTACCTCGGCGATGTCTTCTTCAGTCCTGACTCGACAAGTCGGGCGATCCGAAGCAGTGGAAAGTGGACATCTAACTCACGGTCGGTTTACTTCCAGCATTCTGCCCAAAAAGCACGAGGCAGGGGTTGACCAGGGCTTTCGGTATCGGGCGGGTGATTCTCACCGACCGGGCAGGGTGTGGAATTCCAGTCGTCGGCCCGAGCCGGGGTGGATCTTGAACGGCGCTGGGGAAGACTTGCGGCGTTTCGGGTGCTTACTGAACGCTCTCGCCCATGGTCAAACCCACGCTCACGGCCTCCGGACTGTGGCTGCGCACCGGGGAGATCGCCGGACTGCCGCTTCGTGTCCGGGAGGAGGGGGCTTTCCTGCCCAGGCCCCTGCCGGGCGAACTGCCGGTGAGCCTGCGAACCCAGAACCTGCTCTCCCGGGCCCACCACCTCGCCGGCCGGCTCGACGAGGCCGCGGTCCGCCTCACCGACCGGCGCATCCTGGTGCGCACGACCCAGCTGCGGGAGGCGCAGAGCATGCTGGCCCTCAAGCAGGTGATCGTCGCCTTCCGCGAGGTGCTCGCCGCCGAACTCTCCGGCCGCGTGCCGTCCCCACCCGAGGTGCTGGCGGTCCGCCAGTTCCTCCGCGCCAGCGACGAGGCCGCCCGCCGGGTCCACGACTCGCCGGTCGGGGAGACGGTCTTCAGGCTGGCGGCCGCCGTCGCCGACCCCCTGCGCGCGGAGCAGACCGTCCACAACCGCCTCCCCTGGCGATCGGGCCCGCGCTGGTTCGGTGGCGGCCGGGCCGAACACGCCTACCTGCTCGCCGCGCCCCCGGGCGCGGACCTGCGCGGTGCCGCCGAGCAGTGGAAGGTGTGGGTCGACACCACCACCGACATGCAGGTCGTCGCCAAGCTCGCGCTCGGCGCCTACCAGCTCTACACCCTGGCTCCCCTGGAGCACGCGGACGAGCTGGTGTACTCCTACGTGTCCCTGGAGCTGATCAAGGCCGGGCTGGTCGAGGACCAGTGCGTCCCGGTGTCGGTGTTCGTCGACCGCAACCGGGCGCGGTTCGAGCGGCTGCACCGGCAGGTGGTCGACACCGGGGACTTCGACGACTGGGTGGGCTTCTTCGCCGAGGCGATCATCGAGCAGTGCGAGAGCCAACTGATGCTCGTGCACGCGCTGGAGCGGGAGCGCCACCGCCACTTCGAGCGCCTGCCGACCCGCAACGACGCCATCGCGCGCGTGGTCAACGCCCTGTCCGGCAACCCGATGCTGACCGCGCAGCTGGTTGCCCGGCTCTGCCAGATCTCGGTCAAGCAGAGCCGCACGCTGATCCAGAAGCTGGAGGGCTACGGCCTGCTCAAGGAAGTGGGCAGCCGCAAGCGGAACAAGCTGTACGAGGTCCCGACGGTCATGCGCCTGCTCAACCTCTACGACGGCCGGGTGTCCCCACAGGACCGGTCCCTGCCCGACCCGGCCCGCCGCTGAGCCGGCTCGACCCGGGCGTCCGGCAGCGCGGCCTGGCGGGTGCGGACCCGCTCGGCCGCCTCCTCGTCCAGGTCGACGACCAGCGTCAGCGCCTGCCGAAGAAGGGTTCGGGCGGTGTTGATCGTCCCGCGCGCGACGTGGGCCCGGGCGAGCTCCTCCAGAACTGAGGCATGCAGCGGCGCCACCGCCGGGTCCGTGGCCGCGCGGTCGCCGAGCCCGGCGAGCTCCTTCTCGGCGCGCCCGAGGTAGTCGATCGCGGCGTCGGGCCGCAGGGCGTCGGTCAGCGTGCGCCCCACCGCGGCCAGGGCGTCGGCGTGCCCGACCGGGTCCCCGTCGCGCTCCCGGGCCGTAGCGAGCTCGAGCAGCACGTCCACCGTCCGGTGCGGGCGACCCCACGCCTGGTAGGTGGCCCCGAGCAGTGGCAGGGTGGCCTCGAACCGCCGCTGGTCGCCGGTCTCCTCGGCGATCGCGAGGACCCGCAGCCAGTCCAGCTCGGCGCGGGCCCACTCCCCGGTCGCGGCCGACGCGCTCGCCCGCCGGTGCAGCAGCTCGACCACCGGTTCGTCGACACCTTGCACGGAAACCACCCACCACCATCCGCTCGCCGCTCGAGCCACCTCCACGTCCGGAGGGGAGCCATCTGGTGGGAGACGGCGAGCACGTCGCGATGACGCGTCCCGCCGGACGGGTGCGGGTTGCCGGCTGGACGAGTGAACTCGGATCCGGTGGGTATTCGCGGTCCAGGAGAAACGGAGAAGGGAGACAGTATGGCCACCGGTGAGACAGGGTTCGACGATGTGTCCTACGACCTGATCTCGGTGCAGTACCACGCCCTCAAGGCGGGGCACGACTACGGGCAGTACGTCCGCGACGCCGAGAACGCCAACCGCTCCGACATCGCGGACTTCTTCCGCAAGGTGATGGAAGAGGACTCGGCGCGCGCCAAGCAGTGCCACGAGTTCCTCAAGGAGCTTTCCGGCACCTCGGAGTCAGGGCCGGCTCTCTCCTGACGGTCAACCCTGCCGGAGCAGCGTGAGCATCTCGGGCAGGTCGAAGAACTGCGCGATCTGTAGCGCGGAGCGTGGTCCGAGCGCGGGGTCGGCGCCGGCGGACAGCAGGTGGGTGACGCTCTCGGTGGAACGGCGGAAGACCGCCGCCCCGAGTGCCGTCTGCCCGCGGTCGTTGATCCGCCCGGTGTCGGCTCCGCGCTCGAGCAGTGCCAGGACCGTGTCCGGGTGGTCGTGGTAGGCGGCCAGGATGAGCAGGGTGTCGCCGGCGTCGTTGGCCAGGTTCGCCGGTACGCCCGCGTCGAGCGCGGCGGCGAGCTCCTCGGTCCGGCCGGCGCGAGCCAGGTCGAACATCGAGCGGAGGAACTCCAGCTCCGCCTCGGTCAGCGCTTCCGGCACCGCTCGATGGTAGTCCAATGCATGGTCCTCGACACCAGCCAGGAGGGCCCCGCCGGTCGGCGGGGCCCTCCTGGCTGTCCTGGCTGGTGTCGTCGGTCTGGTGGGTCAGGCGACCGAGGTCGGGAACCGGTCCCAGACCCGGTGCTGGCCGAGCAGCGTGACGACCTTGCCGAGCACGCCGGTGCCGGACCGTCCGGTGACCACCCCGGGCGCGCCGGCGCAGCCCGCGAGCTCCAGCACCGCCGTGCCGGGGCCCCACGCGCCGATCGCCTTCGAGTGCCGGAAGCACTCCTGGACCATCAGCAGCACCCGCGGGTCCACGGCGGACGGGCCGGGGTTGCCGGCCTTGGCGTCCCGGCTGGGGATCGCGTCGGCCGCCGGCGGCGGGCTCGCGGCCAGCAACAGCGCGTCGAACTCGACCGAGCGCGCGGTCAGGAAGGTCCGCTGGGCCATCAGGTCCGCGCCGTCGACCGGGCCGCCGGTCGGCGCGACCAGCAGCGGCACCATCCCCGCGGACAGCACGGCCTCCCGCACCTCGCGCACCCCGTCCAGCGAGCTCGGGTCCACGACGATGCCGATCATGCGGCCGTCCGGCGGCCAGGTCCCGCCGACCTGGGACAGCGCCGGGCTGGGCTGCACCTTCCTCGGCCGTACGGCCGGGGCCGGGGCTGGCAGCCCGAGACCGGCCGCCACCTGGGCGCACAGCTCGGCGTCCACGTTGGCCAACACCCTCAGCTGACGCTCCTTGATCGCCTGCTCGTAGCACTTGCCGAGCTCGAAGGTGAACGCGCGGACCGTGTGCTCCTTCTCCACCGGCGACAGGCTCTTCCAGAACAGCCGGGGCTGGCTGAAGTGATCGTCGAACGAGGCGGGGGAGCGCCGCACCTTCGCCGCCTTGGCCACCGGCTGGGCGACCTCCACGAAGGCCCCGTGCTCCAGGTCCGCGGTGAACGGGTTGCCGCCGTCCAGGGTGTTCGGCTTGTAGGGCGCCACACCGCCGTGCACCGCGTGCTGGTGGAACCCGTCACGCAGCATGTCGTTCACCGGGGCGTGCGGCCGGTTGATCGGGATCTGGTGGAAGTTGGGCCCGCCGAGCCGGGTGAGCTGGGTGTCCAGGTAGGAGAACAGCCTGGCGTGCAGCAGCGGGTCGTCGGTCACGTCGATCCCGGGCACCAGGTGTCCGACGTGGAAGGCGACCTGCTCGGTCTCGGCGAAGAAGTTCGTCGTGTTGCGGTTGAGGGTGAGCATGCCGATCGGCTGCACGGGGGCGAGCTCCTCGGGCACGATCTTGGTCGGGTCGAGCAGGTCGATGCCCTCGAAGGTCTGCCGCTGGGTGTCCGGGAACACCTGGATGCCCAGCTCGTACTGCGGGTACGCGCCGGCCTCGATGGCGTCGGCGAGATCGCGGCGGTGGAAGTCGGGGTCGACGCCGTTGATCAGCTGCGCCTCCTCCCAGAGCAGCGAGTGCACGCCGGCCTTGGGCTTCCAGTGGAACTTCGCCAGCGACGTGCCGCCGTCCGCGTTGACCAGGCGGAACGTGTGGACGCCGAAGCCCTCCATCGTCCGGTAGGAACGGGGGACCGCCCGGTCGGACATCTGCCACATCACGTGGTGGGTCGCCTCGGTGTGCGTCGAGACGAAGTCCCAGAACGTGTCGTGCGCGCTCTGCGCCTGCGGGATCTCCCGGTCCGGGTGCGGCTTGGCGGCGTGGATGATGTCCGGGAACTTGATCCCGTCCTGGATGAAGAACACCGGGATGTTGTTGCCGACCAGGTCGAAGGTGCCCTCGCGGGTGTAGAACTTCGTGGCGAAGCCGCGGGTGTCCCGCACGGTGTCCGCCGAGCCCCGCGACCCCACGACCGTCGAGAACCGGACGAACACCGGTGTCTCGGTACCCCGGCCGAGGAAGTCGGCCCGGCACACCTTCGCCGCGGTGCCGTACCCGACGAACACGCCGTGCGCGCCGAAGCCGCGGGCGTGGACGACGCGCTCGGGGATGCGCTCGTGGTCGAAGTGCATGATCTTCTCGCGCAGGTGGTGGTCCTGCAGCAGCGTCGGACCGCGCTCGCCGGCCTTGAGCGAGTGGTCGGTGTCGTACAGCCGCAGGCCCTGCGCGGTGGTGAGGTACTCGCCCTGCTGGCTCTTCGACGTGGCGGGCAGGCCCGTGTCCACCCCGGTCGGCGTCACGGTCCGCGGGGCGGCCTGGTCGGCCTTGGGCGGCAGCGGTTCGCGGGGGAGGACCGGCAGCTCGAGATCGGGTGGTTCGCTCCCCGGAGCGCCGGGGACGGGCGGATCGGTCAGCCCGCTCACCTTCTCGACCGCCTTCTCCAACGCCGCCTTGACGAGCTTTCCGGGCTTCTTGGGGTCCACACATGCCTCCTCGTAGAACGTGGAGGACGACGTACCCCCGCTTGGCCCTTCTCACTCCTTATTGGCCTCTCCTCCGGCCCGACCAGCACGTTCCCGGTCGTACCGCAGGGCCTTGGCGGCCAGCGCGATCAGCGCCGCGGCGTCGACCCGTTCCTGGTAGGGCAGCGCTCCCGGCTGCCGCCGGAAGCCGGTCAGCAGGGCCGGGGCGCCCGTGCCGTCCGGAACCGGCCAGGCGAAGACCGCCGCCACCCCCAGCTCACCGGCCAGCGCGCGGTACCGGGGCCAGCGGTGCCGCGCCTCGTCGAGGTCCGGTGCGCTGACCTCGCCGCCGAGGATCAGCGCGTCGTGGCCCGGCCCCTCACCCGCCGTGGCCTCGAGCTCGGCGGCCCGCGTCGCCCAGCCGTCGGTGGCCGCCGCCAGTTCGCGGGTCCCGTGGGTTCCCCGTGCCGAGATCGCCACCGCGTCGACGTCGAGGCACTCGATCGCGACCTCGCACACGATCCGGGCGCAGTCCCAGGAGGGTGATCCCGTCGAAGTAGGTGCTCCCTCGTCGTGTCCTCCCATGCCTTCCTCCCCGAGAAGTGGTCTTCTTCACCCGTTCGGAGTTGGTTCGGAACGAGTGGGCCGGCGGACTGGCCAGCAGGGGAGGAAACCGGTTACTCAACTGGTTGATGAGGACGCCCCGACCCTCTGTCGTCCACTGTAGAGGGACAACGGAGGGTCGGGGTGAGACGGGAGGACGATCCGTCCGGTAGGGCCGAGTCAGATTCGGCCAACCCCGGCGCCGGCCGTCACCCGTGCCTTGACGCTCGCCGGGTCGTCCAGCGGGTAGTCGTAGTAGTTCCGGGCTTCCTCGACGCTGCCGTCGCACTCGGGCTCGCCGGGTTCCTCGCCGGTGAACACGTTGTTCCGCGCCACGCAGCGGCCGGTGGGACCGGCGTAGTGGTTGCTCACCGGTTCCTCGACGTTCTCGAAGTAGTTGCCCTCGACCAGGCACCCGGCGTCGGCCTGGCAGGCGACGCCGACGTCGGTGTTGTGGAAGTAGTAGTTGTTGAACACGTGCACCGGCTCGCCGAACCGCACCCGGGGGTTGCGCTGCGGGGTCTCGTCGAACCAGTTGTGGTGGTAGGTCACCTTCAGTCGGCCGACGTCCTGGGCGTCGTTGTCGTCGTCGTGCCCGAGCAGCATGTTCTTGGTGTGGTCGTGCGTGTGGTTCCAGGACACGGTGACGTAGCTCGACCCGCGCTTGATGTCGATCGCACCGTCGTAGCCCTCGGCGAGGTCGTTGTGGTCGATCCACACGTGGTGGCTGAACATCTGGACGTTGACGGCGTCGTCCGGCCAGTCGCGGAACACGAGGTTGCGCACGATCACGTTGTGCACCGCGTTGGCCGGCGGCGCGGTGACCCCGTCGGCGACCGGCAGGCCGATGGTGAGCCCGCCCCCGGTGAGGCCGGCCCCGGTGCCGCCGCCGACGATCGTCTTGTCCGAGGTGACGTCGTGCATGGGGCCGGGCAGCGCGATCGTGCCGAGCACGCAGACGACGCGCGGCCCGCTCGCGGCGATCGCGGCGAGGAACTCCGGTGCGGTGTCCACCTCGACCACCGGCCCGCCGGCGCCGCCGGTGGTGCCGTTCTGGCCCCAGGCGTCGACCGAGGCGAAACCGATTGGCCGGTCGGTCGAGTCGCAGGCCGCCGCGGGCCGCGCTCCGTGCGCCCCCGGCGGCGCCACCACGAGGAGCGCGAGCAGGCTCGCGCCGGTCGCCACCAGCGCGGTGAGTTGCCGGCGGGTGGGTGCTGGGTTCGCCACGACGGCCTCCAGTTTGTCCAATGTGGACTCGCTGGTTCCAGGATAGGTACGCCGACGTGGACTATCGCGGACAGTGGGTGGACTTTGCGGGTGGCTTGACAACGGTGGCGCGACAATGCATCCTTTCACTACTTCATTAGTGAAAGGGGGAAGACGTGATCGAGTTTCGCCTCGACCGCGGCTCGGGCGTCGCGACCTACCTGCAGCTCGTGCACCAGGTCAAGCACGCGCTGCGGCTGGGGGTGCTGCGCCCGGGGGACCGGTTGCCCACCGCCAGGGAGGTGGTGGAGCTGTTGGCGATCAACCCGAACACGGTGCTCAAGGCGTACCGGGAGCTCGAGCGCGAGGGGTTGGTCACCGGCCGACCGGGCCTGGGAACGTTCGTACAGCGCTCGCTGGGCGGCGCCTCGGGTGCCGAGCAGACCCGGTTGCGGGAGGGCCTCGCGGCCTGGGTGCGCGACGCCCGGGCCGCGGGGTTGGACCACGAGGACATCGAGGCGCTGGTCGCGTCGGTGGTGCTCGACTCGTTTCGGCTAGGGGAGGACACGGCATGACGGCGCTGACGGCGACCGGGCTCGGCAAGAGGTATCGGCGCAACTGGGTGCTCGAGGGGTGTTCCCTGTCGGTGCCACCGGGAAGGGTCGTCGCACTGGTCGGGCCGAACGGCGCGGGCAAGACGACGTTGCTGCACCTGGTGGTCGGCCTGCTCGAACCGGACGCGGGGAGCGTCGCGGTGCTCGGCGGTGCGCCGGGCGAGGCCGACACCCTGCGGCGGATCGCGTTCCTCGCCCAGGACAAGCCGCTTTACGAGGGGTTCTCGGTCGCCGACATGCTCCGGTTCGGAGCGCGGATGAACCCGCGGTGGGACGGGGAGCTGGCGCGGCGCCGGCTCGCCGAGCTCGGCATCCCGCTGGCGCGCAAGGTGGGACGGCTCTCCGGCGGGCAGCAGGCGCAGGTCGCGCTGAGCGTGGCACTGGCCAAGCGCCCGGACCTGCTGGTGCTCGACGAGCCGCTGGCGAACCTCGACCCGCTGGCCCGCCACGACGTCATGCGTGGCCTGATGACCGCTGTCGCCGAGTCCGGCATGACGGTCGTGCTGTCCTCGCACGTGGTGTCAGACCTGGAGGACACCTGCGACTGGCTGGTGCTGCTCAACCGGGGTCGCATCCAGGTCGCCGGTGACATCGAGGACCTGCTCGCCGAGCACCGACTGCTCACCGGCCCGGCCGACCTGGCCGACGGCCTCGCCGCCCGCGTCGACGTGGTCGACGACAGCCGGACCGACCGGCAGGCGACGCTGCTCGTGCGGACGCGCGGGGAGCGGCAGCCGCTCGACCCGAGGTGGACGACGCGGGGTGTCGACCTCGAGGAGCTGGTACTGGCCTACCTCCGCCGCCCCGACGCGGCGTCCCTGCCGCGCCCCGCCCTCGCCCGGGCCTGAGTCGCATTTTCCGAGGAGATGGTCGAGATGGTGTGGTTGACGTGGCGGCAGCACCGCGCGCAGGCGTTGGTGACGGCCGGTCTGCTGCTGGCGCTGGGGGTGTTCCTGCTCGTGCACGCGCTCGGCACTTCCGGCGCCGGACCGGAGGCGTTGCGGGACCGGTACGAGTCGGTGCAGGTCTATCTGAGCTGGCTCCCGGCGGTGCCGTTGCTGGTCGGGGCGTTCTGGGGAGCGCCGGTGCTCGCGCGGGAGCTGGAGCGGGGGACCCACCGGCTGGCGTGGACGCAGTCGGTGCCGCGCCGGCGCTGGCTTGGGGCGAAGCTCCTCTGCCTGGGGCTCGCCGTGACGGTGGCCGGCCTGGCGCTCGGCATGATCGTAGCCGGCTGGCAGTCGGCGTTCGACGGCGTCGCCGACCGTTTCGGCGATGCGGCGATGTTCGGTGCCACGGGGGTGGCGGCCGGGGCGTGGTGGCTGTTCGCGTTCATGCTCGGCACCGCGGCGGGCGGGGTGCTGCGCCGCACCCTCCCCGCGCTCGCGGTGACGACGGCGGTGTTCCTGCTGGCGCTGTTCGCGGTCCTGGACGCCCGCCCGGCGTACGCGGAACCGGAACGCCGCGTTGTCGAGGACAAGAGCGCGCCGAGCGCCGGTCTGCGTACGGGCTCGATGTGGCTCTCGCCGTCCGGGGTCGAGGTGGAGACGGTCCCCGAGTGCGCCGACGCGTCCGGCGAGGCCTGGCTGTCCTGCCCGCTCGAGGCGGGCTACCGGATGGTGGAGTACTTCCATCCCGCCGACCGGTACTGGCGCTTCCAGTGGACCGAGACCGGCATCCTCGCCCTGGCGACCGTGCTGCTCGCCGGCCCGGTCGTCTACCGGGTGGCGCGTAAACCAATCTGACGTTTCGACGCCGCATTCGGGCGGGAAATGTCGGGGCTCCCCGTGTTTGGGGCCGCGGGGAGCCCCGGAACATGGCCCACTTCCCTGAGTTGAATCACCTCCCCATGCTGGCGAGTAGTTCGCTGCCGAGCTGGCCAACACAGACCGGGCAGCGTTCCAGTCCTTCTGGCGGTTCCCCCGGAAAACACGGTGCGTTGTGGACGGACCAGAGCAGACCGAGTACCGTGTCCGGCGTCGGGTCAGCGCAGTAGTGGACGTATTGAGTTGACGCCACTCCCTGACGCCACATCACCGCGCTGGCCTTCGACGTGAAATGATTCATGACCTCTCCTGCCGCGACTCCCTGTACAGAACGCTAGGCTTTCTTCGGAAAAGGCGCTGGCGCTTACGTGGGTGGAAAGGTAGGTCATGCCGAACAAGCGACAGTCCCCACGTCCACGGGACCGCATTGTCGGTGCTCGGCTCCGCGCCATGCGCAGGGGACGTACCGAGCTGAGTCTCGAGGCGGCTGCCGCTGTACTGGGTTGGTCAGCGGCGACCATGTCCCGCATCGAGAACGGCCAGCGGCGGATCAGCACGGAGTGCGTGGCGATGATCCTCACCGCCTACCACATCCCGTCCGCGGAGCGGGAGGAGATCATCGCCGAGGTCCGGGCGGACAACGCTTCTGGTTGGTGGGACCGGCCGTTGCCCGGGGTTCCGACCGAGATGGGCACTCTGGCCAGCTATGCCGTTGACGCTAATGGGCTGACCAGTTGGGCTGCCACCCTCGTACCCGGACTCTTGCAGGTCGAGTCCTACGCGATGGCGCTCATGCTCTCCGAGGATGTTCCGCGCGACGCGGCCGAGTTGCGTTGGGTCGCGCGGCGCCGACGGCAGAAGATTCTCGGCACCGTGGACTACGTCGCCTTTATCAGCGAGACCGCGATACGGACTCCCTTCGGTGGTCGAAGTGGACATCGGGAGCAGCTCATCCACCTGTTGAACGCGCGGGAGCGTGGCATACCGGTACGGGTGGTGCCAGAACACGTGCCACTCGGATTGATCAGCCATTCCTGGCTCTACATGACGTTTCCTCACACCACGCCGGTGGTCAACGTGGAAGTAGCCGCAGGAGGGGTTTATCTGCACGATGAGCAAGCTGAGCCGTACCTGGCGATGATCGCGAAGCTGGATCGCGTCTCCCCCTCCGTCTCGCAGAGTTGCGATAGGCTGCGATCGATTCTCAAGGAGGCATGACATGGAGTGGCGCAAGTCGAGTTTCTCCGGTGACAGCGGGGCATGTGTCGAGATCAGGCGGGACCTGGCAGCGGTCCGCGACAGCAAGTGCCACACCACTGTCATGCCGGTGTCGCCGGCCGCGCTGGCCGAGTTGCTCGAGGTCGCTCGGCGCCGGTAGTCGCCTGGGCCGAGGTATCTGGGGGGCCGCGCCAGTACTCATGTATGCGTGGATCACACCGGGGAACGCCGCCATCGGCCGTGGGGGGTCGGATGGGCGGACCTGCCGCGGCCGCTCGACGTCGAGGTGCCGCGGCTGCGCCTGGTTGAGCTCCTCGCCAGGCGGTGGGACCACCCGGTCACCCTGCTGGTCGCCGGACCGGGGTTCGGCAAGACGACTGTCCTCGCTCAGGCGGTCCGGTCGCACCTGCTGGCGCCGCGCGGTGTCGACGCGTGGGTGAGCTGCTCGCCAGCCCACGCCGACCGCGCCGAGCTCAGCGCGGCCGTCCTCGACGCACTGCCGGGTGCCCGCGCCCGGACCGTGCTCGACGCGGTGATCCGGCTCGCGCCGCTCGAGGTCTGTCTCGTCCTCGACGACGTGCACGAGATCCCCGCCGGCTCGCCCGGGGCCGAGCTCCTCGGTGAGCTGGTCCGGTCGCTGCCGGCGACCGGTCATCTTGTCCTCAGTGGACGGATGGTGCCCGAGCTGCCGCTCGCCCGCCGCGAGGCCGCCGGCGGGGTACTGCGCATCGGCACCGACGAGCTGTCCTTCACCGACGTCGAGGTGCGTGCGCTGGGGCGGCGGCTCGGGCGGGAGGCGGCCATCGCCGAGTCGCTGCGGGGCTGGCCGGCGCTGGTGCGGCTCGCGTTCGCGGCCGGGCCCGGCGCACCCTGGCGGTACGCGCGTGAGGAGATCCTCGCCCGCGTGCCGGACGGGTGGCGGCTCGCCCTGGCCGCGCTGGCGGCGCTGGGAACGGCCACGGCGGCCGAGGTCACCGAGGTCACCGAGGAACCGGTCGACCTCGACGAGCTCGCGAGCACGATCCCCCTGGTCGGAGTGCTCGACGACGGCCGCTACCGCGCCCACGAGCTGTGGACCGAGGCGCTGTCCCGGACACTGCGCGCCGAGCAGGCGCGGGAGCTGCACCGCCGCGCCGCCGCCGTGCTGAGCGCCAGGGGCGATCTCGCCCGGGCCGGCGACCTGGCCCGCGACAGCCGGGACTGGGCGCTGCTCGCCGACCTGTCCGTCGAGCTCGTCGCCACGACGCTCTCCGCGCTCCCGTCCGCGATTGCCCGCCGCTGGCTCGACGCGGTTCCCCCCGCGGACGCCGACACCCCGGCGTTCCTGCTGCTGCGGGCCGCCGTGCTGTACGCGGCGGACTTCGCCGACGGGCGGATCGACACCCTGCTCGACCGGGCCTGGCAGGCGATGCGCGAGGCCGGTACCGCCGGTCCTGGCCCGAGCGCCGTCCTCGCGCAGGCCGCGATCGCCGCCCACTCCCGGGCCGACCTGGCCCGGCTGGTCGAGCTCGGCGAGCGGGTCGACCAGCTCGCCGACCCGTCCGCCCCCGTCGTCCGTTGCCTGCGCCACGGCGTGGCGGCGATCCTCGCCGAGGTGCGGGGCGACCCCGAGACCGCCCTCACCGAGATCGTGCGCGCCCCCGTGCTCGAGGTCCCGCGGGCGCTGGCACTGGCCACCGTCCGGTTCCACTACCACTGCCTCGACATCTGCGGTCTCGGTGCCGCCGCGGCCGAGCTCGCCGACCACACCGCCGGCGACACCGCCGACGAGAACGTCCGGCTCGCCGGTCCCCTCGCCCGCTGGTTCGACGGCGACCCGACCGACCTGGCCCGGCTCCGCGAGGCGGCGGCGCGTCCGGGGTCCGATCTCGGCACGGCCCGGGACGCGTTCGTCACGGCGGCCTTCCTGGCCGTGGTCGCCACCTGCCTCGGCGAGGACCCGACGCCGTGCGGAGACCCCTCCGACCACGACAACCCGCGCGACGCCGTCCTCGCCTGCGCGGCAAGCGCGGCGGCGGCCGTCGTGGGGGGCGACGAGGCGGCCGCCCGCCGCGCCTACGCGGCCCATCTCGCCCGGTGGCCGGTGGACGAGCCGTTCAACGAGCGCCACCTGCGGCGCTTCCTCGCCCTCGGGTACGTGCTCAGCGAGCGCCTGCGCCGACGCTGGGAGCGGGCCGAGCTCGGTCCGTCCCACCGGCGGGCCCTGGCGGCGGCGCGAGCCCTGGTCTCGGCCCGGGCCGGGCAGCCGGACGCGGCTCTCGCGCCCGCGCACGCGCTGTGCCACCTGCCGTTGCCCTGGTCGGTGGAGCTCGCCGCGCGGCTCGCCGGCGCCGACGAGGCCGCCGGGGTCGAGCTCGGCCGCTCACTGGCCGACACGGTGGGGCCGGCGGTGCACCGGTGGCTGCGGTGCCACGGGCAGTCGTCCGACCGTCCGCTCGCGACGGGCGCAGCGCGCCTGCTCGCCGCGCTGCCGGCCCCGCCGACGTCGGGCACCGCGATCGAGGTGCTCGGTCCGATGCGGGTGAGCCGGGGCGGCCGCCCGGTCGACGCCCCGCAGCTGCGGCGGACCAGGGTCCGCCAGCTGCTCGCCGCGTTGGTGCTGCGTCCGGTGCTGTCCCGGGACCAGGCGGTCGAGCTGCTCTGGCCGGACCTCGACCCGGTCGACGCCGCGCGCAACCTGCGGGTCACGCTGACCCACCTGCGGCGCCTGCTGGAGCCGGACCGCTCGGCTCGGGACGCGAGCGTCCACCTGCGCACCGACGGGGAGCGGATCCGGCTGGTGCGCTCGCGCTGGCTGCGGGTCGACCTGTGGATCTTCGACGAGCTGGGCGGGCGGGTCGACCGGGCACGGGCCGCCGGCGACGTCGACCTGGCGGCCGAGCTGCTCGCCGGGGCGGTGGCGTTGTGGCGGGGCGAGCCGGTGCCGGACCTGCGCTGTATGCCCGACCCCGAGGTCGCCATCGAGATCGACCGGGTCCGGGTGCGCCACGTCCGCAACCTGCTCGAGCTCGGCGAGCTGCGCCTGGTCGCCGGTGACCCGGCCGAGGCGGCCAGGTTGGCCGTCCGCGCGCTCGCCCTCGAGCCCTACGAGGCCCGTGGCCACCGGTTGGCGCTCGCCGCGGCCATCAAGGCCCGCGACCCGGCCCGGATCGAGGCGGTGCGCACCACGGTGCTGACCGCGCTGGGGCAGCTCGGCGCCGCACCCGACCCGGCGACCGAGCTGCTGCTCCGGCAGGCGCCGCCCCCGCGCCCGGTGCGACGGGGGCGGCACCCGGACCGGGTCAGCAGCTGATCACGAATTCCGTGTTGGGGCAGCTGTCGGCGTCGGCGCCGCCGTTGCCGCGGTCGCCCTCCAGGTGCGACTGGCCGTTGAGGACGTCCTTGCCCAGGCCACCGGCCATGTCGTCGTCGCCGCCCTGGCCGCGGACCTCGTCGTCGCCGGGGCCGCCGGTGACCCGGTCGTCGCCGTCCCCGGCGCACACCAGGTCGTTCCCGCCCTGCGCGTGGATCGTGTCGACACCGGAGGTGCCGACGATGACGTCGTCCCCGGCGTTGCCGAAGGTGACCATGTTCGGTGCCGCGACGACGATCGTCGCCGGGACGCCGGCGCAGAACTCCTGGGCCGGCGCCGCGGCGGCCGCCCCGGCGGTCACGAGCAGCCCGAGACCCAGCGCGGCCGCGCTGGCGATGGCGGTGAGCGGGGTGTTCAGACGCATGAGGGATACCTCCGTTGCCGTGTCGGTGCCGTCCGTCCGGACGACCACGGCGACGACCCTCCGCGCCGGCCGTTAACCCGGCGCTACCGCCGGCGTCGGCTCCCGCGTCGTCCGGACAGCACCCGGTTAACGCCGCCCTGCCACCGTCGCCGGCACCATTCGCGACGACGAGGAGGAACGACGATGGCGACACTCGAGCTGGTCAACCTGCACTGCCACCGCAAGCAGGACGTCAGCGGCTCGGACGAGCCGCGGCTCAAGGTCGACGGGGTTCCGGTGTGGAACGGGGTGATGGACAAGGGCGACGACCGGAATCTGCGCCCGACTAGCGTCGAGTTCGACGACACGACGAAGGTCGCCCTGGAGGAGCTGAACGGCAGCAAGGCCAAGCAGATCGGCGCCGATGTGACCATCCGGGAGAGCGGCAACCCGAACACGGTCCACTTCAAGACCTCCGGCGCCTGGTACGAGCTGTCCTTCGAGGTCTCCTGACCGAGCGCCCAACCGGCCGGGCACGACGGTCCACAAGGCCGTCGCGCCCGGCCGGTACCCCCAGGTTCCCCCCGGGTACTACGGACGCTGGTCCACCGCGTCCACGACGGCCTGCTCGACGACCGCCGACTCGCCCGCGATGCCCAGCAGGGCGTGGGACTCACGGTCGAAGACGAGCATCACCTCGTTCTGGTCGGCGGGTTGCGCCCAGGTGAGACCGATCCCCGGCCGTCCGGCGCCGTCGGTCGCGTTCTCGTCGATGGTGAGCCCGGGGAAGTCGGCCATCACCTCGAACAGGGCGGCCAGGGCCCGCGGTGGCAGGTACTTCTCGGTGAGCCCGAAGTGGACGAGAACGTCGAAGTCGATCTCGCCGCGCTCGGGCTCGAGCTCGGCGCGACTCAGGTACTCCCGCATTCCGGCGGCGTCGGTGGGCAGGTCGGACCGGTCGGCCGGCTCCGGCGTGCACGGCTCGGTTCGAGTGGTGTCGACCTCGCCGCGCATGACCGCCCGCCGGCCGTCCCGGCATCCGGGCATCGGGATGCGCAGACCGTCCTGGCGGATCAGCCCGTCGTGGGTGCCGTCCGCGGAGAACCAGCTCTCCCGGACGCTGCCGTCGCCCTGCCGGGTTCGCGTGTAGACGAACTGTTCGGGCCGCGGTGGCGTGGCCGGCAGCACCCGGGCCGCGTCGGCCGCCTCGTGCAGGAACGCCACCGCCTCCGCCTGGGGCGGTGCGACCCCGAAGGGCTCCAGCCCGCCGAAGGCGACGACGGCCGTGATCGCGGCGGCGAGACCCGTGGCGGTGAGGCTCGGGATCAGCAGCCGCCGTCGCCGCCTAGGTACGGCCGTTTCCGCGGCAGCGACGGGGAACACGGCCGCCAGGCGGGCGCGGGCCGGCGCGAGGTCCGCCGCGGGCGGCAGCGGGGTCTTCTCGCCCATGTCCTTGAGCAGTGCGAGCTCATCCACGGTTGGCGCACTCCTTCCGGGTCGATGCGGTGAGCGCGGCGCGAACCTGGCGCCGCGCGCGGTTCAGTCGGGATCGGACGGTGCCGATCGGGATGCCGAGCACCTCGGCGACCTCGTGGTAGCTGAGCGCCTCCCAGGCGACGAGCAGCAGCACGTCCCGGTCGCCGGCCGAGAGCTCGGCGAGCGCGGCGGCCAGTGGCCGGTGCATGGCGCCGGCGCTGACCTGTGCCACGACCCGGTCGGCGTGGCCGTCGATGTCGGGTTCCGGTGCGACGGACGCGCGCAGCCGGTACTCCCGGACCTCCTCGCGCTGGTGCTGCCGAACGAGGTTGGTGGCGATGCCGTACAGCCAGGGGCGGGCGTCGGGCCGGCCGAGGTCGTAGCGCGACCGCTTGCCGAACGCGACCAGGAAGGTCTCGGCGACCAGGTCGTCCGCGACCTGCCGGCCGAGCCGGCGGGCCAGGTAGCGCTGGATGTGCGGGGCATGGCGGTCGAAGATCGCGGCGAACCGTTCGGGTCGGCGCAGCGATCCCCCGATGATCGCCGCGTCGTCCTCGTCGGGTTGGTGCATGGGCTCCTCTTTCGCCGGCTGCGGGGTCACCAGCTATCCGCGGTTTGCCGCGGATGAGTTCACGCTGGACTCCCGCCCCGCCGTGATCAGCGAGTTTGCCCTCCGCTGCAAGGGTTCTACCCTTCCGCGCCGCCCGGCCCGATGCTGGTGGGGCGCGCCGACCCCGAGCGGTGTGGCGTCCGGAGCCCGCCTGGGGGTGGGCTCCGGACGTCACCCCCGGTCGGCGTCGAGCAGTGTCCTGCCGAGCGGGGTCACCGCGTGCAGCACCGCGGCTCCGTCGCGGTCGCTGCGCACCAGGCCCGCCTCACGCAGGACCGCCGTGTGCCTGCTGACCGAGGCGAGTGAGATCGTCAGCCGCCGCCCGAGCTCGGTGGTGGTGGCGCCGGCGCCGATCCCCCGGAGCACCGCGCCCCGGGTCGGCCCGAGCAGCTTGTCCAACGCACCTGGCCGGCGCTCGACCGTGCTCCAGGCGAACTGCTGGGCGATCGGGTAGACGAGCACCGGCGGCAGGTCGGGGTCGGCGAGCGAGACCGGGACCCGGTGGCAGAAGTAGGACGGCACGAACCGCAGACCGCGGCCGCCCAGGTGGAGCTCCCGGTCGACGCCGTAGTCGACCTCGAGGACGGGCGGGCGCCACCGCATCACCGGCCGCATGCTGGCCAGCAGGCCGTCGACGCCCCCGTTGACCAGGCTGTGCACCCGCAGCGCGTGGTCGGCGGCGATGCTCTGCTCGATGAGCTCCGCGAACGGCGCGACGGCCGCTTCGTGGTACGCGCGCAGGGTGCCGGCGAGCCGGCTGAGCGCGTCCTGGTCACCCTCGGCGAGCGGCCGGACCCAGCCCGGAAGGGGCCGCCGGGTGCCGAGCCGCTCCAGCTGCCGGTACAGCTCGCGGCGGGAGGTGCCGCGCAGCGAGTCCAGACCCGCGGCCAGGCCCTGCCGCCCCTCGGGCGGGGTGAGGAAGTCCGGGAAGTACGGGCCCATGGGGGCGAGCACGTCCAGCACCGTGTAGCCGGCCCGCACCGACGCGGTGCGGGCCTGGGGGATCGACCTCAGCGCCCGCGCCCACGGCCGGTGGATGACCGTGCGCTGGCGCTCGCGCAGCCGGAACCCGCTGAGCAGGATCTCCCAGAGCGGGTCGGGGCTCGGGGACACGGTCGTCCGCGTGAGGTCCTCCGCCGTGAAGTGGATCCGGAGCACGGGTGGTCAGCGGGCGGGCCGCGCCGTGGGCGCGGCGGGTCTGGTGCCTCTCATCGCGCTCCTCAACGATCGGGTGCGATGTCGATTATGGTCCGCTCCGCGGTCCGCCGGTACCGGAATCGCCCTGTCCGGCCCGGGACCGAGCCGCTCAGCGTCCACCGAGGATGCTCCTGGTCAGCGTCTGCCGTTCGGCCATCAGTTCCGCCAGGACACCGTCCACGACCGCCTCGTCCAGCGGACCGCCCTGGTCGGCCTGGCGCAGGACGGCCCGGCGCACGAGCTCCTTGATGAACGAGGCCGTCACACCGTCGGTCGCGGCCACCAGCGCCTCGGCCGAGGGCAGGTCCAACGGAGTGTCCGCGGCGTACAGCCGCAGCAGGCGTTCGCGGCACTCGGCGTCCGGTTTGGGCACCTCGACCGCCAGGTCGACCCGCCCGGGGCGCTGGGTCAGCGCCTCCTCCATGCTGTCCACCCGGTTCGTCGTGAGCACGAACGTGACGTCCGCCTCCGAGCCGATGCCGTCCATCTCGTTGAGCAGCTCGAACAGCACCGGGTTGCCCTCGGTCATCGCACGGTGCTGCGCGATCAGGTCCACGTCCTCCACGACGACGACCGACGGCGCCAGCCGGCGCGCCAACGCCGTCGTCGTGGGGAGGTAGCGGATCATCGCGCGGCCGCTGAGCACGAACACCGTGCACTCCGGCACCCGGCTGAGCAGATACCGCACGGTGTGGGTCTTGCCGGTGCCGGGCGGACCGTAGAGCAGCAGGCCCCGCTTGAGGTGCTGTCCGTACCGCCGCAGCACCTCGGTCTGGGCGGCGGTGCGCACGATGTGCCGCTCGATCGAGGCCAGCACACCGTCCGGCAGCACGACTTCCTCGGCCCGCAGCGCCGGCCGGGGGAGGAACGTCAACAGCGTGTTGCCGTGGTGCTCGTTCATCCCGAGCGAGAGCACCTGACCGCGGAAGGCGTCGTGCTCACGCGTCAGGCGCTCGATCTCCTCGCGGACCGCGGCGGCCGTCGCACGGTCGGCGGCGAGCACCTGGAGGTGGCACCGGTGCTCGCCGCGGTCCTCCAGGGCGCCCTGCACCCCCAGCACCACCGGCGCGCCGTCCGGCGCCGCCGTACACACCAGACCGACCTGCACCGCCTCGGTCCAGGTGTTCGGGCCGGTGGCCACCGTGGTGTAGTCGACGGCGCCGAGCTGGTGGCTGCCGCTGTTGGCGGCCTCGGCCAGCATCTCGATCAGCGTGCTGAAGTACCGCGTTCCGGAGATGCCGAACCAGCCGGCGTCGGGCGTGTGCTCGGCGAGGTACGCCTCCACGCCGCGTTGCAGGTTCACGTGCTCGAAGCTCGGCAGGTGCAGTGCGACGTTGGGGATCTCGCTCAGCGGGCATCCGAGATGATCGGTGACCCGCTTGGTCAGCGTCGACTCGGCCGTGTCGCGCAGCGTCTGCTGTGCGGACTCGAACAGTCCCTTGACAGCGCGTCCCAGTTCACGGGCTTCGGTGGGGTCCACCTCTCCACGATGCCCGGTTCGGCGACGCTCCGCTTCCGGGATCGACCCTAGGGGAATCCCACGTTCGGTCAGCAGATGTCCACCTGAAGGGGTCTTGCGAGGCTACTGAGGGGTGAAAGCGCTCAAAATACTGCACAGCGTCGCCAAAACTGCGCCTGCTCGTGTGATCTGTAATTTCTCGGTTTCTCCTTAATGTCTTGGGATATGTGTGGTCGCGTAGCGGTTTCGTCATGACCGCGAACCATGGCGCTCACGGAGCGGGACGGTTGGTTCGGGCGACGGTGTCGGCCTTGGCCGTGGCACTGGTGGCGAGCGTGGTGTCGCTCGTCGCGCCCGGGGTGGCGGAGGCCGCGGTCCGCGAGCCCTTCAACGCCGTCTACTCGGCCGAGGAGAACGGGGCGATCACCCTCATCGGCGCCAGCTCGATGACGTGTCCCACGGCCGCGTCCGGGTGCGCGGCGGCGAGGACGGCCACGGCGAGCGGCACGCAGAACAACAACAACGTCTACAACATGGTGTTCGCCGACGTCGACGCGGACGCGACGACCTCGAACTCCTCCACCGCCACGCTCGCCCTGCCCAGCGGTTCGACGGTGCTCCACGCACGCCTGGTCTGGGGCGCGCGCACGGGCGCGGGCACGAACGGGACGGGGGCGGCCACCCCCATCAACTCGGTCAGGCTGCGCACCCCGGGCTCGAGCGGCTACTCCACCGTGACCGCCACGACGGTCAACCAACCCGCGGCGCTCATCTCCTCCACGACCGACCGGGGTCCCTACCAGTCCTCACTGGACATCACCCAGCGGGTCCGCACCGCCGGCAACGGCGCCTACA
The DNA here is from genome assembly GCF_001921205.1 of Actinophytocola xanthii. Taxonomy (GTDB): domain Bacteria; phylum Actinomycetota; class Actinomycetes; order Mycobacteriales; family Pseudonocardiaceae; genus Actinophytocola; species Actinophytocola xanthii. The sequence continues at coordinate 32,686 of NZ_MSIE01000034.1, read as the reverse complement.
CCGTCGCCAACATCTCGGCCGCGACCGGGCAGGACAGGTATGCCGGCTGGTCGATGGTCGTGGCGTACCGCAACCCGGCGTTGCCGCTGCGCGACCTGCGGGTGTTCGAGGGGTTCGCGGACGTGACGCCGTTCGAGGGCAACGACGTCGTGGACATCCCGGTCTCGGGGTTCCTGACGCCGACGACCGGTCCCGTCAACGCCTCGGTCGGTGTCGTCGCGTGGGAGGGCGACTTCGGCACCACCGGCGACAGCCTCCGGCTGGCCGGCACGACGCTGAGCGACCCGACCCACCCCGCGACGAACTTCTTCAACTCGCGGATCAGCGACGGCGGCGTCGAGCAGAGCGGGCGCAACCCGGCCCACGTGAACAACTTCGGCGTCGACATCAGCCGCATCGCCACGACCGACGTGCTGCCGACCGGCAGCACCTCGACCACCATCCGGCTGTCCACGACGGGTGAGGCGTACTACCCGGGCATCGTCACGAGCCAGATCGACCTGTTCACCCCCCAGTTCGACCCGGTGAGCAAGTCGGTGGTCAACCTGTCCGGCAACGCCCCGGCCCGTCCCGGCGACGTGCTCGAGTACCGGATCTCCTACACCAACTCGGGCGGGGACGCGGCCGACGCCTCGGTCATCCGTGACGTCGTCCCGGCGAACGTCACCTACGTACCGGGCAGCCTCGCCGTCATCGCGGCTCCCGGCGCCACCGCCGGTCCGCGCACCGACGCCGCCGGGGACGACACGGCCGACTACACGGCGGGCGACCGGACCGTCCGCTTCCGGGTGGGAACCGGGGCGAGCGCCACCGCCGGGGGCACCCTGGTTCCCGGCGCCACCGCGTCGGTGCGGTTCCGGGTGACCGTCGCCAGGGCGGCGGCGGGCGGCACGATCACCAACGGCTCGTTCCTCGACTACCGGGCCCGCACCATCAACCGGTCCTTCACCTTCGCCGGCAACGAGGTCAGCACCCAAGTACTCGAGGTGGCCGACCTGGTCGCCGCCAAGACCGCCTCGGCGGCGACCCTCGAAGCCGGCCGCCCGCTCACCTACACCGTCTCCGCCAGGAACGACGGGCCGAGCACCGCCACCGACGTCGTGCTCACCGACCAACTGCCAGCCGGGACGACTTTCGAGTCGGCGGCGGCGCCCGCGGGCACCACCTGCACCCCGAGCGGCCAGACCGTCACCTGCCGGGTGGCCTCGCTCGCCGCGGAGGCGACCGTGTCGGTCCCGATCGTGGCGCGGGTCGGTCCGGGCACCGCCGAGGGTGTGCTCACCAACGCGGTCCAGGTCTCGGCCGCCACCGCCGACGACATCGCCGCGAACAACGTCGCGACGGCGTCGACCAGCGTCACCCGGGCGGCGGACCTGGCGGTCACCGCCTCGCTCGCGCCGGACCCCGTGGTCCCGGGCACTCCCGCGACGCTCACCACGACCGTCACCAACCGCGGACCCTCCTCCGCGCGGGCCGTGGTGCTGAGCACGCCCCTGCCGGCGGACATCACCTCCGCGTCGGGGGAGGGCTGCTCGGTCGCGGCCGGCACGGTGACCTGCACCGTCGGCGAGCTCGCCCCCGGTGCGAGCCGCACCGTGCGCGTGCGACTGGACGTCCCCGCCAACGCCCAGGACACCACCCTGACCACCAACACCGTCGCCTCGTCCGGCACGCCCGACGCCGAGCCCACCAACAACGCCGCGACCGCCGCGGCACCGTTGGCCCCGCTCGCCGACGTCCAGGTCGCCACGAGCGCGCCGGCCGGCGCGGTCGCCGGTACCGAGACCACGGTCACGGTCACGGTCACCAACGCCGGCCCGTCCGACGCCGCCGACGTCAGGCTCACCCACTCCGTCCCCGAGGGCGCCGAGGTCGTCCTCGCCACTCCGCAGGCCGGTTCCTGCTCGGTGTCCGAGGGCGTCGCGGAGTGCCTGCTCGAGACCCTGCCGGCGGGCACGTCCACCACCATCGTGCTGCGGATCCGGATCGCGCCGGACGCCGAGGGCCTGCTCGTCAACGAGGCGCGGGCGACCACGGCGACCCGTCAGGACGTCACCGGCAACGACTCCGCGTCGAGCACCGTGACCGTCAGCAGGGTGAGCGACCTCGAGCTGGACGTCACGGCCACGCCGCGTCCGGTGATCGCGGGTGAGCCGCTGACCTACACGGTCACGGTGACCAACCACGGCCCCTCTGCGGCCGACGCCGTGACCGTCGAGGACATCCTGCCGGCGGGCCTGACGCTCATCTCGGCGAACTCGACCCAGGGCAGCTGCGGCGCGGTCGACGGGGCCGTCTCCTGTGCGCTGGGAACGCTCGCCGCCGACGCCGTCGCCACCATCACCGTCACCGCGGCCACCCCGGGCACGGTCCCGCCCGGCGGCTTCGCCAACACCGCCACGGTGCGGTCGGCCAGCACCGACCCGGAGTCGACCACCAACGCCGCGACCTACGTCGCCTCGGTCGACATGCAGGCCGAGGTGTGGGTGAGCACGACCGCGGGCGACGACCCGGTCGTCGCCGGGGAGTCGAGGACCTTCGTGGTGACCGTCGGCAACGAGGGCCCGTCCACGGCGCGGTCCACGGTCCTCACCCAGACGCTCGCCCCGGGGCTCAGGGCCCTGACGGCAACCCCCTCGGCCGGCAGCTGCACGGTCGAGGACGAGCGGGTCCGCTGCGAGCTCGGCGACCTCGCCGACGGCGAGGAGGTCACGGTCTCGATCACGACGGCTGTGCCCGCCGGCCAGCCGGAGGGAGAGGTCACCGAGTCGGTCTCGGTCACCTCGGACACGTTCGACCCGAGCGAGTCGAACAACGTGACCGCCGCCAGCACCGTCATCCGGACCGCGGCCGATCTACGGGTGACCGGGGTCCAGTACCCCGAGCCGTTCACCGCCGGCGAGGAGTTCACCGCCTCCGCGACGTTCACCAACGCGGGTCCCTCCGACGCGCGGGACACGGTGTTCGTGTTGGACCTGCCCGAGGGGATGTACGAGATGGTCGCCTCGGTCGGGGGCGTGCCGTGCACCATCTCCGGTCAACGGGTGTTCTGCTCGGTGGGAACGGTCGCCGTCGGCCAGACCGTCGTCGTGGAGGCGGCGGGCCGGGTCGACCCGTCCGGTCGCAGGGAGTCCTCGCCCTTCGGGCTCACGCTCAGCTCGGCCGCCCCGGACCCGGTTCCGGAGGGCAACCACATCTCGGGCGTCGCTCACCTGGTCACCGCCGCCACGGTGGACCTCGCCATGCGGGCCGACCAGGAACGGCTGGTGGCTGGTGCCCGGGCCATCTACCGGATCACCGCGACGAACGCCGGACCGTCCGACGCCACCTCGGTACGCATCACCGACACGGTGCCCGAGGGCGTCACCGTGGTCTCCGCGACCAGCGCCCTCGGCTCGTGCACGGTCGCCGACCGGGTGGTGACCTGCGACGTCCCCCGGCTGCCCGCGGGCGCCGTCGCCGAGGTCGTCCTGGTGGTCGACGTCGCCGCGGACGCCGAGGGGCCGCTGCTCAACTCGGCCGAGCTGACCAGCGCGACCCCCGCTCCCGGCGGTACCCGCACCGCCAGCGTCGAGTCGCCGGTCGAGTGGCGGGCCGACCTGGTGCTCACCGGCTCCGCGACGCCGGCGCCGGTGCGCGCCGGTGCCGCGGTGACCTACACCCTGACCGTCACCAACGCCGGGCCCTCGGCGGCCGAGGACGTCGTGCTCTCCGACGTGCTGCCCGAGGGGGTGACGCTGCTGCCGGGCGGCGCGCAGGCGGAGAACGGCACCTGCACGACCGCCGGCCGCGACGTCTCCTGCGTGCTCGCCGGTCTCGAACCGGGACAGTCGACGACCGTGGTGCTGACCGCGGCCGTACCGCAGGCCCTCGCCGCGGACACCGTCCTGACCAACACGGCCACCGTGGCCTCCCCGACACCGGACCCGACGCCGGCCGACCGGCGGCTCGAGCTGGCCACCTCGGTGGTGACCGAGGCGGACCTGGCGGTGGTGGCGAGCACGGCGACCAGCAACCCCGAGGCGGGACGCGAGCTGCAGCAGGCGGTGACCGTGACCAACAGCGGACCGTCGCTCGCGCGCGCGGTCACCGTCACCGTTCCGATCCCGGCCGGCAGCACGTTCGTCGAGGGGACGACCGGCTGCACGGCCGACGCCGACGCCGTGCGCTGCGAGCTGGGCAACGTCGGTCGTGGGTCCATCCGCACCGTGCGGTACACGCTCCTGCTCGCACCCGACTACCCCGGTCCGACCCTCACCAGCGAGGTGACGGTCCGGTCGGCGACCGCCGACGCCACCCCGGCGGACAACACCACCACGACGACCCAGACCATCAGCGCGAGCGCGGACCTGGTGGCCGGGCAGGAGCTCACCTCCGGGACCCCCGTCGCCGGGCGGCAGGTCACGTACCGGATCAGCGCCGTCAACGCCGGTCCCTCGCAGGCGCCGCAGGTCATCCTGACCGACTCGCTGCCGCAGGGCGCCACGCCGCTGTCGGTGGCCCCCTCGGCCGGCGGGGAGTGCGTGGCCGACGCGAGCACGGTGCGCTGCACCTGGCCCACCCTGGCCGTGGGCGCGTCGGTCGCCGCCGAGGTCACCGTGCTCCTCGCGAGCGGCACGCCGGCCGGCTCCACGCTGACCAACACCGTCACGGCCACCGCGGCGGTCGCCGACGTCAACCCGAGCGACAACGTGGCCACCACCACCGCCCCGGTCGCCACCGTCGCCGACGTGTCGGTGCTGACCCGGCTCAGCTCCGGCCCCCCGGTCGCCGGCGGGCGGGCCACCTGGCAGGTCGTCGTGCACAACGGCGGTCCCTCCGCCGCCGCCGGGGTCGTGGTGGACGACCGCGCGCCGGCCGGGGTGCGGTTCGACCGGGTGGAGACCACTCTCGGCAGCTGCACCAGCTCCGCGACCGCCGTGCGGTGCACGGTCGGCGCGCTGGCCGCCAACGAGTCCGCCACCATGACCGTGTCCGGGGTGTTGGCGGCGGACTACGTCGGCACCCGGGTCACCAACACCGCGTCGGTCACCGCGACGACGACCGACCCCGACCCCTCGAACAACTCCTCCTCCGCCGACTCGGACACCACCAGCAGCGCGGAGCTGGCCCTGACCATGGCCGCCACCCCGGACCCGGTCGTTCCCGGCCGGGCGGCCACCTGGACCATGACCGTCGACAACGCCGGCCCGTCCGCCGCCCGCGACGTGGTCGTCACCACCGAGCTGCCGGCCGGGGTGACGGCCCGACCGTCGGCCGGGTGCGAGATCGCCGGGCAGCGCGTGACCTGCGCCCTCGGCGACGTGGCGGCGGGGTCCTCCGCCGCGGTCGAGGTGTCCGGCCTGGTGTCCGCGGGCTTCGTCGCCTCCGCCGTGACCGCCACGGCGACGGTCACCAGCGGGACCGCCGACCACGACCCCCGCGACGACACCGCCACCACCTCCACCTCGGTGCGCCCCGAGGTCGACCTGTCGGTCGACGTCATCGCCCCGGAGAGCATCGCCGCGGGTTCGGTCAGCAGCTGGACGGTCCGCGTGCTCGGGTCGGGCCCCTCCGACGCCAGGGCCGTCGCGGTCCGGGTGCTCCTCCCGCGCTCCCTGACCAACGTCCGGGCGAGCTGGGCCGACGGGCAGTGCGCGATCGACGACGCCGTCGCCGACTGTGCGCTGGGCGTGGTGCCCGCGGGCAAGACCACCGACATCACGGTCACCGGGTCGGTGCCCTCGACCCACACCGGCAGCATGGCGCTGTCGGCCGAGGTGAGCGCCGCGGGGGTCGACCCGAACTCCTCGAACAACACCGGGGGAGCCACGCAGACCACGATCAGCTCGGCCGACCTGGCCACCACGCTCACCGGTCCCGACGCGGTGGTCCCGGGCCGGCCGCTCACGCTCGTCCTCACCACCCGCAACTTCGGGCCGTCGACGGCGACCGGGGTGGAGGTCGTCCACACGTTGCCCGCGCAGCTCACCGACGTGGTCGCCAGCACCACGGCGGGTTCCTGCACGGTCAGCGGGCGGGAGGTCACCTGCCCGGTCGGCGACCTGGGGCCTGGTGCGACGGTGCTCGTGTCGATCACCGGCACGCCGTCCTCGGCCCTGACCGAGGCCACCCTCGACAGCACGGCTCGCGGCCGGTCGAACACCGAGGACCCCGACCCGGACGACAACGCCGCCGCCCTGTCCATCCCGGTCACGCCGGTCACCGACCTGCGGTTGGCCACGGCGGTCACCTCGGGTCCGCCGGTCGCCGGCGCCCCCATCGAGTTCCTCGTGGAGGTCGCCAACGCCGGTCCGTCCGACGCCCGGTCGGTGGTGGTGACCGACACCGTGCCCAGCTCGGTGGGGGCGCTCACGGCGACCACGCCCGACGGGGAGTGCTCGGTCACCGGGCAGGTCGTGCGCTGCGAGCTGGACGGGCTCACCGCCGGGGACACCCCGTCCACCATCACCATCCGGGGGATCGTCGCCGACGGCACGACCGAACCGATCACCAACGTGGCCGCGGTGACCAGCGCCACCAGCGAGCTCACCCCGAACGACAACACCAGCGCGGTCACCGCGTCGGCGACCGACTCGGCCAACGTGGCCATGACCGTCGACGTCGTGGAGTCCGTCGTGGCCGGTCAGCCGCTGACCTACACGGTCACGGTCACCAACGCGGGACCGTCGACGGCCCGCGATGTCGTGCTGGTTCCGGAGGAGGTCCCGGGTCTGCTCGACATCGGCGTGGACCACCCCGGTTGTACGTCGCCGACCGGCTGCGCGCTGGGCGACATCGCCCCCGGTGAGTCGGTGGTGCTGCGCGTGCACGGGGTCGTCGACCCGGACAGCCGGGCCACCGCGCTCGTCGCGCGTGCCTCGGTCTCGGCGACGACACCCGACCCCGACGGGCGGAACAACGCGATCAGCTCCCGGGTGGCCGTGTCCAGGTCCGCGGACCTCGCCGTCGAGCTCGTCAACGACCCGCGCCCGGCGGTGCCCGGCCAGACCGTCCTCTACACGGCCACCGTCACCAGCCGGGGCCCGTCAGCCGCCCAGAACGTCGTCACGCTGATGGAGCTGCCGGCCGGCACCGACGCCAACGGCGAGATCAGGACCAGCCAGGGCTCCTGCACGCAGATCATTCGCAGCATCGTCTGCGACCTCGGCTCGGTGCTGCCCGCGGAGCCGGTGACGATCACGATCCCGATCGTGCTGAGCCCGTCCTTCACCGGCGACCGGCTGGACACCACGGTGACCGCCCAGTCGGTGACCCCCGACCCGGACCCGGCCGACGACTCGGCCACCACCCAGGAGAGCGTCACCCCGCTCGCCGACCTGTCCGTCGAGGTCGCCGGGCCCGCCGACGTCGCTCCCGGCGGCGCCGTGCGCTGGACGCTGACCGTCCGCAACGCCGGCCCGTCGGACGCCCCGGCGGAGCTGGTCTACACGCTGCCGGCAGGCGTCGGCGAGGTCGCGGCGGTCGCCTCGGGCGGCTCGTGCTCGGTCGACGGGCGCGAGGTCCGGTGCGTCTTCCCGACGCTCGGCGTCGGCACGGAGACGACGGTCACGGTCACCGGCGTCCTGGCGCCGGCCGCGACGGCCGCGACCGTCGTCGGCACCGCCACGCTCACCTCTCCGGTTCCCGAGCCGGCACCGACCGAGCCAGACGGCAGGTCGGCCAGTGCGACGACGGAGGTCGAGGCCAGCTCCGGGGTCTCGGTCAACATCAGCCCCGACCACGCGTCGGCCTCGCCGGGTAGCCCGTTCAGCTGGACCGTGATCGTGACCAACGCCGGCCCCTCCACCGCTCGTGACGTCACGGTTCGCGTCACCGCACCCGAAGGCGTGACCGGCCTGGCCATCACCGCGCCGGACGCGGTGCAGGACTGCGACACGCCGGATCGGTGCGTCCTCGGGAACCTGTCGCCCGGACCCCACGGCGCCGTGCGGCTGACTGTGCGCGGCACGGTCGCGCCGGGGTTCACCGGGCCGGTCCTGCCGGCGGTCGCGACGGTGTCGACCAGCACCCCCGACCCCGACCCCGGTGACAACAGCGACGAGGCCAGCACGCTGTTGGCCGTCTCGGCCGACGTCGGGGTCGCCCTGACGCTCACGCCGACGACACCGGTCGCCGGAGGCGCGCTGACGCTCACGGCGACCATGGAGAACGCGGGGCCCGCGGACGCCGCGGGGCTGACCGTCACGTTCTCGCCGCCGGCCGGCATGCGGGACCTGGAGTTCGTCGCCCCGGCGGGCGTGACCTGCCGCGGTCTCGTCTGCACGGCGCCGACGCTTCGGGTGGGGGAGCGGGTGGAGATCGTGCTGCGCGGGTCGCTCGCGCCCGACGCCGTGGGTGCCGTGAGCGCCAGCGTGTCGGTGACCGCCGACACGGCCGACCCGAACACCGCCAACAACACCGCGGCGGTGGGGGAGCCGGTGGAGGCCCACGCCGACCTGTCCGTCACGAAGACCGGGCCGGCCGAGGCCGTCGCCGGGCAGACCGTGACCTGGCGGCTCACGGCCAGCAGCGCGGGCCCGTCCCGGGCGACGGACGTCGTGGTCACCGACGTCCTACCGGAGGGCGTGTCGTTGGTGTCGACCGATCCCGCCTGTGCGGCGCAGGACCGTGTGGTCCGGTGCGCCGTGGGTGCGCTCGATCCCGGCGAGAACCGCGTGGTGACCATCGCCGGCCGGGTGGCCCCCGACACCGGCTGGCGGCAGCTCACCAACATCGCGTCGATCACCTCCCCGGTCGCCGACCCGCGGCCGGCCGGCAACACGGCCGAGGTCACGACCGCCGTCGGCCAGTCGGCCGACCTGTCGCTGACCAAGACGCTGCGGCCCGACCCGATCGTGGCCGGCGAGCCCGCCACCTTCACCCTCACGGTCGCCAACGCCGGCCCCTCGACGGCACCGACGGTGCTGCTGACCGACCCGGTCGCGGCCGGGATGTCGGTGACCGAGGTGACCAGCCCGGACGGTGACTGCGGGGTCGCCGCCGAGGTGGTGAGCTGCCAGCTCGGACCCCTCGCGCCGGGGGCGAGCGCCACGACGACCGTCACGGTGGCCGTCGACCCGGACGTCGCGCCGGGCGAGGTCGCGAACAACGCGGCGGTGCTGGGCGACGTGCCCGACCCGGACCTCACCAACAACGCGGCGGTGGTGGCCGGCGGCGCCGCCACCCGGGCCGACCTGAGCGTGACGAAGGTGGCCGACCGGGTCGAGGCCGAGTCCGGGGACCCGCTCACCTGGACGGTGACCGTGGCCAACAGCGGTCCGTCGAGCGCCGACGAGGTGGTGATGGTCGACCTGCTGCCGGCCGGCGTCGAGGTTTCGGAGCCGCCGACCGGGTGCACGGTCACCGGCCGGACCATGCGGTGCCTGCTCGACCAGCTCGCGCCCGGCGCCACCAGGACGCTGTCGGTGGCCAGCCAGGTCCGGCCCGACGCCGACACGGCCGACATCGTCAACGCGGTCTCGGTCCTGTCGACGACGGCGGAGGGCAACCCCGCCAACAACGTCGCGGACGCGATCACGCCGCTTCGGTCGGAGGCGGACCTCTCGGTCGCCAAGAGCGTCGAGAGCGGACCGGTCGTCCCCGGCGAGCAGGTCACGTGGATGGTAGAGATCGCCAACGCGGGCCCGTCCACGGCCGACGACGTGCGGCTGACCGACCCGCTGCCGGCCGGTGTCCGGTTCGTCTCCGCCGACGTGGACTCCTGCACGGTGACCGAGGGCGTTCTCGAGTGCGCGGTCGACGCGCTCGCGGCGGGCACCACGACGCGGGTCCGCGTCGTCGGCGAGGTCGACCCGTCGGTGGCCGGCGAACAGCTGACCAACACCGCGGTCGTCGCCTCGGCCACGCCCGACCCCGAGACCGGCGACAACACCGCCCTGGCCGCGGCCGACCTGCGCCGCGAGGTGGCCCTTGCCCTGACCAAGACGGCCGACGCGGCCCGAGCCCAGGTCGGCACGCGGCTGACCTGGACGGTGACGGCCACCAACGACGGCCCGTCCTCGGCGCCGGGGGTCAGCGTGCTGGACCGGCTGCCGGCCGGTGTCACGCTCCTGTCCGCCCGGGCGGACCGGGGGGAGTTCGACCCGGCGACCGGGTTCTGGGCGCTCGGCCCGGTGGCACCGGGAGACTCCCCGTCGCTGACCCTGACCGTGCGGCTGGACCGGGTCGGTCAGCTGACCAACACCGCCACGCTGACCGCGGCCGGGGTCTTCGACGCGACCGCCGACGACGACACGGCGAGCAGCGTGACCGAGGTGACCGCCACACCACCGCCGTCTCCGGCACCACAGGCGCCTCCGGGGTCCGGTGGCGGGGGACAGGTGCCCTCGGACGACGACGAGCCGCCGCTCGCCTTCACCGGGTACGCCGTCCTGCGCTGGCTCGCCGCGGGTCTCCTGCTCGTCCTCGCCGGCGTCGGGTTCGTGCTCGGCGGCCGGCGGAGGTCCCGACGACGCGCACGGACGTCGTGACCCCTGCCCGCGGTCGGGTCCGGAACCCGACCGCGGGGAGGGGACGAGGTCAGCCCATGCTCTTCGCCCCGTCGAGCGACTCCCGGATGATGTCGGCGTGGCCGGCGTGCTGCGCCGTCTCCGCCACGATGTGCATGAACACCTGGCGGACCGACCACGTCGAGTCCTCGAACCACGGTGCCTTGGGCAGGGGCTGCCGGGCGTCCAGGTCGGGCAGCCGCACGAGCAGCTCGTCGGTGCCGCGCGCCGCCTCCTCGTAGTCGGCGAGCACGCCCTCCAGCGTCTCGCCGGGCAGCATCCGGAAGACGTCGCCCCACTCCGCCATGTCCTCCTCGGTCATGTCGGCGAAGTCCTTGCCCGGGCCGTTCACGATGAAGTCGCTCCAGTTCCGCTCGACCGAGGTGACGTGCTTGACCAGCCCACCCAGGCACAGCTCGCTCACCGTGGTGCGGAGTGCGGCCTGCTCGTCGGTCAGGTCCCGGGTGGTGAACCGCAGGAAGTGCCGCGCCTTGCCCAGCGCCTCCAGCAGGTCGGCCCGCTCGCCGGTCACCACGGTCGCCTCCAGCTCGGTCACGTTCACTGTCTTCTCCTTCGTCCTCAGGTCGTTGAGACCAACGCTAGAGGGCATTCCGGCCACCTTTTGACCGCAATGCGCGGAGAATCGAGCACATGGCGAACACCAGCTCCCGGATGCTGCGGCTGCTGTCCCTGCTCCAGACCCACCGCTTCTGGCCGGGTGGGGAGCTGGCCGACCGGTTGGACGTGTCGGTGCGGACCCTGCGCCGCGACATCGACCGCCTCCGCGAGCTCGGCTACCCGGTGGAGGCGCAGCGGGGTGTGGACGGCGGGTACCAGCTCGCGGCCGGCGCCGCGCTGCCCCCGCTGGTCGTCGACGACGAGGAGGCCGTCGCGCTGGCGGTCGGCCTCCAGTCCAGTGCGCACAGCGCTGTCGAGGGCATCGCCGAGAGCTCGGTGCGGGTGCTGGCCAAGGTGGTGCAGGTGATGCCCGTCCGCCTGCGCCGTCGGGTCGAGGCCCTCCGGGCGATGACCGTCCCGCTGGACTGGCAGGGCTCCTCGGAGGCGGGCGTGGACCCCGGCGTGCTCACCACCGTCGCCCTGGCCTGCCGCGACAGTGAACGTCTCCACTTCTCCTACCGGGCGGCCGGCGGGGAGCTCACCGAGCGCGACGTCGAGCCGTACCGCCTGGTCCGGGTGGGGCGGCGCTGGTACCTCGTCGCCTACGACCTCGGCCGGCACGACTGGCGCAGCTTCCGCGTGGACCGCCTCACCGGTCTTGGCCGGACCGGCGCCCGGTTCCGCCCCCGCACCCTGCCGGCCACCGACGCCGCCGAGTTCGTCCGGGAGCGGCTCGAGAACCTGCCCCGCTCCTACCAGGTGGAGGTCCTGGTCGAGCTGCCGGCCGCCGACGCCCGGCAGCGCGTCGGCCGCTGGGCGACGTTCGAGGAGCTCGACCAGAACCGCTCGCGACTGCGGATGACGACGGTCTCCCTGGACTGGGCGGTGATGGCGTTGGGCGTCCTGGCCGCCGACTTCCAGGTGCTCGGCCCGCCCGAGCTGCTCGAGGAGGTGCACGCCTGGGGAGCCAGGTTCGTCCGCGCGCGGGGGAGTTGACCTCCAGCAAGGTAGAGGTTGCAGGCTTGCCTGGACGGTTCTCGGGCGATGCGGGGTGGGTATGCGGGTGGTGCGGGCGGTCCGGTTCGGGGGACCGGAGGTGCTGGTGCCCGACCAGGAGCCGGAGCCGGTGGCCGGGCCTGGGCAGGTCGTGGTCGAGGTGTCGGTCGTGGCGATCGACTTCGTCCAGACCCAGCTGCGCAGTGGCTGGACACCGGGGCCGCCGCTGCCGACCCCGCCCTACGTGCCGGGCTCGTCGATCGCCGGCCGGGTGGGCTCGGTGGGGGAGGGGGTGGACCGGGCCTGGCTCGGCCGGCGGGTGGTCACCCACACCGCGAGCGGTGCCGGCGGCAACGCCGAGGCAGCGGTGGCGGCTGTCGAGGAGTTGGTCCCGGTGCCCGCCGGACTGGGGCTGCCCGAGGCGGCGGCGCTGCTCGACGACGGTGCCACGGCGCTGGGCCTGGTCCACCGGGCCGGCGTCCGCGCGGGGGAGTGGGTGCTGGTCGAGGCGGCGGCCGGCGGGGTCGGCGGGCTGCTCGTGCAGCTCGCCGGTGCCGCCGGCGCCCGGGTGGTCGGTGCCGCCCGCGGCGCGGCGAAGCTCGAGGTGGCCCGCGCGCTCGGTGCCGAGGCGGTGGTCGACTACTCCGAGCCCGGCTGGTCCGAGCGGGTGCGCGCGGCGACCGGTGGCCGGGGGGTGGACGTGGTGTTCGACGGCGTCGGCGGCCGGATCGGGCAGGAGGCCCTCGAGGCGACGGCGCCGAATGCGCGGTTCTCGGTGCACGGCGCCGCCAGCCGCGCGGTCACGGTGGTCGACCCCGCCGAGGCGCGCCGACGAGGGGTGTCGGTGATCGGCCTCGAGCAGCTCCGGAGTTTCCACGTCGGGGCGCGGGAACGCGTCGAACACATGCTCGCCGAGGCCGCCGCGGGCCGGGTCACCCCCCGCATCGGCCGCACCTTCCCCCTGGAGCGGGCCGACGCCGCCCACGCCGCGATCGAGGCCCGCGAGGTCCTCGGCAAGACCCTGCTGTTCGTCTGACCGTTCTCCCGAGGAGTCCCATGCCGTTCGCCGACACCGAGCTCGAGTACCTGGCCGCCCAGCCCCTCGGCCGCCTGGCCACCGTCCACCCCGACGGCACCCTGCAGGTGAACCCGGTGGGCTTCGCCTACAACCCCACCACCCAGACGATCGACATCGGCGGCTTCAACCTGGCGAGGAGCCGGAAGTTCCGCAACGTGGCCGACAACGGCCGGGTGGCGTTCGTCGTCGACGACATCGCCTCGGTGCAGCCGTGGCGCGTGCGCTGCGTCGACATCCGCGGCCACGGCGAGGCCATCGACAAGCCGGTTGACTCCAAGGCCCCGGTCGGCGGGCCGATCATCCGCGTGTACCCGCACCGGATCATCAGCTTCGGCCTCGACGACCTCGACACCGAACCGCACGACCTGGTCCCCAACCGCCGCGACGTGCCACGGCCCTCCGCACGCTGACCGGTCCACCTGACACTCGGCCTGCTTCCGTCCGTTGTGGAGCATCGCGCGTTCGCACGTGCCTGTTCGGGCCCGGCTTGACCGCCTGTCGGCAGGAAAGGTTCACTGGGTTTCGGTTCAACTCGCCGTGCTTACCGTCGAGGTAGGGGTCTCCCATGAGCAGAACCGAGTCGGAAGTTGGCTGTCACCACCTTTCGATGGTGGAGCTCGCCGCCGCCGTCCGCCGGCGTGAGATCTCTCCGGTCCAACTCGTCGAGCATTACCTGGAACGCATTGAGCGCATCGACGCGAGCATCGGCGCCTACCTGACGGTGGCCGCGGAATCGGCCCTGCACCAGGCCGAGGCCGCCGAGCGGGCGTTGGCCGGCGAAAAACCAGCGGCCGCACTGCCGCCCCTGCTCGGCGTCCCCGTCGCGGTCAAGGACCTCACCAATGTCGCGGGGATGCGGTGTACCTTCGGCTCGCTTTCTTTCGAGGACTTCATCTCCCCGATCGACGACAACGTGGCTACTCTGCTGCGCCGGGCCGGCATGGTTGTCCTGGGGAAGACCAACACGCCCGAGTTCGGGCTGGCCTGCCACACCGAGAACCGGGTGGCCCCACCCGCCCGCACCCCCTGGGACCTGTCCCGGTCCGCCGGTGGGTCCAGCGGCGGCGGTGCGGCGGCGGTCGCCGCGGGGTTGGCACCGGTGGCCCAGGGAAACGACGGAACCGGCTCGAACCGCATCGCCGCCAGCGCCTGCGGGCTCGTCGGGCTGAAGCCGAGCCGAGGCCGGGTGAGCAACGGGCCGGGCTTCACCGAGGCGACCAGTTTCGGCCTGACCACGCACGGAATGATCGCACGCACCGTAGGAGACTGCGCGGCGCTGCTCGACGCCATCGCGGTACCGATGCCAGGCGACCCGTACCCCATCGCGTCGCCCGCCCCCGGCCGGACCTTCCTCGACCACTGTGGACGGGAGCCGGGGCGGCTGCGCGTCGGGCGGCACCTCGCGCCGGTCTTCACCGAGGCCGACGTGGATCCGGAATGCGTTGCCGCGTACACGCGGGCGAGCGAGCTGTTGGCTGAGCTCGGACACGACGTCGAGGACATCACGCCCGCGTTCGACCCGACCGTCGTCGCCTCGATCGAACCGGTCTTCTCGATGCTCGCCCTGCTCGCTCCGGTACCGCCAGACCGGGAAGGCATGCTCATGCCGCTGACCCGGTGGCTGCGTGGCCGGGGTTCGACGCTCTCGGCCCTCGACTACGGCCGCGCACTGGCGGCGACCGAGGCCGTCTCCCGCACGCTCCTGGAACACAGCTGGTCCTACGACGTCATCCTCACCCCCACGGTGACCCGACCGTCTCCAGCGGTCGGCGCGATCCGCGACGACGAGGACCCCGCGCGGGAGTTCGAGGAGATCAAGAGGTTCACTCCCTACACCGCGATGTATGCCAGTACGGGACAACCCGCGATCAGTCTCCCGATCCACTGGACCCCGGAGAACGTCCCTGTCGGGGTCATGGTGGTGGGGCGGCCCGGCGGGGAGTCCGTCCTGTTCTCACTCGGCGCGCAGCTCGAGGCCGTCGTCCGGTGGCAGGACCGCACACCCGCTCTCTTCGGCGGATGATCCGGCGGCCAGGCGAGACCGGCCAGCGCCGCCGGTGATGCCGATGGTGTCAGGACTCCGTGTCCCCGAGCTGGTCGAGGCGGTTCGCGAACTCGTACCACGCCCTGCTGGTTCCTCTGGCGAGCTCCGCGACGAGCGGGCGCGAGTACGCCGGTACCGAGTCGATGAGCCGCTCCCACTGCTGGACGTCCGCGGTGTGCAGGACCAGCCACCGGAGCAGCTCACGACCGCTGTCGCTGAACCGCAGTGAAGGATCGGTTCGCAACCGCCGCAGGATCGGCGCGATCTCGGTCGTGGGGATCCGCCTCGGGCAGCTCGTCATCGGTTGATCGGCCGCCTTGCCCGTCGTCGAGGACTCGACGTCGTCGCCGGTCCGCTGCCTCGGCGGAACCGGGTGCTGGCCCTGGCGAATGCGCTTGCGGACGTCGTGGGCGGTGGACACGGAGATCCCGGCCGCCTTGGCGACTTTCCGCAGCGACAGCTCCGGGCGCTCGCTCATCAGTTCGCCGGCGAGCGTCCGGCCGGAGGAGTTGTTCACCGGGCGTGCCCTCTTGTCCCGACCGACACGGATGTTCGACTGTGTGAGGCCTTCGTTCGAACGCCGGCGGATCGATCCGACGGTAGTGGCGGCGAGCCCTGTGATCTCCGCGATCCGCCGGTCGGACCAGTCGGTGTGGGAGGCGACGATGCGGGCCGCCGCCGCCGTGCGATCCGGCAGCGACAGCGGCAGACCGTGCACGATGTTGGCCGCCACGGCGTGCACGAACGCGTCATCCTCTGTCCCGTCGAAGAACCGCGCCTCGATCCGGTCGTCACCGCGCAGCCTCGCGGCGCACAACCGGTGCATCCCGTCGATGACGCGCATCGTGGCGCGATGAACCGTGATCGGCGGGAACGGTGCCTCCATCTCGTTCAGCACCAGCACGTGCTCGATATCCTCGCCGGCCAACCGCGGCGAGTCCGCCCCGCGCAACGATTCGACCGGAAGCCAGACGGTGCTGCCGTGCTGTCCGATGGCCGACGGGCGAGCATTGCTGTAACCGGCCATCAACCGCATCCCCCAAGGTTGTGCACCAGCGGCTTGCCCATACCTGAATGACGATCCGCAACGACACCGATCACGACCGGCGCTCGACATCCCTTGTGCGGCGTCACACGATCAGGCGAGTGTATCGGCCTCGTGCGGCTGCCGGAAGAAGTTCACCCGCACCATCGGCGCAGGCAGCCCGGGTCGCGCGCCTCGTTCGGTTCGGCGCGGGCTGACACGGTGAGAGGGTTGTGCTTGACTCCCAATCCTGGGACGAGGGTTTGGGTTCGTAATCATGGCAAAACGCAATGTGGTCGTCACCGGCGCCGCCGGACTGGTCGGGGCCGAGGTCGTGGCCCGGCTGCTCGCCGGTGGGCACGCGGTTGTGGCGGTTACCCACGACAATGGCGAACTGGTTCGAAACAATGGGCGTCGCATTCGGACGAAACCGTTTCGCGGGGATTTCGAACCCGAGTCGGTCGTCGTCGTACGTGGCGACATAACCGACCCCGGGTTGGGCCTGTCCTCGGAAATCCGCCGCGTCGTCGCGAACCGTTCCGATCTGGTCGTGCACAACGCCGCCGTCACCGACTTCGGTCTGGACCCGGCCCGGTACGAGTCGGTCAACGTCACCGGCACTCGTCACCTGCTCGGCTTCCTCACCGCCGGTTCACGGCGCATTCCGCTGGTGCACGTGAGCACGGCCTACGTGTGCGGCGACCGAACGGGCGTGGTCCGGGAGGACGAGCTCGATCTCGGACAGCGGCACGGGAACCCCTACGAGGCGAGCAAGTTCCACGCGGAGGTGGCTGTCGCGGAGGTGCGGGCCGATGGCTGGCCGGTGGCGGTGGTGCGGCCCTCGGTCGTCGTGGGGAACCAGCGCACCGGTGCGATCCGGGAGTTCAGGAACATGTACATCGTCATCAAGGTGCTCACGCAGGGCCGGCTACGCGCCATCCCGGGCCTGTACGACGCCGTGATCGACCTCGTGCCCATCGACCGCGTCGCGGACGTGATCGCCCGCGTCAGCGACCGGTTCGATACCGCGGCGGGAAAGACGCTTCACGTGACTGGCGCCAGTCCGCTGACCCTCCGCGACTTCAGTGATGTGCTCGCCGAGTACCCGAACTTCCACGTGCCACGCTACATACCGCCGGCGAACTGGCAGCTGGACCAGCTCACGGCCGCGGAGCAGCGGTACTACCGCAGCATCATGGTGCTGTACGAGGACTATTTCCGCCGCCGCGCGTTCTTCGACACCACCGTGGCGCGGGAGATCGCCGGCGGAAAACCCGCGATCGAAGGCCGTGCACATCTACGGAAGTTGCTCGACCACGGGCTTCGGGTCGGCTACTTCGGCCCGCCGCCCCGCACCGTGTCCCGCCGAACCGCGCAGCTTCAGGGATCCTGAACGGAGGTCGACGATGGCGAGCGACGAAAACACGGTCATGGACATCGACCTGTCCGACACCGAGTTCTGGAGCCGCTCGCTCGCGGACCGGGAGGCGGCCTTCGCCGAGCTCAGGGCACAGCCTCGGCCTCGCTTCTACGCCGAGCCCGACCTGTCCGAGATCGGCTTCCCGCCCGGCGCGGGCTACTACGCCCTCGTGCGGCACGCGGACGTGGTCGAGGCCAGCCGAAACGCCGAGGTGTTCTGCTCCTCCTGGGGAGGCGCCACCAACATCGCCGACATGCCAACGGAGTTCGCGCAGTACTTCGGCTCACTGATCAACATGGACGACCCCGAACACGCGCGGCTGCGGCGCATCGTGTCACGGGCTTTCACCCCGAAGATGACGGGGCGGATCGAGAGCGATGTGCGACGGATCGCCGCGGGACTCGTCGACGCCATCGCCGAGCGCGGCGAGTGCGACTTCGTCGCCGAGGTAGCGGCCAGGCTCCCGCTGATCGTGATCTGCGACATGATGGGCATTCCGTCGTCCCGTCACCAGTTCGTCATCGACCGCTCGGTACGCATCCTGGGCGGTTTCGACCCGGAGTTCCTCACCGATCCCGCCGGCATCGGCAGCCGCATGCTCGGCGCGGCCAACGAGCTGGTCGAGCTGGTCACCGACCTCGCCGCCCACCGGCGCGAGCACCCCACCGAGGACCTCGTCTCGGTACTGGTCAACGCCGACGTCGACGGCGAGCGGCTGACCCACCAGGAGATCGCGTCCTTCTTCATCCTGCTGGTGGTCGCGGGCAACGAGACCACACGCAACGCGATCGCACACGGGCTGACACTGCTCACCCACAACCCGGACCAGAGACAGCTGTGGCTCGCGGACTTCGAGCGGCACGCGCCGACCGCGGTCGAGGAGATCGTGCGGATCAGCTCGCCGGTGATCTTCATGCGCCGCCGCGCCACCCGTGACCACGTCATGAACGGCATGCGGTACCGCCGTGGCGACAAGGTCCTGCTCTTCTACTGGTCAGCCAACCGGGACGAGTCGGTCTTCCCCGACGCGGCGCGCTTCGACATCCGCAGGCAGCCGAACCCGCAGGTGGGGTTCGGTGGTCCGGGACCTCACTTCTGCCTCGGCGCGCACCTCGCGCGGCGGGAGATCACCGCGGCCTTCCGCGAGCTGCTCGCACGGCTACCCGACATCTCGGCGGGTGAACCGGAGCCGCTGCTCGGCAGCTCGTTCATCAACGGCATCAAGCGGCTGCCGTGCGAGTTCACCCCCACCGCGGCCCGAACCGGAGCGCGGCGCCGATGACCGCGCTGGTCGCGACGTTCCGCTCGCCGTACGAGGAGGTGTCCGTCGACGCACGGGCGACCGAGCTCACCGCCCTTCCCGGGCTCGAGCAGCTGCGCTGGGGAATCGCGGGCAAGACCGTCGCCCCGCCGATCGACCGGCTCTTCGGCATCACCCTGGAGGCAGTGGACAGCGGCACAGCCGCCTACCGCATGCCGGCGACGGGCTGGTTGGACTGGCGCGGCGGGGTGATGACCGAGGGCGTCCTGGCGGTCGTGCTCGACTCCGCACACCTCGGTGCCGTCTACACCACGGTGGCTCCCGCGACCGGGTTCGTGACCGTGTCGACCTCCATCCAGCTGGGCGACCGGGTACGACCGGGTTCCGGTCCGCTCACGGCGAGCGGGCACGTGCTGCACACCACGGCCACCCACGTGCTGTCGACCGCTGCCGTCCGGGACGGCGACAACCGGCTCGTCGCCCGGTCGACATCCCGCTCCGCGCTCTTCCCGCTGCCCGCACCGGCGTGCACGCCGCCGTCGAACCCGGCCACCATTCCCGACGCCGCCGTCGGGTTCAGGCCGCACGAGCTTCCGGTGCCGGAGAGGTGGCACCCGTCACCCGGCAGCCTGTCCGCCGAGTTCGCGACCGCGCCGCTGGGGCGACTGACCGGACTGCGCATTCTGTCCTTTGAGGACGGTGAGTTCTCGGCCGTTCTCCCGGCCAACGCGTGGTTCTCCTCGCCGCTGGGCAACATCCAGGGCGGGGTGCTGGCGTTCCTGGCCGAACGCACGGCCTACGGGGCCGTGCGCACCGCACTGCCCAGCGGCACGACGGCGGCCACCCAGGACATCGCGCTGTCCTACCTGCGACGGGTACCCGTCGACGACGCGGAGCTGCGCGCCGACGGCGCGGTCGTCGCGACCGGCAGGACCGTCGCGCACGCCGAGGTGCGGATCCACGACGGCAAGGGCAGGACGGTGGCCGCCGCTCTCGCCACCCACGGCGTCCACCAGGACACCTGACATCCACGACTTCCCGGGGAGAAGGCGGATGAACGACACCGTCGGAGGCGCACGGACGGGCGGTCCACGGACCGGGTCGGTATCGCGTGCGGTGCGGGGCTACCTGGCGTCCCGGTTTCCCCTCCCGACCCAGGGAACGGCGATCGTGCTGACGTTCGTGTCCGCGCAGCTGCTCCTCGACCGTGCCGTCGGCCCCGTCGGCCTGCGGTGGACGGGCGTGCTCGGCGTCGCCTCGTTCGTGCTGCTGTTCCTCCAGCTGCGTCTCGTCGACGACATCGACGACCTGGAGCAGGACGGCGGTGCCGCCGGGCACACCCGGAGCGGGCTCACGTACGGGTGGCTCACCGTCGTGGTCGGGATCGTGGCACTGAACCTGCTGTACCCACCGGCGCTCGGCGGCGCTCTCGCCGCGGTGGCCCTGACGGTGCTCACCCCGTTCTGGGTCAAGCGCCGGCTGACGACCCGACGGGTGCCGCTCGCCGTGTGCTACGAGACCATCCCCCTGGTGGTCATGGCCTACCCGGTCCTGTTCTGGCTCTCCGAGGGCGGAGTCGCGCCGGCGGCGGCACCGACGGCGGCTGTGGTCGTGTTGTTCTGGGCGGCCTACGAGTTCTGGAAGTTCTCGCGCAAGGCGCCCGACCTCGACTACCGGCCCTATCGCCTCGGGCGCGACGGCGTGCGTGCCGTCCTGCTCGCGCTGCTGTGCTGCGCGGCCGCGTGTGTCGCGACCATCGTCGTCACCCTGCCGGTGACCTGGTTCTTCATCATCTACCAGAGCGTCCTCCTCGGACTGCTCATCGCCTGGACGGCAGGGGAGTGGGCGATGGCCCCACCGGCCGCCCGGGCGAGTCGGCTGGCCCGGGCCCTCGGGCTCGCCGGTCTGATCTACGCCGTGCTCCTCCAGTTCGGCGTCATCGTCGAGGCGCTGCTGTGGACCGTCGGCTGACCGCGAGGGGAGTAGTTCCGATGTCCGTCATCACCAGCGAGACACCGAGCGCCGATGCGGCCCGGTTGGCCGGCGCCAAAGGCCACACCCTTCACCGGCTCACCGAACACGGGGCCGACGTGCCGGAGTGGGCGGTCATCGGCGTCGACGTGTTCGACCGGTTCCTCCGCGCCAACGGCCTGGTGGAGAAGGTCCGGGAACACCTCGTGGGGGTCACCGCCGACACGGCGGACCTCGTCGCGGTGCGGATCGAGGAGCTCGTGCTCGGCACCACCCCGGAGCCCGACCTGCTCGCCACCGTCCGGCGGGCCTACGAACACGTCGGTGCCGGCCGGGTCGCCGTGCGTTCCTCGGGGGCCGAGGAGGACGGCGCCCGCTACTCGTTCGCCGGACAGTTCTCGACGTTCCTCAACATCGGCGGTCTCGACTCGGTGGTCGCACACGTCAGGCGGTGCTGGGCGTCGGCGTACTCCGCGCAGGCCCTGCGGTACCGACTGGCGCACGGGCTGCCCTGTGAGACCAGCGGCATGGCCGTGGTTGTCCAGCGCATGGTGCCGGCCGACAAGAGCGGTGTGTTGTTCACGGCCAACCCGCTCGGCGGCGACCCCGACGAGTACATGATCAGCGCGGTGCTCGGGCTCGGCGAGGGGTTGGTGTCGGGGTTGGTCGACGCCGACACCGTGCTCGTCGACCGGCGGAGCGGCGCGGTGCGGGAGGTCGTCGTCGGCGACAAGCGGGAACGGGTCGACCCGGACGAGCACGGCGACGGCAGCGTGACGACCGTCGTCGGGGCCGAAGCACGAGCGGCCAGTGCGCTCTCCGGCGAGGAGGTCGCTCGCCTGGTCCGCGTGGCGTCCGACGTCGTCGCCGCGTTCTCCGGGCCGCAGGACATCGAGTGGGCGATCGCGGACGACTCCGTCTGGATCCTGCAGAGCAGGCCGGTCACCGGCCCTGTGCGGGGGGCCGACCCGTCGCCCCGGGGTGAGCTGCGGATCTGGGACAACTCGAACATCATCGAGAGCTTCAGCGACATCACCTCGCCGATGACGTTCAGCTTCGCCGCCCACGTCTACCACCAGGTCTACCGGCAGTACTGCCAGTTGCTCGCCGTGCCCCGCCACGGCATGCGGCAGATGGACGAGTGGCTTCCCACCATGCTGGGTTACTTCCACGGTCGCGTCTACTACAACCTGCTGAACTGGTACCGGGTCATCCGGCTCGCTCCGTTCTACCGGGTGAACCGGCAGGTGCTCGAGGTGTCGATGGGGCTGGCGGAACCGCTGCCCGACGAGCTGGCGATGGAGCTGCGACCGTTCAGCTCACGGTTCCGGTGGCAGGAACGCCCACACCGCGCCGTCATCGTCACCGCGTACTGGCGACGGTTCCTCGCGGTCGACCGGACGGTTCGTGACTTTCTCCGGCACTTCGCCACGACCTACCGGGAGTTCGACGACGTCGACTTCGACGCGTTGCCGGCTGACGAGGTGTACCAGCTGTTCAGGAAGCTGGAACGGACGCTTCTGGATCGCTGGGGCGCCATGATCGTCCTGGAGGCCGTCATCGGGCTCTCCTTCGGCCTGCTGCAGAAGCTGACCGAACGATGGCTTCCCCCCGACGTGCCGCGGTGGCTCCCGTGGGCAGTGGCGAACCCGGCGGGCGTGCTGGAGTCGGCCGAACCGGCGTACCGCTTCGAACGGCTGGCCGCGACGATCCGCGCGGACGAGGAACTGTCCCGCCTGGTCAGGGAGACCGCGCCGGAACAGCTGTACGCCACGCTGGCCGACCGCGGGCTCCGGGAGCTGGTCGGCGAGATCGACGCCTACATCGCCGACTTCGGGTACCGGAGCGTGAACGAGCTGAAGCTGGAGGAGCCGGACCTTCGCCAGGACCCGTCGCGGCTGTTCGTCATGCTGCGCGGCGCACTGGCCTTCGCGCGGCAGAACGGGAACGACAGCCAGGCCGCCGAGCGGATCCTCGACAGACACCTGCACGGCCTGCGTCGGATCGTGTACCAGCAGGTTCGCCGGCGGGTCCGGCGCTCCCTCGCCGATCGAGAGCGGGTGCGGTTCTGCCGGACCAGGGCGTTCGGCATGGCCAGGAGGATGATCCGGGCGATGGGCGCGAGCCTGGCCCGCCTCGGGGCGCTGAACGACGAGCGGGACGTCTTCTACCTCCGCCTCGACGAGCTGCGCGGCTGTTTCGACGGGACGATCGCCCACCGGGAGCTCGCGTCGCTGGTGGACCTGCGCAAGCGGCAGCACGCCCAGGACCGGGAGCTGGTTGCGCCGCCGAGGTTCACCACCTACGGGCCGGTGTACTGGGGCGGCAACCTCGAGCGTGCCGGCTGGGACCCGTCTTCCGCCGGCGGTGCGGTGGTCTCTCCGCGGTCGGAGGTGCTGCGTGGCGTGCCGTGCGGTCCGGGCGTCGTGGAGGGCGAGGCCAAGGTCGTCACGGAGCCGCACGACGTCGAGGGCGCGATCCTGGTCACCTACCGCACCGATCCCGGGTGGATCGCGGCACTGCCGGCCGCGAAGGCCCTCCTCATCGAGCGGGGCAGCCCGCTTACCCATGTCGCGATCGTGGCGCGCGAGCTCGGGATTCCGTGCGTCGTACAGATAAGGAACGTCACCAGGGAGATCGCGACCGGCATGCGCCTGCGCGTCGACGGTGGCGAGGGCACGGTGCACGTCCTGTCGGACGAGAACACGGTGTCCTGACACTCATCGGGGAAATTCGGGGAACAGAGGAAGCCAATGAACAGCAGGGAGAACTCCTGTGTCGACGTGATCGTCGGACTGCAGGCCGGCAGCGAGGGCAAGGGGAAGGTCGTCGCATATCTCTCGGACCGCTACGACGTCGCGGTGCGGTCGGGCGGGCACCAGGCGGGGCATACGGTGCACTTCAACGGGGAGCCGTTCGCGATGCGGGTCCTGCCGTGCGCCTGGATCAACCCCCGGTGCGAGCTCGTGATCGCACCCGGTGCGTTCTTCGGCGAGGAGATCCTGCGCAGGGAGATCGCGATGGTCGAGCAGGCCGGCGTCCACGTGCGACACCGGCTGCGCATCGACCCCCGGGTCGTCATCGTCGACAGCAGACACGCCGACACGGCGGCCCAGGAGAACCGGTGGGAGCGGTACGGGTCGACCCTCCAGGGGGTCGGCGCCGCACGGATGGACAAGCTGTCCCGCGACACCGCCATCCGCCGGGCCGACGACGTCGAGTGGCTGAAGCCCTACCTCACCGACACGATCGGGTTCATCGGGAACTACATCAACGAGAACCGGCCGGTCCTGCTCGAAGGACACCAGGGCAGCCTGCTGTCGATCGTGACCTCGCCGTACTACCCGATGACGACCAACTGCGATCCCAACGCCGCGGGGGTGCTGTCCGATGCGGCGGTGAGCCCGCTCGCGGTTCGCGACATCATCGGCGTGTTCCGCACCTACCCGATCAGGGTGGCCGGCAACTCGGGCCCGCTGGCGGGCAGGGAGATCAGCTGGGAGACCGTCACCCGGCGCAGCGGATCTCCGGTCTCCATCCTCGAGAGGACCACGGTCACCGGCCGGGTGCGTCGCGTCTTCGAGTTCGCCGAGGAGGACCTCAAGCAGGCGCTCGCGATCAACCGTCCCAGCAGGGTGGCCCTCACCTTCCTGGACTACCGGAACTGGCAGGACTACGGCAAGAGGCGGCTCGCGGATCTCTCCGCCCAGACGCTTGACTGGCTGAGGGACGTCGTCGAGCGCTGCGACCTGTCCGGACGCCTCAGCTACGTCAGCACGGGCCCGGAACCCGACATGATGATCGATCTCAGCGGCGACACCGGGCTCCTGTCGTGATGCTGGCCCGGCACGACGTCGGCGAGGCGCTGCTCGGCGAGCTGCGCACGCAGCCGTTCCGGTGTCACACCGAGCTGTGGTGGCACGGTCTGCGCGTCGAGCTCGTCGCGCCGCGGCCGGAGCCGTTGGACGCGGTGGCGGCGCTCGCCGGTCCGTCGCCGCCCGCCGACGACGGCTCGACGGTGCACGTGTGGTGCCTGCCGTCGCTCCCGTCCGGCGCGTCGGCGGCGTTCGACGCGCTCATTCCCGACTCCGAGCGGATCGCGGTGTTCGGCGGGGCGGACACGGCTCGGCGACGGGCGCTCGGCGACGTGGTGCTCGTCGAGACCGAACGGGACGGCACCCGGGTCATCGTCCACCTCGGACGACGGGAGGTCGTGGTGTGCCAACCCCGGCCTTGGGTTCTCGAGGCCGACACGGTCAGCGTGGTGCGGGGTCAGGTGCTGATGCCGTGGTGCTCTGCGACGGCGACGATCGTCCACGCCGGCGCCTGTGTGCTGGACGGCCGCGGTGTGCTCGTCTTCGGTGAGAGTGGCGACGGCAAGACCACCACACTGCTCCACCTCCTGGTACACCGGGGAGCGGAGTTCCTGTCCAACGACCGGGTGGTGGTCCGCGCCGGACCCGGCGGCGCAGTGTCCCACGGTCTGCCGTATCCACTGACCGTGGGACGCGGGACGGCCGAACTGTTCCCGGAGCTGGGACCGGCACCGGACACCGACGTGCGGGCGAAGATCGTCGTGCCGCTCGACCAGTTGTCCAGGCTCTACGGCGTCCGGCGCTCCGCGCCGGTCGGACTTGTCGTCAGGCCGCTGCTGGACCGCCGCGTCGGGCCGCCGTCGGTCGAACCGGTGAGCGCGGCGGTGGTCCGCGACGAGCTGACCGGCAACGTCGCGGCCTTCCGGCAGGAGCTGGCGCCAGGCAACTGGTCGGGTCTTTTCGCCGGCGGCCCGGCGTCGGAGCGGGAGGCGAAGGTGATCGACGCCCTGAGTCGGTGCGTGCCGCACCACTTCTTCCTGCGCCGGGAGCACACCCGCGGCCAGGTGGCCGAAGCCCTGGAGGTACTCGCCCGGAGGGTGGCGACATCTCGTGTCTGACGTGGACGGTTATCCCCGCTTCGACTTCGACGACGTGTCGCCGCTGGACTACCGCTACTACAAGGGAATCCGCGGAGTCTACGACCGGGCACGACCGTACGCCTCGGAGAGCGCGCACATCCGCTACCAGCTCAAGGTGGAGGTCGCCCTCGCGCGTGCGCTGGCGAAGGCCGGGCTGTGCACGGCCGAGGTGGCGGACGAGATCGCGGCGGCCTGCCACGAGGTCACCCCGGAGGAGGTCTACCTCGAGGAGCTGCGGACCAAGCACCACGTGCGTGCACTGGTCAACTGTGTCGGGAGGCGGGTCTCCGAGCCCGCCCGCCCATGGGTGCACCTGCTGTTGACCTCGTCTGACGTGACCGACACGGCCGCGGCGCTGCGCCTGCGCGACCTCACGATCGAGGTGCTGCTGCCGGACCTGCTGGACCTCGCGCGACTGTTGATCGACTGGGCGCGGGCCACTGCGGAGCTCCCCCAGGTGGGCCGGACCCACGGGCAGTTCGCCGTCCCGGTCACCTTCGGGTTCACCGTGGCGGGGTACGTGCACCGGCTCGGCAACCGGATCGAGGCAGTCGAACGGGCGGCGCACTGCCTGAAGGGCAAGGCGTCGGGTGCGGTCGGCGCCTACAACGCGCACACACTCCTCGGGGACCGCACGACGTTCTCGCCCGAGGAGCTCGAGCAGGCCGTCCTGGGCGAGCTGGGCATCGCGCCCGCGGCACACGCCACCCAGATCGTGCCGCCGGAGTACGCCGGCGACCTGGCCTGGGCGGTCACGTCGTGCTTCTCCGTGCTGGCGAACATCGCCGACGACGTGCGGCACCTCATGCGCAGCGAGATCGGTGAGCTGGGAACCGCCCCGGACGCGACGGAGGTCGGGTCGTCGACGATGCCGCACAAGACGAACCCGTTCCGCTTCGAGATGGTGAAGAGCCTGTGGAAGTCGTTCGCGCCCCGCCTGGTCACCACCCTGCTCGACCAGGTCTCCGAGCACCAGCGGGACCTCACCAACGGCGCCTCGGCCCGGTTCGCCGTGGAGCTGTTCGTCGCCTTCTCCTGCGCCACCACCGTCCTGACCCGCGCTCTGGCTGCGGTGCGGGTGAACCCCGCGCGAATGCGCCGCCACCTCGACGCGGCGGGCGAGCAGGTGACGACCGAAGCGCTGTACGTGCTGCTCGCGTTGTCCGGCCATGCCGACGCCTACGATCTCGTGCACGCCGCCGTGCGGCGCGCGCAGTCCTCCGGCGAGGCACTGTCCGGTGTGCTGCGTGCGGACGACCGCCTGGCCTCGTCGCTCGGCGGGCTGTCCGACGTCCTTGTCCACCCCGAGAGCTACACCGGACTCGCGGCGGAACGCACCGAGTACGTGTGCGGGTTGTGGGAGCGGCGGCTGCTGGGTTCCGACGGAATGGCCGCGCGGCTGGCCCGCGGGAACCGGCCTCGCGCTGCGGAGGTGACGCCGTGATCCTGTCCCACGACCACCTCCAGCACCTGCTCACCCTCGCGACCGAGGGGATCGACGTACCGGAGGGCACGGCGGCGGTCATCGAGGGATCGATCGCCGAGGGTTTCGGCAACGACTCCTCCGATGTGGACTTCCTGTTGTTGGAGGCCGGCGACCACGACTTCCCGACGATGCCCACCATCGTGTTCGTGGAGGGACGCCGGGTCGAGGTCCGCGTGCGGTCCGTGCGGCAGGCCGAGGAGTTGGCGCGCGCGGTCGCCGGCTCCGCCAGGTCTGGCCCCCGAGGAGTCGCCGGCATCCCCGAGGACTCGTTGAACCGGGTCCAGCGGCTGGTCCGAGCTGTTCCGCTGCGCAACCCTTCGTCGCTGAAGGCCGTTCGGGACATCCTGCCCGAGGACGAGCTGGCCCGGATCGTCGTGGTCTGGTTCCGCCAGCGTGCCCGGCAGTCCGCCCGGTACGCGACGGCGCTCGCTGGACTCGGGGCCGTGGACCGCGCCGCGAGCTGGGCCCGCACCGCGCTGATCCAGGGCGCCAAGTCCTGGGTCGCCGAGCGCGGCGAGAGCTACCTCGAACGCAAGTGGATCTCCCAGCAGCTGGCGCGTGTCGACGGCTCGGCGCCGGTCCGCCGGATGCTCGAGACCGCCGAGCGCTCGGACCTGCCGCCGGAGCAGTACGTCCGGCACTGCGTCGGCTCGCTTCCCGAGCTCGGCGTCGACGGGGCCCCGCTCGACCCGGCACGCGTACTGCTCGCCCGGGTCCGGGGCGTCACGACCTGGCCACTGGGCCGGCACCTGCACCTGCTGCGCGGCCAAGACGTGTTCACGCTGAACGAGAAGGCGGCACACGTCTGGCGATCGCTGCGTTTCGACACACCGCTGCCGGAGGTCGTGACGGGTGACGCGGGCGAGGTCATCGCCGAGTTCCTCCGGGTCGGTCTCCTGCGGTTGCGCTGGCGGGGCGGCGGTCTGGTGCGGGGGTACGCGGTCGCGTCCCCGCCGCCGACAGCCCGCCGGCCGATCCTGTCCCTGCACGGGGCGCCGGTCACCGAGCACGACCCGTTCGTCACCCTCGTTCCGCTGGCGGCGCGGCGGTTCGCGGAGGCGGGCATGTCGTTGGTCTGGGCGAACATCATGGTGGAGAACGCACGGGAGGACGCCGAGGGCGCGGCGCGGCGTCGCCAGTGGCCCGTGGTCGAGACGACCTCGCGCCGCATGTTCCGGCAGGCGTGCCTGGCGGTGCTGAGCGCGTTCGGCGTGAGCCCGCAACCTCCCGCCGAGGAGTCACTCGACTGGCTGTCGCGTCTGCCGGAGCTCCCGCGGCCCATCGCGGAGTCCGCGCGAGCGGTCGAGTTCCGCGTGGCGAACGCCGACCAGGCGGCCAGGCTCCTGACCGACCTCGAGGACCTCGTCACGGCCATGCGCGCGGCGGTGGGGGTGGAGCTGTTCCCGTCCTCCTTCGCGTCGATCGCCGAGTGGCGAAGTACGCTCGACATCGGCTATGACTGGACCAGGCTCGGGGGCTATCTCAACGCCGCTTTTCCCATCCAGGAGGCACAGGACTTGATCGCGACCGCGGGTCGGCAACCGCACGGGTCGGGCGGTTGACGCCGATGGACGACGAGCGTCCGGCGCTGCCGTACACCATCTGCTTCTGTGTCCACAGGGAACGTGTCCTCATGCTCCTGCGGGCGAGGCCGCCCTTCGTCGACCGCTGGAACGGTCTCGGCGGGAAGCGCGTCGGTTCGGAGACGCCGCAGCGGTGTGTTCGCCGGGAGGTCCGGGAGGAGGCGGGGATCGACCTCGCCCACGCCGACCGGCTCCGGGCGGTCGGCACGGTGACCTGGCCCGCCGGAGCGAGCCGCACCGGGATGTACGCCTACGTCGCGGAGTTCGTCGACGCGGACGTGACCTGGCCGGGTAGGCGTGCGGTACCCGAGGGACAGCTCGAGTGGCTCCCGTCGGCCTGGGTCTGCGACCACGGCAACCGGGCGGTGGTGAGCAACATCCCCTGGTTCCTCCCCAGAATGCTCACCGACGAGCCCCCGGTGGAGTACCACTGCGACGACCCCGCCGACAACCTCGAGCGGATGCTCCTGCGCCCCCTGCCCACCACCAGCAGCTAGTCGTCATGCGGTACCGGTCGGCCCCTCGAAGGTCAGCATGAGCGGCCGCCGTGGGCCGAACGTGATGTTGCGTGGCACGGCAGGGGGGATCCGGCGACCCCGTTCCCGCTCGGGCATCGACAGCGTGGCCATGCAGACCACCGTGCCCAGTGCGATGCGCAGCTCGTAGTCGCCGAACGCCGCGCCGAGGCAGCGCCGGTGCCCGCCCCCGAACGGCGCGAACGCGAACCCTCGTGGTTCGCGGTCCAGGAACCGGTCCGGCCGGAACGTGAGCGGCTCGTCCCAGACGTCGGGGTTGTGGTGCAGCAAGGAGGTCGCGACGGCCGCCGTGTCGCCCGGGGCGAGGTCGACGCCGCGGAACCGCCAGGGTGCGAGCAGCCGCCGGGCGACCATCGGTACGACCGGGTGCAGCCGCAACGCCTCGTGGCACACCGCCCGCAGGAAGGGCAGCTCGGCCAGCTCCGCCGGTGGTGGCGGATTACCGAGCGGCGCCAGTTCCTCGATCAGCCGCCGCACCAGGGCCGGTTCCCGGTAGAGGTGGTACAGCGCCCAGCCGAGCGTCGTCGCCGTCGTCTCGTGGCCGGCGACGACCATCGTGCGCAGCTCGTCCAGCAGATCCGAAGTGGACAGCTCGCTGCCGTCGTCGTAGCGGACCGACAACAGCAGTGACAGGATGTCCTCCCGGTCGGCGACGCCGGTGCCGCGTCGGTTCTCGATCTCCGCGGCGAGCAGCGAGTCGAACGCGGCCAACCGCCGCCGCAGCCGCGCCTCCGGGCCCAACCGCCCCACCGTCCGCCGCAGCGCCGGCACCGACAGCATGGGCTTGTACCCCTGGAGCAGCTGTGCCGTCGTGGTGGCAAAGTGCTCACCAAGCGAGCCGCCGTCGACGCCGAACACCGCGCGGACGATCACCGACAGCGTGACCGCCTGCCCGAACCGCTGGGCGTCCAGCCGTTGCCCCGGCCGCCACGAGCGCACCTGGTCGAGCACCGCCTCCTGGATGATCGTCCCGTAGGCCCGCATCCGCTGTCCGCCGAAAGGGGGCGTGAGCACCCGCCGCTCACGTCGGTGCCGTTCGCCGCTCAGCATGATCAGCGACCCGGTCCCCAGCAGCGGCTCCACCGGGTTGGGACGGGGGACGTCGAACAGCTCGACCGGCCCGCCGAACAGCTCCCGGGCTGCCTCGGGATCTCCCGAGACCACCATCCGCCCCGCCGCCCCCGGCACCCGGACGATGACCGGGTCACCGCCGCGAGCGCGACGCCTGCGCAGGTACCCCTCGGGGTCGAACGGCGCGGTGACCGCGTTCAGTCCCCCGGCGGCACGGTCGAGAACACCACGTGTCGGCCTCATGGCCCCACCGTTGCGCTCGTTGCCCGGCGATGCAACGGGTTCCGGGGGAAGAACGCGGCCAGCAGGAGAACGACGAACACGGCCAGGTTGAGGATCCACCGCGGGTCCTCGACGTGGAAGGCGGCCGCGAACTCCTCCCGCTGGGCGGCGGTCAACGGCGTCGTCGACCGCTCCGCCTCGGTGAGGTCGAGGCGGTCGCCAGCGAACACGAGGTAGGTCCACACCCGGAGCACGAGGTAGAGCCCCGCGGCGACGACGACGAGAACCCGACGAGGTCCCCGACGCCAGCCCAGGACCAGCAACCCGGGGATGACGACCAGCTCGGTGGGCAGGTTGGCCGCGATCGCGATGGGGATGCTGGGCAGGAACATCAGCACCATGGTCTCGCCGCTGATCGACGAGCTGTCCAGGGCAAGCCCCAACATCATCAGCCCGATCGCTCCGCCGAACGCGAACAGCGCCATCGCCGTGACACCGAGAGCGACCAGGACGTCCTCCACCCACGCACTCAGGCGCGCGTGTCGCCTGACCCACAGCGCAGCGAGGTCGACCACCACCGCCCACGCGGCGGCGGCCAGCAGCGCCAGCAGCACGGGAAGGAACTCCACGAGGGACAACCCCTGGACCACGACGGTGAACGCCGAGGCAAGGCCGAGCGGCAGGATCCGGTCAGTACGTCGTTGCATGGTGACGGCAAGCTCCTCATCGTCGTCTCGAGCGAGTGCCCGAGGCTAGGGAGCGGACCGCCGGCCGGGCGTCGGCCGAAAGGCAGATCCGGGGTTTAGTGGGGGTTTATTTTCGGCTGTGGGTCGAGCAGCCCCGCCTCCCGGGCGTGCGCGATGGCCTGGAGGCGGCTCGCGGCGTCCAGCTTGCGGAAGATGTGGTTGAGGTGCGCCTTGACCGTGCCGGGAGCGACGAACAACGCCCTGCTGATCTCCTGGTTGGAGCGTCCCGCCGCCAGCTCCCGCAGCACCTCCACCTCACGTGGGGTGAGCGGTTCGGCCAGAACCCTCCCGGCGGTGACCGGCGCGGGAGACGAGGCCGAGGGCGGCGGGGACGCCTCCTGCGCCGTTCCCGTCCGCCCGGTGGGCGTGCCGCGCGCCGCCACCACGGCGACGACCAGCACGAGCAGACCGAACAGCGGCACGACCCACCACTGCCCGTTGCCCCGCTCGACCATCGCGAACGACAGCCCCATGACGACCATCGCCCAGAGGAAGCAGCCACCAAGGACCGCGGCGACGAGCACACCGCGGCGAGACGACGACGAGAGCAGCCGGCGGAGAGCTCGCATGACACCTCACTGATCACCACGGGGGCGCAGAGCATATCCGCCCGGTCGTGGTCAGGCCGCTACACCAGCGCGTACCCCATGATCGCCGTCGGCTTCTGGGCGTTGCCAGCGCTGCCGGTCACGGTCGACCGCAGCGAGACGAACCAAGCACCCACGGGGTGGACGACGACCGGGATGGCGAACGGGATCATCGTGGTCAAGCTCGAGGCCATGGAGACCCGAGGCTGAGGGAGTGTGTCGTCCTGGGGCCATGCGTGATTCCGGCTGCGCACAGCGCGGCACCAGCGGGCAGGATGGTCAGGTGCCCGAGCCGGTGTGGGCTGACGTGACGGTGCGGGGGACCACGGTCGAAGACTCTCTGCGGACGAGGTCACGTTCGACGTCGATCCGCGCGAGCTCCAGGGACAGGACGGGGTCGATGTCCTCTGTGGCTTTCTGGCCGTGCTCGGGCGCGAGTTGAACAAGCCGGTGCTGCTGAGCCCCGGAGGGGGACGGGGGTCACCCGGTGCTGGGGTTCGATCCCGTGGCCGACCGCGTGGTCCTGCTGTCGGACCCCGAGCTTTTCACCGGCTGGTCAGGCGATGCCGAGGGGGAGGCCGGTGGTGGTGGTGTGGGCG
>NZ_MSIE01000033.1 GCF_001921205.1 Actinophytocola xanthii | reverse complement strand
GGGGGCGGCTTCGGCGCGCCCGGCGGAGCGGGCGGCTTCGGGCCACCACCTGGCGGAGGCGGTGGCTTGGGTGCTCCCGGGGGCGGCGGCGGGGCGCCCGGCGGCCGCGGGGCTCCGGGCGGGGCGCCAGGGCGGGCACCCGGTCCCGCGGCCTTGGTCTCGACCGGGTCGCGGTTGCCGACGTCCAGGTAGAGCGCGGACTGGAGGCGGGCCAACCAGCCCTTCTTCGGCTCCTCCTCGTCCTCCTCCGGCTCCGCGGCCGGTACCGGCACCGGCTTGAGCTTCTCCCCCGTCCACTCGAGGAACGCTCCGCACGACCCGCAGAACGCGTCGGTCTCCTTGTTGTGGAAGCCGCAGCTCTTGCAGACGATCACGGCCGGTCCACCTCCACTCTGTGCACGACGTGCGCCGGCTTGGCCGCCGCGACCGCCTGGTCAACCAGATCCATCGGCACGCTCGTCGGGTCGTGCACGCGGATGCGCACCGCGAGCCGGGGCGAGCCCTCGCCGGGCATGTCCCCGTCCGGAGAGCGGGACCAGCCGACCCCGCCCGAGTCGGCGATCTCCACCCGGCCACCCGTGAGCACCTGCAGGTTCGCCCGCAGCCCGGCCACGGTGCCGCGCATGCGGTACATCTCGACGGCCGTCGCGACGACGGCCCGGCGCCGCTCGATCGGCCAACCCTCCTCGAGCTCGATGCCCACCCAGCCGGCCATCCACTCCAGGAAGTCCTCCGGCGCCAGGTAGGGGTCGAAGTAGTCGACCAGACAGTCCAGAGTGGACAATATGGGCGCCATGACGTCGTCGAAACCGGCGACGAACCGCTCCGTGAACGGGTCCTCCTGGTACACCGCCGGCAGCATCTCGATGATCGGCGTCGGTGTGCCGAGGCCGGGCACCATCCCGCGCATCAGTGGTCCTCCACCTTCACGTGGTGCTCATAGGAGAAGATGAGGCTGTGCGGGTCGACGTCGAGCCGCTGGGTCTCCTCGCCGCGCTCACCGGTCACCGGGTTCGCCCCGAACAGCCGCACGTCCTCCACCAGGTCCACCCCGCGAACCCGCTGCAGCAGCGCGTAGACGTCGCCGGCCTGCACCGGGCGGCCGAACTCCCACCCGCGCCCGTCGCGTCCCCCGCTGATCGGGTTGAGGTACTCGTACAGGGCCGCCAGCGCGTCCGCCCGCACCCGGGCCACGTCCAGCCGCGGCCGGGCGATCACCCGCGCCACCACGGTCACCCCGCGGTAGCGCGGGGGCGAGACCAGCACCCGGGTGCCGACCAGCCGCACCTCGTCCAGCCGGTCGCTGATCCGGCGCAGGGTCTCCTCACCCGGTACCAGCTCGGGGAAGTCGATCCGTCCACCGCTCTCCGCTGCCGCCGGCACGATCAGCACCCGGACCGAGCCCGGGTCGGTGTCGTCGTCGCCTGCGGTGACGCAGCGGACCCGGGCCACGTCGGGTGCGGCCTCCTGGGTGATCGCCTCGTAGTCCTCGGCGGTGACCGCCCGGCTCCGGGTGCGCAGCAGGATCGGGCCGCGGGCCTTGGCCTGCTCGACGCTCTCCCCGTCCACACCGCCGCTCGCCGGCTCCAGGTTCTCCACCCGGCTGACGAACGGGATCGACGACTTCAGCGTCTGGATCGCACCCTTGCCCACGTTGCCGATCCGGCCGCCGCCGGTGGCGTAGCGCCGCATCCGGACCGTCGCGCCGTACTCGGGGACGGCGCCGTACTGGCGCAGCGCGCCGTCGGGCTCCCGGATGGCCGGTCCGAACTGGACGACCCCGGACGCGCCGTCGAGGATGAAGTGCCGGTCGTCCGGGCCGCTGCCGGCGAAGTGCTGGACCTGGCTCCACTCCTGCCAGCCCGCGTCGGACATCGTCTCGAGCGTCGCCGCCCCCGCACCGATCAGGACCGGGCTGCGGGACATCGAGAACTGCTGACCCGGCACCCCCTCGGAGTCGCCGAGCACCTCCTCCTCGACGATCTCGCAGTGGACCGCCTCGACGGCGCCACCGATCGTGCTCGCCGACAGGGCGGCGACGAACGGGGAGGCCGAGTACGTCGGGCAGTCCTCCGGCACGTCGACGACCCGCGCCCGCAGCCAGCCGGCGGCCTCGCCACCGAGCACGGCCGACTCGTGGTCGCCGGGAACGTGCACGTGCACCTCACCGGTGGCGTTGAGCGCGCCCGTGGTGTCGGTCGACACCAGGCAGCGCCGCCACTCCTTGCCGTTCCACGCCTCCCACACCAGCGGCGGGTGGTCGGGGTGCACGCCGACACCCTCGACCCGGCAGTCGAGGTCCAGCCGCACGACGCAGTTGGGCACGGGGTTGGACAGCCCGACGAGCATCGCGTCACCGGCCCGCGGCACGGCGGAGAACACCGGGAACGACTGCCCCATCTTGATCTCGTCGGTGCGGTCGCTCTGCGCGTCCGCGTCCGCCGCCCTGGTGGCCACCCTCGCCAGCGAGCACGGCACGATCTGCAGGTCGTGGCCGGTCGCGAAGACGACGGACTCGTCCACCTCGGTGCGCAGTGTGGCAACGGTGGTACCGGCCGGGATGCCGACCGAGGTGATCGCGGGCGCGGACAGCCAGAACGTCACGTCGGCCTGGGCGGGCGTGGCCGGGATCAGCCGCAGCCCGATCAGCTCGAGGAACTTCACGTACAGCCGGTCGGGCACCTGGTTGAGCCGGAACAGCAGCTGGTCGGTCATGAACGCGAACGTCTCGATCAACGTGACGCCCGGGTCGGACACGTTGTGATCAGTCCACTCCGGACACCGACGCATCACCATCCGCTTGGCGTCGTCGACGAGGTCCTGGAACCGCCGGTCGTCCAGGTTCGGTGCGGGCAACGCCATCAGTAGTCACTCCCGTCCTCGGGGATCGTGTAGAAGGGGAAGACCAGGTTCCGGCGGTCGTTGGTGTCCTTGGGCCGGTACTGGATGTCGATGTGGAGCATGCCGTCCTCCCCGGGGACCGGCGTGACCAGAACGGCCTCCACGTCCACCCGGGGCTCCCAGCGCAGGATCGCGTCGCGCACCACGCGGGTGAGCTCGGCGACCGTCTGCACGTTGACCGGGCGGAAGACGAAGTCGCGGATACGGCTGCCGAACTCCGGACGCATCGGGCGCTCGCCGGGGTAGGTGGACAGGATCAGGCGCATCGCCTGCTCCAGCTCCACCTCCCGGCGCACCAGGGCGATCCCGCCCTGCGGTGCCACCCCGAGCGGGAACGCCCAGCCGGCACCGATGAAGTCCTGCTGTGTCGACATCGGACTGTTCCCTTCAGTTCAGCTTGATCAGCGAGCCCTTGACCTCGACGAGAGCGCTGCTGTTGATCTTCACGCCCAGCTTCCCGTCGAGCTCGAGCTGCCCTTCGGACTGGATCTTGACCCCGCCCATGCCGCCCTTGATCGTGATCGCGCCCATGTCGCCGCACTCGATCGTCAGAGTCCCGGCGGGTGTCTTGCTCGCGGGCGGCTTCGGGTTGCAGGCCAGCGTGACCGTCCCGGCGACCTGGTCGATCACCAGCCCGAGCTTGTCGTCCTTGGTGCCCAACGAGATCGCCGATTTGATCGGCGGCAACCCGGGCGGGCCGGGCGGCAGGTCGTCGGTGAACCGCAGCTTGTTCCCGGCGGGCGAGGCGATGCCGCGTTCGACGACCGAGCCGGAGCCGTTGACCGCGCTGGGCAGCGGCTCGTAGTTGGTGTTCGAGTTGACCAGTCCGCCCAGCACGTAGCCGCGCCGCGGGTCGCCGAACTCGAAGCCGACCAGCACCTCGTCGCCGACCTCCGGCAGGAACAGCGCGCCGCTGCGCGAGCCGGCGCCGAACTGCACCACCCTCGCCCAGTCCGACTCGAAATCCGGCGAGAGCCACGGCAGGGCAACCTTGACCCGGCCGAGCCGCTCCGGGTCTTTGGCGTTGGTCACCACCCCGCAGACCAGCCCGCCGATCTGCGCCCGGTTCTCGGCGATGGTCCCGGTCAGCCCGAGCAGGTTCCTGTTCTGCCGGCCGCTCACCCAGAACCTGGTGTGGTAGCCGTTCTCCTCCGCGTCGAACACGTGGCGGGCGTTGGTCACGGTCCACTTGCCCACGAACTCCTTGGGCACACCGTCGATCTCCACCTGCTCCCCGGCCTGGATCGCCGGGTCCCCCATCGCGTCGCCCTCGGCCTCGGCGAAGGTGCTGCCGATGTGCTCGGCCACGCTCTTCGCGACCTCCTCGGCGGCCCGGGAGGCGGAGACCCCGGCGGCGACCGGCCGGTCGACGACGACGTGCGCGGTGCTGCTCGGCGACGTCCCGAAGTCGATCTTCGGCAGCCCGGGGATCGGCGGCAGCGCGGGCAGGGACGGCAGCGGCGGCAGGAAGCCGTCGGTGAAGGAGTTCGCCAGCTGCTTGGGCACCTGGCCCTCGATGGTGGCGGTTCCGCTGGCCGCGTCGGCCCTCGCGGTCACCACCCTCGCGTCCTTGGAGTCCCACATCCGGACCTCGACCTCGGTGGTGAGGTTGGCCGCCGAGATGCGCGGGTAGAAGCTGATCAGGTTGTCCTTGAACATGAGCTTGCCGGTGCCCAGCCCGACCGCCGAGGCGGCGGCGCTGGCGAGCGCGCCGAGCCCGCCCCCGCCGGCCGCGCTGCCCGACGCCTTGCGGAAGAAGAACTTGTTGCCCGCGACGCCGGTCTCGAAGCCGATCTCCCTGGCCCGCTGGGTGAGGAACTCCCAGTCGGTCTGGGCCACCTGCGCCACGTGGCTGTGGGTGGTGGTGGTCGGGTCGATCGTGCCGATGGTGAGCCCTGCCCCGGACGCCACCTGGCGGGCGATGTCGGCGTCGGTCATGTTGACGAACGTGCGGGTGCGCTTGGCCCGCTGCAACCGGTGGGCGCGCTCGTAGCCCCGGACCACGGTGAAGATGAGGTTCTGCTGGCAGATCGCCTCGATCGAGGTGACCTCGCCGGTGATCAGCGAGGTCGTCGTGCTGTCGGACTCCTTGCCACCGCGGACCTCGATGACCGTACCGATACGGATGCCCGCGTCGGTGGTGAGCGAGCCGTTCTCGTCCACGAAGGTCAGCTCGAACATGTCCGGGAGGTGCAGGTGGGTGTCCACGACCGTGCGGACCAGCATCTCCTCGTAGGCCGGCATCAGCGGCAGGCCGACCGGGTAGCCGACGAAGACTCCCGGGTGGACGATCTTGCCCCACTCGCCACCGAACAGGCTCATCGCCGGCCTCCGGTCAGCTCGTCGGCGTTGGGCAGGTAGACCACCGCGCCGGCGCGCAGCCGGGACGGGTTCTGGATCCCGTTGACCTCGGCGATGCGCCGCCACAGCCCCGGTGTGCCGTAGTTGTCCATGGCGATCGACTGGAGGCTCTCGCCCTCGGCGACCGTGTGGCTGCGCCGGCCGGGCAGGCCGCCCGAGGTCGGGTTGGTCGGCAGGCTGCCGAGGATGGAGGGCACTTCCTCCATGTCGAGCTTGATCTTCGCCCGGATCGGGATGCCCGCGGGGGTGAACCGCTCGTAGACGACGGTGCACGAGATGAGCTTGACGTTGTACATGAAGCCGACCATCGGCGGACCCCAGGTGAAGATCAGCGGGGCCGGGGCGGTGGCGAAGTTGCCGCGCCCGCCGACCAGCGCCATCAGGCCGGTACTGGGGTTCATCCAGGTGAGCAGGGTGTCGCAGCGCAGCTTGGTGAACGGGCCCTCGAACACCACCTCGGCCAGCGCGATCTTGGAGGCCTTGACGTTGCGCATGTAGCTGCCCGAGCCGCCGGAAGTCTTGGCGCCGGTGTTGAGCGCGGTCGAGCCGGGGCGTTGCGGCTTGGTCATCCCGGACGTCGTCGAGCTCCGGGACATGGTGATCTTCTCGGGGTTGAAGTCGAACGGGACGAAGCCGATGTTCGGGGGCGTCGCGCAGGTGAGTGAGGCGGGAACCCGCGCGAGGATCTTCGAGGCGACGTCGATCACCACGCCGGCCGCCGACTCCGCCGCGTCCACGGCCTCGCCGACGCGGTCGGCGACGGTGTTGACCACCGCCGCCGCGGGCTCGGCGGCCGCCTTGAGGTGGTTCCCGGCCGCGTCGGCGGCCTTGCCGGCCATGTCCTTGAGGGGCTGGGCGAGCTGGTCGGCCGCGGCGGCGGTCTGCTCGACGCCCGACTTGGCCATGCCGAATGGGTCGGTCATGTCAGCTGGTCCTCTCGATCTCGCTCGTTCTCACAGGAAGCCCTCGTGCACGAGCGTCAGCGTCTCCACCGCGATGCCGAAGGTCTCGGCCGTCAGCTGGGGACCGTCCCATTTGGCCGGGTACACGTTGCGCAGCGACCAGCTCGCCACCGACTTGAGGTGCGCGTCCAGCAGTGTGATCTCGGCGGTGCCGCCGCCCCCGCTGGAGTGGGCGTTCACCCAGTCGGCGACCTTGCTGCGCAGCCAGGCCTGGACCTGGCGCGAATCGGCCGCGTTCATCGCCCGGACGAGCTGGATGTTCGGGTACTCCAGGTGCCCGGCGAGGATCGGCTGGGTCTCGTAGTTGCCGCCCTCCTTGACCCGCTCGCTCTTGAACTCCACGGCGAGCCCGGTGCACTTGGACCAGCCGCCGAGGTCGATGCCGTCGACCGTCACCCGGAACCGGGTGGTCAAGCCGAGCATCGCGCTCAGGCTCATCGCCATGACCTGTCCCTCCGCCGCTGTCGTGTCGTCGTGCTGTCACGCTGTCCTGTGTGGACTAGCCGGTCCGCTCGTCGTCGAGGAAGCCCTCGTGGTCGAACTCGAGGACCTCGACCGCCACCTGGCTCGCGCCGGCGTCGAACGAGGTGATGTTCCACTTCTTCGGCTTCGCGGCGCGCAGCTCCCAGATCATGACCGCCTGGTCGGACGAGTCACGGAGCTCGATCGTCACCCAACCCTCGCGCTCGTGGGTGAAGGAGTTCTTGCTGAGGAAGTCCTTCACCGACTGGGTGTCGTCCTTCGTGGCCGCCCTGGTCAGCTTGACCGGGCTGTACTTGGTGTTGGCCGGGAAGAACCAGCGCGCGTTGCCGGCGTCGCCGGCGCGGTAGTCCGGCATCTCCCAAGTGACGTCCAGCCCTTCGGCCTTGGCCCAGCTGCCCAGGTCCCAGTCGCCGGGACTGGCCTTCACGAAGAACCGGTTGGCCGAGCCGATCTTGGTCTGGGCGTTCAGTCCCGCCATGTCCTCACTCCTAACGGAAGTCCGTGAGCAGGCCGGCCCGCTCCCGGTCGATCAACAGTTCCATGCGGATCCGGGTCCGTAGCCGGTCGTAGATGCGCGCGGCCAGCTGGTCGAGGTCGAGCCGTTCGACCTCGATCGGCCGGTCGCTCGGGTCGGTACTGGTCGTCTCCGGCGCCGGGGGCGGCGCGGGCACCAGCACCGGCGCGGGTGGCGGGAGCAGCGCCTCGATTTGCTGGACCGGCTGGGCCGCCACCGGCGCGGCCGGCGCGGTCTCCGGCTGGGTGGACTGGGTGGGCGCCGGTGCCGGCGGCTCCGCCTGGGCGGCACCGCTCGCGGCGGCCTGGCCGAAGATCACCGCGCGGGTGGCGGCGGCCTCGGTCTGCTCGGCCACCATGCGCTGGATCAGGCTCATCGTCTCGGCGTCCAGCGTCGTGAGCGGCTGCTGGCCGTTCGAGGCCCGCTCGACGTTCATCACCTGCATCACCTGGGCGGCCAGCTCCTGGTCCTGCCGCTGGTGGCCCAGCGGCAGCTCCGGCGGCAGCGGCAGGTCCGCGACCGAGAGCGGGTCGAACCCGCCGGCGGACGGCTCGGCGAAGCCGGACGGCGCGGACGCCGCCTCGATGGCCAGCGCCTCCTCCTCCGCGGTGGGCGCGGTCCACTCCTCCAGCGTGCGGATCGCGCTCGCCTCGGCGATGAGGTCGATCTCGTCGCGGACCGGTGGCGCCAGCGGGGCCGGCGTGACCGCGTCCGGCACCGGCGGCGCCGGTGGTGTCGGCGGGAGCAGCGGCGCGACCGTGGGCGGGACGACCGGCTCGCTGGCCACCAGCGGGGCGAGCTGCACCCCGACGGTGCGCGCGGCCTGGCTGATCACCTGGGTCAGCGACGGGTGCAGAAGCGGCGCCGGCTCGGCGTGCGCGTGTCCGGAGTGCCCGGAGTGCGCGTGCTCGACGGCGACCGCCGCCGCCTCCAGCGCCGCACCCGCCGGGGTGTGCACGGCGGGCAGCGTGGGGCCGAGCGTGCGCTGCTGGACCGCGTGCACCAGCTCGTGCGCGAGCAGCCCGCGGGCCTTCGGGGTGTCCAGCGGACCGGCCTCGTCCGGCAGGTACACCTCGCCACCGCGGGCGAAGGCGCGGGCGCCGAGCGAGCGTGCCTCCGCGGACACCTCCGGTCCGCGGTGCACCGGGATCGAGGACACGTCCACCTGGTGCGGGCCGCGCAGTGCCGAGGCCAGGTCGGCTGGCACGTACCCGGCGACCCGCCTCGGCGGCTGGGCCGTCCGCGCGGGGGTGGCGGGGACGACCGGACGGGGTCGTTGCCGTCCCGGGCTGCTCCGGTAGGTGAGCGGCACCGCGGCGGCCGGGACCTCGCGCCTGGTGACCGGTTGGGGGGTCACCGGAGGTGCCGAGCGCGGCGTCACCGGTGCCGCCGGGGTCGGCGGCACCGGTGCCGGGTCGGGTCGGGGGTGGCGCAGGGCCGGCCGGGGCGGTGGAGCGGGCGGCGGGGCGGGCGGCGGCTCGCCCTCGGCGTCGTCGTCCCCGGTGTCCCTGTCGCCGGTGTCCCTGTCGCCGGTCTCCCTGTCGCCGGTCTCCCTGTCGCCGGTCTCCCTGTCGCCGGGGTCCTGCCCGGCCGGGGCCGACGGCTCGGACACCCGAGGGGCGGCGACCGGTTCGGGCACCGAGGGCGGGGACACCGATTCGGCTGCCGGCTGTTCCTCGGGGTGCTTGAGCGGTGCTCCCAGACCGAGCCGGCGGCTCTGCCCGAGGCTCGGCCGCCGGGCCGGCCGCTCCGGCAGCGGTGGCTTTTCTACTGTGGACGGTGCCTGGGTGGCGACCGGGGTGGTGGGCCGCTCGACCACCTTCGACGGCGGCAGCACCGGCTTGGGCGCGGTTTCCGCCCTGGGTGCCGGGCGGGCCGGCTCCGGGTCGGACTGCGTGCCCTGGTTCAGCCACTCCGGGACGTAGCGCATCCAGCCCGGCGCCCGGTGTGGGACCGCCGGCTCGCGCGCCTCGCCGACGTAGCCGCCGGTGGCCTCGACCATCGCGGCTGGCCCGGTGCCCGGCGGGCCACCGCGGACCCGCCGCCGGTGCACAAGCGGGCGCACGGGCTCCGGGAGCGGCGACGCCGGGGCCGCGGCCGGCTCGGGCACGTGTGGCACGACCTTCGCGAGCCCTTCCACCCGGCCCATCGCCGGAGCCACGGCCGGACCGGACACCGAACGGTGCCCGGGCAGCGGCGGCAGTACCGGTGGTGGCCCGGTGACCAGCGGCGCGGGGCGGTTCACGGTGACCGGCAGCGGCGGCAGGGTCAACCACTGCCGCCCGGACGGACGCGCGACCGGCGCCTGGGCACCGGCCGCCACCGCCGGCGCGACGTCCGAAGTGGACGGGTTGGCCGGAGCCGCCGCCCCCTTGCGCCGAAACGGCCACCGCATCAGCGTTTCCTCCCTAGTCGTCCGCACCGAAGGCGGTGTGGATCTTCCCGATCTCCCCGATCACGCGCTCCCGCACCGGGTGCTCGAGGTCGAGGATCGAGTCGAGGTTCCAGTGCAGGTAGTAGGCGACGTACGCGACTTCCTCCCACATCCGTTCAGCCGCGTACGTCACGATCCCCCCGGCGCATCACCGGCGACGTCCACCGCGAAGTCGTTGCCGCAGTGCGGGCAGCTGACCGCGACCTCGGTGTGGCCGTCGGCGTTGATCCGCCGGTACAGGTCCTGCATGAACGCCAGGTCGGACGCGAACAGGTTCTCGATGACGAACGTGTCCACCGCGGGCAGGCTGCCCAGCGAGGTGACCGTGCGCTCCAGCAGCAGCACGGTCAGGTACGCCGGGTTCTGCTTGGCCCGCTGGTCGGCCTGGGTGGTGATCTCGTCCCGGGCCGTGGCGAGGCGCATGACGCCTTCGCGGTGCACGCCGCCGTGCTCGTCCACGTAGCCGCGCGGCAGGGTGAACGGGTACTCGGTGCGCAGGCCCGGCTCGGCCTGCGGCATGGTCTGGGACATCGTGGCGGTCACGCGGACACGCGCTGGATGCGCTCGGACACGATCGTGACCGTCTCCATCAGCACCTCGCTCGACCCGGCCTTGAGCGCGCCGACCTCGAGCTTGGACGGCCAGGCGTGCTCGAGGTGGTAGCGCGCGACCGGCTTGCCGTCCGTGGAGTACATGACCAGCGAGCAGCTCTTGCGGGCGGCCACGATGTCGCCCATCAGCACGGCCTCGTGCCAGGCCCACAGCTCCATGCTGGAGTTCTTGCCCCGCTTGAGGACCAGCGTCGCCGGCTTGGCCTTGCCCGGCAGCTTCTTGAGGATGATCTCGTTGTCGGTGGACTCCATCAGCTCCACCGGCTCCACCTCGGTGGTGATGCCCTGCAGCTCGGAGAACGAGGCGATCTCGTAGCCGTCGATGGTGATCGAGAACCGCGCGGCGGTGATCGCGTCGTTCGGCTGGTTCGGCCCTAGTCCGGCCATTGTGGATGCTCCTTACGTGGGAAGGACGTGGGGTTGGAAGGTCACTCCTCGAGGCCCGCGCCCTCGGCGAACTGCGAGATGCGGAAGACCACGAACTCGGCCGGCTTCACCGGGGCGATGCCGATCTCGACGGTGAGGATGCCGGCGTCCCGGTTCTCCGGCGGGTTGTTCTCCTCGTCGCACTTGACGAAGAAGGCCTGCGCCGGGGTCTTGCCGAACAGGGCGCCGTCGCGCCACACCCGGCGCAGGAACATCGTGACCGTGCGCTTGACCGAGTCCCACAGCTTGGGGTCGTTGGGCTCGAAGACGACCCAGTTCGTCCCCTGAAGGATCGACTTCTCCACGTAGTTGAACAGCCGCCGCACGTTCAGGTAACGCCACTCCGGGTCGCTGGACAGCGTCCGCGCGCCCCACACCCGGATGCCCTGGCCGCGGAAGGAGCGGATGCAGTTCACACCGATCGGGTTGAGCGTGTCGTGCTCACCCTTGGTGATGTTGAGCTCCAGGGTCACCGCGCCGCGCACGACCTCGTTGGCCGGTGCCTTGTGGACACCGCGGGTGGAGTCGTTGCGGGCCCAGATGCCGGCCATGTGGCCCGACGGCGGGACGAAAGCCTGCTTGCCGGCCACCGGGTCGGCGACCTTGATCCACGGCCAGTACATCGTGGCGTACTTGGAGTCGTAGCCAGTGACGTCCATCCGCCATTCCTTGACCTCCTGGGCCTTGAGGCCGGGCGGGGTGTCCAGGATGGCGACGCGGTCGGCCATCAGCTCGCAGTGCGCGATCATGGCCAGCTGGACGGCCTTGACGTCCTCAGCGCTCAGCACGCCGCGCTGGTAGGCGGCCATGAGGTCGGGCACGGCGAGCATGGTGATCTCGTCGATCGCCTCGAGACCACCGAAACCCGTGCGGTCCGAGGAGTTGCCGACGTAGTCGTTCGCCTCGACCTTGACCGGGCTGGTGCCGGGCGCGCCGAGGGCGATCTCGCCGTGGCGGGGCGCGACGAGCGCCTTGCCCTTGGTCTCCTCGACGACGATGAGCTTGGACTGCTGGCGGACCACGGTCGCCACGTTGTTGGCGCCGCGCTTGGTGGTGACGTTGTCGAACGTCTCGACCGGCTGGCCGCCCTGCTTCACGATGAGCTTGAAGGTGTCCTCGGACTCCTCGCTGGCCGGCGCCACCTCGACGGTCAGGTCGCCGGCGTCCGCTGCACGCGCGGAGATCGTCAGCGCGGGGCGTCCCTCGGCGCCCGCGGCGGGCAGCTCGGCGGCCGGCAGGGCGGCCTGGCCGTTGCCGGTGTCGCTGTTCTCCTGGCCCCCGCCGACCCGCACGACGTAGGCGGTGCCGCCGCCGTTCT
Organism: Actinophytocola xanthii; assembly: GCF_001921205.1. Taxonomy (GTDB): domain Bacteria; phylum Actinomycetota; class Actinomycetes; order Mycobacteriales; family Pseudonocardiaceae; genus Actinophytocola; species Actinophytocola xanthii. The sequence goes on along the minus strand of NZ_MSIE01000033.1, from coordinate 387 downwards.
GGAAGTAGCCGTAGACCGCGTGCGCGAGGTAGTACCCCTCGACGAAGTCGCCGAAGTTCTGCCTGAACTGCGTCCAGTTGGTGACGAGCACGGGCTCGTGCAGGGGGCCGCGCTCGGCGAATCCCACGAAGGCGGCCACCGCGGTCCCGACGGCCTCGATCGGCCGCGAACCCGACGACACTTCCTCCATGTACACACCGGGCGCGAGGTAACTGCTGGCCATCTCGGGTGTCTCCCTCGTTGCGTGGTGAGCGGGCCGCCGGCGGCGTGGCTACCCACCACCGGCGGCTACGTCTGATCCTGTTGGTTGGCCGCCGGCAGCCGCAGTCGTCGGCGGGCGGGGCAAGGGGCAACCGCGGCCGCCCCTTCGGGCGGCCGCGGGGTCCT
>NZ_MSIE01000032.1 GCF_001921205.1 Actinophytocola xanthii | reverse complement strand
ACGTCTGATCCTGTTGGTTGGCCGCCGGCAGCCGCAGTCGTCGGCGGGCGGGGCAAGGGGCAACCGCGGCCGCCCCTTCGGGCGGCCGCGGGGTCCTACCGCGGGGCGGTGTCCTCGCCGTGTACGGCGGGGTCGTGCCTTCCGTGCTTGTCCTCGTCGAAGCGGCCGTGGAGCTGCTCGTCGAACCGGCCGTGCAGCTCCACGTCGAACTCGCCGTGCAGCCGGGGGTCGAACTGGCCGTGGATGTCCGGGTGGTACTGCCCGTGCAGGTCCGGGTGGTACTGGCCGTGGATGTCCGGGTGGAACTGTCCATGTAGGTCGGGGTGGAAGTGCCCGTGCATCTCGGGATGGAACTGGCCGTGCATGTCCGGGTGGAAGTGCCCGTGCATCTCCGGGTGGTACTGGCCGTGCAGCTGGAGGTGGAACGTGCCGTGCAGCTCGGAGTGGAACTGGCCGTGCACCTGGGGGTGGTAGTCGCCGTGGATCTCCGGATGGAAGTCGCCGTGCCAGCTCGGGTGGAAACCGCCGTGCAGGTCGGGGTGGTACTGCCCGTGGTAGCTCGGGTGGAAGCGCCCGTGCATCTCCGGGTGGTACTGGCCGTGGATCTGCGGGTGGTAGTGCCCGTGCATCTCCGGGTGGAACTGGCCGTGGATGTCCGGGTGGAACTGGCCGTGGATGTCCGGGTGGTACTGCCCGTGGTAGCCCGGGTGGAAGCGCCCGTGCATCTCCGGGTGGTACTGGCCGTGGATCTGCGGGTGGTAGTGCCCGTGCATCTCCGGGTGGAACTGGCCGTGGGTCTCCGGGTGGAACTGGCCGTGCGTGTCCGGGTGGAAGTGGCCGTGGGTCTCGGGGTGGTACGGACCCGGCCGCTCCCCGTGGTCGCGGCGGTCCCCGTGGTCGCGGCGGTCACCGTGGTCGCGGCGGTCACCGTGGTCGCGGCGGTCACCGTGGTCGCGGCGGTCGCGGTGGTCGTGGTCCCGGTCGCGGTCGCGGTCGCGGTCGTGGTCGTGGTCGTCGCGCTCGTCATCGTCGGTGGGGGCGAACAGGCTCTGCATCTTCGCCTCGGTTTTGGGGCCGACCAGGCCGTCGGGCTCCAGGCCGTGCTCGGCCTGGAAGCGCACCGTCGCCTCGTGGGTTCCGCCGCCGAAGACGCCGTCGACCTCGAGGCCGGCGTCGATCGTCTGGTTGAGCTGGGTCTGCCAGCGGGCGACCTCCTGGCCCCGGCTCCCGCGCCGGAGGTAGACGTCGCTGCGCCCGCGCCCACCGCCACCACCGCCACCGCCGCCGCCCGGGGGCTTCGGGTCCTTGCCCGGGTCCGGGTGCTCGGGGTCGGGGTGCGGGGTCGGCGTCGGGCTGGCGACGGGCTGGAGGGTGTAGTCGAAGTGCGCCTCCTGCGAGCCGTGGCCGCTCTGGTCGTGCTTGGTGAAGTTGGCCGCGGTGGGGCCGCCCAGCGTGGAGCTCGCGGTGTTCGAGGTGTCGTACTTCGGGTTGTCCCAGGACACGGTCCACGTGTTGCCGGCGAAGCTGTAGGTCGCGCTGCCCTGGGAGCCGGCCGCCGCCGCGCCGGCGAAGGACGTGCTGCTGTGCCGGAAGGTGCCCGTCGAGTGCGGCGCGATCGTCACCGGCGGGTTGTCGTCGAAGCCGCCGTACTCGGACTGGTTGCCGACCAGGGTCAGCGTCTCGTCGGTCTGGTTGTTGATCCGGATGTGGCTGACGTTGGGCTTGCTGAGCTCCTCCGCCACGTGTTCGGCCGCGTCACCCGCCACGCCCGCCGCGACACCGGCGGCTCCGCCCGCCGCCGCACCGCCCGCCGCGGCACCACCGCCGGCGGCAGCTCCTGGTCCGGTCATTACCCACTCCTGTCTCCAGCGGATACACCTGGTTCGGCACAGAGTCCGCCGGCGGGAACGGTTCCGGCCATCGCCATCGACCGCGACGATGGGGCGTATTCGGCCGCCCGAACAGGCAGCGGGCGCAGCGGTGCCCCTTCGGGCAGGCGATGCGCGCTGAAAGGACGGGCGTGCGCCCGTGGGGCGGCCGGGCGCACGCGCCCACACTGGACCGGTGATCACCGACGTTGACGAGGCCCTGTGCGTCCTGCTCGGGCGTGCCCTGCCGGAAGGCACGATGGTCCGGCTCGACCCGCCCAAACCCACCTGGGAGACCGAGCGCCCGTCGAACGCGATCGACCTGTTCCTGTTCGGCCTGCGCGACGACCCAAGTGGGCGGGAGTCCGGGTGGGACGAGTCGCGCGACGAACGCGGTGCCGTCGTCGCGCGCCGCCAGCCGATCCGGCGATGCGCACTGTCCTATTTGGTCACGGCGCGGGCGCCGAAGATCAACGAGGAGCACCTGCTGCTCGGTGTCGCGCTGCGGACCATGATCTTCAACGACCAACTGCCCGAGGACTGCATGTCCGGCCCGCTGGCGGCGCTGGGCGTACCGGTGTTCCTCCAGGTGGCCGAGACAGAGCCGGGCGGGCTGTGGAGCAACCTCGGCATGCCGGCCCGGGCGGCGTTCGCGATCACGGTCAGCGCGCCGTTCGTGCCGGAGCCCGACACCGACCTCGCCCCGCCCGCGGAGAAGATCCGCCTGGACGCCGGGCAGAACGTCGCCCCACCGCCCCGCGGTCCGCTCACCCCGAACGGTCCCAAGCGCTGGGTGCGGGTGCCGTGAGCCCGGGCGCCAAGCAGGGCGACAAGGTCGTCGGCACCGACGTGCACATCGTGATGATCCCGTCGCCGGGGGGCCCGGTCCCCACCCCCCTGCCGCACCCCTTCGCCGGCACCATCACGGGCGGGTGCAGTACCAACGTCATGATCGCCGGGATGCCGGCTGCGACGCTCGGCAGCACCGCGACCAACGCGCCGCCGCACCTCCCGCAGGGCGGTCCGTTCCAGGTGCCGCCGACCAACCAGGGCACGGTGATCAAGGGCAGCGCGACCGTGCTGATCAACAACAGGCCCGCCGCACGGGCCGGGGACACGGTGAACACGTGCAACGACCCCGCACCCGCCCCGACGAGCTCGATCGTCGCGGTGAGCACCGTGGACATCGGTGGGTAGCCGCCGGCGAGTAGTGACACCGACAGGGAGGAACCGTGACGCAGAGCGGACAGCAGGCCCCACCGACGCTGGGCCCGGGCCAGGAGAACCCCGAGGAGTGGGTGAAGTACCTGCAGGAGATGCTGAACTGGTACTACCAGATGCAGGTGGTGAGCCAGGACGGCGAGTTCGGTGCGCAGACCCGCAACGCGGTCGAGCACCTGCGCAAGCAGCTGCGCCTGCCGGACGGCGCCGAGGTGGACGAGCAGGTGTGGCGGGCGATCGGCGACAGCGGGTCCCGGGGCTCGGGCGGGTCCGGGGGCGAGCACGGCCGCCGCGGCGAGGGCGGCGAACACGGTGAGCACGGTGAACACGGTGAGTCCGATCAGGACGCCGAGTACGACGCGGGTCAGGACGTCGGCGAGGGCACCGACGTGCCGGTCAGCCTGCTGACCGCCGATCCGGAGGTGAGCTGGGCCGCGGCGATCGCGATGGTGACCAGTTCCGCCGGCAACGGCCAGACGGTCGAGTCGGTGCTGGAGAAGTCCCCGCAGCACAACCGCACGGCGAACGAGGCACGCCAGCTCGCCACCGAGCAGTTCGGGATGTCGGAGAAGGACTGCCGGGGTGACCGGGTGGAGAGCTGGGCGGGCCTGCTGCGTGCGCACGGCGCGCTGTGGGTGCCCGTGCCCGACGTCGACGACCACGTGGTCGTGGTGGCGGGCATCGGGCAGAACGGCGGCGAGGCGCAGGTCCACGTGCTCGACCCGAGGACCGGTGCCGACGAGTGGGCCGACTTCGGGACCTTCCGGGACGCCTACAACATGGCCGACGGCGTCGACCTCAAGGTGCTCGCCGCGCGGTGAGCGACGGCGCCGGCCCGGCTACACGCCCTCCGCGGCGACCAGCCGGGCCGGCGCGATCGGCACCGCCACCAGCACGACCATGCCGATCGAGGCCAGCTCACGGTCGTGCTGGACGAACCAGTTCCGCCCGTTCCCCGACGCGCGAAGGGGTTTGCCCGCGGTGGAGAGTGCGGTCACCTCGAGCGAGTACCCGACCGTGCCGCGCACGGTCACCTCCGCGGTGCCGCAGCGTCGGCCGAAGTCGACCACGCACTCGCCGTCGAACGCGACGGTCGCCGGTCCGGGGAAGGCATGGCGCAGCTGGGTGAACACGTGTCCGGCCGACGAGCGCAGCGACGGGGTGGCCGAGCCGAGGCCACGGACCATGACCCCGCTCGACATGTCCCGCACGGTCCGCAGCGCGCAGGCACGCAGGGATTCCTCGGTGGACGCCTCGGGTGCGGTGCCGACGAGGTCCAGCTCGCCGGTCAGCACGAGGTCGATCCGGACGGCGAGATGACCGATGTCCACCGCCGCACCCGCCACCGGTGTGGCCGGCAGGCTGTACCGGAACCGCTGCGCGACCATGACCCTCACGCCCCGAGCAGGACGAGGCTGGCGCCCCCGGTCTCCGGGGCGAGCGCGATCGCGAACGCGGCGACGAGCACGACCAGGCCGACCTTGGCGAGGTCCTCGGAGTGCCGCTCCACCCAGCTCGGCGCGTTGTCCACGACCGGCTCCGGCTCCGGCTCCGGCTGCTGGTGCGGCGTGACGGTGACCTTGAGCTTGTAGCCGATCTGGCCGGTCACCTTCGCGTTGCCGTGCTCGGTCGGCACCTCGTAGTCCAGGTGGCAGCTCCCGCTGAACTCGATGCAGTTCGGCGTGAGTGGGCTCGCGGACACCTGCAGGAACTCGGTGCCGACAGCCGCGGACAGACCCGGGTTGTCCGAGCCGAGGTTGGTCACCGAGAGCTGGTTGGTGAGCCCGTCGAGCGCGTGGCCGGCGGCGACGCTCAGCCCGTTCTGGTCGAGCGTGGCGCCGGTCACGGCGTGCGGGAAGGCCACTGTGGACTCTCCGGTGAGCGTGAGCTCGAGCTCGACGAACGCGCTGCCGACGTCGACCGCGGCCGCGGCGATCGGGATGTCCGGCCAGCTGTACTTGAGCGCGGGCGCGCCGCCCTCCATGAACGAGGCCGGGAACTCCTCGGCGTGGGCACCGGTCGAGTGCATGGCCCCGGCCGCGTGCCCGGCTTCCCCATGCTGCGCCGAGGAGGCCGCGTGCCGCTGGTGCTCCTGGTGGTCGGGCTCGCTGGTCCGGGCGCCCGCGTCGGTCAGGGCGGCCCAGGTGGCCGCGTCGACCACCCCGCTCGGTTCCATGCCCTGCTGCCGCTGGAAGTGCTGCACCACCGACTCGAGCGCCGCGTCGAACTCGCCGCTCTCGGCGGTGACGGTCTGCTGGTAGTGGTGGTTGAGCGTCTGCTGCAGGTACAGCACCCACTCGCTGCTGACACCCGGCGCCAGCTCCGGTTCGTTCGCCATACCAGGAACGCTAGGTCCTTCCGCCGTCACGCACCGATGGCCGATGGGGCAGAAAAACGGGCGGTATGGCCGATCACCCGTTATGGGGGCCGCGGGACCAGTTGCCGTCGGGCTCGCGCCAGGCGGCGTGGCCGCGCGGGAGATCGGCGAAGTCGCGGAGGTAGGGGTGGCCGGCGATCAGGTGTCGCAGGTGGACCATGCCGGTCCCGGCGTCGGGCCCGGTGCCGGTCCGGCGCTCGTGGAACTCCCACCGCCCCTCCGCGGTGTGCACGATGCCCACGACCGGGGCCGCACCGCTGATCACCCCGGTCGACCCGAGGACGAGCTCGTCCCCGCGGACGTCCGGGAACGGCGAGTCGACCAGCTCGGCCAGCCGGGTCCAGGGGCTCGGCGGATGGTCGTCGCGCGGCAGCCAGAGCCGGGGCTGGTGGGTGCGGCAGCGTTCGCCGGCGCCGGGGTCCCAGGGGAACCGCCCGTGCCGGTCGGGCCAGATCAGCTGCACGGCCGGGACGAACCCGCCGTAGAACTCGCCGGCCAGCGTCAGCAGCTCGTCGTGCCAGTCGCGGTGCACCGGCCGGACCGCGACGGGGAACCCGTCGAGCACGCCGAGCCGGTCCTCGCCCGCCCGCAGCGGCTGGCCGGCGCGCACCTGGTGGCCCACGGCGTTGATCCAGGTGTGCATGTCCCGGGCCCGCAGGCCGAACATGCAGACCTCGGGGCCACGCAGGCTGTGCCACATACCCACCGAGTAGGCCCAGCCCGGCAGCTCCTGCTCCTCCGCGACCACGACCACACTCCAGCCCTGCTCCTGGACGTGGAAGAGCATGTTGAGCTCCCGCGCGTCGAGGGTGCCCCGGCCGGCCTCACCCCGGCACAGCCAGCAGCGACAACTGTCCACAGATCCGCCTCCCCGGGTTCTCGTGTGTTGGTGGGCCTGGGCAGGACATGTGGCGGGTTGCGTCACGTTCCCCTGAGGTGACGGTTCCGGAGGTTGTCCTACGCGCTCACCGATCAAGCCTAGGCGGTGCCGATCACGACGGTGGCCTCCCCGTCGGGGGCGGTGACCACCCGTGCCGCCAGTCCGGCGGCGGCCATGACCGAGACCGCGGTCGGCACCTGGCGGTCGGCGGCCTCCACCAGGAGGTGGCCGCCGGGGGCGAGCCAGGCCGGCGCGCGCGCGGCGACCCGGCGCAGCACGTCCAGGCCGTCGGACCCGCCGTCGAGCGCCCCGCGTGGCTCGTGCTCACGGGCCTCGGGCGGCATCAGGTCGATCTCGCCGGTCGGGACGTAGGGGACGTTGGCCACCAGCACCTCGACCCGCCCGCGCAGGGCGTCCGGCAACGCGGCGAACAGGTCGCCGAGGTAGACCCGCTCCACGTTGCGGCGGGCGACCCGGACGGCGGCCGGCGACACGTCGGCCGCGTGCAGCTCGACCGGCACCGCCGCCGCCACCGCGGCCCCGAGCGCGCCGCAACCGCAGCACAGGTCGACGACCACGGCACCCGGGCGGGCCAGCGAGGCCGCCTGGTCGGCGAGGAACTCCGTGCGGCGGCGCGGGACGAACACCCCCGGCGCGACGTGCAGCCGCAGGCCGTGGAACTCCGCCCAGCCCACCACGTGCTCGAGCGGCTCCCCGGCCACCCGCCGGCCGACCAGCGCCGCGAGCGCGGCCGACCCGTCGGCGGCGTCGGCCAGCAGCGCGGCCTCCTCCTCGGCGAACACGCAGCCCGCGGCACGCAACCGCGCCACGACCTCGTCGTTGACCTCGCCGGTGACCTCCACCTACGGCGCCGGCGTCGGGTCGTCGAGCAGGCCCCGGTCGTAGGCCAGCGCGACGGCCTCGGTCCGGCGGGAGGCGCCGAGCTTGGCCATGATCCGGGACAGATGCACGCTCACCGTCTTCTCGCTGATGAACAGCTCCTCCCCCACCTGCCGGTTGGTCCGGCCGAGCGCCACCAGCCGCAGCACGCTGCGCTCACGCGGGGTGAACGGGTCCAGCGGCTCGCGGGGCGCCGGCCCGTCTCCGACGGCCAGCCTGGCGCGCCGCGCCAGCCGGCGAACGGCCTCCAGCAGCGGTCGCGCGCCGAGCCGGGCCGCGACCTCCTCCGCCTGCCCGAGCTCCTCGGCCGCCGCGGAGCGCTCGTCCGCCCGCAGCAGCACCTCGCCGAGCCGCCACCGGCACACCGCCTGCTCGTAGACGGCTCCGTAGCCGAACGCGGCGATCGCGGCCCGCCACAGCTCCGCGTCGCTCCCGCCGTGCAGCCGGCTGTGCTCCGCCTCCGCCCTCGCGACCCACGCCCTGCCCTCCGGTCCGAGCACCCCGGTACTGGGCCGCCCGAACCGCGCGGTGTCCCGCGCGAGCGCGAGCAGCCGCTCCCCCTCCTCGACCGCGGCCAGCCGCTCGTCCTCGGCCTGTCGCCGGGCGGCCTGCGCGGCGAGCTCGGCGCACAGGGCGACGCCGAGCGCGCCGGTCCGGATGTTGCTCAACGCCCACTTGCCGCCCACCCGCTCGGCCCACTCCACGGCGTCCCGCACGTGGCGGACACCGTCGGCGAACCGGCCCTGCCAGAACGCGAGCTGGGCGCCGGCCGCGCCCATCGAGGCGCCGATCTGGAAGTCCCGGTTCCAGTCACCGCGCAGTTCCTCGGCGAGCCGCGCCACCTCGGCGAGCCGCCCGCGGGAGACCATCACGTGGCTGCCCACGGCCGCCAGCCGGGCCGAGACGGTGTTGGACACCCGCCGGCCAGGCGGCTCGGCGACGGCCTCGCTGACGTCCCAGTCCCCACGGGCGTAGGTGCTGACGACCTTCAGCGTGCGCAGCTCGAAGCCGTAGGTACCCCAGGTGAGACCGGTTTGCTTGGCCCGCTCGAAGCCCTGGTCGATGACCCGCACGGCCTCGTCCAGGTCGCCGTGCTCGTAGTAGTTGACACCCAGGTAGTACCAGGCCCGCAGCTCCACGGTCACCGCGCTGCTGTCCGTGTGGGCGAGCCGCTGGGCCTCCCACAGCCGCTCCCGGCTCTGCTCGACGAGCCCGTCGGACTGGTCCAGCGCGCCCAACGTGATCAGGGCGTCGGCCTCCACGCCCGGCTCCCCGGACGCGCGGGCGTCGCGCACCGCGAGCTCGGCGAACGTGCGGGCCTCCACGGGCTCCCGGCTGCCGCGCAGGATCGTCGCGTACACGGCGAGCACCCACGCCTTCTCACAGCTCGCCGGCAGGCCGGCGATGAGCTCCCAGGCCTCCTCGATGACCCGCCTCGCCTCCCCGTCCCGGCCCTCCAGCCCGAACAGCGCCGAGGCCAGCCTGCGCCTGGTCAGCGCGGCCTCCTCCGGGTCGCCGGTCTGGTCGACGAGCTTGACCGCCTGCTTGGCGAAGGCCACCGCCCGCTCCGGCTCGCCGGCGATCCGGGCGAGGTAGGAGGCCTGGCGCAGCAGGTTCGCCTCGTCGGGGCCGCTGGGCCGGTCGGCCTCCGCCACCGCGTCCCAGAGCTTGAGCGCGCGCTCGTAGTGGTGCAGCCCTTCGGTCGGCGCGCCGGCATGCTTGGCCTCCTTGCCGGCCCTGATCGAGGCGGCCAGCGCCTGCGGCAGCTGGTGGCTCTCCATGCTGTGGTGCGCCAGTGCCGCCGCGGTCCCCCGCCGCTGCGGCCCCCGGGCCAGACAGCTGGCGTAGGCGGCGTGCAGTCGCACCCGCTCGCCGGGCAGGAGGTCGGAGTAGACGGCCTCGCGCAGCAGGGCGTGGCGGAACACGTACACCGGCAGGCCCTGGTCCTGCGTGGCAACCAGGACGTGGTGCTGAACCGCCTCCCGCAGCGCCTCCTCGAGCTCCTGCTCGCCGAGGTCGGCGACCTCGAGCAGCACGTCGTGGCCGCAGCGGCGCCCGGCCACCGACGCCACCCGGACCACGTGCTGGGCAGGCTCGGCGAGCCGCTCGACCCTGGCCAGCAACACGTCGACGAGGGTCGCCGGCAGGCCCGCACCGTCCTCGGTGTACGCGGCGACCAGCTCCTCGGCGAAGAACGCGTTGCCCTCCGACCGCTCGGCGACCTCGCGCAGCATGTCCTCGGCCAGTACCTCGTCGGCGAGCGCCGCGACGAACGTGCGCGAGTCCTCCGCGCCGAACGGGGCCAGCTCCAGCCGTTCGGTCGCCGGCAGCCGGACCAGCTCGGCCAGCAGCGGGCGCAGCGGGTGGCGCCGATGCAGGTCGTCGCCGCGGTAGGTGCCCACCACGAGCACCCGCTGCTGACGCAGCCGGGAGACCAGGAAGGCGAGCAGCCACCGGGTCGACCCGTCGGCCCAGTGCAGGTCCTCCAGCACCAGCACGACGCAACGCTGCGCGGCGAGGTCGGTCAGCACCCCGTGCACGGCGTCGAAGACCTGCAGCTGGCCGACGTCCTGCTCGGGCCGCGCGCCGGTACGCGCGCCGACGCCGGCACGCAGGGCCGGCATGACCTCGCGACCGGCGGCCGGCTCCCCGGCCGACAGGACGACGTCCGGCAGCAGTCTGGCGAGCGCGGGGTGGGCGAGGACCGCCTGCTCCGGGTCGGGGATCTGCGCCATCGCCTCCGCGAACGGCAGGTAGGGCAGGCCGGCCTCGCCGGCGTCCAGGCAGCGCCCGGTCAGCACCAGGGCGTCCTTCTCCCTGGCCAGTGCGGCCAGTTCCTCGGTCAACCGGGTCTTGCCGACCCCGGCGTCGCCGGAGATGAGCACGGCGGCCGGGGTTCCGGCGGCGGACTGCTCGAGGGCGGCACGCAACCGGCCGAGCTCCCGGTCACGTGCCACCAGTTCGATTCCGGATCCCAGGCGTGCCACGCTGTGCATGCTCGCACACCTCAGGCGGCGAGCCGCGCCTCATTATTGGCCGCCGGCGGCTCCTCGGTGTGGTGGCCGAACACGCGCTGCCACCAACTGGCCCGCAGCGCGCGTGCCTCGCGCCGGTACTCGAGCGCGATGCCGCCGCTCGCCTGCTCCATGCGGTAGTCCATCTCGGCCTTGACGACCTCGGGGGTCACGTACATCTCGACTCCTCGTTGCGTTGATTCGCTGACGATGTCGAGAGTCGTGCTGAGGCGGGGTGTCCGGCATCGGGTGACCACGCACGGACTGAGGTCGGGATGGCCCGGTGCGGTCGGATCGGGAGGTAAGGGTGGAGGTAAGGGCTCGCCGGCAGGTAAGGCCCCGGGTAAGGGCGGGTAAGGAGCCGGTGCTCCAGGGTCTGGAGAGCACCTGGCGACGAGATCGACGTGGCGGTGCGGTGACGGTCGGACACCGTCACCGAAGGGGTCAGACGGCGGCCGGGTCAGGCGTTGTCGAGCTGCCCGTCCTTCAGGACCCTCATGAAGTCGCCCCACCCGGTCACCTCGAAGGCGATGTGGCCGGAGCCGGGGCTCTTGGAGTCACGCACCGCTGCGCCGTTTCTGGCCACGACAAGCTCGACGCAGTCGTTGTACGCACCGCTACGGCTGCTCTTCCGCCAGCGTGCACCTGTCAGGTCAGAAAGGGTCACAGTCTGCTCCTCTCGGAATCGTCACTGGGCGAGCCGGGCGGCCGCCCGTTCGACCATGGCAGCGGTATCGTCCGGTTTCAACGCCGCCGCTCGTAAATGGTCGAACATCAACGTATACCGGCGGACGTCCGCTTGCTGTTCCAAGTAGACACCGGCTGTGGTGTTCTCGACGTAGACCACGTCCGGGTCTGCCTGCTCGGGGAACCCGAGGATGAGGAACGGACCCTCCATCCCGGCGTGGGCCCCGGCCGAGAACGGCACCACCTGCAGTGTGACCTGCGGCAACGCGGCGAGATCGACGAGCCGAAGCAGTTGCTCCCGCATGATCTCCGGACCGCCGACGACCCGGTGCAGCACCGCCTCGTCGAGGATCGCCCAGTACTCGGGAGGGTTAGTGTCGGTGAGCAGCCGCTGGCGGGCGAGGCGGGCCTGCACCCGGCGTTCGATCTCCTGCTCCGTCGCGTCTGGACGGCTCGCCCGGTGCACCGCACGGGTGTAGTTCTCGGTCTGCAGCAGACCGGGCACGAGCAGCGCCTGGTGGGTGTGCAAGAAGGACGCGTCGGACTCCAGCCCCACGAAGGAGCCGGTGAAGACCTCGTTGTAGGAGTGCCACCACCCCTTCTTGCGCGCCTCGCGTGCCAGTTGGACGAGCGCCTCGCGCTGGTCGTCCTCGATCCCGTACACCTCCAGCATGTCCCGCACGTCACGCGGTGTCACACCGACGTGGCCCGTCTCGATGCGACTGATCTTGGACGCCGAGCACTCCAGCTTCTCGCCGACCTCGTCGATGGTCAGCTCGGCGGCCTCCCGTAGCCGGCGCAGCTCGCTGGCGAGCCGTCGGCGTCGGACCGTCGGGCTTGGACCTCGGGTCACTGGGGATCACCTCATGTGTTCGTCATGCGCGAGTTGCTCTGGGGGAACGATGCTCTCACCCCTGCTTCGAGCAACCGCGCGGGAATGCGCGAAACCGGCACAAGAGTGCATGCGGGGCGGAAGCAATTCCACACACGCTCCTACCTCTCACCCGATCGTGTATTGCAAGTTGCAGAGTGCCGCTGACATGCCGCAAGCTGCTATTCACGCCGGACGTTGCTGTCGAAGGCGAACGCGCCGATTCGCTCGTCGCGCCGCAATGTGCCCCGGTTGCAGGGAGTACGCAACTCCCGGACGTCAGGTTAACCGCTCGTCATCACCGGTCAACAGGAGTCGTAGTGGGTAGTTCTGCCTTTGGCCAGCTCAGAACCTCCCTGGCCGAGTACCTGGCCGAGATCTGGTCGTCGACCAAGCAGGGCGACGACCGGGCTGTCGCCGTTCTGGCCAGGAAAGCGCTGCCCCGGCTCGTCGAGGCGCTCAACGCCGTGCTCGACGAGCACTCTCCCGACGCGGACGGGCGGTGCGCCAGCTGCCGCTCGCGCCGGTTCGGGCGCACGCCGCGGCCCTGCCGCGCCTACCTCAGCGCGCACCTGTGCCTGCTGCCCGCGGCCGACGAGCCCGAACCGGTGCCGGTGGCCCCCCAGCCCCGGCGGTCGGTGGTCGTGGCCGAGCCCGCCAGACGTTCCGTGCTGCGCACCCCGAGCTGACACCCCGGACCGCGAGCGCGTGGTTTGCCCGAACCCCGCGGCTCGCGCGGGCGACCCGTCTCCCCCACTTCTCCCCCGGGTCGCCCGCACGGCGAGGCCCGGGACCCGCGACAGCGCGGATCCCGGGCCCGCCTCGTGAACCTTTCCTCAGCAGGCCTTGCGCCAGCTGCACTCCAGTTCGGTCTCCTGGTCGACCGCGTGGTCGCTCCGCTGGTCGGCACCGCGTGGAGCGACTCGCGGGGAGACCGGTCCGCCCTCCTCGGCCAGGCGGATCGCGACCTTGTCCTCGATGGCCTTCGCGTTCACCCCGATGGTGTTGTTGCTGACCATCGAGAAGATCCACCGCTCCCCGCTCGCCGTGTCCACGTAGCCGGACAGGCCGGTCACCCCGGTCAGCGTCCCGGTCTTGGCGTGCACGACACCCGCCGCGGCGGTGCCGCGCATCCGGTTGCGCAGCGTGCCGCCCACCAGCCGGTCGGGCTCGCCGGCAATCGGCAGGGCCTCGTACCACTCGCCGAACCAGGGGCGGTCGGCCGCGCCGGCGAGCAGCTGGGCGAGCTGGTCCGGCGAGATCTGGTCCATGCGGGACAGGCCGGAACCGTCGGCCATCGACAGCCGTCCGGTGACCCCGAGCCGGGTCAGCGCGTCGACCAGGACGGGCCGTCCGGCATCCCAGCTGCCCTGCCCAGCGCTCGCCCGGCCCATCGACTTGACCAGGATCTCGGCATGCAGGTTGTTGCTCAGCTTGAGGAACGGCACCTGCAGCTCGCGCAGCGGCATCGACTCGCGCCTGGCCAGCTCGGTGGCGCCGGCCGGGGTCGCACCGCGGGTGGTCGGGCCCAGCACGGTGACCCCGTGGCGCCGCAGCGCCGAGCGGAACAGGGCCGCGGCGTACCCGGTCGGCTCCCAGACCGCCATCCACTCGCTGGTCACCGCGCCACCGGCGGGGATCGAGCCGGTGACGGTGAACGTGTTGGACCCGTGCTCGCGGTCGACCGAGATCGTGTTCGCCGACCCGGGCGCGCCGGTGGTCGCCGTGTTGACGACCCGCACGTAGTCGGTCGGCGGCTCGGTGGTCACCTTCGCCTTGGCGCCGGCGGCACCCGGTGCCACCCGGACGATGACCGAGCCCGCGTCGTAGTCGGTGTCGGGAGACGCGGTGAGCGCTGAGACCTGGGCGTTGTAGTAGTACGGCTCGTCGTCCCAGGCCCAGGACAGGCCGAGCCGGACGTCGTCGAACCAGGTGTCGTCGGCGGTCAGCGGGCCTCGGACCACCCGGATCCCGCTCCGCGCGACCCGCGCCGCCAGGGCGTCGTAGTCAGCGGCGAGCATCGTCGGATCGCCGGTCCCGCGCAGGTACAGCCCGCCGTGGAGCACGGGGCCGTGCCGCCGGCCGGTGCTCGCCACCGTCGTGGTGAACGTGTGGTCGGGCCCGAGCACCTCGAGCGCTGCCGCCGAGGTGGCGAGCTTGGCGTTGGACGCCGGCTGCTGGCGGCGCTCGCCCGCCCGCCGGTAGACAGGCTCCCCGTCCAGGGTGGTGACGACCAGACCGACGTCCGCGCCGGCGAGCCCGGGGTCGGCGAGGATCGCGTCCAGGTCGGCACCGAGCTCGGAGCGGTCCTGCGCCTGCACGGGGGCGGCGGCCCCGAGAAGGATCAGGCCAGCCAACAGGGCGGTCGACATCGCGGTCGGGCGGTGGGGTCTGCGCACGAGGACTCCCGGGGTGTCTACGGCATCGTCAAGTGAGGAATCCTCCTACTCGACGAGCGCCCTGACAATCACCAACAAGGGTCCTCTTCGGAACGTCAGTCCTCGAGGATGCGCAGCAGGCCCTCCTGCACCACGGTGGCGATCAGCGTGCCGTCCCGGGCGAAGAACCGGCCGGTGGCGAGCCCTCGGGCACCCGAGGCGCTGGGCGAGGCGCAGTCGTAGAGGAACCACTCGTCGGCACGGAACGGCCGGTGGAACCAGAGCGCGTGGTCCAGGCTGGCCCCGACGACCTTGTCGAAACCCCAGTAGGCGCCGTGGCGGACCAGGATCGAGTCGAGCAGCGTCATGTCCGAGGCGTAGGTCAGCACGCAGACATGCAGCCGCTCGTCGTCCGAGAGCGTGCCGTCGGCCCGCATCCACACCTGGCTGCGGGCCGCGCTGGGGCCGTGCTCCCGGCGCACCCACGGCGGCTCGCCGACGTAGCGGATGTCGATCGGGCGGGGTGCCGTGGCGTAAACGCCGAGCTTGTCGGCGTGCTCGGCCATCAGTTGGGAGCGCTGCGGCAGCTCCTCCGGGCCCGGCACCTCGGGCATCGGCTCGGCGTGCTCCAGCCCGGGTTCCCGCTGGTGGAACGAGGCGGACAACGCGAAGATCGCCTTGCCGCGCTGGACCGCGACCACCCGGCGGGTGGTGAACGAACGCCCGTCCCGGATGCGGTCGACCTCGTAGACGATCGGAACGCTCGGGTCGCCCGGCCGGATGAAGTAGGCGTGCAGCGAGTGCACCCCGCGCTCCGGGGCCACCGTGCGCCCCGCCGCCACCAGCGCCTGGCCGGCCACCTGCCCGCCGAACACCCGCACCGGCGACTGGGCAGGGCTCACCCCGCGGAAGATGTTCTCCTCGATCCGCTCCAGGTCGAGCAGCGCGACCAGCCGGTCAAGTACCGGCTGGCCCTGCGCCGCTCGTTCCCCTGAGCGCAGCTCGGCCAGATCCAGGGCCGCCTGCCGCGCCGCTTCAGTCATCAACCACTCCTCAAGCCACGAGCTGGCTCAGGCGTGGTCCTCCTCGCCGAGCCGGTGCACCCGGATGAGGTTAGTCGAGCCCACCGTCCCCGGCGGGGATCCTGCGACGACCACCACGAGGTCTCCCGGTTGGTAGCGCCCGATCGACAGCATCGAGGTGTCGACCTGGCGGACCATGAGGTCGGTCGAGTCGACCTCGGGGACCATGAACGTCTCCACGCCCCAGGTCAGCGAGAGCTGGCTGCGCACCGAGGGCTCCGGGGTGAACGCCAGCAGCGGCAGGTGGGTGTGCAACCTGGCCAGCCGGCGAACGGTGTCCCCGGACTGGGTGAAGGCGACCAGAGCCTTGGCGTTGAGCCGCTCGCCGATGTCGCGGGCCGCGTAGGACAGCACGCCCCGCTTGGTCCGCGGCACGTGGGTCAGCGGCGGAACGACCGTCGACTCGCTCTCCACCGCCTCGACGATCCGGCTCATCGTGCGCACGGTCTCGATCGGGTACCGGCCAACACTGGTCTCGCCGGAGAGCATGACCGCGTCCGCGCCGTCGAGCACGGCGTTGGCGACGTCGGAGGCCTCGGCCCGGGTCGGCCGAGAGTTGTTGATCATGGACTCCAGCATCTGGGTCGCCACGATCACCGGCTTGGCGTTCTCCCGCGCGATCTGGATCGTGCGCTTCTGCACCAGCGGCACCTGCTCGAGCGGCAGCTCGACACCCAGGTCACCGCGGGCGACCATGACGCCGTCGAAGGCCAGCACGATGGCCTCGAGGTTCGACACCGCCTCCGGCTTCTCCAGCTTCGCGATCACCGGCAGCCGCCCGCGCCCGACGCGGTCCATCACCTGGTGCACGAGGTCGATGTCGGCCGGGGACCGGACGAACGACAACGCGACGAAGTCCACCCCGAGCTGGAGGGCGAACTCCAGGTCCTCGATGTCCTTCTCCGACATCGCGGGGACCGAGACGTCCATGCCCGGCAGGGAGATTCCCTTGTTGTTGCTGACCTTGCCGCCCTCGGTGACCTCGCAGACGACGTCCGGGCCCTCGATCTTGAGCACGGTCAGACCGACGTTGCCGTCGTCGACCAGGAGCCGGTCGCCCGCCTTCGCGTCCTTGGCCAGACCTTTGTAGGTGGTGGACACGCGGCCGTGGGTGCCCTCGATGTCCTCCACGGTGATCCGGACGACGTCGCCGACGTGCCACTCCGCCTTGCCGCCGGCGAACGTGCCGAGACGGATCTTGGGACCCTGCAGGTCGCCCATGATGCCCACGGCGCGGCCCGACTCGTCGGAGGCGGCCCGCACCAGGTCGTAGACCTGCTTGTGGTCGCTCTGACTACCGTGGCTGAAGTTCATCCTGGCGACGTCCATACCGGCCGCGACCAGGTCGCGTACCTTCTCCGGGGTCGCCGTCGCCGGTCCCAGAGTGCAGACAATCTTCGCTCGTCGACTCACGGGTATGCAGCCTAGCCCTCGATCCTGGAACGATCCCGAAGTACTCAGCAGTAATACACGCATCGATCCAGAACGTCACCGGCTGGTCACCGCCGCGTCGACTTCTCGGTGACTCCAACGTGGTCACGGGCCCACTCGTTGAGGGGGCGCAGCGCGCGGAACGCGGTGCGCACCCGATCGAGCAACGCCCGTTCGTGCAGGACGTCGTCCGGCGGCCAGCCGCGCATGGCGTAGACCGAGCGGTAGCGCAGCAGGTCGATCCGCGGGTGTTCCGGGTCGACGCCGCGCGGCCGGGTGCGCAGCCGGTCCCCCTTGAGCTCCCAGCCCGACTTCTCCAGCGTGCCGAGGATCCGGTCCAGGGCGACGCCGTGGATCTCCTCGGCGACGGCCGTCCGGAAGCGCGCGAGCTGGTCGGACTCGAGGTGGAAGCAGCCGCCGCCCGCCCGCACCCCCGCCGGGCCCACCTCGACGTAGTAGGCGCCGGCACCGCGGCCGTGCTCGATCACGCCGCCGCAGTGGTCCTTGTACGGCCGCTTGTCCCTGGCGAAGCGCACGTCCCGGTAGGGCCGGAAGACCGAGACCCGCGCCTGCTCGGTCGCGAACTCGGCGGACAGCTCCGCGAGCAGCGCCTCCATCGGCTCGCGGACGTCGGACTGGTAGACGTGCCGGTTGTCGGTCCAGTACGGCTTGGAGTTGTCGGCGACCAGCCCGTCGTAGAAGTCGATCGCGTGCTCGCCGAAGCCGGTGAATCGGGTGCGCATCGCCGCCGAGGATATGCCGGCCGCGGGTGGCGCCGGGCCGGCGCCACCCGCGGCGGCGTCTCTCAGGCGGCCTGCGCCGTGGTGTACACGCCCTGCGCGTCCGTGCCGAAGTACGGCCCGAACATCCAGGTGGGAATGAAATTGATCTTGTAACTGTTCACCGAGTTCTGGATCCCGGTCCCGGTCGACTCGGTGAAGTTCAGCAGCCAGGGGCCGCCGCTGGACCCCCCGGTCATGTCACAGGTCATGCCGATCCCGTCGCTGATCAGCGCGTTGAACGTGCGGCCGCTGCAGTAGACCATCTGGCTGCCGTCGTAGGGCGCGGCGGCCGGCCAGCCGAACGCGTACATGTTCTGGCCGCGCGCCTGGTTGAACGCGATGCCCTGGGCGCCGACGACGTCGGTCAGGCTCTGGCCGGACAGCGGGGCGACCACCGCGGCGCCGACGTCGTAGTTGATGTCCTCGGTCGCGGTCCACTGCGGGGTGGCGAAGGTCGCCCGCGCGCTCCAGGTGCCGTACGGGGTGGCGCCGTTGTCGTAGGCGGGCACGAACACCCAGTCGGTGTGCCAGGCGCCGTCGAGCTTCACGCAGTGCCCGGCGGTCATCACCACGCTCTTGTTGGCGCTGGTCACGGCGTTGCCACTGCAGGAGGCCCGACGGCCGGCGTAGGTGAAGAAGACCCGCCCCGCGGTGGACTCGATCGCGCCGCCACCGGGCCAGGGCGCGCCGCCCTCGGGGAAGGCCATCGGTGTCACGTCCCTGGCCGGCGGGCTGGTCGGCGGGACGACCTGCGGGGTGCCGCGCCGGACGTCGCGGGTGAGCTCCCGCGCGTCCGCCGCTGGGAGGAGCCGCTCGATCGGCACCGCGGAGCGCATCGCCTCGGGTGTCCACCGCGCCGCGACCGACTCGGGGCTGGCGGCGACGCGGTGCACACCCACCGGGGAGGCGGGGGCCGCGGTGGCGGGTCCCGCGAGGGCGGTGACCGCCAGACCGGTGACGGCGAGGAGGGTGGGCCAGTAGAGCTTTCTCATCCGAACCTACCTTTCGTAGACCACCCGCACGGGGGTCATCCAGCAGGGGACGGGCGGTCACAGGGAGAACCGGAACAGGAGGAGCCAGCGTTACCGCGAAGGACCGCACCGGTCGCGGAACGTGATGTCCACACTTGAGCACAGCGACGAGTTCCGGGAGGTGCCATGGGTGAACGCGAGGTACTGGTGGTGGACGGCGCCACCCTGGACTGCACGGACGTGGCCCTGGTGGCCGACCGGGAGGTGGTCGTCGAGGTCTCGCCGGAGGCGGAACGGCGGGCGGGGGCCGCATGGCGCCTGGTCGCCGACCTGTCCGCCACCCGGGAGATCTACGGTCGGACGACCGGTGTCGGCGCGAACCGCGACCTCACGATCGGCCCGCACGAGGGCCCCGAGCACGGCCGACGCCTGTTACGCAGCCATGCCGGCGGCACCGGGGAGCTCCTGCCGGCCAGGACGCTGCGGGCGATGCTGCTGATCCGGCTGAACCAGCTGGCGGCCGGCGGGTCCGGCGCCCACCCACGTCTGCTCGCGGCACTGGCCGCAGCCCTGACCGCGGGAGCCGTTCCCCAGGTGCACCGCACCGGGTCGATCGGCACCGGCGACCTGACCGTGCTGGCCGAGACCGCGCTGACCCTGTCCGGCGAGCGACCGTGGGTGGTGGGGGGCCTGCCCCCGGTGCCGCTGGACACCTCCGACGCGCTGGCGTTCATGAGCAGCAACGCCGCGACGCTGGCCGAGGCGGTCCTGGCCACGCTCGAGCTGGACCGGCTGCTGCGGGCGAGCCACGTGGTGGCGGCGCTGTCCTACGTGGTGCTCGGCGGGTCGCCCGAGGCCTACGCGTCGCCGGTGCACCAGGCGCGCCCGCACCCCGGCCAGGTGCGGTGCGCTGCCGAGCTGCGCCGGCTGCTGGGGATGTCGGGGATTCCGCAGCGGGGGCGCCGGATCCAGGACCCGTACGGCCTGCGCGCGTTCCCCCAGGTGCAGGGGCCGGCCCTGGACGCGGTCGCGTACCTGCGCCGGGTGCTGACGATCGAGATCAACGCGGTGACCGAGAACCCGATGGTGAGCCTGGCGGCCGGGGACGTGTTCCACCACGCCCACTTCCACACCGCCTACGTGGCGGTGGCCCTGGACCAGGCCCGGGCGACGATCCACCACGTGGCCGAGCTGTCCGCCGCGCGCCTGGGCGACCTGGTCGAGCCGTCGTTCACCGGCCTGCCGGCGTTCCTGGCGTCCGGGCCGCCGGGAAGCTCGGGGGTGATGATCCTGGAGTACGTCAGCCACGACGCGCTGGCCGCACTGCGCCAGGCCGCGCTGCCGGTGACGCTCGGAACGGCGGTGGTGTCGCGGGGCGTGGAGGACCACGCGAGCTTCTCCACCCAGGCAGCACGCCAGGCGGCGCAGGTCGCGCGGGCCTACCGGCAGGTGCTGGCGTGCGAGCTGGTCGCCGCGGTACGGGCCCTGCGCATGCGGCCCGCGGACCTGATGGACCTCCCCGTCCGCGACGCCTTCGCCCTGGCCGACGCCGTCCTGGACCCGGACCTGAGCGACCGCCCGCTGTCCGCCGACCTGTCCGCGGCCGGCGCGCTACTGGACCGATTGGCCGAGTTCTAGCGATACCTCAGACAGCCACCTGATACAGTCTGTGCTTATATAAGAGAGACCTACAGGAGTTCGTCGATGCCGCAGAAAATCCACACCTTCCTGATGTTCCAGGGGCAGGCCGAGGAGGCGATGAACTACTACGTCTCCCTCTTCGACGACGGCGAGGTTCTCTCCGTCGTCCACTACGGACCGGACGGGCCCGGCAGGGAGGGCTCGGTCGTGCACGCGCTGTTCCGCCTGGCCGGGCAGGAGTACATGTGCGTCGACTCCTCGCAGGAGCACGACTTCGGTTTCACGCCAGCGGTCTCGCTCTACGTGAGCTGCGCGGACGAGGCCGAGATCGACCGGCTGTACCAGGCGCTCGCGGACAAGGAGCTCATGCCGCTCGGCGACTACGGCTTCAGCGCGAAGTTCGGTTGGGTCGTGGACCGGTTCGGCGTCTCCTGGCAGCTGAACCTGGTGTGAGCGCGGAGCCCGGCGACGCTGCCGGGTCTCCCGGCTCACACCACCGCGAGCGGCAGCGCCGTCGGGTGTACCGGTGCGGGCAGGTCCGACGCGCCGGTCAGGTACGCGTCCACCGCCTGGGCGACCGAGCGGCCCTCGGCGATGGCCCAGACGACCAGGGACGCGCCGCGGTGCGCGTCGCCGCAGACGAAGACGCCTTCGGTGGAGGTCTGCCAGTCGGAGCCGCAGGAGAGGGTGCCGCGTTTGGTCAGGGACAGGCCCAGGCCCTCCAGCAGCGGCATCCGCTCCACGCCCTCGAAGCCGATCGCCAGCAGCACCAGGTCGACCGGCACCTCCTCGACGTGGTCGCCGACCGGGATGACCTCGCGGCGGCCCGTCTCCGGGTCCTTGCGGACGACCACCTCGCGCAGGCGTACCGACTCCACCCGCTCGGCGCCGACGAACTCCTCGACGGCCACGGCGAACCGGCGCTCCCCCGTCTCCTCGTGCACGGGGTAGTTGCGCAGGATCACCGGCCACACCGGCCACGGCGTGAGGTCCGCGTCGCGCACCTCCGGCGGGCGCGGGTACTGGTCGAGCTGGGTGACCGACAGCGCGCCCTGCCGGGTCGCCGTGCCGTAGCAGTCGGCGCCCGTGTCGCCGCCACCGATGATCAGCACGTGCTTGCCCTCGGCGGAGATCGGCGTGGGGCCGTCGCCCTCGCACTCCTTGTTCGCCGCGACGAGGTGCTCCATCGCGAGGTGGATGCCGGCCAGCGAACGGCCGGGGACCTCGGGCGCGTCCCGCCCCTGGAGCGCGCCGACAGCGAGGACCACCGCGTCGTAGGACTTGCGCAACGTGGCCACCGACAGGTCGCCCGGCTTGTCGCCGCCGACCTCGCAGCCGGTCACGAACCGGGTGCCCTCCTCGCGCAGCTGCGCCAGGCGCCGGTCGAGGACCTTCTTCTCCATCTTGAACTCGGGGATCCCGTAGCGCAGCAGGCCACCGAGCCGGTCGTCGCGCTCGTAGACGGTCACCTCGTGGCCGGCGCGGGTCAGCTGCTGCGCGGCGGCGAGACCCGCCGGCCCGGAGCCGACGACCGCGACCCGCTTGCCGGAGGACACCGCCGCCTGCCGCGCCCGCACCAGGTCCCGCTCCCAGGAGACGTCCGCGATCGCCTCCTCCACCCGCTTGATCGCCACCGGGCCGCCGGACTCCGGCGAGATCGACAGCACGCACGCCGCCTCGCAGGGCGCCGGGCACAGGCGGCCGGTGAACTCGGGGAAGTTGTTGGTGGCGTGCAGACGTTCGCTGGCCGACGCCCAGTCGCCGACGCGGACCAGGTCGTTCCACTCCGGAATCAGGTTCCCGAGCGGACACCCCGCGGATCCCGAGTGGCAGAACGGGATCCCGCAGTCCATGCACCGCGTCGCCTGGGCGCGTACCTGCCTGTCGCGCTCCTCGGCCGGCAGGTCCTGGTAGACCTCGCGCCAGTCGGACAGCCGCTCGGGCACCGGCCGCTTGGGCGCCTCGGCCCTGCCGTGCTTGAGAAAGCCTGATGGGTCAGCCACGCGAAGCCTCCATGACCGCCTTGTCGACGTCGCGTCCCTCGGCGGCCGCCAGCCGCATCGCCTCGAGCACGCGTTGGTAGTCGCGCGGCATCACCTTGGTGAACGACGCCGCACGTCGGGTCCAGTCACCCAGCAGCGACGCCGCCACCGCCGAGCCGGTGTACCTGTGGTGTGCGGTGACCACCTCGCGCAGCCACCGGAGGTCCTCCCCGGTCGGCCGCTGGAGCTCCACCATGGCGGTGTTGACCATCTTCTTGTTCAGGTCGAGCACGTAGGCGATACCGCCGGACATGCCCGCGGCGAGGTTGCGACCGGTCGGACCGAGCACCACCGCCCGACCGCCGGTCATGTACTCGAACGCGTGGTCGCCGACGCCCTCGGCGACCGCGACCGCGCCGGAGTTCCTGACGCAGAACCGTTCCCCGACGCGGCCGCGGAGGAAGAGCTCGCCGCCGGTGGCGCCGTAGCCGATCACGTTGCCGCCGATCACCTGCTGCTCGGCGGCGAACGGGGAGTCGGGGTGGGGCCGCACGATGATCCGTCCGCCGGACAGGCCCTTGCCGACGTAGTCGTTCGCGTCGCCGACGAGGTCCAGGGTGATGCCGGCCGGCAGGAACGCGCCGAGCGACTGCCCGGCCGAGCCCTCGAGTCCGATGTGGATCGTGTCGTCCGGCAGGCCCTCCCCGCCGTAGCGGCGGGTGACCTCGGAGCCGAGCAGCGTGCCCACGGTCCGGTTCACGTTGCGCACCGGCAGTTCCAGCCGAAGCGGGTGCGCGTCCTCGAGCGCGGCCTCGGCGAGCTGGATCAGCGTGCGGTCCAGCGCCTCGGCCAGCCCGTGGTCCTGCGGACGCACCCGGCGCCGCGCGCTGCTGTAGCCGGTGTCGGGCACCGCGAAGATCGGCGTGAGGTCGAGCCCGCGCGCCTTCCAGTGCTCGACGGCGTCGTCGACGTCGAGCAGCTCGGCGTGCCCGATCGCCTCGTCGAGCGTGCGGAACCCGAGCTCGGCCAGCAGCTCCCGTACCTCGTTCGCGACGAAGTGGAAGAAGTTCACCACGTGCTCGGCCTGGCCGGTGTACCGCTCGCGCAGCGCCGGGTCCTGCGTCGCCACGCCGACCGGACAGGTGTCCAGGTGGCACACCCGCATCATCACGCAGCCGGCCACGATCAGCGGTGCGGTGGCGAAGCCGTACTCCTCGGCGCCGAGCAACGCGGCGATCACCACGTCCCGGCCGGTCTTCATCGCCCCGTCCACCTGGACGGTGATCCGGTCGCGCAGGCCGTTGAGCATCAACGTCTGCTGGGTCTCGGCGAGGCCGACCTCCCACGGCGTGCCCGCGTGCTTGAGCGAGTTCAGCGGGGAGGCACCGGTGCCGCCGTCGTGCCCGGAGATCAGCACGACGTCCGCGTGCGCCTTGGACACGCCCGCGGCGACCGTGCCGACACCCAGCTCGCTGACCAGCTTCACGTGGACGCGAGCCTGCTCGTTGGCGTTCTTGAGGTCGTGGATGAGCTGGGCGAGGTCCTCGATGGAGTAGATGTCGTGGTGCGGCGGCGGGGAGATCAGACCGACGCCGGCGGTGGAGTGCCGGGTGCGGGCGATCCACGGCCACACCTTGTTCGGCGGCAGCTGCCCACCCTCGCCCGGCTTCGCGCCCTGTGCCATCTTGATCTGCAGGTCGGTCGCGTTGACCAGGTACTCGCTGGTGACGCCGAACCGCCCGCTGGCGATCTGCTTGATCGCCGACCGCCGCTCCGGGTCGTAGAGGCGGTCGGTGTCCTCGCCGCCCTCGCCGGTGTTGGAGCGCCCGCCGATGCGGTTCATCGCGATCGCCAGCGTCTCGTGCGCCTCCGCGCTGATCGAGCCGTAGGACATCGCGCCGGTGTTGAACCGGCGGAGGATGTTCTCCACCGGCTCCACCTCCTCCAGCGGCACCGGCGTGCGCTCCTCGGTGCGCATCCGGAACAGCCCCCGCAGGGCGCCACCCTCGCGGTTGAGGCGCTCGACCTCGTCGACGTAGCGGCGGTAGACCTCCTCCTTGCGGGTCTTTGTCGCGTGCTGCAACAGGAAGACGGTCTCCGGAGTGAACAGGTGCAGCTCGCCCTCGCGCCGGTAGGCGTACTCGCCGCCGGCCTCGAGCCGCCGGTGTGCCCGGTCGGTCGGGTTCTCCGGGTAGGCCCGGCGGTGCCGCAGGGCCACCTCCTCGGCGATCACGTCGAGGCCGACGCCGCCGAGCTTGGAGCTGGTTCCGGTGAAGTACTCGTCGAGGACGTCCTGCGCGAGCCCGAAGGCCTCGAAGACCTGGGCCGCGGTGTAGGCACCCACCGTCGAGATGCCCATCTTGGACATGATCTTCAGGACGCCCTTGACCAACGCCGTGACGTAGTTGCGGATCGCCTGGGCGGGCTCGACACCGCTGACCACGCCGCGGCGGATCTGGTTCTCGATCGTCTCGAACGCCAGGTACGGGTTGACCGCCGCGGCGCCGTAGCCGAGCAGCAGCGCGACGTGGTGCACCTCGCGTGCGTCACCGGTCTCCACCACCAGCGCGACCCGCAGGCGCTCCTTGGTGCGCACCAGGTGGTGGTGCACGGCGGACACCAGCAGCAGCGACGGGATCGGGGCCATCCGGTGGTCGGAGTCCCGGTCGGAGAGCACGAGGATCCGCGCGCCGGCCGTGATCGCCTCGGAGGCCTCCCGGCGCACCCGGGCGACGGCCTCCACCAGCGCCTCGCCTCCGCCGTCCACTTCGTACAGTCCGTTGACGACCGTCGAGGCGAAGCCGGGCATGTCGCCGTCGTCGTTGACGTGGATGAGCTTGGCGAGCTCGTCGTTGTCGATGACCGGGTACGGCAGCTGGATGTGCCGGCAGGAGGCCGGGTTCGGCTGCAGCAGGTTCTGCTCGGGGCCCATGATCCGCTCCACCGAGGTGACGATCTCCTCGCGGATCGCGTCCAGCGGGGGGTTGGTCACCTGGGCGAAGTTCTGCTTGAAGTAGTCGTAGAGCAGCCGTGACCGCTGCGACAGCGCGGCCGGCGGGGTGTCCGAGCCCATCGAGCCGATCGGCTCGGCACCGGTCAGTGCCATCGGCGCGAGCAGGATCTTGAGCTCCTCCTCGGTGTAGCCGAAGGAGAGCTGGCGGCGCAGGACGGACTCGTTGGTCTGCACGACGTGCTCGCGGTCGGGCAGGTGCGCGATCTTGAGCAGCCCGGCGTGCAGCCACTCCTCGTAGGGCAGCTCCGCGGCGAGCGCGGTCTTGATCTCGTCGTCGTCGACGATCTTGCCGGCCGCGGTGTCCACCAGGAACATCCGGCCCGGCTGGAGGCGCCCCTTGGCCACGACCTGGTCCGGCGGCACGTCGAGCACGCCGGTCTCGCTGGCCAGCACGACGCGGTCGTCGCGGGTCCGCCACCACCTGGCCGGGCGCAGGCCGTTGCGGTCGAGCACCGCTCCGACCAGCGTTCCATCGGAGAAGGTGACGCTGGCGGGCCCGTCCCACGGCTCCATCAGGCTCGCGTGAAACCTGTAGAACGCCTTCCGCTTCGGGTCCATCGCGGTGTTGTTCTCCCAGGCCTCCGGGATCATCATCAACACCGAGTGCGGCAGCGACCGCCCGCCGAGGTGCAGCAGCTCCAGGACCTCGTCGAAGGAGGCGGAGTCGGAACCGTCGGGGTCGCAGATCGGGTAGAGACGGCTCAGGTCGCCGGGGATCCGGTCGCTGGCCAACAACGCTTCGCGGGCCCGCATCCGGTTGCGGTTGCCGCGGATCGTGTTGATCTCACCGTTGTGCGCGACGAACCGAAAGGGGTGGGCCAGCGGCCAGGAGGGGAACGTGTTGGTCGAGAACCGGCTGTGCACCAGGGCGATCGCGCTGGTCAGCCGCTCGTCGGTGAGGTCGGCGAAGAACACCGGCAGCTGCGCGGTGGTCAGCATTCCCTTGTAGACGAGCGTGCGCGCGGACAGCGAGGGGAAGTACACCCCGCAGCCGGCCGCGACGCTCTCGTGCTCGGCACGCTTGCGCAGGCAGAGGGTCAGCCGGTCCAGCTCGATGCCGGCCGGCCGGTTGCTCGAGGCACCCGCCCGGGCGGTCACGAACGGCATGGCGAAGTACGGCATGACCGACAGCGCCGTCGGTCCGACGTCGGCGGCGGTGGGGGCGACCGGCACCTCGCGCCAGCCGAGCACCTCCAGCCCCTCCTCGCCGGCGACGCGCTCGATCAGCGAGACGGCGTTGGCCCGCTGGTCGGGGTCCTGGGGCAGGAACGCGAGCCCCGTCGCGTAGGTGTGCGCGCCCTGCTCGTCGGGCTCGGGCAGGTCGAAGTCGACTACGGCGCGGAGCAGCTCGTCGGGCAGCTGGAGCAGGATGCCCGCCCCGTCGCCGCTGGTCGGCTCGGCGCCCGCGGCCCCTCGGTGCTCGAGGTTGGCCAAGGCGACCAGGGCGTCGGTGACGATCCCGTGGGACCGGCGACCCTGGATGTCGGCGACCATCGCCACGCCACACGCGTCACGCTCAGCATCGGGGTCGTAGAGACCCTGCGCAGTGGGAATGGCAGAAAAAATCACGCGTCGACCTCCCTCGTCGTCCTCGCGCTCAGTGGTGGTACCTGGGCGCGGGACGCCAGTGGCCCGCGTGTTGACGCGAGCTTAACAGTCCCGAAACCCAGTGAGCTACGCGTCGAGCGTGGAATCGAGGGCATCGGGTGTAACGATTTGCCTGATCCACGCGATATGCGGGCCCCCGCCCCGGGTGAGGGACGTCCGGCCGGTCGGCTCCGAGCTACTCCAGGGTAACCGAGCATGGGGGAAAGGGAAGCGTGACGCTGAGTGAGCACCGGTTGACATCCGGACGTGAGAGCGCTTCCATTGGCACCGGCAATATCTGCGGCCTGCATAGGCACTCGGAACCCTGCCCGAGCGTGACGAGGAGGTCACCGCCATGCCCCAATCTCCCCCTGCCCACCGCCGGCTGTCCCGACTATCCGCCATCGGCGCCGCCGTCGCGGTGGCCGTGCTCCCCCTGGCCGCCCCCGCGCAGGCCGCCATCCCGCCACCGGACCCCGGCTGGACCCAGGTCTGGGGTGACGACTTCACCGGCGCGGCGAACACGCTCCCCTCCAGCGCCAACTGGATCATCGACCTGGGTCACGGCTATCCCGGCGGTCCGGCCAACTGGGGCACCGGCGAGATCGCCGCGCACACCAACAACCCCGCGAACCTCAGCCACGACGGCGCCGGAAACCTGCGCATCACCCCGCTGCGCGACGCCGCCGGGAACTGGACCTCCGGGCGCATCGAGACCCAGCGGTCGAACTTCCGGCCGCCGGCCGGCGGCGTGCTGCGCATCGAGGGCCGGATCCAGATGCCGAACGTGACCGGCAACGCCGCCCTCGGCTACTGGCCGGCGTTCTGGGCGCTCGGCTCGCCCTACCGCGGCAACTACTGGAACTGGCCGGGTATCGGCGAGTACGACATCATGGAGAACGTCAACGGGATCAACTCCGTCTGGGGCGTGCTCCACTGTGGCGTCTCGCCCGGCGGGCCGTGCAACGAGACCAACGGCATCGGCGCGAGCCGCGCCTGTCCCGGCGCGAGCTGCCAGTCGGCCTTCCACACCTACCGCTTCGAATGGGACCAGAGCGTCTCGCCCAACCAGCTCCGCTGGTACGTCGACGGCCAACAGTTCCACAGCATCAGCCAGAACCAGCTGCCGGCCGACACGTGGAACCAGATGACCAGCCACGCCGGCTACTTCATCATCCTCAACGTCGCCATGGGCGGCGGCTTCCCCGACGGTGTCGCCGGCCGGGCGACGCCGGTGCCCGAGACCGTGCCCGGCCGCTCGATGCTGGTCGACTACGTGGCGGTGTGGACCCGCGGCGGAGGCGGCCAGGAGCCGCCGCCGCCCGGCGGCAACGCCTACGAGCGCATCCAGGCCGAGGGCTTCCAGCAGCAGAGTGGGCTGTCCACCGGCACCACGACCGACGTCGACGGTGGCGGCTACGTCGGCTGGGCCGCGAACGGCGACTGGGCCCGGTACAACCGCATCGACTTCGGCTCGACGCCGGCCAGGCAGTTCGTGGCCAGGGTCGCCTCCGGGGCGGCCGGCGGGGTCAGCGGGTTGGTCGAGGTGCGGCTGGGCTCGCCGACGGCGACGCCGATCGGCAGCTTCTCGGTCGGCAACACCGGCGGCTGGGAGAGCTGGCGCACGGTGCCGGCCAACATCAGCCCGACGACCGGCGTGCACGACGTCTACCTGACGTTCAGCAGCGGCCAGCCGGCCGACTTCGTGAACGTCAACTGGTTCAACTTCGCCCGCTGATCCCGGCGCGGCACCGACAGCGGTCCGCCTGACCAGATGGCCACCTGGAAACGGATCGCCCGCCGGTTCTCCCGCACCCCGTCCCTTGGTGCGGGAGAACCGGTTCCCCGGCTCGGCAACAGCCCGGTTACGAACTCTTGACATGCGCATGTGGGGACGACATTCTTCGGGCGTTCATGAGAGCGCTCTCACGTTCGAACCGCGACACACCACAGCGACGTGGCCGGTCGGCCGGCCGCAGGAGGCCCCACATGCGAACGTCACGACGACCCGCGCGCGCTATGGCGGCGCTCACCGCGGCCAGCGCCCTCGTGCTCGCCGCGTGCGGGAGCGGCGAGGAGGGCGCGGACCCCAACGGTGAGATCACGTTGACGGTCAACGTCTTCGGCGACAGCTTCTCGTTACCGGACAACCGGTCGCTCTACGACGAGTACGAGCGCCAGCACGACAACATCAAGATCGTGGAGAACCGGAGCGACTTCGGTACCCACCACCAGAACCTCCAGGCCAGGCTGACCGCCGGCTCCGGCGCGGCCGACCTCGAAGTGATCGAGGTCGGGCAGATCTCGGGCTACATCGGCCAGCCGGACAAGTTCGTCAACTTCCGCGACCAGAACGTGGACACCGGGCAGTGGACGGAGTCGACGGTCCAGCGGGCGTCCACCGTGGACGGGAACACGCTGATCGGCCTGCCGACCGACATCGGCGGCCTCGCGATCTGCTACCGCAAGGACCTGTTCGCCGCCGCCGGCCTGCCCACCGAGCGGGACGAGGTGTCCGCGCTGTGGAGCACGTGGGAGGACTACGTCGCCGTCGGCGACCGGTTCCTGAGCAAGTCGCCGAAGGTCAAGTGGTTCGACGCGGGCGGTCACGTGTTCACCGGCATCATCGGCAACGAGGAGGAGACCTACTACAACGCCGAGGGTGACCTCGTCGTCGAGGAGAACCAGGCCGTCCGCGACGCCTGGGACCTGTCGGTGCAGGCCATCGAGAAGGGCCAGTCCGCCGCGTTGGCGGAGTTCTCGCCCGAGTGGAACACCGGTTTCCAGAAGGGTCAGTTCGCCACGGTCACCTGCCCGGCGTGGATGATGGGCTACATCCAGGCCAACGCCGCCGACACCAAGGGCAAGTGGGACATCGCGAAGATCCCCGGCGGCTCGGGCAACTGGGGCGGCTCCTATCTGACGGTGCCCAGCCAGGGCGCCAACACCGAGGCCGCCGTCGAGCTCGCCAAGTGGCTGACCGCTCCCGAGCAGAACATCAAGCTGTTCAAGATGATCGGCAACTTCCCGAGCCAGACCAGCACCTGGACCGAGCCCGAGGTCGCGGACTACACCTCGGAGTTCTTCTCCAACGCACCGGCGGGCAAGATCTTCCCCGAGTCGCTGGAGAACGCGCCGGTGCAGATCTACGGCCCGGAGAGCGGGGTCATCGGCAACACCTTCGCCGGCGCGCTGAACAGCGTCGAACAGGGCACGGATCCCGACGAGGCCTGGGAGTCGGCGATGAACGACATCAAGGCCGCCGCGGGCGAAGGATGACAGCCGACCTGGACCACCGGGGGGCGCCGCCGGGACAGACCCGGCGGCGTCCTCCGGGACAGGCGTCGCCGCACCGGCAGGCCTGGCGCTCCCGTCTCTACCGCCTGGACGTCAAGGGCTCGCCGTACCTCTACATCTTCCCGTTCTTCGGGCTGTTCGCGGTGTTCGGCCTGTTCCCCCTGATCTACACGGCGGTCATCTCGACGACGTCGTGGAGCCCGCGCCGGCCCGGCAGCGAGGACACCTCGGTCGGGTTGGAGAACTACCAGAACCTGCTCGGCGACGAGAACTTCCACAACGCCCTGCTCAACACGTTCGGCATCGGCCTGGTCTCGACGGTGCCGCAGCTGTTGCTGGCGCTGGGGATCGCGCACCTGCTGAACTACAAGCTGCGCGGCCGGCTGTTCCTGCGAATGGGCGTGCTCGTCCCCTACATCACCTCGGTCGCGGCGGTCGCGCTGATCTTCAACCAGATGTTCGCCCGGGACTTCGGGCTGCTGAACTGGTTCCTCCAGCCCTTCATCGAGAACCCGATCGACTGGCGGGCGGAGAAGTGGAGCTCCTGGCTCGCCGTCTCGGCCATGGTGACCTGGCACTGGACCGGCTACAACGCGCTGATCTACCTGGCCGCGATGCAGACGGTCCCCTACGAGCTCTACGAGTCGGCCTCGATCGACGGCGCGAGCAAGTGGCAGCAGTTCTGGCACGTGACGATCCCCAGCCTGCGCCCGACGATCATCTTCACCGTCGTCGTCTCCACGATCGGCGCGTTGCAGCTGTTCGCCGAACCGTTCCTGTTCGACACCACGCGCAACAACAACGGCGGCTCGGAGCGGCAGTTCCAGACCGTCGTGCTCTACCTGTACCAGCAGTTCTGGACCAACGGCCGGTACGGCTACGGGGCCGCGATCGCCTGGACGCTGTTCCTCGTCACGGTGGTCGTCGCGCTGGCCAACTTCCTGCTGGTGCGCCGGATCCGCTCGGCGGAGGACTGACATGACCACAACGGTCGCCACCCGACCCCGACGCCCCGTCAAGGATCCCGCCGCGGCCGGCCGTGGCGTGTACGTGATCCTGTTCGTGATCATCCTGTTCTCGATCTTCCCGCTCTACTGGTCGCTCGTGGTCTCCTCGCGGGACCAGTCGGCGGTCAGCAACTACCCGCCGCCGCTGGTGCCGGGGGGCAACCTCTGGGACAACCTGTCCACCGCGTTCGAGCAGGGCAAGTTCGGGCTGGCGCTGACGAACTCGGTGATCGTCGCCGGGACGATCACCGTGGCGGTGGTGTTCACCTCGACGCTCGCCGGGTTCGCCTTCGCCAAGCTGGCCTTCCGCGGCCGCAACGCCCTGTTCACCAGCGTCGTCGCGACGATGCTGGTGCCGACCCAGCTCTCGATCATCCCGCTGTACATCATGGTGACGCAGTGGTTCGGGTGGGCCAACGACCTGCGCGGGGTGATCCTGCCGGCCCTGATGAGCGCGTTCGGCGTGTTCTTCATGCGCCAGTACCTGTCCTCTGCGATGCCGACCGAGCTGCTCGAGGCCGGCCGGGTCGACGGGGCGAGCACGGCACGCATCTACTGGAGCGTGGTCCTGCCGGTGGCCCGGCCCGGCGCCGCGGTACTGGGCCTGCTCACGTTCATCACCTACTGGAACGACCTGTTCTGGCCGCTCATCCTGCTCAACACGCAGAACCCCACGGTTCAGGTGGCGATCGCCAACACGGCGAGCGGTATCGAGGTGGACTACTCGCTGGTGCTCGCGGGCACGGTGATCGCCACCTTCCCGATGTTGCTCGTGTTCCTGCTGCTCGGTCGTCAGATCATTGGAGGCATCATGCAAGGGGCGGTGAAGGGATGACAGGCAGGCTCACGTTCCCACCGGATTTCGTGTGGGGCGCTGCTACGGCCGCGTACCAGATCGAAGGGTCGACCACTGTAGACGGTCGTGGTCCGTCGATCTGGGACACGTTCGCGCACACGCCGGGTCGGGTTCTGGGCGGCGACACCGGTGACGTCGCCGCCGAGCACTACCGCCAGTTCCGCTCCGACGTCGCCCTGATGGCCGAGCTCGGCCTGCCGGCGTACCGGTTCTCGGTGTCCTGGCCGCGGGTGCAGCCGGGCGGCCGGGGACCGGCCAACCAGGCCGGGCTGGACCACTACGAGCGGCTGGTGGACGAGCTGCTCGGGCACGGCATCACCCCGGTGCTGACGCTCTACCACTGGGACCTGCCACAGGAGCTGGAGGACCTCGGCGGCTGGGGCGCCCGCGACACCGCGTCGCGCTTCGCCGAGTACAGCCGGCTGGTCGCCGAGCGCCTCGGCGACCGGGTTCCCATGTGGACCACGCTGAACGAGCCGTGGTGCGCGGCCTTCCTCGGCTACGCCTCGGGTGAGCACGCACCCGGCCACACCGACCCGGCGCTGGCCCTGCGCGCTGCCCACCACCTGCTGCTGGCCCACGGCCTCGGCGTCGAGGCACTGCGTGCCGAGCTGCCGGCCGGCGCCCAGGTGTCGGTCACGCTCAACCTCTCCGCGGTCATGCCGGGTGCGACCTCGCCCGAGGCGACCGACGCGGTGCGCCGCATCGACGGGCTGGCCAACCGGCTGTTCCTCGACCCGCTGTTCCGTGGCCACTACCCGGCCGACGTGCAGCGCGACACCTCGGCGCTGAGCGACTGGTCCTTCGTCGAGGACCGCGACCTCGCGGTGATCTCCCAGCCGCTGGACGTGTTGGGGATCAACTACTACGCGCCGACCCTGGTCGACGCCGGCGAGCCGAAGGAGGGGCCGTCGCCGTGGCCGGCGTGCGAGCACGTCCGGTTCGTCGACCAACCGGGGCCGACGACGGCGATGGGCTGGGCGATCGACGCGCAGGGGCTGCGCGCGGTGGTGCACCGGCTGCACGAGGAGTACGCCCCGATCCCCCTGATGATCACCGAGAACGGCGCGGCGTTCGACGACCAGCTGGCGCCCGACGGCGTCCGGGACCACGAGCGCATCTCCTACCTGCGCGATCACCTGACCGTCGTGCACCAGGCGATCGAGTCAGGGGTGGACCTTCGTGGATACTTCGTGTGGTCGCTGCTGGACAACTTCGAGTGGGCCTACGGTTACTCGAAGCGGTTCGGCATCGTCCACGTCGACTATCCGACACAGCGCCGGGTCTGGAAGGACAGCGCGTACTGGTACCGCCAGGTGATCACGACGAACGGCATCGACACGGCATGAGTGGGCTCTCGGTCGGGCGGCAGAAGCCGACCCTGGACACGGTCGCGGCGGAGGCAGGGGTGTCCCGTGCGACCGTGTCCAGGGTGATCAACGGCTCACCGCGGGTGTCCCCCGAGGTGAAGACCGCCGTGGAGACCGCCATAACGCGCCTGGGCTACGTGCCCAACCGGGCGGCCCGGAGCCTCGCCATGCGCCGCACCGACTCGATAGCCCTGGTCATGCGCGAGCCAGACGCCACGGTGCTCGCCGACCCCTACCTCGGCAACATCATCATCGCCACCAGCCAGGCCCTGGTCGGGACCGGCGTGCAGCTGGTGTTGGTGAACGCCCAGAACGACGCGGAACACTCGCGGCTGGCCGACTACGTCCGCAGCGGCCATGTCGACGGGGTGCTGCTGGCCTCGATGCACGACGACGACCCCCTCCCCCGGCTGCTGCTGGAGGCCGGCATCCCGACGGTCGTCGGCGGCCGTCCACAGCGGCACCTGCCCGGCCTGTCCTACGTCGACGTGGACAACGTGGGCGGCGCCCAGATGGCGACCGAGCACCTGCTCGCCTCCGGCCGGCGCCGCATCGCGACGATCGCGGGACCGCAGGACATGACGGCCGGCGCGGACCGCCTCGGCGGCTACCGCCGCGCCCTGGCCGACGCCGGCCGCAAGGCCGACCGGGTGGCCTACGGCGACTTCACCCGCGAGTCGGGCGAGCAGGCGATGGCGGCGCTGCTGTCCCGCCACCCCGACCTCGACGGGGTGTTCGCCGCCAACGACCTGATGGCCGTCGGCGCCCTGCGCGCCCTCCGCGCCGCCGGCCGCACCGTCCCCGACGACGTGGCCGTGGTCGGCTACGACGACATCGAGATGGCCCGCCACACCGAGCCCCCGCTCACCACCATCCACCAGCCGATCATCGACCAGGCCAGGACGATGACGGAGCTCCTCCTCACCCAGATCGGCGGCGACCCGGTAGGCGACCCGGTCGTCCTGCCCACGGAACTGGTGGAACGCGGCTCGGCCTGATCACCCCATCAGGGCCACGGCGGCGGCGAGGGTCTCCGGCGTGGCCCGGGCCGGCGAGCCGCTGTCGAACGGTGGCTGCGGGTCGTACTCGAGCATCAGCTGCACCACTCGCGCCACCTCCTCCCCCCACAGCGACGCGGCCAGCGTCAACCCCATGTCGATGCCCGCCGACACCCCGGCGGCGGTGATCAGCCGCCCGTCGCGGACCACGCGCTCGTCGCGCACCTCCACCCCGTACGCGGCGAGCACGTCATGTACGCCCCAGTGGGTCGTCGCCGGGCGGCCGGTCAGCAGACCGGCCTCGGCCAGGAGCAGCGAGCCCGTGCACACCGAGGTAGTCCACGTCGCCGTCGGAGACGCCGAGCGCAGCCAGCTCACCAGTGCCGTGTTGGCCAGCGCGTCGCGCCACCGGGAGCTCCCGGGCACGACGATCAGGTCCGGCCGGGGCAGCTCGTCGAACGCCGTGTCGGCGTGCAGGGTCAGGCCGTTGTCGGCCCGGACCGGTCCGACGCGGTCGGCCACGAAGTGCGCGCGCACCGACGCGTGGGCGGCGAGCGTCTCGTAGGGGCCGACCAGGTCGAGCGCGGTCAACTCGTCGTACAGCACGAAGGCGGTGTCCACCACGGGTCCTCTCAGTGTGCGGCCAGCGATGGCCGAAAACGTCGTCGGTACTCGGTCGGCCCGACGCCCAACTGCCGGTGGAACGCCCGGCGCATGGTCTCGGCGGTCCCGAACCCACACCGCGCCGCGACCACCTCCACCCCGTCCGCACCGCCGGTCAGCTCCCGGCGGGCAGCCTCCACCCGCGCCCGCTCCACGAACGCGCCGGGCGTCATCCCGAACTCGCGCTGGAACACCCGGGCGAAGTTGCGCGGGCTCATGCACGCACGCTCGGCGAGCACCTCGACCCGCAGGTCCGCCGCGAGGTTCGCCAGCACCCACTCCCGCACGTCGCCCAGCACCCCCCGCCCGCCGCCGGGCGGCGGCACCAGCGGACCGCGGAACTGCGACTGACCCCCCGGCCGCCGCACGTACCAGACCAGCCACCGCGCCAGCTCGAGCGACACCTCCCGCCCGAGGTCGTCCTCGACCAGCGCCAACGCCAGGTCCATCCCGCTGGTCACCCCGCCGGAGGTCCACACGTCGCCGTCCCGCACGTACAGCCGGTCCTCCTCGACCAGCACGTCCGGGTAGCGCCGCGCCAGCGCCCGGGCGGCCACCCAGTGGGTGGTGGCGCGCCTGCCGTCCAGCAGACCGACGTGGGCGAGCAGCAGTGCGCCGGTGCACACCGAGGCGACCCGACGCGAGCGCCGCGCCGCTCCGGCGAGCCAGCCGACCAGTTCCTCGTCGGCCAGGGCCAGCTCGACACCCGGGCCGCCGACCACCACCAGCGTGTCGATCTCCCCGTCGGGAAGCGGGCCGTCCGGGGTCAGCGGCAGGCCGCTGGAGGTCGTCACCCCCTCCCGCGCCACGACGTCGGCGACGTAGCTACCCGGGATCAGCTGGGCGGCGCCGCGGAAGACCTCGAGCGGGCCGGCGATGTCGAGCAGCTGCGCCCCGGGGTAGGCCACGAGGACGACCGGTCGGGGTGCCATGGCTCCATCCTGGGGAGGGGACAGGGCTGGCGGCAATGACAAAGACCCCTCGGTTCCTGCCACGCGTGGCAGTCCCCAACCGGGGTGGTAGCGTCCTTCTGCTGGTCAGCGAGCTGACCGGCGACGCGAACAGTTCGCCCGCCACCCGGCGGGCGGCAGGTGGTAGCGAAGTCCGGTGCGAACCCGGCGCTGTCCCGCAACTGTGGAGGCCCCGCCCGGCGGTGCCCGAGCCAGGTCGCCTACTCCCTCCCCGCGTCGACGCCAACCGCCCCCGGAGCAGGGATGCGGCGTCCGCCGCTTCGGGGGCGCACGCGACCGCGCCGGACGACACCCCGAGGTGGTCCCATGTCCGTACCCACCCCCAGGCGCGCGCGACGCCTGGCGGTCCTCACCCTGGCGAGCGCGTTCGTGCTGGCCGGCTGCGCCGAGCGCGCCGAGGAGCCGGCCCCGCCGAGCTCCAGCGCCGAGGAGGCCGCCGCCACGTTCCCGGTCACGCTCACCCCGGCCGAGGGCGAACCGGTCACGATCGAGGAGCGCCCGGAGCGCATCGTGTCGCTGTCGGCGAGCAACACCGAGACCCTGTTCGCGATCGGCGCCGGCGAGCAGGTGGTCGCGGTGGACGACCAGTCGACCTACCCGGAGGAGGCGCCGCGGACCGACCTGTCCGGGCTGACGCCGAACGTGGAGGCCGTCGTCGGCTACGACCCGGACCTGGTCGTGCTCTCCGACGACGCGAACAACCTGGTCGCCTCGCTGACCCAGCTGGACCGGGACGTGCTGATCGTGCCGGCGGCGGCGACCCTGGACGACCTGTACGAGGGCATGGAGCTGCTCGGTGAGGCCACCGGCCACGCCGAGGAGGCAGGCGACGTTGCCGAGCGCGTGCGCGGGGACCTGGAGAAGGTCGTCGCCGACACCCCGAAGCCGGACGAGCCGCTCAGCTACTACCACGAGCTGGACACGACCTTCTACAGCGCGACGTCCAAGACGTTCATCGGCCAGGTGTACGGCCTGTTCGGGCTGACCAACATCGCCGACCCGGCCGACAAGGACGCGGGTGGCTACCCGCAGCTGTCGGTCGAGCACATCCTGCGGTCCGACCCGGACCTGATCTTCCTGGCGGACGTGAACTGCTGCGGCCAGAACGCGCGGACCGTCGCGGCGAGGCCGGGGTGGAACGCGTTGACCGCGGTGCGCGAGGGCAACGTGGTCGAGCTCGACGACGACCTCGCCTCGCGCTGGGGACCGCGGGTCGTCGACCTGGCCGAGTCCGTCGCGGAGGCGGTCACGAAGGCGAGCCAGGGTCGCTGATGCTCGACCGCTCGAGCTCCGGGGTCCGCCCGACCAGGCTCGCCCCCGGCGTCCTGGTCGTGGCGGTCGTCGGGCTCGTCGCCGTGATGGCCGTGTCGACACTGCTCGGGGCGGCGAACCTGGGCTGGACGCGGGTCGTCGCGGAGTTCTGGGCCCAGGTCAGCGGCGGCGTGTCGCCGTTGTCGAGCACGGAGGCGGCCATCGTGTGGGAGGTGCGGCTGCCCAGGGTCGTGCTGGCCGGGCTGGTCGGTGCCGCACTCGCGATGGCCGGCGCGGCGTTCCAGGGCGTGTTCCGCAACCCGCTGGCCGACCCGTACCTGCTGGGCGCGGCCGCGGGCGCGGGGATGGCGGCGACGATCGTCGTCGTCGCCGCGCCCGCGGTGGTCGGGTGGGTGGTCGGTCCGCTGCCGCTCGCCGCGTTCGCCGGCTCGATCGGCGGTGTGACGCTGACCTGGCTGCTCGGCCGCTCGGCCGGCGGCGGGACGGCCGTGCTGCTGCTGGCCGGGGTGGCCGTGGCGTCGTTCCTGACCGCCATCCAGACGCTCGTCCAGCAGCTCAACACCGACACGATCCGCCAGGTGTACAGCTGGATGCTGGGCGGGCTGAACACGACCGGCTGGCGGGAGGTGCTGGTCACGCTGCCCTACATCGTGCTGGCCGCCGCGGTGCTGTGCCTGTGCGCGCGCCTGCTCGACGTGCTGGGCGTCGGCGACGA
This sequence comes from Actinophytocola xanthii, assembly GCF_001921205.1. Lineage (GTDB taxonomy): Bacteria > Actinomycetota > Actinomycetes > Mycobacteriales > Pseudonocardiaceae > Actinophytocola > Actinophytocola xanthii. The sequence continues at coordinate 84,392 of NZ_MSIE01000032.1, read as the reverse complement.
CGAGGCGGCCTCGCTGGGCGTGCACCCGGGCCGGGTGCGGATCGTGGTGCTGCTGGCGGCGTCGCTGGCGACCGCGGCGGCCGTGGCGGTGAGCGGGTTGATCGGGTTCGTGGGGATCGTGGTGCCGCACGTGGTCCGGCTCCTGGCCGGGGCGAGCTACCGGGTCGTGGTGCCGTTGTCGATGCTGGGCGGCGGGATGTTCCTGATCGTCGCCGACCACATCGCCCGGACCGCGTTCGCGCCGGCGGAGCTGCCGATCGGCGTCATCACGGCGTTCACCGGAGCCCCGTTCTTCCTGCTGGTGCTGCGGACGAACCGGGGCCAGCTCCGATGAGACCCTCCCGTGGAGGCGGCGCGGTGCTGGAGCTTCGGGCGGTGTCGGTGCGGTACGGGCCGCGGGCGGTGGTCAGGTCGGTGTCACTCGACCTGCCGGCCGGGAGCTGGCTGGCCGTCATCGGCCCGAACGGGGCCGGGAAGTCGTCGCTGCTCAAGGCCGTCGCCGGGCTGGTCGCCCACGACGGCGAGGTCCTGGTCGGCGGGCGGCCGTTGGGCGGTCTGACGAGCCGGGAGCGGGCCCGCGCGGTGGCGTACGCGCCGCAGACCCCCGAGCTGCCCGACCGGCTCACGGTCACCGACTACGTGTTGCTGGGGCGCACCCCGCACCTGCCGCCGCTGGCCAGGGAGCGCCGCTCGGACCTGGTCGTCGTGGAACAGGTTCTGTCCCGTTTGGACCTTTCGACGTTGGCCGACCGTCCTTTGAGGACCTTGTCGGGCGGCGAACGGCAGCGAGCGGTACTCGCGCGGGTGCTCGCCCAGCAGGCGGGCCTGCTGCTGCTCGACGAGCCGACGACCGGGCTGGACATCGGGCACGCCCAGGCGCTGCTGGAACTGGTCGACCGCCTGCGCACCGAGGAGGGCGCGACGGTGGTGTCGACGCTGCACGACCTGACCCTCTCCGCCCAGTACGCGGACCGGCTGCTGCTGCTCGACGGAGGGCGGGTGGCGGCCGCCGGAAGCCCGGCCGAGGTGCTCACGAGGGAGACCGTCGAACGCCACTACGAGGCGAGGGTGGAGGTGCTGCACACGGCGGCGGGCAACGTCGTCATCACCCCCACCCGCCACCCGGCCACCCCCGCCGGCGACCTCCGGTAGTGCCGCGGCTCTCTGCCGGCGTTTCGACTCAACTCCGCGCCGCCGCGGTCGATGGAGCAGGTAGCGGCTCCGGCCCCTAGACTCCGGCGGGCATGGCCGGCCCCAAACGGGCATGTCCGCCGGACCCATCCCGGACAGTCGAAGGCGATCTCCGTATCGGTAGAACGTGTTACAGTTCCGCCGTGATCCTGGACCGGTTCCTGCTCACCGACCGCGTAGCGGTGGTGACCGGGGCCGGACGTGGCATCGGCGCCGCCACGGCTGTGGCGCTCGCCGAGGCGGGGGCCGACGTGGTGGTCTCGGCCCGGACCAAGGACGACCTCGACGCGGTCGCCGAGCGGGTCTCCGCGGTCGGGCGCCGGGCGCACGTGGTCGCCGCCGACCTGTCCGACCCGGACACCGTCGCCGGGCTCGCGGAAACCGCCCGCGAGGCGTTCGGGCGGCTGGACGTCGTGGTCAACAACCTGGGTGGGACCTACCCGCGGCCACTGCTCGACACCAGCACCGAGTTCCTCGAGCAGGCGTTCCGCTTCAACGTCTCCACCGCGCACGCGCTCACCCGCGCCGCCGCGCCGGTGATGCTCGCGGGCGACGGCGGCGCGGTCGTCACCATCTCCTCCATCATGGGCCGGGTCAGCGGGCGGGGGTTCCTCGCCTACGGCACGGCCAAGGCCGCACTGGCCCAGCTCACCCGGCTCGCCGCCTACGACCTGGCGCCGAGGATCCGCGTGAACGGGGTCGCGGTCGGCTCGGTGGCGACCTCGGCACTGGACCTCGTCCTCGACAACGACGAGGTGCGCGGGCGGATGGAGCGGGCCACCCCGCTGCGCCGCATCGGCGAGGCGCAGGACGTCGCCGCGGCCGTGCTGTACCTCGCCTCGCCGGCGGGGGCGTACCTCACCGGCAAGGTGCTCGAGGTCGACGGCGGGTTGCAGGCACCGAACCTCGACCTGGGACTGCCCGACCCATGACCTACCGCGTCGTCCAGTGGAGCACCGGGAACGTGGGCCGCCACGCGATCGCCGGGATCCACGCGCGCCCGGATCTCACGTTGGCGGGAGTGTGGGTGTCCACGCCCGGCAAGGTCGGGCGGGACGCCGGGGAGCTCGCGGGCCTCGGCAGGCCGCTGGGGGTGGCGGCGACCGACGACGGCGAGGCCCTCCTCGCGGCGCGGCCGGACTGCGTGGTCTACACCGCCATGGCCGACCACCGGATCACCGAGGCGCTCGCCGACCTGGAGCGCATCCTCCGGGCCGGAGTCAACGTGGTGGCCAGCGGACCGGTGTTCCTCCAGTACCCCACCGGCGTGCTGCCCGAGGAGCTGATCGACCCGCTGCGCCGCTCCGCGGCCGAGGGCGGCGCCTCGCTGTGGGTGAACGGGATCGACCCCGGGTTCGCCAACGACTGGCTCCCGCTCGTGCTGACCTCGGTGTGCCAACGCGTCGACCAGGTCCGCTGCCTCGAGATCCTCGACTACTCGACCTACGACAACCGCACGGTCCTCGTCGACATCATGGGGTTCGGCCGCCCGATGGACGAGACGCCGACGTTGCTCGGGCCCGGCGTGCTCACCCTCGCCTGGGGCAGCGTCGTGCACCAGCTCGCCGCCGGGCTCGGCGTCACCCTCGACGAGGTCGAGCAGGAGTACACCCGCCTGCCGGCCCCGGAGACGTTCGAGATCCCGGCCGGCACCATCGAGGCCGGCACCGCCGCCGCGCTGCGGTTCGAGGTGCGCGGGCTCGTCCGGGGACGGCCGGTGTGCGTCCTGGAGCACGTGACCCGCCTGCGGCCGGACCTCGGGGCCGACTGGCCCCAGCCCGGCGGGCAGGGCGGCTACCGGGTCGAGATCACCGGGGAGCCCAGCTGCATGCTGGACCTGCGGCTGCTCTCCGCCGAGGGCGACCACAACACGGCCGGGCTGAAAGCCACCGCGATGCGCCTGGTGAACGCCGTACCGGCGGTGGTCGCGGCGGCGCCGGGGCTGCTCACCGCGCTGGACCTGCCGCTGGTGACCGGGCGGGGCCTCGTCCCCTGACCGGCCGGACGCGACCGGCGGTCAGGATTCCTTGCGGCTTGGCTCGGCGGCGTCGCCCGGGACGGCGTCCTCGCCGGGCGTCGTCCCGTTGGCATCGGCCGGCGTCTTCGCGCGGGTCGCGCCGGCCGTCACCGGCTCGGCCTCGGACTCGGCCTTGAGATCGGCCTTGGGATCGGCCTTGGACTCAGCCTTGGACTCGGACGCGGCCTTGGCCGTGGATGCGGGTGCCGCGTCCTTGGCCGGCTCGTCCTTGGCCTTCTCCGACGTCGCGTCCTCGTCGTCGGACGGCTCGCGCTCGGCGTCCTCGTCCCGCGCGTCGTCGGTGTCCGTGTCGGCCGGCTTCTCGGCGGCGTCGGTGTCCTCGGGGGACGGGGCGGTGCCCTGGATGGCCGCCAGGTCCTCGCGCGGCCCGCGCCGCTTGGCCAGGACCAGGTACACGATCGCACCGACGAAGACCAGGATCGACACCCAGACGTTGACCCGGAGGCCGCCCACCATCGTCGCCTCGTCGGTGCGCATCAGCTCGATCCAGGTGCGACCAAGCGTGTACCCGGCCACGTACACGGCGAACGCGCGGCCGTGGCCGAGCCGGAACCGCCGGTCAGCCCACACGACGAGCGCGGCCACCGCGAGGTTCCACAGCAGCTCGTAGAGGAACGTCGGGTGCACCACCTGCTCGGGGATGTGGTTGACCGCCACCCCGTTGAGGTTGTCCACCGCGCCGTTCTCGTTAACCCGCCGGTAGATCTCCAGGCCCCACGGCAGGTCGGTCGGCCCGCCGTAGAGCTCCTGGTTGAAGTAGTTGCCCAGCCGGCCGATGGCCTGGGCGGTGACGATGCCCGGCGCCGCCGCGTCACCGAACGCCGGCAGCGGCACCTTCTTCACCCGGCACCCGATCCACGCGCCGACCGCGCCGAGCGCGATGGCACCCCAGATGCCGAGGCCGCCATCCCAGATGCGCAGGGCGTCAAGCGGGTTGCGGCCCTCACCGAAGTACCGGTGGTAGTCCGTCGCCACGTGGTAGAGCCGGCCGCCGACCAGGCCGAACGGCACCGCGAACACCGCGATGTCGATGATCGTGCCCGGTGTGCCGCCGCGTGCGGCCCACCGCCGCTCGGTCCACCAGATCGCCACGACGATGCCGGCGATGATGCACAGGGCGTACGCCCGGATCGGGATGGGTCCGAGCTCCCACACACCGCGGTCAGGGCTGGGGATGTTCGCCAGGTACAGGGCGGGCGTGCTCATCACGGCGCCCACGGTAACGGCTCTCACTTACGTCCGGTGTCCGACCCCGCCTCAGCGCGCGGGCGCGGGCGCCCGGACCCCCTCGGCGAGCTCCTCGGCGAGGGCGCGGACCGCGGTCACGTCCTCCGCCCGCGAGACGAACGCCGACCCGACCACGACGCCGTCGGCGAAGCCGGCGACCTCCGCCGCCTGCTCCCCCGAACGCACGCCGAGGCCCACGGCGATCGGCAGGTCGGTGTGCTCACGCGCCCGGGCCACCAGGCCCTCCGCCGAGCTGCCCACCTGGTCCCGCGCACCGGTCACGCCCATGACCGCCGTCGCGTACAGGAAACCCGTCGTCGCGGCCGTGGTCAGCGCGAGCCGCTCCGGCGAGGAGGACGGCGCGACCAGGAAGATCCGGTCCAGGTCGTGCTCCTCCGCGGCGGCCAGCCAGTCGGCGCCCTGGTCCGGGATCAGGTCCGGCGTGATCAGCCCGAGGCCCCCGGCGGCGGCCAGGTCGCGGGCGAACCGGTCGACGCCGTACCGGTGCACGGGGTTCCAGTAGGTCATCACGACGGCGTGTCCGCCGGCCGCGGCCACCCGCTCCACCACCGTGAACAGGTCCCGGAGCCGGAACCCGCCGCGCAGCGCCCGGTCGGCGGCGGCCTGGATGGTCGGCCCGTCCATCACCGGGTCGGAGTAGGGCACGCCCACCTCGACGATGTCGCAACCGGAGTCGATCATGGTGGTCAGCAGCTCGGCGGAGCCGTCGACGGTCGGGTACCCGGCCGGCAGGTAGCCGATCAGCGCCGCCCGCCCCTGCTCACGGGTGTGGGCGAACACCGGGTCGAGGCGTCCCATCAACTCTCCATGAAGCCGAAGTACGTGGCCGCGGTGTCCATGTCCTTGTCCCCCCGCCCGGACAGGCACACCACGATCAGCCCGTCCGGTCCCAGCTCCCGACCCAGCCGCAGGGTGCCGGCGAGCGCGTGCGAGGACTCGATCGCCGGGATGATGCCCTCGGTCCGCGACAGCAGCTGGAACGCCTCCATCGCCTCGGCGTCGGTAACCGAGTGGTACTCGGCGCGGCCGGTGTCCTTGAGCCAGGCGTGCTCGGGGCCGACGCCGGGGTAGTCCAGCCCGGCCGAGATCGAGTAGGCCTCGACGGTCTGCCCGTCCTCGTCCTGCAACAGGTAGGACAGCGCGCCGTGCAGCATGCCGGGGGTGCCCTCGCTGAGCGTGGCGCCGTGCTCGCCGGACTCGATGCCGTGGCCGCCGGGCTCGTAGCCGACCAGCCGGACACCGGGATCGTTGATGAAGCCGTGGAACATGCCGATGGCGTTGGACCCGCCGCCGACGCAGGCGGTGACCGCGTCCGGCAGCCGGCCGGCCTTCTCCAGGACCTGGGCGCGGGCCTCCTGGCCGATGACCTTGTGGAAGTTGCGCACCATCATCGGGAACGGGTGCCCGCCGGCCGCCGTGCCCAGCAGGTAGTGGGTGGTCTCGACGTTGGTGACCCAGTCACGCAGCGCCTCGTTGATGGCGTCCTTGAGCGTGCGCGACCCGGTGCGCACCGGGATCACCTCCGCGCCGAGCAGGCGCATCCTGGCCACGTTGAGCTTCTGCCGCTCGGTGTCGACCTCGCCCATGTAGACGACGCACTCGAGGCCCATCAGCGCGCACGCGGTCGCGGTGGCCACCCCGTGCTGGCCCGCGCCGGTCTCGGCGATGACCCGCTTCTTGCCCATCCGCTTGGTGAGCAGCGCCTGGCCAAGCACGTTGTTGATCTTGTGCGAGCCGGTGTGGTTGAGGTCCTCGCGCTTGAGGAAGATCCGGGCGCCGCCGGCGTGCTCGGCGAACCGGGGCGCCTCGGTGAGCAGCGAGGGCCGGCCGGCGTAGTCGCGCAGCAGCCGGTTGAGCTCGTCGACGAAGTCCGGGTCGAGTCGGGCCTTCTCGTAGACGGTCGCGAGCTCGTCCATCGCGCCGATCAGGGCCTCGGGGAGGAAGCGGCCGCCGTAGGGGCCGAAGTGGCCGCGGGCGTCCGGGTCGTGCCGGTCCGGCTCGTGCTCGCTGCCGGGCTCGACCTCCGTCGGCTCGGCGGAGCGGACCCGGCCGTCCTCCGGCGAGGTCACCGGCTCGGCCTCGGGCAGGCGGGGTGTGAGCCGGCCGTGACCAGCTGGACCACCGCCGCCTTGGGGTCCGGGCTCGCCACCAGGCTCTCGCCGACCAGCACGGCGTCGGCGCCGGCCCCGGCGTGGGTCATCAGGTCGCCGGGGCCGCGGATGCCCGATTCCGCGATCTTGATGACCTCGAACGGCAGCCCGGGCGCGAGCCGGCCGAAGACCTCGCGGTCCACCTCGAGGGTGTGCAGGTCGCGGGCGTTGATGCCGATCACGGTCGCGCCGGCCTCCAGCGCGCGGTCGGCCTCCTCGGCGGTGTGCACCTCGACCAGCGCGGTCATGCCGAGGGACTCGACCCGGTCGAGCAGCGAGACCAACGCGTTCTGCTCCAGCGCGGCCACGATCAGCAGCACCAGGTCGGCGCCGTGCATCCGGGCCTCGTGCACCTGGTACGGGCTGACCACGAAGTCCTTGCGGAGCAACGGAACGTCGACCGCCGCGCGGACCGCGTCGAAGTCGGCGAGCGAGCCGCCGAAGCGCCGCTCCTCGGTGAGCACGCTGATCACCCGTGCGCCGGCGTCGGCGTAGTCCTTGGCCAGCGCGGCCGGGTCGCTGATCGCCGCCAGGTCACCCTTGGAGGGGCTGCGCCGCTTCACCTCGGCGATCACCCCGATGCCGGAGCCGCGCAGCGCGGCCATCGCGTCCCTGGGCGGCGTCGCCTTCACGGCCCGCTCCTTCACCACGTCGAACGGGAGCGCCGCCTCCCGCTTGGCGAGGTCCGCCCGCACACCCTCGATGATCGACTCGAGCACGCTCACGACAGGTCCTCGCTGGCTCGGTCGTGAGGCTGACGGACTCCCAGGTCCGACTCGCCGGCGTCGGTCGGTCGAGGCGCGAGCGCCACTTCCGATGTGTCGCAGGTGCTACCAGTCACCAGCCTTGCCCCTTCCCGCCACAGGGATGCTAACCCCGCACCGGGCGAGGACCCCGTACCGGGTCCGTGCTCGGTGTTCATCCGTCGGTCACTCCCCGGCGTTCGTCCTCGCTCCCGCCCACCGTGGGGTCCCGCCCCTGCGACAGCCCGTCCCACAGGTCCTTGTCCGGGTCGCCGGAGCCGCCGGCGGGCGCGACCGCCCGGTAGCGCGCCCCGAGCGTGGGCAGCTCCCCGGCCCACCGGACCACCAGCGCACCGGCCAGGACCAGCAGGACGGCACCCAGCAGCGCCGTCCACCGGCCGATCCCGGCGCCGGGCGAGCCCAGCGCCTGCCAGCCGGCGAGCAGGCCGGCGAGGACGACCACCACCCCGACCACCCGGCGCGCCCAGCCGCCGACCGCGACCACGCCACCGGCGCCGGCCAGGGCGAGGAGCGCGAGCCCGGTGCCCGAGCCGGGACCGCCGTCCAGTCGCGTCGCGCCCCACAGCGCGGCGGCGGCGCCGAGCAGCAGGACCACGACCATCCACAGTGGACGTCGAGGGGTGGGCTCAGTCATCGGACTGGCCGGCCGCGCGCATGGTCTGCGCGGTGGCGATCGCGACCAGTACGGCGCTGGCCTTGTTCACGCACTCGGTGTCCTCCGCGACCGGGTCGGAGTCGGCCACGATCCCCGCCCCGGCCTGGACGTAGGCGGTCCCGGCGCGGATCAGGGCGGTCCGGATGGCGATCGCGGTGTCCGCGTTGCCGGCGAAGTCGAGGTAGCCGACCACGCCCCCGTAGAGGCCGCGCCTGGTCGGTTCGAGCTCCTCGATGAGCTCCATCGCCCTGGGCTTGGGCGCTCCGGACAGCGTGCCCGCCGGGAAGCAGGCCGCGACCGCGTCGAAGGCCGTCCGCCCGTCGTCGAGCGCCCCGGTGACCGTTGACACGATGTGCATCACGTGGCTGTAGCGCTCGACCCGGAAGAAGTCGACGACGTGCACGCTGCCCGGCCGGCAGACCCGACCCAGGTCGTTGCGGCCGAGATCGACCAGCATGACGTGCTCGGCACGCTCCTTGTCGTCGTGGAGCATGTCCTTCTCGAGGATGGCGTCCTCCTCCGGGTCCATGCCCCGCCACCGGGTTCCCGCGATCGGGTGAGTCGTGGCCACGCCGTCGCGGACGGTGACCAGCGCCTCCGGGCTCGAGCCGACGATGTCGAACCCGTCGAGGCGCAGCAGGTACATGTACGGGCTGGGGTTCGTCGCGCGCAGGACGCGGTAGACGTCGAGCGGGTCGGCGTCGGTGGCGATCTCGAACCGCTGGGAGAGGACGACCTGGAAGCACTCCCCGGCACGGATGGCCTCCTTCGCCGCGCGCACCGCCGCGGTGTAGTCGGCCTGGTCGCGCCGGCGCAGGTAGTCCGGCCGGGGGCGGTCGAACACGGCGACCGTGGGCGGGGTGGGCCGGGTGAGCCGCTCGGTCATCCGGTCCAGCCGCTCGATCGCGGCGTCGTAGGCGGCGTCGACCCGTTCGGGGCTGTCGTCCCAGTTCACCGCGTTCGAGATGAGGGTGACGGTGCCCTCGTGGTGGTCGAGCGCGGCGAGGTCGGTGGCGAGCAGCATGGCCAGCTCGGGCAGCTCCAGGTCGTCCTCGGTCAACTCGGGGAGGCGCTCGAGACGGCGGACCGCGTCGTAGCCGATGTAGCCGACCATGCCCCCGGTCAGCGGCGGGAGGCCGGGCAGCTGCTCGGTGCGGAGGATCTCGACGGTCTCGCGCAGCGCCGCGAGCGGGTCGCCGGTCTCGGGGAGCCCGACCGGCCGCGTGCCCGCCCAGTGCGCGCGCCCGTCGCGCTCGGTGAGCACGGCCGTGCTGTGCACCCCGACGAACGACCAGCGCGACCAGGAGCGCCCGTTCTCGGCCGACTCGAGCAGAAACGTGTTCGGCCGGCCCTGGGCGAGCTTGCGGTAGACCCCGACCGGCGTCTCCCCGTCGGCGAGCAGCCGGCGTACGACGGGGATGACCCGGTGGTCCGCGGCCAGCCGGTGGAACTCCTCACGGGTCGGCCCCACCTCCCCCAGCCCGCGCCGGACGCCCTCGGACCCCATGACACTGACCATGCGCCCATTGTCCCGTGCCACCGCGGCCATCCCGCGAGTCCCCCGCCGGCGGGCGCGCCGAGGAAGATCCACCGCCCGGCGGCCGGGGACGCCGATGCCGCATGATGAAGGGGTGAGCAAGGGTGCGAGGCAGGACGCCCCCCGGCGCCGAGGACGGCGTCCGGGTGGGACGGACACCCGGGCCGCGCTGGTCGACGCGGCTCGGGCCGTGTTCATCGAGCAGGGCTACGACGGCGCCACGGTCCGGGCCATCGCCGCGCGGGCCGAGGTCGACGCGGCCATGGTCAACCACTGGTTCGGCGGCAAGGAGGGACTGTTCGCCGAGGCCGTGCTCAAGCTCCCGTTCAACCCGCAGGACGTGGTCGAGCGGCTGCTCGCCGGGGACGTGACCGACCTCGGCCAGCGGATCGTCCGCACCTTCCTCACCGTCTGGGACACCACCGGCGGCGGCGTGTTCGCCGCCCTCATGCGCAGCATCACCAGCCACGAGCTGGCCGCGAACACGCTGCGGGACTTCCTGGTCAAGAACATCGTCGAGCGGGTGCTGTCCCCGCTGGTCGACGACGACCTGGACTTCCGGGCGACGCTGGTCGCCTCGCAGCTGGTCGGGATGGGCATGGTCCGCTACGTCGTGCGGTTCGAGCCGTTCGCCTCCGCCGACATCGACACGGTGGTGGTCGCGGTCGCGCCGACGCTGCAGCGCTACATCACCGGCACGGTCAGGTGAGCAGGACGTCGCGGTCGAAGCAGGTCGCCGCCCCCGTGTGACATGCGGCACCCTCCTGGTCGACGACGAGCAGCACGGTGTCGCCGTCGCAGTCCAACCGGACCTCGTGCACGTACTGGGTGTGCCCGGAGGTCTCGCCCTTGACCCAGAGCCGCCCGCGGCTGCGCGAGTAGTAGGTGGCCTCGCGGGTGGTGAGGGTCCGGTGCAGCGCCTCGTCGTCCATCCAGGCGACCATCAGCACCTCGCCGGTGCCGCGCCGCTGGGCGACCGCGCAGACCAGTCCGTCGGCGTTGCGCTTGAGCCGGTCCGCGATCTTCGGGTCCAAAGTGGTCATCGGACCTCGACTCCTCGCTGCCGCAGGGCGTCCTTGACCTCGCCGATCCGCAGCTGTCCGAAGTGGAACACACTCGCGGCGAGCACCGCGTCCGCGCCGGCGGCCACCGCGGGCGGGAAGTGCTCCGGCGCGCCCGCTCCCCCGCTGGCCACCAGCGGCACGTCCACGGCGGCCCGCACCAGCCTGATCAGCTCGAGGTCGAACCCGGCCTTCGTGCCGTCGGCGTCCATCGAGTTCAGCAGGATCTCGCCGACACCCAGCTCCTGGCCGCGGGCGGCCCACTCGACGGCGTCGATGCCCGTGCCCTTCCGCCCGCCGTGGGTGGTGACCTCGAACCCGGACGGCGTGCCGGGCGCGCGCCGGGCGTCCACCGAGAGCACGACGCACTGCGCACCGAACCGCCGCGAGCACTCCTCGAGCAGCTCCGGGCGCAGGATCGCCGCGGTGTTGATCGAGACCTTGTCCGCCCCGGCCCGCAGCAGACGGTCCACATCGGAGGCCGCGCGGACGCCGCCGCCGACCGTCAGCGGGATGAACACCTGCTCCGCGGTCCGGCGCACCACCTCGAAGGTCGTCTCCCGGGCGTGCGAGGACGCGGTGACGTCCAGGAAGGTCAGCTCGTCGGCCCCCTCGGCGTCGTAGGCCGCGGCCAGCTCGACCGGGTCGCCCGCGTCCACGAGGTCGGTGAAGTTGACACCCTTCACCACCCGCCCTGCGTCGACGTCCAGGCAGGGGATGACACGCACCGCGACCGACATGCGCCGGAGGATACTGCCGCCCCACCCCAGGTCCGGCGACCGCTTGACGGAGAAACTCAACAAGCGTAGAAATTAGGCCATGACCAGTGACGCCGTCGTCGTCGAGGGGCTGCGCGTGCGGCGCGGGGCCCGCGAGGTGTTGCACGGGGTGGACCTCGCCGTCCCGCGCGGGTCGGTCACCGGGCTGGTCGGCCCGTCCGGCTGTGGCAAGACCACGCTCATGCGCTCGATCGTCGGCGTGCAGGTCGTGGCCGGCGGCCGGGTCACGGTGCTCGGCGAGCCCGCCGGCAGCCCGGTTCTGCGCGGGCGGATCGGCTACGCCACCCAGAACCCGGCGGTGTACGCGGACCTCACCGTGCGCGAGAGCCTGCGGTACTTCGCCGCGATCCTGCGCGCCCCGCGGGAGGACGTGAACCGGGTGATCGAGGAGGTCGGGCTCGGCAGCCACGCCGACCACCTGGTCGGCCGGCTCTCCGGCGGCCAGCTCAACCGCGCCAGCCTGGCCGTCGCCCTGCTCGGCGCCCCGGAGCTGCTCGTGCTCGACGAGCCAACGGTCGGGCTGGACCCGCTGCTGCGCGACGAGCTGTGGGCGATGTTCCACCGCCTGGTCGAGCGGGGGGCCACCCTCGTCGTCTCCAGCCACGTGATGGACGAGGCCGCCCGCTGCGACCGCCTGCTGCTGATGCGCGACGGCCACATCCTCGCCGACGACACCCCGGCCGCCCTCCGCACGAGAACCGCCACCGACGACCTCGAACAGGCCTTCCTCACCCTCGTCCGCGAACGGCAGGTCACCTCATGAGCGCGGCGTTGACGCTGGCGACCTCGCGGCGGATCCTCACCCAGCTGCGCCACGACCACCGCACGGTGGCGATGATGGTGCTGCTGCCGTCGCTGCTGCTGGTCCTGCTCCGGTACGTGTTCGACGACCAGCGGGCCTTCGGGGCGGCCGCGCCGGCCCTGCTCGCGGTCTTCCCGTTCGCGATCATGTTCATCGTCACCTCGATCACCACGCTGCGCGAGCGCACCACGGCGACGCTCGAACGCCTGATGACGCTGCCGATCGGCAAGCTCGACCTGCTCGGCGGCTACGCGATCGCGTTCGGGCTGGTGGCGGTCGCCCAGGTGCTGGTCGCGACCGGCATCTCGCTGTCCTGGCTCGGCCTGGAGATCGAGGGGTCGGTCTGGCTGCTCGTGGTGATCGCGGCGCTCGACGCGCTGCTCGGCACCGCGCTCGGCCTGCTCGCGAGCGCCTTCGCCCGCACCGAGTTCCAGGCCGTCCAGTTCATGCCGGCGGTCGTGATGCCCCAGATCCTGCTCTGCGGGCTGTTCGCCCCGCGCGAGTCGATGACCCCGGTCCTGGAGTGGCTGTCGCACCTGATGCCGCTGTCCTACGCGGTCGACGCGCTCGACCAGGTCACCCGGTCCAGTGCGGTGGACGGGACCCTGGTGCGCAACCTCCTGGTCGTCGCGGCCTGCGTGGTGGCGGCCCTGGTCCTCGGCGCGGCGACGTTGCGCCGCCGCACCGCCTGACCGGCGCACCGCGCTGAGAGGCCTCACAGCGGCCGGTGGGTACCGTCGGGCGCATGACCTCCGAGATCGACCGCCTGAGCCGCAGCAGCTACCTGCTGGTCACGACGTTCCGCCGGGACGGGACGCCGGTGCCGACCCCGGTGTGGGTCGGCCGCGACGGCGACGAGCTCATCGTCTGGACGCAGACCGCGGCCGGCAAGGTCAAGCGGATCCGCAACAACCCGGTCGTCGAGGTGGCCGAGTGCGACCTGCGGGGCCGGCCGAAGGGCACGCCGGTCAAGGGCACCGCGCGGATCCTGGACGCGGAGGGCACCGAACACGGACGACGCGTGCTCAAGCGCAAGTACGGGATCAGCGGCCGGGTCGTGATCGGCACGAGCAAGCGGTTCCGCGGCGCCGACGGCACGGTGTGCCTGGCGATCAGCCTCGGCTGACCCGCGCGAGGGCCTCGGGCAGGGTGAACGCCCCGGCGTAGAGGGCCTTGCCGATGATCGTGCCCTCGACACCGAGCGGCGCGAGCTCGGCCAGCGCGGTCAGGTCGTCCAGGCTGGACACCCCGCCGGAGGCGACGACGGGTGCCTTCGAGCGGGCGCAGACCTCCCGCAGCAGCTCCAGGTTCGGCCCCCTGAGGGTGCCGTCCTTGGTGACGTCGGTGACGACGTAGCGCGAGCAGCCGTCCCGCTCGAGCCGCTCCAGCACCTCCCAGAGCGAGCCGCCGTCGCTGGTCCACCCGCGGGCGGCCAGGCGGTGCTCCCCGGCCTCGTCGATCCGCACGTCCAGGCCCACGGCCACCCGCTCGCCGAACTCGCCGACGACCCTGGCGCACCACTCGGGGTGCTCGAGCGCGGCGGTGCCGAGGTTGACCCTGGCGCAGCCGGTGGCCAGCGCCGCGGCCAGCGAGTCGTCGTCGCGGATCCCGCCGGACAGCTCGACCCGCACGTCCAGCCGGCCGACGATCTCCGCGAGCCGCTCCCGGTTGTCCCCGGTGCCGAAGGCCGCGTCGAGGTCGACCAGGTGGATCCACTCCGCGCCGTCCCGCTGCCAGGCCAACGCAGCGTCCCACGGGTCGCCGTACCCGGTCTCGGTGCCGGAGCGGCCCTGGAGCAGGCGTACGGCCTTGCCGTCGCGGACGTCGACCGCGGGGAGAAGCGTGAAGGTCACGGTGGCAGCGTATCGACCGGCCGCCGCGCCGACCGCCAGCGGTCAGGTGAGGCTCTTGACCCAGTTCGTCAGGAGGTGGGCGCCGGCGTCGCCGGACTTCTCCGGGTGGAACTGGGTGGCCGCCAGCGCGCCGTTCTCGGCCGCGGCCACGAAGTCGCCGCCGTGCTCGGCCCAGGTGACGAGGGGCTCGGGCAGCGGCGGCTGGGCGGCGAGCTCCCAGGACTGCGCGGCGTAGGAGTGGACGAAGTAGAACCGGGCGTCCGCGCCCAGCCCGTCGAACAGCACCGACCCGGCCGGCGCGCGCACCGTGTTCCATCCCATGTGCGGCACGATCTCCGCCTGGAGCCGGTCGACCGTCCCCGGCCACTGCCCGCAGCCGTCGGTCTCCACACCGTGCTCGATGCCCCGCTCGAACAGGATCTGCATGCCCACGCAGACGCCCAGCACCGGACGCCCACCGGCCAGCCGCTGGCCGATGACCCGCTCCCCCTGGACCGAGCGCAGCCCCGCCATGCACGCGGCGAACGCGCCGACCCCGGGCACCACGAGGCCGTCGCACTCGAGTGCCGCCCGGTGGTCGGCGGTGACCTCGACCTCCGCGCCGACGCGGCGCAGCGCCCGCTCGGCCGATCGCAGGTTGCCCGATCCGTAGTCCAGTACGACGACTCGTGTCACGCCTCCAGGCTACGAGATGTCGGGCGGCCGGGCGGTCAGCCGGTCAGCGCCCGCACCGCGGCGGCGATCCCCGCGGCGTCCAGGCCGTGCACGGCGTCGTGGTCGGCCGCCGTGCCGTACGCGCGGACCTCGACGTCGCGCCGCACCCCGAGTGCCCGCAGCCGGTGCGGCACGTCGGCGAGCGCCTCGGCGACCTCGTGCGCGGACGTGCCGGCCAGGTAGGGCTCGACCAGCACGACCTCGGGGCCGGCCGCGGCGACGGCGGCCCGCAGGCCGGCCCGGTCGAACGGGCGCACCGTGCTCGCGTAGAGCACCGTGACGTCGAGTCCGGCCACGGCCTCCAGCACGGCGTCCAGGGTCGGCCCGACGGCCAGGACGACCCCGCCGCGGCCCGGGCGGACCAGGGTGAACCCGCCGGTCGGATGGGCCTCCCGGTTGCGCCGGGAGGACAGCCTCAGGTAGACCCGGTCGTCCCCGGCCAGCGCCGCCCGCAGCAGCGGCTCGACCTCGTCGGGGTGGCCGGGAACGTGGACGGTCCAGCCGGGCAGCGTGTCCAGCAGCGCCACGTCGCCCGGTCCCTGGTGGGTGCGGCCCCACACCGGGTCGTCGTAGGAGCCGCCGATGGAGGCCAGCACCGCCCCCACGTCCTGGTGCCCCAGGTCGAGCTTGAGCTGCTCGAACGGGCGCTCCACGAGGAACGGCGTGTAGCTGTGCACGACCGGGCGCATGCCGGTGAGCGCGAGCCCGCCGGCGACACCGATCATCGCCTGCTCCCGGATCCCCACGTTGATCACCCGGTCCGGGTGGCGGGCCCTGGCCGCGGCGAACGCCGCCGCGGAGATGTCGGCGGTCACCACCGCGATCCGCGGGTCGCGGTCCAGTGCGGCCGAGACGGTGTCGACGAACACCTCGCGCATGAGCCTGTCGGTGTCCTGGCTGGTCATCCCCACTCCCCCGGGTCGATCACGGCGACCACGGCCGACGGGCGGCCGGGGTGCTCCGCGGTGAACGCGCGGTACAGCGCGTCGTGGTCACGGCCGTCGACGGTGGCGGTGTGCCAGCCCTCGACGGCGAACCGACCGGCGATGCCGCCGGGCCAGCCCAGGCTCGCCGAGCCGTTGTCGACGACGACAGCGGTCAGCCGGTCCAGCCCGAGCCGCGCGGCGAGCGCGATCGACTCGTGGTTGCTGCCCTCGTCCAGCTCCCCGTCGCCGAGCAGCACCACAACCCGGCTCTGGCGCCGCTGGGCCCGCAGTCCGAGCGCGGTCCCGACGCCCAGTCCCAGACCGTGGCCGAGCGAGCCCGAGCCGATCTCGGCACCGGGCACCAGAACCCGGTCGGGGTGCTGGCCGAGGGGGGACCCGAACTCGGTCCAGGTGCCCAACAGGTCCGGGTCCAGGAAGCCCTTCGCCGCGAGTACGGCGTAGAAGGCCATCGGCCCGTGGCCCTTGGACAGCAGGAACCGGTCCCGGTCCGGGTCGTCGACCGTGGCCGGTCGAACGTCGAGCACCCGGTCGTAGAGCACCCACAGAACGTCTACAGTGGACGCGGCGGCCCACTCGTGCTTCTCGTCGCCGGTCATCCGCTCGAAGAGACCGGCCAGTTCTCGTGTGGCCATGACCCGAGGGTGCAACCTCGAGTTCGGTCGAGGTCAAGCCAGCCTTGCTCTACCTTGGTCGAGGTTGCCGGTAGGGTCGTGGTGTGTCCAAACTGCCGGACGTACTCACGATCGGTGAGGTGGCCAGGCGCAGCGGCGTCCCCCACACCGCACTGCGGTTCTACGAGGAACGGGGCCTGATCACCTCGGAGCGGACCGTGGGCAACCAGCGGAAGTACTCACGTGCGGTGCTGCGCCGGCTGGCGTTCATCCGCACCGCCCAGCGCGTCGGCCTGACCCTGGAGGAGATCGGCGACGCGCTGGCCACGCTGCCGGAGGGCCGGACGCCGACCAAGGCCGACTGGGCCAGGCTCTCCCAACGCTGGCAGCACGAGCTCGACGCGCGGATCGACGCGATGCAACGACTGCGCGACCGGCTCACCGCGTGCATCGGATGCGGGTGCCTGTCGCTGAAGTCGTGCCACCTGAACAACAAGGACGACGTGATGGCCGTCTTCGGGCCGGGCGCGCCCCGGCTGCGCGCCGCCTCCGAGGGCGGGATCAGCTGACCAGCCACACCACCGCGCCGCCGATCGCGAGCAACGCCGCCGCCCCCAGCAGCACGGCGAGGCCCCGGGCGGTCCGGTAGGTCGAGTAGACCCCGCCGAGCAGGAACCCCGCGAGCGCCAGCAGACCGATGACGACCACTTCCTTGGACACGGCGCGAGCCTAGAGCAACTAGAGCACACCCTTCGTGCTGGGGACGCCGGTGAGCCGCGGGTCGGCCTCGGACGCGGCACGCAGGGCCCGGGCCAGCGCCTTGTACTGCGCCTCCGTGATGTGGTGCGGGTCGCGGCCGTGCAGCACGCGCAGGTGCAGGGCGATCCGCGCGTGGAAGGCCAGCGACTCGAACACGTGCCGGTTGAGCACGGTCGGGTAGTTGCCGCCGACCGTGAACCCGGTCATCACCTCGGGCTCGCCCAGGTGGACACAGTACGGCCGGCCGGACACGTCCACCGCGGCGTGCGCGAGCGTCTCGTCCATCGGGACCCAGGCGTCGCCGAAGCGGCGGATGCCCTGCTTGTCGCCCAGGGCCGCGCCGAGTGCCTGGCCGAGCACGATCGCGGTGTCCTCGACGGTGTGGTGGGCGTCGATCTCGACGTCGCCGGTGGCCCGCACCGACAGGTCGAACGCGCCGTGCACCCCGAACGAGGTGAGCATGTGGTCGAAGAACGGCACCCCGGTGGAGACGTCCACCTTGCCGGCCCCGTCGAGGTCGATCTCGACGGTCACCGACGACTCCCTGGTGGTCCGCTCGATCCTGCCGACCCGGTTCACCTGACGATCTCCTTACTGGCGGCGAGGAACGTGTCGTTCTCGTCGGGGGTGCCGATGGTGACGCGGAGGTGCTCCGGAATGCCGACATCGCGGATCAGCACCCCCTGGTCCAGGTAGGACCGCCAGGTGGCCCGCGCGTCGGCGAACCGGCCGAACAGCACGAAGTTGGCGTCGCTCGGGACGACGTCGAAACCCAGGTCCCGCAGGGACTCCACGACCCGCTCGCGTTCGGCGGACAGGGCGTGCACCGAGCGCAGGGTCTCCTCGGCGTGGCGCAGCGCCGCCCGCGCGGCCGCCTGGGTGAGCACCGACAGGTGGTAGGGCAGCCGGACCAGCTGCAACGCGTCCACCACCGCCGGGGCCGCGGCGAGGTAGCCCAGCCGGCCGCCGGCGAAGGCGAAGGCCTTGCTCATCGTCCGGGACACGATCAGCTTGGCCGGGAACTCCTCGAGCAGGCCGACCGCGCTGGGCCGCGAGGAGAACTCGACGTAGGCCTCGTCGACGACGACGAGACCCGGCGCGGCGGCCACCAGCTCGCGCAGCTCCGGCAGCGGGATCGACCCGCCGGTGGGGTTGTTCGGGCTGGTGAGGAACGCGACGTCGGGGGCGCGCTCGGCGAGTACGGCGGCGGCACGGGGCGTGTCGAGGCTGAAGTCCGGCCGCCGCGGTGTCCGGACCCACTCGGTGCGGGTACCGGCGGCGATGATCGGGTGCATCGAGTACGACGGCTCGAAGCCCAGCGCCGTGCGGCCCGGCCCGCCGAACGCCTGCAGGAGCTGCTGCAGGATCTCGTTGGACCCGTTCGCCGCCCACACGTTGCCCACCTCGAGCGGCACGCCGGAGGAGGCGGTGAGGTACCGCGCGAGGTCCGCCCGCAGCTCGGTCGCGTCGCGGTCGGGGTAGCGGTGCAGTGCGGCCGCCGCCTCGGCCACCGCCGCGCTCACGTCGGCGACCAGTGCCGCCGGCGGCGGGTAGGGGTTCTCGTTGGTGTTCAGCCGGGTGTGGACGTCGAGCTGCGGAGCGCCGTACGGGGTGCCGCCACGGAGGTCCTCCCGCAGCGGCAGGTCGTCCAGGCCGATGCCGTCGCCGATCACCCGGCGCCCCCGAAGCGGGCGGTGACGGCCTGCCCGTGCGCCGGGAGGTCCTCGGCCTCGGCGAGGGCGACGACGTGCGGTGCCACGGCCTCCAGCGCCTCGCGGGTGTAGTCGACGACGTGGATGCCGCGCAGGAACGTCTGCACCGAGAGCCCGGACGAGTGCCGGGCACAGCCACCGGTGGGCAGCACGTGGTTGGAGCCGGCGCAGTAGTCGCCGAGCGACACCGGGCTGTGCGGCCCGACGAAGATCGCGCCCGCCGAGCGGACCCTGGCCGCCACCGCCGAGGCGTCCGCGGTCTGCACCTCGAGGTGCTCGGCGCCGTAGGCGTCCACGACGGTCAACCCGTCCTCCACAGAGGACACCAGGACGCAGCCGGACTGCTTGCCGCGCAAGGCGGTGGTGATGCGCTCGCGGTGCCGGGTGCGCTCGACCTGAGCGACGAGCTCGGCGTCCACCGCGTCGGCCAGCTCGGCCGAGTCGGTCACCAGCACGCTCGCGGCGAGCGTGTCGTGCTCGGCCTGGCTGATCAGGTCCGCCGCAACGTGCACCGGGTCGGCCGTGGCGTCGGCGAGGATCGCGATCTCGGTCGGACCGGCCTCGGAGTCGATGCCGACCAACCCGCGCAGCAGACGCTTGGCGGCGGTCAGGTACACGTTGCCGGGGCCGGTGACCATGTCCACCGGCTCGAGCTCGGCGCCGTCGGTGTCGGTCCCCCCGTACGCCAGCAGCGCCACGGCCTGCGCGCCGCCCACCGCCCACACCTCGCCGACGCCCAGCAACGCCGCGGCGGCGAGGATCGTCGGGTGCGGCAGGCCGCCGAACTCCGCCTGCGGCGGCGAACAGACCACCAGCGACTCGACGCCGGCGGTCTGGGCCGGGACGACGTTCATCACCACGCTCGACGGGTAGACCGCGAGGCCGCCCGGCGCGTAGAGGCCGACCCGGCGCACCGGGACCCACCGCTCGGTCACCGTGCCACCCGCCACGACCTGCGTCGTGACGTCGGTGCGGCGCTGGTCGGCGTGCACCGCGCGGGCCCGGCGGACCGACTCCTCCAGCGCGTCGCGCACCGCCGGGTCGAGCCGGTCCAACGCCTCCTTCAGCGCGTCCTCGGGCACCCGGACACTCGCCGGGCGCACCCGGTCGAACCGCTCGGTGTGGTCGAGCACGGCCGGCACCCCACGGTCGCGGACGTCCTCGACGATCGGGCGGACCCGGTTCAGCACCGCGTCCACGTCGGTCTCGGCGCGTGGGAGCATGGCGCGCAGGGCGGCCGGCGAGGGAACTCGACCACGCAGGTCGGTGCGGCTGAGCATCGGCTTCCTCTGGCTCGTGCTGGCGACGGACCTCCAGGGTAAGCGGTGGGGCGAGCCCGCCGAACGGCCTACCACCTTCGTCGTGCACACGGGTGGCGCCACCCGTTCCCGCTAGGGCACGTCCGCACAGCCCTCGATCGCGGTCTTCGCGCCCAGTTCGCCGCTGGCGGCGTTGTCGGACAGGCCGAGTACGACCCGGTACGAGGCCTGCCCTCCGCCTTGCCAGCGACGACCTGGATCACGAAGCCCATCGACCAGGACTGTGCGGACGCGCCCTAGGGCCAATGCCGGTCGCTTAAGCCGACGCAAGATCAACTCCGCGATCGGCGAGCAGCGAAAACAGGCACGTTCAAGACCAATAAGGGGCCTTCCGGGCAGCTAAACGACCGGCATTGGCCCTAGGGCACGTCCTCAGACACGCGCTCCACCGCCGCGACCGCCTCGTCGAGCTGGTCGAGCGTGAGGAAGTAGTGCGGCGAGGCACGCACGAGCTCGGGCAGGCCGCGCCGGGTCATGTCGTGGCGGGTCGAGCTCGCCCCGGTGACCGTGACCGTCACGCCGTGGTCGGCCAGCTCGTCCCGGACCTGCCGGGGCGAGCGGCCCTCGACGGTGAAGCTGACGATGCCGCACCGGGTCGTGCCGAGGTCGTGCACGGTCACGCCGGGGACCGCGGCCAGGCCGGCCCGGAGCCGCTGGGCCCGCTCGCCCACGGCGGCGGCGATGGCCTCGAGCCCCAGCTCGACGGCGTAGCGGACCGCCGCCAGCAGGCCCAGCCGGTCGGCCGTGCTCGTCTCCCACAGCTCGAACACCCTGGCGTCGGTCCGCAGCTCGTAGCGCTCCGGCGCCGACCACGTGCCGGAGTGCAGATCCACCAGCCGGGGCCGCAGCCGCGGCAGCACCGCCCGGCGCACCACCAGGAACCCGGTGCCGCGGGGGCCGCGCAGCCACTTGCGGCCGGTCCCGCTGAGCATGTCGACACCCAGCTCCGCCGCGTACACGGGGAGCTGGCCGACCGACTGGCAGGCGTCGAGCAGCACCAGCGCGCCGACCGAGTGCGCCGCCTCGACCACCTCGGCGACGGGGTTCACCAGCCCGCCGTTGGAGGGCACGTGCACCAGCGACACCAGCGCCACCCGCTCGTCCAGCAGCTCCCGCAGCGCGGCCACGTCCACCTCGCCGGTGGGCGTCGAGGGCACCGTCTCGACCGAGGCGCCGACCTCGGCGGCCCGGTGCAGCAGCGGGATCGCGTTGCCGGCGTACTCGACCTCGGTGACCAGGATCCGGTCGCCGGCCTTCAGCGGCACCGCGTCGAACGCGGCCAGCCAGGACCGGGTGGCGCTGTCGGTGAACGCGACCTCGTCCGGCTCGCAGCCCAGCAGCCGCGCCATCAGCGCGTAGCCGTCCTCCAGCTCGGCCGCGCGCTCGTCGTGCGCGCGGTAGCCGCCGACCTCCGCCTCCCGGCGCAGATGACCGACCACCTCGTCGAGCACCTGGACCGGCGGCAACGAGGACCCGGCGCTGTCCAGGAACACCCCGCGCGGGCAGGCCGGCGTGTCCGCCCGGACGGCGGCGAGGTCGATCGTGCTCATCGGGGTGTCCACTCCTCCAGGTTCCACCACGGCCCCCAGGTCGCGTCCTCGGTCGCCGCGTCGACGACCGGCTCGTAGCCGTCCCAGCTCTCCCGCATCACGTAGGTGTGGTTGAGCGAGGCGATCACCACCATCCCCGGTGCGGCCACGTAGGCCCGCTGCATCCGCCGGTACGCCGTCGCCCGCTGCGCCGGGTCGGTCGCCATCCGCCCGACCCGCAGCGCCTCGTCCACCGTCTCGTTCGCGTAACCGCCGAGCGACCCCGCCTTGGAGTGCAGCACCCGGTACACGCTCAGGTCGGGGTCGAACGGGTCCCCGAAGCCGACCAGGGCCGCGCCGTCGAGGGAGTCGCGGGCCACCGGCGCCAGGTCCACCTG
Source organism: Actinophytocola xanthii (assembly GCF_001921205.1). GTDB lineage: Bacteria > Actinomycetota > Actinomycetes > Mycobacteriales > Pseudonocardiaceae > Actinophytocola > Actinophytocola xanthii. The sequence continues at coordinate 62,325 of NZ_MSIE01000032.1, read as the reverse complement.
GATCCCGACCGAGCGCGCGTTGGTCGCGAACGCCTCGGCGAGACCGGCCGACACCGCGTCGGAGGCCGGGTAGCGCAGGGTGAACCGGGCAGCCCGGCCGTTGCGGGTCCGCACCCCGTCCGGCCCGGTGACCCAGCCCCTGGACTCCAGCTCGTCCAGCGCGCGGGTGATGTCGTGGTCGAAGTCGGCGCCGGCCTCGACGAACTCGGCGAGCACCGCGGGCATCGGCGTGAAGGCGACCCGTCCCTGCCCGGCGAGCACCTCGGACACCGCCGCCTCGCGGTCCATCGCGTGGTTGAGCGCGAGCCGCACCGCCGGGTCCCCGGTCACCGGGTTCCCCTCGGGCAGCACCACCGCCCGCACGTCGGCCGCGCTGTGCGCGACGACCCGCAGGCCGTCGATGTTGTCGAACTCCGCGGCCAGCTCCGGCGGCAGCGCGACGCCGTCGAGCTTGCCCTCGCGCATGCGCTCCGCGCGGGCCTCGTCGTCCGGCACGAACTCGACGGTGACCTCCTTGATCGCCGGCGCGTCGCCCCAGTAGTCCTCGTTGGCCTTCAGGACCATCCGGGTACCGCGCTGCCAGTCGGCCAGGACGTAGGGCCCGGTGCCGACCGGTGCGGTGTCGTCGCCGGCCGCGTCGCCGGAGACCGACTCGCTGGAGGTGACGCCGAGCACGAGCAGCTCGGGGAACGGCGCGTAGGGCGCGGTCAGCTCGAAGCGGACCACCGCCTTGTCCACCGCGACCACCCGCGCCAGCATGGGGAAGCGCTGCCGCACCGGCGACTCGCGGGCCGGGTCGAGCACGGCCTGGTAGGTGGCGACCACGTCCTGGGCGTCCAGCGGGGTGCCGTCGGAGAAGGTCACGCCGGGGCGCAGCCTGACCGTCCAGGCGCGGCCGTCGGGCGAGGGCTCGGGCAGCTCCGCGGCGAGACCGGGCCGCAGCTCGAGGTCGGCGTCGTGCTCGAGCAGCCCGTCGAAGATCTTGGCCGCGCCGTGCCCGGCGAAGCCGGCGAGTGGGTCCACCGTCCCGGGCTCCTGCGCGACCGCGATCACCAGCGAGGTGCCGTCCGGGTCGCCGGAGGCCGGCGGCACCGGGTCTGCGGTGCACCCGGCGAGCAGCAGCGCGGCAAGGAGCACCGGCACGGCGCGACGGGGGGACACGGTAGACACGGGCACCGACCCTAGCCGGGCCGCCTATCCTCGTGGAGGTGGATCGGCGAACACCGGTCGGCGAGTTCGGGAGGTAGCGTGCGGGTCGCACTGAGCCAGATCACGTCCACCGGGTCACCGGTGGAGAACCTCGGCCTCGTCCGGTCCTCGGTCGAGCGGGCCGCCGGGGAGGGCGCCTCGGTCGTGCTGTTCCCGGAGGCGACGATGGCGTGCTTCGGCACGTCGCTGGCGCCGCTGGCCGAGCCGATCGACGGTCCCTGGGCGACCTCGGTCGCCGAGATCGCCGCCGAGCACGACGTCCTGGTCGTCGCCGGCATGTTCACCCCCTCGCCGGACGGCCGGGTGTTCAACACCCTGCTCGCCACCGGGCGCGGCCAGCACGTCGGCTACGACAAGATCCACCTGTTCGACGCGTTCGGCTTCGCCGAGTCCAGGACCGTCGCCCCCGGTTCGGAACTGGTCACCGTCACGCTCGACGAGGCGGTGCTGGGCCTCGCGACCTGTTACGACATCCGGTTCCCCGAGCTGTTCACCAGGCTCGCCGACCGGGGCGCGTCCGCGGTCCTGCTCGGCGCCTCGTGGGGGGCCGGCCCGGGCAAGCTCGCGCAGTGGGAGCTGCTCGTGCGGGCGCGCGCACTGGACTCGACCTGCTGGGTGGTGGCCTGCGGGCAGGCCGACCCGGCGGCGGGCGGCGGGACAGCCCATGGCAGGGCGCCGACCGGGATCGGGTTCAGCACGGTCGCCGACCCCTCCGGTGAGGTCGCAGCCCAGCTCGGCGCCGACCCGGACCTGCTGCTGGTGGACCTGGACCTCCCCCTCGTCGAGAAGACCCGGGCCGCGATCCCGGTCCTGGCCAACCGCCGCCTCTGAGGGGTCAGCGCCGGCGGGGCGTCGCGACGATCCGCGCGCCGCGGGCCGGCACCAGCGTGATGTTGCGTGGCTTCGGGTACTCGGGCCTCGCCCGTTCCGGGTGGAGTTCGTAGCGGGTCAGCACCTCCCGCAGTACGGCCGCCGCCTCCTGGAGGGAGAACCCGGCACCCAGGCAGCGCCGCACCCCGCCGCCGAACGGGATCCACGTGCCGGCCTCCGGCTGCTTGCCGATGAACCGCTCCGGGCGGAAGTCCGTCGGTTCCTCGTGCAGCGTCGGGTCCCGGTGCACCAGGGAGATGCTCGGCCCGACGACGGTCCCCGCCGGCAGCAGGTAACCGGCGATCTCGGTCGGCTCGGTCAGCCTGCGTGCCACGTTCTGGATGACCGGCCGCCGGCGCATCGCCTCCTTCGCGACGGCCTGCAGGTACTCGCCGTCGCCGTCGTCGGCGTCGCGCCGCGCCCGGCGCTGGATCTCGGGGTGGCGGGCCAGCTCGTGGAAGGACCAGGCCAGGGCCGTGGCGGTGGTCTCGTGGCCGGCGAGCAGGAGCGTGACCATCTGGTCGCGCACCTCGGCGTCGGTGAGCTCGCCCCCGCCCGCGGTCAGCAGGCGGGACAGCACGTCGCCGCGGTCGGCGAGGTCGTCCGCGCCGCGGCGCTCGGCGATCTCGGCGTACAGCAGCCGGTCCACCGCGGCCAGGTTCTCGTGGTTGCGCCGCCACGGGCCGTACCGCGCGAGGTTCGGGTAGGTCCAGCCGAGCACGGTGAGCGGGCCGATGTCGGAGACCCGCCGCAGCCGCGGCCGCAGCTCGGTCAGCCGCGGCCCCTCGCCGAGACCGAAGACCACGCGCAGGATGATCTCGAGGGTGACCGCGTTCATCCGCGGATGCGCGGCGAACGGCCGGCCGGTGGGCCAGCTCTCGGCGTCCCGGGCGGCGAGCGAGGCCATCAGCTCGGCGTAGCCCCGCAGCGCGGCGCCGTTGAAGGCGGGCATGAGGAGCTTGCGGGCGCGCTGGTGCTCGCTCTCGTCGGTGACCAGGACCGAGTGGGCGCCCATCACCGGTCGCAGGAGCGCGTTGCCCTCGCCGCCGTGGTAGACCGTCGGCGACCCGGCGAAGACCGTGCGGATGTCCTCGGGACGGGTCAGCGTGACCACGTTGCGGCGCCCGGCGAGGCGGGTGCTGAACACCTCGCCGTAGCGGCGGCGCAGATGGATGTGCAGCTGCCGCCGGGCAACGAGGAACAGCAGCGTCTGCACCGGCGACGGCAGCCGGGATCCGGGCGGCAGTGTCTGGGCGTTGGCCTCGAGCGTCGCCATACCAGTGTTATACGCCCCTGGCCCGCCCCAGCCGAGAGATCGACTTCTCGGCTTTCTGGTCCATCGGTCGGTCGCTGGTCGTAGCGCCGGACATACTCGCTGGTGAGAGGGGTTGTGGAAGTCCGGGTAGCGGTCATAATCGAACATGTGAGCGAACAGGGTCGGGATGTCGGTCGCGGCATGTACGGCACGGCGCGCGCGGTCCGGCCGACCTCGCCGGACGGTGGCCGGCGGTGGTGCCCCCGCGGCCACGACCTGACCATCGGCGGGAAGCAGGCCGGCTACAGCCACCGCCATCGGCTGGACACCGTCACCTGCGGGGTCTGCTGGGACCTCGGCCTGCCGGGGGCGAGCTGGTGCGAGATCGACCCGGCCGAACAGCACACTGAGGAGCAGGCTCCCGACGTGGGCCTGGTGCTCGTGCGGGTTCCGCCGGCGGTGCGCGCGGGAGTCGGGCAGCTGCGGATGCGGTTGGACGGGGTGGTCGTCGCCGACGCCGACCTCGCCGTGTGCGCGCCGTGTCGGCGGGCGGTGCTCGAGCAGGTTCGGGTGGACGAGGCACACCGCCGGCTCGGCTACGGGCGGGTCCTGGTGGCCGCCGCGCTCGCTGTCGCACCACCGGGGCAGGGGTACGACTGGTCGACGACGACCGTGCTCAACTCGCCGGCCACCCGGGCGTTCTGGGCGGCCGTGGGCTGGCCCGGCCAGCTTGGACGCCCGGACCGCTGCACGGACATGGTTCGGGCGGTTGGGGAGGGGTGATATTTTTTGTGACCTTGTTCTTTGTTCTGTGTTTTTTTGTTCGCTTCGCTCAGTCGCTGACCCACCGTCTTCCCTCCTTCGCGTCCTCGGCGCCTGGGGCGCCTGCGGGCGCTGCGTCGGTCCAGACGGTGGACGCTCCTTCGCTCTCGCTCACGCAGCCGCGGGCCTCACCTCGCCCGAGGGAGTTAGCTCCTGTGCGTCCCGGCTTGGGTAAGGCTGGCGCGGGGTTAGGTGTTCTGGGGAGTTGGCTGTTGGTGCGTCCCGACTTGGGGAACGGCTGGCGCGGGGTTAGGTGTTCTGGGGAGTTGGCTGTTGGTGCGTCCCGACTTGGGGAACGGCTGGCGCGGGGTTAGGTGTTCTGGGGAGTTGGCTGTTGGTGCGTCCCGACTTGGGGAACGGCTGGCGCGGGGTTAGGTGTTCTGGGGAGTTGGCTGTTGGTGCGTCCCGACTTGGGGAACGGCTGGCGCGGGGTTAGGTGTTCTGGGGAGTTGGCTGTTGGTGCGTCCCGACTTGGGGAACGGCTGGCGCGGGGTTAGGTGTTCTGGGGAGTTGGCTGTTGGTGCGTCCCGACTTGGGGAACGGCTGGCGCGGGGTTAGGTGTTCTGGGGAGTTGGCTGTTGGTGCGTCCCGACTTGGGGAACGGCTGGCGCGGGGTTAGGTGTTCTGGGGAGTTGGCTGTTGGTGCGTCCCGACTTGGGGAACGGCTGGCGCGGGGTTAGGTGTTCTGGGGAGTTGGCTGTTGGTGCGTCCCGACTTGGGGAACGGCTGGCGCGGGGTTAGGTGTTCTGGGGAGTTGGCTGTTGGTGCGTCCCGACTTGGGGAACGGCTGGCGCGGGGTTAGGTGTTCTGGGGAGTTAGGTGTTGTGCATACCGGCTTTGCATGGGTGGCGCGGGGTTTGCTTGTGGGTGGGGGTTGTCAGCGTAGGTCCATGCCGATGTCCAGTGCTGGGGCGGAATGGGTGAGGGCGCCTACGGCCAGGTAGTCCACCCCGGTGTCGGCGTAGCGTCTGGCCTCCGCCAGGGTGAGGCCGCCGGAGACCTCCAGCTTCGTGGTGAGAGCCCGGTCGGCTACCCGGCGGACGGCCTCGGCGCACTGTTCCGGGCTGAAGTTGTCCAGCAGGACCAGTTCGGCGCCGGCTGCCAGTGCCTCGTCCAGCTGGTCGAGGGTGTCCACCTCGACCTCGCAGGGCAGGTCCGGGGCGTGTTCGCGGGCCGCGGTCAGGGCGGCGGTGACCGAACCCGCCGCCAGGACGTGGTTGTCCTTGATCAACACCGCGTCGCCCAGGCCCAGGCGGTGGTTGCTGCCGCCGCCGCACCGGACGGCGTACTTCTCGAGGAGGCGCAGGCCCGGGAGGGTCTTGCGGGAGTCCCTCACCACGGCGCCGGTGCCGGCGAGTGCGTCCACCCACGCCGCCGTCGCCGTGGCGATGCCGGACAGGTGGCAGAGCAGGTTCAACGCCGTGCGTTCCGCGGTCAGCAGGCCGCGGACCCTGCCTCTGACCACCAGGACAGGCTCACCGGGGGCGACCCGTTCGCCGTCCTCGCGTCGGGACAGCACCTCGACGTCGGGCAGGACCGTCTCGAACACGGCCAGCGCGGCGGGGACGCCGGCGACCGTGCCGGAGGCGCGCGGGGTGAGCTCGGCGACGGCCTCGGTGGCCTCCGCGACGGTGGCCGCGGTCGTCGCGTCCGGGCCGTAGCGCAGGTCCTCCTCCAGGGCCGTCGCCACCACCCGGCGCAGGTCCGCCAGGTCCAGGTCGGTCATGCCGCTCCTCGGGTCAGCAGCGCCGGACGGTCCAGCATCGGTTGGCCGGACGGGGTGAGGCGCACCGCCAGGCCGTGCGCGAAGCCCTCGTCGACCTGCGGGAAGTCGGTGCGCACGTGGCAGCCGCGGGACTCTGTCCTGGCCTGCGCCGCCGCGATCAGGGCCCGCGCGGTGAGGGTGAGCGCGGCGTCCTCCACCGCCGCCCTGCTCGACAGGGGGCGGTCCACGGCCGACACGTCGAGGACCGAGCCCACCACCGCGAGCCCTTCGGCGTCCCGGCCGATGCCGGCGTAGCGGCTCATCACCCGCTGCAGGGTGTCGCGGCCGGCGGCCGGCGCCACCGGCACCGGCGGGCACGCGGCGAGCCGCCGCTCGGCCCGCGGCGCGGCGGCCAGGTCCGCCGCCACCGCCTCGGCCGCGCGCGCTCCCACGACCAGGCCCTCCAGCAGGCTGTTGGAGGCAAGGCGGTTCGCGCCGTGCAGCCCGGTGCGCGCGACCTCGCCCGCGGCGTACAGGCCGGGCACCGCGGTCCGTCCGTCCACAGTAGACATAACGCCGCCGCAGGCGAAGTGGGCGGCCGGCGAGACCGGGATCGGGTCCACGACGGGGTCCACGCCAGCGGCCTGGCAGGCCGCGAGCACGGTGGGGAACCGGCGCTCGAACGTGGGGCGGTCCAGGTGGGTGGCGTCCAGGAACACGTGGTCCTCGCCCAACGCCGCCAGCCGGCGGTTGATCGCGGCCGACACCACGTCGCGCGGGGCCAGGTCGGCCAGCGGGTGGACGCCGGCCATCACCCGGGCACCAGTCGAGTCGACCAGCACCGCACCCTCGCCGCGCACGGCCTCGGTCACCAGCGGGCACCGGCCGCGCGCGCCCTCGCCGGTGTAGAGCACGGTGGGGTGGAACTGCACGAACTCCAGGTCCTGGACGGGCGCGCCGGCCCGCAGCGCGAGGGCCACGCCGTCGGCGGTGGCCACCGCCGGGTTCGAGGTCGCCTGGTACAGCTGGCCGAGCCCGCCGGTCGCCAGCAGCACGGCGGGAGCGGTGAGCACCCCGGGCACCCCGTCGCCGTCGAGCACGAGCAGACCGGCCACCTCACCGGCCGGCGTGCGCAGGGTGTCGACGGCGACATGGTGCTCCAGCACGGGCAGCCCGCCGTCCCGCGACGCGGCCAGCAGCGCGCGCTCCACCTCGGCCCCGGTGGCGTCGCCGCCGGCGTGCACGACGCGTAAGGCGGTGTGGCCGCCCTCCCGGGTGCGCGCCAGCCGCTCCGGTGGGCCGTCGAACACCGCACCGCGTGCCCGGAGCCGGGCCACCGCGGCCGGGCCCGCGCCGATGATTCGCGTCGTGGCCTCGAGATCGCACAGGCCGCCGCCGGCCACCAGGGTGTCCTCGACGTGGCGCCGCACCGAGTCGTCGGGCATGTCGCCGAGCACCACGGCGACCCCGCCCTGGGCCCAGCGGGTGTTTCCGCCGTCGGCCGCCTCCTTGGTGACCACCAGCACCCGCAGGCCGAGTTCGCGCGCCCGCAGCGCCGCGGTCAACCCGGCGACACCGGTGCCCACGACCACCAGGTCCGCACGCGCCTCCCAGCTGGGGCCGCTCACTCGCCACCGCCCGGCTTGCCGATCTCGATCATGCGGCGGACCGCACCCCTGGCCCGCTCGGCGACCGCCGGGTCGACGTGCACCTCGTCGGCGCCCTCGCGCAGGGACCGCAGCAGGGCCGCCGGCGTGATCATCTTCATGTACCGGCAGGAGGCGCGGTCGTTCACCGCGCGGAAGTCGATGTCCGGTGCGGCCCGGCGCAGCTGGTGGAGCATGCCGACCTCGGTGGCGACGAGCACCGTCGTGGCCCGCGTCGCCCTGGCCTCGGTGACCATGTCGCCGGTGGAGAGGATCTTGACCTGGGCGGCGGGCACCACGCCCTCGCCGGCCAGGTAGAGCGCCGAGGTCGCGCAGCCGCACTCGGGGTGCACGAACAGGTCGGCCTCCGGGTCGGCCGCGGCCCGCGCGGCGAGCTCCGGACCGTTGATCCCCGCGTGCACGTGGCACTCCCCCGCCCAGATGTGCAGGTTCTCCCGGCCGGTCTCCCGGCGCACGTGGGCACCGAGGAACTGGTCGGGCAGGAACAGCACCTCGCGGTCGGCCGGGATCGAGCGGACCACGTCCACGGCGTTGGACGAGGTGCAGCAGATGTCGGTCTCCGCCTTCACCTCGGCCGTGGTGTTGACGTAGGAGACGACGACGGCGCCGGGGTGCTCGGCCTTCCACGCGCGCAGCTGGGCGGCGTCGATGGAGTCGGCGAGCGAGCAGCCGGCCCGGGCGTCCGGGATCAGCACGGTCTTGTGCGGGCTCAGGATCTTCGCCGTCTCGGCCATGAAGTGCACGCCGCAGAACACGATCGTCGAGGCGTCGCTCTCGGCGGCGATCCGGCTCAGCGCGAGGGAGTCGCCGGTGTGGTGGGCGATGTCCTGGATCTCCGGCAGCTGGTAGTTGTGCGCGAGCAGCACCGCGTCGCGTTCCTCGGCCAGCCGGCGCACCTCGTCGCGCCACGCCGCGTCGGCCTCGACGCCGCCGTAGGGCGTCAGGTCGTCGGTCCGCTCACGTTCCGCGGTAGCGGCCATGTCGTCCTCCTCGCATTGGCAACCCTTGCCGGTTTCCCATCCCGAGGTTTTCGCCTTAGGATCGAAAACATGGTCGATGCTACCACTCCTCCCCTGCCCGTAGCCCATGAAGTCCTGGCCGCGGTGCTCCAGGTGCGAGCAGGCTCACTCCAGGTCCTGCTGTGGGAACGCGCGCTGGAGCCGCATGCGCACCGGTGGTCACTGCCCGGCGGGCGGCTCGGCGCGGCCGAGGACGTGGAGAGCTCGATCAAGCGCCAGCTGGCGGAGAAGGTCGACGTGCGGCAGCTCTCCCACGTCGAGCAGCTCGCCGTGTTCAGCGCGCCGGACCGGATCCCGGACGAGCGCGTCGTGGCAACCGCGTTCCTGGGCCTGGTCCCCTCCGACGTCGACCCCGGCCTGCCGCCGGACACCCGCTGGCACCCGCTCGACGCCCTGCCGCCCACGGCGTTCGACCACCAGTCGATCGTGCACCGAGCGCGGGACCGGCTGCGGTCGAAGCTGTCCTACACCAACATCGGCTTCGCCCTCGCGCCGCCGACGTTCACCATCTCCGCGCTGCGCGGCCTGTACTCGGCGGCACTGGGCTACCGGGTCTCGGCGACGAACCTGCAGCGGGTGCTGTCCCGGCGCGGTCTGCTCGAGCCGACCGGTGAGACGGCGCCGCCGGGCCGCACCGGCGGACGGCCCGCGGCGCTGTTCCGGTTCGTCGAGCGGACCATGGCGGTCACGGACCCATTCGCGGTGCTCCGCCCGCCGAACCAAGCGCGGGGCGGCGTCCCGTCGTAGGTTGGGACGGTGCCCGAGACGCTTCCGCTCTTCCCGCTGCAAACCGTGTTGCTGCCGGGCACCACGCTGCCACTGCACGTCTTCGAGCCGCGCTACCGACAGCTCACGGTCGACCTGATCACCGAGACGCTGCCCGGCAAGCGTTTCGGCGTCGTCGCGTTGAAGCCGTCGCACGACGTCGAGATCACCTCGTGCGAGCAGCTGCGCGCGATCGGCTGCGCGGCGGTGCTGCGCCAGGTGACCCGGCTGCCGGACGGCCGGTTCGACATCGTCACGCTCGGGGAACGGCGGTTCCGGTTGCTGGCGGTGGACTCCACCAGCGCGCCCTACCTGATGGGTGCGGTGGAGTGGGTGCCGGACGCGCCGGCGGTCGTCCCCGGGCAACGCGAGGCCGAGGACGCCGTCGCCTCGCTGGCCAACACCGCCCGTGCGGCCTACCGCCGCTACTGCCAGGCGGCCTGGCAGCAGGGCGACTGGGACGAGCCCGCCGAGGACGTGGAGATCGCCCAGCTCGCTCACCTGCTGGCGACCGACTGCCTGCTGCCCCTGGAGGACCGGCAGCGATTACTGGAGGAGACCCGACCCCTGCACCGGCTCCGCCTGGCGGGCCGGCTGCTGAACCGGGAGGCCGGCATCCTGACGGCGCTGCGCGCGGTCCCGGCGCCGCCGGCCGAGCTGCGCCGGCACGCCAGCCGGAACTAGGGCTAGCCCAGCCGTCGGCCCAGGTCGTCCATGCTGTTCCAGGCGGCGAGGACGCCGTAGGCCAGCGCCGTGGTGAGCGGCCAGGCCAGCAGTACCCACATGCTCTCCAGCCGGGGCGCCACCTCGACGATGTCGAGGGTCTGCACCTCGCCCGGCGTGGGGTAGCGGCCCTCGGCCCAGGCCGTCCCGAGCGCGGTGGCGAGCCACCCGCCCAACGCCGACCCCGCCACGGCGGCGGCCATGACCACGGGCCCGCGCCGTTCGCGCAGGAACCAGACGGCGACACCGCTGACCAGCCCCGCGGCCAGGCCGAGCAGGATGAAGATGACCATGCCGTCGGCCCGGTGGTAGCTCTCCGCCACGAGAGGGAAGGGCTGCCCGTCGTTGCCGATCACCATCCGCACCGGCGGCGCGAGCACCGACCACAACCAGGCCACCGCGAAGCCGAGCAACGCGACCGTGGACATGACGCTGACGGCGGGGACGAGGTCGGCCCGGACGACCACGCGCGGCCGGGGCTGGTGCCAGGGGTAGGGCAGGTAGTCGGGGTAGGCCTGGTGGGCCGGGAGCCCGGGGACCGGTGTCGGAGCGGCCGGAGCGGGACCGGCCGGGTGACCGGGGCCGGGGTGGGGCTCGGAACCGGCGGAGTGCCCGGAGAGGGCCGCCGAAGCGGCCGGATAGCCGGAGCCAGGCTCCGAGCCAGCCGGGTGACCGGGAGCCGGCCCCACACCGACCGGGTCGCCGGAGACCGGCGCCGAACCAGCCCCGTCGCCGGAGACGGGCTCTGGACCAGTCAAGTCCCCGGCGGTGGGCGCCGAGCCGACCGAGTGGCCCACGGGCTCGGAACCGGGCGGTCGGGTGCCGTTGCGGCTGCCGGTTCCAGAGCCGCCGCCGTCACCACCGTCGCCGTTGGCGGGGTCGGGTCGGAGCGGCGCGGCGCCCTGTGCCCCGGCCGGTTGTTCCGCCACGCCGTCCTCCGCTCGCCCGCTCGCCGTCCGCCTACCAGGCGAAGACTAGTCGGTCGGCGAGACCGCGTTGAACGAAGAGCCTTCCGGCGCGGAGGCTCTCGGAAACGCCTCCGCCCGGGAGGAACGCTCGCCGTGGCGGCTGCACCGGGCCGACCAGCCCGTGGGCGTCACCTGCACGACCATGCGGCGGGCGCACTCCGGGCAGTAGCGGGGCGGGTCGACCGCCGCACGCAACCTGGCGCACCGGCCGTGGTCGCCCTCGGCCGGTGGCTTGCCGCAGTGCACGCAGAACGCCGCCGTCACAGCGTGTCGCTCAGCGCCTTGATCGGCATGTTCAGCTCGGTCAGCATGTCGAGGTCCTGCTGGGCCGGGCGGCCGAGGTTGGTCAGGTAGTTGCCGACGATGATCGCGTTGATCCCGCCCAGCATGCCCTGCTCGGCGCCGAGGTCGCCGAGGGTCAGCTCGCGGCCGCCGGCGAAGCGGAGCAGCGTGCGCGGCAGGGCGAGACGGAACGCGGCCACGGTGCGCAGCGCGTCCCTGCCCTCGACGATCTCGTAGTTCTCGTACGGCGTGCCGGCCTGCGGGATGAGGAAGTTCATCGGCACCTCGTGCGGGTCGAGCTCGGCGAGCTGCGCGGCGAACTCCGCGCGCTGCTCGACGCTCTCCCCCATGCCGATGATGCCGCCGCAGCAGACCTCCATGCCGGCCGCGTGCACCATCCGCAGCGTCTCCCAGCGCTCCTCCCAGGTGTGGGTCGTGACCACAGACGGGAAGTGCGAGCGCGCGGTCTCGAGGTTGTGGTTGTACCGGTGCACGCCCATCGCGACCAGCTCGTCGACCTGCTCCTGGGTGAGCATGCCGAGCGAGCACGCGATCTGGATGTCGTTGCCGTCCTCGCGGATGGCCTTGATGCCGTCCCGAACCTGGGACAGCAGACGCTTGTCCGGCCCGCGCACCGCGGCCACGATGCAGAACTCGCTGGCCCCGGTCTCCGCGGTCTCCCTGGCCGCGCGGACCAGGCCGGGGATGTCCAGCCAGGCCGAGCGCACCGGCGAGGGGAACTGCCCGGACTGGGAGCAGAAGTGGCAGTCCTCCGGGCACCCGCCGGTCTTCAGGCTGACGATGCCCTCGACCTCGACCTCCGGGCCGCACCAGCGCATCCGCACCTCGTGAGCGAGCGCGAGCAGCTCGGGGACCCGGTCGTCGGGCAGCCGAAGGATCTCGAGCACCCGCGCCTCGTCGAGCCCGACCCCCCGCTCGAGCACCTGCTCACGAGCGAACGCCAGCACGTCGTGAGTGTCGACAGCAGCCGAATGGTCGGCCCTGCTCCGTTCGGCGGCAGCGGTCACGGGTGCCTCCTCGCTCGTGGTGATCGGCCTTCCGGCCAAGTCTGCCGCACGCGCTGCCGAGAGGAACGCGATGTATCTCACGCGCCGACCAGCCTTCGAGCCGGTCGTCATCACGCGGCGTGTTCCGCCGCGAACCCGTTCGCGTCGAACTCCCCACCGAGGGCCGGCGCGAGCGAGGCCCTGGCGACCGTCAGGAACGCCGCCCGGTCGAGCCCGCCGGCGTTCGAGGGGACCGCGCCGACCAGCGGAGCCTCGGCCACCACCGGGAGGTCGTCGAGGTTGCAGCGGGCGGCGAGGTCGGGCTCGGCGGGCCAGGAGCCGACGACCACGCCCGCGCACTCGATGCCGCGGCGGCGCAGGGCCTCGGTGGTGAGTGCCGTCGCGTTGAGCGTGCCCAGCCCGGCTTCGGCGACGACGAGGACCGGCGCGCCGATCGACCAGGCCACGTCGGCGATGGTGCCGCCGTGGTCGTCCATCCGGACGAGCAGCCCGCCCGCGCCCTCGACCAGGACCAGGTCGTGCCCGCGGGAGAGCTCCACGGCCGCGGCGGCGGCCTGGGAGGGCGTGACCGGCAGCGCTCCGGCGCGTCGCGCGGCCGTGCCGGGGGCCAGCGGGTCCGGGAAGCGGGCCAGCTCCCAGGTGGTGACCTCGTCACCGGCCAGGCGGGAGACCTCGTGCACGTCGCCCGGCTCGCCGGGCGCGACTCCGGTCTGTGCCGGCTTCAACACCGCGACGCTGTGGCCCCGGGCGCGGGCCAGCGCGGCCACAGCGGCGGTGACCACCGTTTTTCCGACTCCGGTTCCGGTACCCGTGAGCACGATGACACTCACGGAGCGTCAGGTTAGTCCCACCCGTTCGCCGCAACCGCACCCGGGCCGGTGGTAGGTATCGTCTAGGCCGTGTTCACCGGCGATGACCAGGTCCAGCTGTTCGGCGCCGACTGGTGCAGCGACACGCGGCAGATCACGGCGTGGCTGACGCGCCACCAGGTGCCGTTCGCCGCGCACGACACGAGCATCGAGGAGGTGCGGACGCGTGCGGTGGAGATCGCCGGCGGCCGCACCGAGATCCCGGTCCTGGTGACCCCGGACGGCACGGTGCTGGTCGAGCCGACACCGATGGAGCTGGCCGCCACCCTGGCCGGCCTGCGGCGCCCCCGCCGCACCTCCCGCCGCGAGTGCCGCTGACGGCGCCGGTCGGCGAGGTTCCTCGGGTCAACCGGTCGGACCCGGTCACCCGGCGGCAGCGGCGGCCAGCACGGCGCCGGTGATCGTCTCGATGTCGGCCGGTCGGCTCACGAAGGGCGGCATCGTGTAGATCAGGTCTCGGAAGGGACGCAGCCACGCCCCGTGCTCGACGGCGGCGGCGGTGGCAGCGGCCAGGTCCACCTCGTGGTCCAGCTGGACGACGCCGATCGCACCCAGCACGCGGACCTCGCGTACGCCTGGCAGGGTGCGGGCGGGGGCAAGGCCGGTCGTGAGCGCGGTCTCGATGCCGGCCACCGCGGCGCGCCAGTCCTGGGCGCGGAGCAGGTCGATGGACGCCCGGGACACGGCCGCGGCCAGCGGGTTGCCCATGAAGGTCGGTCCGTGCGCCAGTACGGGCACCGCGCCGCGGGAGATGCCGTCGGCGACCCGCGGCGTACAGAGGGTGGCCGCCATGCTCAGGTAGCCACCGGTCATCGCCTTGCCGAGGCACATCACGTCGGGGGCCACCCCGGCGTGGTCGGCGGCGAACATCTCCCCCGTGCGTCCGAAGCCGGTGGCGATCTCGTCGAACACGAGCAGGACGTCGTGGGCGAGCGTGAGCTCGCGCAGCACGTGCAGGTAGCGGGGGTCGTGGAAGCGCATCCCGCCCGCGCCCTGCACCACCGGCTCCACGATCACCCCGGCCAGCTCGTCGGCGTGGGTCTCGATCAACGTCGCGAGGTGCTCGACGTAGTCGTGCTCCAGCGCGGCGGGGGGCGGGCCGGCGAACAGCTGGTCGGGCAGCACGCCGCGCCAGAGGCTGTGCATCCCGCCCTCCGGGTCGCACACGCTCATCGGGTGGAAGGTGTCGCCGTGGTAGCCGCCCCGCCAGGTCATCATCCGCCGCTTCTCCGGCCGCCCGGCCGAGCGCCAGTACTGCAGGCACATCTTGACCGCGACCTCGACCGACACCGAACCGGAGTCGCAGAGGAACACGTGCCGCAGCGGCTCCGGGGTGATCTCCACCAGGGTCGAGGCGAGCGCGACGGCGGGCTCGTGGGTGAGCCCGCCGAACATGACGTGGCTCATCCGGCGGGACTGCTCGACGAGCGCGGCGTCGAGCACCGGGTGCCGGTAGCCGTGGATGGCCGCCCACCACGAGGACATGCCGTCGACCAGCTCCCGACCGTCGGCGAGCCGCAGGCGGACCCCCTCTGCCGACTCGACCACGAGCGGGTCGCTGGTGCCCGGCATGGGTCCGTAGGGGTGCCAGACGTGCGCCCGGTCGAGCGCGATCAGCCGATCGGCGTCCACGCCGCCCCCTATCGCAGGACCAGGATCGCGTCGCCGACCGGGCGCTCCCCCGCGGCGTCGGAGGGCGTGTTGACCACTCGGTCCCCGACGACCATCGTCGTCGAACCGCCACCGTCCAGGTTGACCGCGTCGCGCATGCCCAGGGCCGCGGCGACGTCGGCGGACTCCGGGATGGACAGTCCGAGGCTGGACAGCCCTCGACCGTCCACCGTGACCAGCAGGATCCTGCCGCGGGCGTCGACACCCGCGATCGTGCGCGGGTTCCGCTTCGCGACCCAGCCGTAGTAGAAGCTCGGGTCGCCCGGGCGGACCATGCCGTCGGCCCTCGGTGTGGCGTGTGGACGGCCGTCGCGCACCAGCTCAGGGCCGCCGTTGACCACCATCGCCCGCCGGCCGGGCGGCGGCGCGCCGGTCAGCCTGCCGCCCACGGTGAGGGTGGCGCCGGGAACGGCCACGCGCCGCAGGTCGGCGGCCCTGCTCCCGGTGGCCTGGACCGAGCTGCCGCCGGGCGGGAGATCGCCCCCGCGCGGCTCGCGCACCTCCAGGACCCGACCGCGCCGGTCGAGCACCGCCTCCACCCCGGGCCCCGACGGCGTGGCGGCGCCGAAGTGGGTGGTGAAGGCGACCAGCTCGTCCGGGTCGGTGCAGGTCGTGTCGTGCAGCGGCCGGAAGGTGGGGAGGTCGTCGCGGGTGCCGCCGCAGTTACGGATGAGGCCGGGCACCCGGTCGAGGCCGTCGAGCCGGAGCCGGCGGTGACCCGCGCTCACCGTGCCGATCCAGCCGTAGCGGGCGACGGCGGCGTGTCGGGCGTCGGCGCCGAAGGCGAACACGGGCCGGCCGTCGACCGCCTCGCTCAGCAGCCGGCCGTCGTAGACACCGAGGCCGGCCGGGTCGCCCGGCGCACCGGCCGCCGGGTCGAGCACGAAGAAGCCAGCGTTGACCGCGGCGGTGGCGTCGCGAGCCGCGGCGAGCGCGCTCGTGGTCTCCCGCTGCTCGAGGTCGGGTCCGAAGTCGGCGACCAGGTCGCCGCGGAAGGTCCTCGGGTCGACGGTCAGCACCTGGACGCGCCAGGGCCCGCGGTCGGCGGGGTCGCCGTCCCAGCCGGTGAACACCGTGGAGGCGGTGAAGCCGGCGGCCCGCACCTGCGCCAGCACCGCGTCGGCGGCGGGCCGCTGGGCGTGGTGGCCGATCCGCACCCGGAACCCGAGCGTCCCTCCGGGGTGGTCGGCGACCCGCCGGGTGTCGACCTCCTCCACCCGCGCGGCGAACCCGCGCTCCCGCAGCGCGCCGGCCAGCCGGTCGGCGTGCTCGCGGTCGGCGACGGCGGTCGGCGGTGTGTCCGGGTCGGGGCCGCCACCGCCGGGGACGGCGACCTCGACCGTCCACCCGTTGGCCGGATCCGGCTCGCCACGCACGATCGTGGTCAGGGTGACGCCGGGCTGGAGCACCTGGAGCGTCCTGGTCTCGGGCAGGTCGGCCGGCCCGAGCGGAAGGCCGTGGCCGTGCTCGGCCGCCGCCGGCGGCGCGAGGACGGTACCGGCGACCAGGGCGACGGCGGCCAGGACGGCAGCGGTGGACCCGGTGCCCGTGCGCACCCCGCTCACGCGTCCACCGCGACGCCGGGGATCGCCTTGATCTCGCCGAGGAACGCGGGTGTCACCTTGATCGGGTAGTCGTCCAGCGCCAGCGTGACGCCGTTCTCCTTGTGCACGAACTTGAGGTGCACCGGGGTCTCGCCGCGGTGGGCGGAGAGGGTGTTCTTCAGCTCCCCCACGACCTCGTCGTTCAGCTTGCCGGGGTTGCACAGCAGGACCAGCGGCACCTCGCCCGGGCCGGTCAGGTCGGCGTCGGTGATGTCCAGCGGAATCAGGCCCGAGCCGAAGATGGACATCTTGTCCTCGCGCCAGTTGACCCGGCCCTTCACCGCGACCGCCGCGTCCTCGACCAGGTCCTGGGAGAGCACCGAGTACGACTTGGCGAAGAACAGCACCTCGATCGAGGCGTCCAGGTCCTCGATCGTGCAGATCGCCCACGGCTCGCCCTGCTTGTTCACCCGGCGTTCCAGCGCGGAGATCATGCCGGACAGGACGATCTCGCCCTCCTTGGGCGCGTCGCTGATGATCTCGGCGATGGGCTTGGGCGCGTGCTTGCGGAGCAGGCGTTCGGCGCCGTCGAGGGGGTGGGCGGAGACGTAGAGGCCGAGCATCTCCCGCTCGTAGCCGAGCAGCTGCTTGCGCGGCCACTCCTCGGCGGTGAACCTGAGGTGCGACAGCGGCGACGCGTCGACGGCCGCGGGCGTGGTGTCGTCCCCGCCGAACAGGTCGAACTGACCCATGGCCTCCTGGCGCTTGAGCCCGACGACCGCCTCGACCGCCTCCTCGTGCACCTGGATGAGCGAGAGCCGGGTGTGCCCGAGCGAGTCGAACGCGCCGGCCTTGACCAGCGACTCGATCACCCGCTTGTTGCAGCAGACCAGCTCGGACTTGTCGAGGAAGTCGGTGAACGAGGTGTAGGCGCCCTTGGCCTCGCGGGTCTGGATGATCGACTCGACGACGTTCGCCCCGACGTTGCGCACGGCACCCAGGCCGAAGCGGATGTCGGTCCCGACCGCGGCGAAGCGCAGGCCGGACTCGTTGACGTCCGGCGGCAGCACCTTGATGCCCGACCGGCGGCACTCGGACAGGTAGACCGCCGACTTGTCCTTGTTGTCGGCGACCGAGGTGAGCAGCGCGGCCATGTACTCGGCCGGGTAGTTCGCCTTGAGGTAGGCCGTCCAGTAGGACACCAGGCCGTAGGCCGCGGCGTGCGACTTGTTGAACGCGTAGCCGGCGAACGGGAGGATCGTGTCCCACAGTGCCTTGATGGCCTCCTTGGAGAAGCCACCCGGGCGCAGGTCGCTGGCCTTCATGCCGGCCTCGAACCGGGTGAACTCCTCGGCGAGGACCTCGGCCTTCTTCTTGCCCATCGCCTTGCGGAGCACGTCGGCCTGTCCCATGGAGTAGCCGGCGACCTTCTGGGCGATGAACATGATCTGCTCTTGGTAGACGATCAGTCCGTAGGTCTCGGACAGGATCTCCTTGAGCGGTTCCTCGAGCTCGGGGTGGATCGGCTTGATCTTCTGCCGGTTGTTCTTGCGGTCGGCGTAGTCGTTGTGGGCGTTCATGCCCATCGGGCCGGGGCGGTACAGCGCGCCGACCGCGACGATGTCCTCGAACCCGGTCGGCTGCATGCGCCGCAGCAGGTCGCGCATGGGCCCGCCGTCCAGCTGGAACACGCCGAGCGTGTCGCCGCGGGAGAGCAGCTTGTAGGTGTTCGCGTCCTCCAGGCCGAGCGTGTCGAGGTCGATGTCCTCGCCGCGGTTGGCCCTGACGTTGTCGATCGCGTCGCCGATGACCGTGAGGTTGCGCAGGCCGAGGAAGTCCATCTTCAGCAGGCCGATGGCCTCGCAGGACGGGTAGTCCCAGCCGGTGATGATCGAGCCGTCGTCACGCTGCCAGAGCGGGATCGACTCCATCAGCGGGGCCGAGGAGAGGATCACCGCGCAGGCGTGCACGCCGGCGTTGCGGATCAGCCCCTCGAGGCCCCGCGCGGTCTCGAAGATCTTGCCGACCTCGGCGTCGGTCTCGATCAGCGTGCGGACCTCGGCGGCCTCGGCGTAGCGCTCGTGCTTCGGGTCGACGATGCCGGACAGCGGGATGTCCTTGGCCATGATCGGCGGTGGCAGCGCCTTGGAGATGCGGTCGGCGATGGAGAACCCGGGCTGGCCGTGCAGCACCCGGGCGGAGTCCTTGAGCGCGGCCTTGGTCTTGATGGTGCCGAACGTGATGACCTGCGCGACCTTGTCCGTGCCGTACTTGTCGGTGGCGTAGGCGATCATCTCGCCGCGCCGGCGGTCGTCGAAGTCGATGTCGATGTCGGGCATGGCCGTGCGCTCGGGGTTGAGGAACCGCTCGAACAGCAGACCGTGCGGGATCGGGTCGATGTTGGTGATGCCCAGCGCGTAGGCCACCAGCGAGCCGGCCGCCGACCCACGGCCCGGACCCACCCGGATGCCGACCCGCCGGGCGTAGCTGACCAGGTCGGCGACCACGAGGAAGTAGGCCGGGAACCCCTTCTGGGTGATCACGCCCAGCTCGAACTCGGCCCGCTCGACGTAGCCCTCCGGAATCCCGTCCGGGAACCGCCAGTCGAGGCCGCGCATGACCTCCTTGTGCAGCCAGCTGGCCTGGGTCTCCCCCTCCGGCACGTCGAACACCGGCATCCGGTCGGCGTAGGCCCACACCTCCTCGTAGGACTCCACCCGCTCGGCGATCAGCAGCGTGGAGTCGGCGGCGCCGGGTACCTCGCGGTCCCAGTACTCGCGCATCTCGGCGGCGGACTTGAGGTAGTAGCCGTCGCCGTCGAACTTGAAGCGGTTCGGGTCGGACAG
Organism: Actinophytocola xanthii; assembly: GCF_001921205.1. Lineage (GTDB taxonomy): Bacteria > Actinomycetota > Actinomycetes > Mycobacteriales > Pseudonocardiaceae > Actinophytocola > Actinophytocola xanthii. The sequence continues at coordinate 43,082 of NZ_MSIE01000032.1, read as the reverse complement.
CGTCTTGCCCGACTGGACGCAGAGCAACGCCGCGTGGGCCTCGGCCTGGTCGCGGGTGACGTAGTGCGAGTCGTTGGTGGCCAGCGGCCGCAGCTCGAGCTTGCGGGCGACGTCGAGCAGGCCCTCGCGGACCGAGCGCTCGATCGGCAGGCCGTGGTCCATCAGCTCGAGGAAGAAGTTGTCCCGGCCGAAGATGTCCCGGTAGTCGGCGGCGGCCTGGAGCGCCTCGGCGGTCTGGCCGAGGCGGAGCCTGGTCTGCACCTCGCCGGAGGGGCAGCCGGTGGTCGCGATGATGCCCTCGGCGTGCTCGGCGATCAGCTCCCGGTCCATCCGCGGCTTGCGGTAGTAGCCCTGGATGCTCGCCAGCGAGGAGAGCGTGAAGAGGTTGCGGAGCCCGGTGGCGTTGCCGGCGAGCATGGTCATGTGCGTGTAGGCGCCGCCGCCGGAGACGTCGCCGCCCTCGCCGAGCTCGTCGCTGCTGCGCTGGCGCGCCTCGCCCCAGAAGATCGGCTTCTTGTGGTAGCGGCTCGCCGGGGCGACGTACGCCTCGATGCCGATGATCGGCTTGATGCCGGCCTTGCGGGCGCCCTGGTAGAACTCGTCGGCCCCGTACATGTTGCCGTGGTCGGTCATACCCACCGCCGGCATGCCGAGCCGGGCGGCCTCGGCGAACAGCGGCGCTACCTTGGCGGCGCCGTCGAGCATCGAGTACTCGGTGTGTACATGGAGATGAACGAAGGAGTCAGCCGCCACGAGGCACCACCCTACGACGAGAGGACGACCACCGACGCACACCCTCCGCGGCGTGTTGGGCCCGCGCCGGGCGTGACCGGTTTCTACCGCGTGGCACCGACAATCCGCGGCCGCGTGGCATGATCGGCCGGTGCGGTTCCGCCCCGTCTCCCCCGGCCTGCTGGTCGACGAGCTGGCCGAGCTGATCTCCGCGGGCCGGACCGGGACGTGGACCAGGGTGGCCGTGGACGGCGCCCCGCCGGCCGAGCCCGGCGCCCTCGCTGACGGGCTGGCCGAGGCGCTGCGGCTGCGCGGACGGCCGGTGCTGCGGGTGCGCGCGGCGGACTTCCTGCGGCCGGCCTCGCTCCGGTTCGAACGGGGCCGCGAGGACCCGGACGCGCGCTACGAGGACTGGCTCGACCTCGGCGGACTGCGCCGCGAGCTCCTCGATCCCCTCGGACCGGACGGATCCGGGCGGGTGCTGCCCTCGCTGTGGAACGCCGAGACCGACCGGGCCAGCCGGGCCGACTACGTCGAGCTGCCCAGCGGTGGCGTGCTGGTGCTCGACGGCGCCCTGCTGCTGGGCCGCGGGCTGCCGTTCGAGCACACCGTGCACCTGTGGGTCTCCGCGCCCGCCCTGGCCCGGCGGATGCCCCCGGACCAGGCGTGGAGCCTGCCGGCCTTCGCGCGCTACGACGCCCAGGCGCGGCCGCTGCACACCGCCGACACGGGCGTGCGCGTGGACGACCCCGCACACCCGGCCCTGCTCGACGACTCCCCCGTCTGACGCCACCCGGGTAGCGTATCGAACAGGTGAGCGAGACGCTGACGTGCTGGTCGGGGGCAGGTCACATGCGGATGCGCGGTACCGGGGGGTGCGGGCAGGATGGGGCAGGAGATCATCCACACCACGAGGAGGACCCATGGCAACCGTCCGCACCGCCAACGCCCACTGGGAGGGCGCTCTGCTCGACGGCTCCGGCACGGTCTCGTTGGACTCGTCCGGCATCGGTTCCTACCCGGTGTCCTGGCCCTCGCGGGCCGAGGCGGCCAACGGCAAGACCAGCCCGGAGGAGCTGATCGCGGCCGCGCACTCGACCTGCTACTCGATGGCCCTCTCGCACGGCCTCGCCGGCGCCGGCACCCCGCCCACGACGGTGGACACCAAGGCCGAGGTGACCTTCCAGCCCGGCGAGGGCATCACCGGCATCCACCTGACCGTGCGGGCGAGCATCCCCGGGATCTCCAAGGAGGACTTCGCCGCCGCGGCCGAGGACGCGAAGAAGAACTGCCCGGTGTCCCAGGCGCTGGCCGGCACGAAGATCACCCTCGACGCCGAGCTCGCCTGATAACCAGTACGCCCGGTCGGCCGGCACGGCTACGGTGCCGGCATGACCGAGCGGATGCGGCTGCGGCCGGTCACCGAACCGGATCTCGACCGTCTCGAGGAGATGTTCGACGACCCGGAGGGGATCGGCGAGTACAACTGGGGCGGCTTCGGCAGCGGTAGGTCCTGGCGTCGGCAGTGGGCCGAGGACCGGCTGATCGGCGACCGGACCGTGCTCATGGTGGCCCTCGGTGACGAGACGCTGGGGTTCGTGTCCTGGCACCGGGTGCAGACCGGCCCGCAGGTGCACGTGCTCGAGTTCGGCATCTGCCTGTGGCCGCGGTGGCGCGGGCGGGGCCACGGCACCGCGGCGCAGCGCCTGCTCGCCGCCTACCTGTTCGCCCACCACCCGGTCAACCGCATCCAGGCGTGGACCGACGTGGACAACATCCCCGAGCAGCGGGCCCTGGACAAGGCCGGCTTCGTCCGCGAGGCGGTGCTGCGCGAGTACGCCTGGCGCGCCGGCGCCTGGCGCGACGAGGTGCTGTACCGGATGCTGCGCCGCGAGCTGCCCTGAGGCCGTCGGTCAGCGGTCGGCCACCAGCCGCACCGCCAACGCACCGAAGATCGCCGCCGAGAGCCGGTTCAGCCACCGCTGGACGGCCGGACGGCGCAGCAGCAGCGCGGACAGCGCCCCGGAGGCGAAGCCGACCGTCCCGTCCACCGCGAACCCGATGACGACGAGGATCGCGCCCATCACGAGGAACTGCACCGACGTGGACCAGCCGCCGACGGTCAGGAACTGCGGGAAGAAGGCGATGTAGAACAGGATCACCTTGGGATTGGCCAGGTTGGTCAACACCGCCATGACGTAGGTCCGCCGAAGCGACCGCCCGCCGTACCGCTCCGGCGCCACCTCGGCGACGTGCCGCGCCGACCGCAACGTCGAGATCGCGAGGTACACCAGGAACACCGCGCCCACGATCCGCACCGCGTCCAGCGCGATCGGCGCCGCCTGCAACAACGCGCCCAGCCCGAGCGCCGCCGCGATCGTGTGCACCGCGATCCCCGTGGACATCCCCAGGGCGGCGAGCACCCCGGCCGTGCGCCCCCGGGCGATCCCGTTGGCGATGATGAACATCATGTCCGGCCCGGGCACCACACTGATGACCACACAGGCCGCGGCGAACGCGATCAGGAGCGAGAGGTCCATAGAGTCATCCAAACAGCGTGGGCAACGGAATAACCCGGTCAGGGCTACGCACTCCTGGTTCCCCTCGGTACCGACACCGAAACGTCCCCTGCGGACGCCTCGGCGGACACGAGGAGCCGCTTGGTCCATCCGTCGGATTGCCAGCCGAGCGGCACCTGCCTAGCGTGGTCGAGCGTGTCCGGAGCGTACACACGCTCGGTCGAAGTCGCCTGGCGTTTCCGCCGGTGTCGCGGAGAGGACGCTCGAATGACGGCGGAGGGGGAACCGCGGAGGGCCAATGGGAAGAAGAAGATCCTGTTGGCGGTGCTCGGCTTCGTCCTCGCGTCGGTCGCCGTGGGTGTTCTCGTCGCCCACATCGAGGTGACCACGGGACAGACCTGGCCGAGGTGGCCCCTGGGCGCCCTGGTCGTCGGCCCCGCGGTCATCCTGCTGCTCCGCCATGTCGATCCCCCGTCGAAGTGACGGCTCACCTACGGGAACCGGGTCCGTCGTGTCCAGAGGAAAGTGGCGTTGGACCGCCGTCATCACGCTCGCGGCGCTGTTCGTGTCGGGCATGGTCATTGGCTTTCGCATCAACGAGCAGGCTCCGTGGTTCGGCAGGCGAGTCGAGGAGGACGGGAATTGAGGCTGCGCCCGCGCACGGCACCGTGGGTCATCCTGTGGCTGACCCTCTCGATCACGTTCTTGGTTCTCGCCCTGTTCTCCACCGGCGTCCTACGGTTCCTGCTCCTGGTCACCGCGCAGGTGTTGGCCCTCGTCGCTGTCTTTCCGGACAAGGACAACCGGCGCGGTTTCGGCTGAGCGATCGCGCCGCGCCTACGAGCCGAGGAGGACGCCGGTCTCGCCGTCGTAGAGGAGGAGGCGGCCGGGTTCGGGGGCGGCGGTGAGCGTCGTCCCGACGGCGGGTTCGTCCTGCTCTGGCACGGTCAGGCCGACCAGCGCCCCGTCCGGGCACTCGAGGGTGACCAGGGAGGTCACGCCAAGGTTCTCGACGATGGACACGGTGCCGGTGATCCCCTCTCCGCCGCCGTCGACCCGCAGGTACTCGGGGCGGATGCCCACCGTGACCGCGGTGTCGTCGGTCAGCTGGACGCCGGGTGGGAGTGGGAGCCGGGTGCCGGCCACCTCCAGGTGCCCCTCCCGGACGATGGCGCTCAGCAGGTTCATCGGCGTCGAGCCGATGAAGTTGGCGACGAACGTGTCCCTCGGCCGTTGGAACACCTCTTTGGGGCTGCCGACCTGCCGGATGCGGCCCTCGGACATCACGGCTATGCGGTCGGCCAGCGCCAGGGCTTCGGCCTGGTCGTGGGTGACGAACACCGTCGTCATGCCCAGCTCGCGTTGGAGGCGCTTGAGGAAGGTACGTGCTTCCAGGCGTAGGCGGGCGTCGAGGTTGGACAGGGGTTCGTCCAGGAGCAGCACCTCGGCCTCCATGGCGATCGCCCTGGCGAGGGCGACCCGTTGCTGCTGGCCGCCGGACAGCTGCGCTGGGCGGCGTTCCAGCAGCGTCCCCAGGCCCAGGCCGCCGGACGTGCGCACCGCGGCCTCCTGCCTGGCCTGCTTGGTGGCCCGGCGCACCCGCAGGGGGTAGGCGATGTTCTCCGCCACCGTCATGTGCGGGAACAGCGCGTAGTCCTGGAACACCATCGCCACCTGGCGACGCCCCGCCTCGAGCCGGGTCACGTCGGCGCCGTCGATGAGCACTGTCCCGGAGGAGGACTGCTCCAGGCCGGCGATCGTCCGCAGCAGCGTCGTCTTGCCGCAGCCGGAGGGGCCCAACAGCGCGAAGAACTCGCCGTCGGTGATCGACAGGTCGAGGTCGTCCACGGCGCGCACACCGTTCGGGTACACCGTGGACAGCCCGGTCAGCTCGATGCCCGCCATCAGGCCTTGATCCCTCCGTGGAAGCGGAACCCGTACCGCTTGCTGACGAACAAGTACAGCGCCACCACCGGAACCGCGTACAGCAGTGAGAACACCGGGATCACCGTGAGGTTCGCGCTCCCGCCCTCGTCCTTGAGCGTGCGCAGCAGCACCGCCGCCGGCTGCTGCGACACGTCCCGCAGCAGCAGGAACGGCAACAGGAAGTTCCCCCACGCCTGGACGAACGCCCAGACCAGGATGGTCGCGATCCCCGGCCGCGCCACCGGCAGCACCACATGCAGCAGCACCTGGGTCGGCGACGCGCCGAACACCCTTGCCGACTCCTCATAGGACCGCGGCACCGAGTCGACGAAGTCCTTGAGGATGAAGATCGCCGCCGGCAGCATTCCCCCGGCGATCACGAGCCCGGTCGCGTACTGGGAGTTGATCAGTCCCAGCTGGAACATCATCACGAAGATCGGCACCATCGCCGCCGTCCCGGTGACCACACTGGACAGCAGCAGCAACACGTACAGCAGCGCGTCCCGGCCCGGGATGCGCACCCGGGACAGCGCGTAGGCGGCCAGCGTGGCGAGCACCGTCGTCACCGCCGTCGCGACGACGCACAGCACGATCGAGTTGACCAACGAGCCCAGCGCGTAGGGATGGTTGAACGTCGTCTCCCAGTTGGCCAGCGTCCAGTCCGGCCAGCGCAGGCCGATCCCGGGGTCGCTGTCGAACGGCGCGGAGGCCAGCCACAGCATCGGCACCGCGAAGAACGCCAGCACCACCGCCATGAACGCCACGTAGCCGGTGCGGCGCAGCATCTGCCGGGTCGTCATGACCGCCTCCGCAGCAGGAGCAGGTACAGCGCGGCGACCACCAGGTTGACCAGCAGCAACAGTACCGAGATCGCCGCGGCGTAGCCGAGCCGGCCGCTCGCGATCGCCTGCTGGTAGATGAAGATCGGCAGGGTCTCCGACTCGTGGTTGGGGCCGCCAGCGGTCAGCAGGAACGGGGTGAAGTCGTTGGCCGTCCACAGCGAGATCAGCAGCGTGTTGGTCAGCACGTGCCCCCGGATGTGCGGGAACACCACGTCACGCACGGTCTGCCAGCCGCTCGCGCCGACCGTGCGGGCGGTCTCCAGCTGGGAGGGCGGCACCGCGGCCAGTGCCGAGCCGTAGAGCATCATCGAGAACGCCGTGCCCCGCCAGGTGTTGAAGATGACCAGCGACGCCATCGGGTACTCGACCAGCCACGCGGTCCCCGGCGAGCCGAGCAGGGCGCCGAGCGTGCCACCGTCCCGGTCCAGCACCGCGATCCACAGGTAGGCGACCACGACGCTGGGCAGGATCCAGGAGAGCAGCACCAGGCCCTCGACCACGCGCCGCAGCGCCGGCCGGGCGCCCCGCAGCAGCCAGGCGAGCGCGAAGCCGAGCAGGTTCTGCCCGATCACGGCCGAGCCGAGGACGAACACGACGGTCAGCCACAACGCGTTGGTGAACAGCGCGTCGTCCAGCGCCTCGACGAAGTTGTCCAGCCCGACCACGCTGGGTGCGACCGAGGAGGGACCGGTGAGCGCGTAGTCGGTGATGCCGATGTAGATCGTCCACAGCGCCGGGAAGACCAGGAACACCCCGATCAGCAGCAGCGCGGGCGAGACGAACGCGACTGCTCGCCCGACGCCGAGGCCGGCGGTGTCCCGGCTAGCCACCGCTGACCTGGTCCTCCCCCACCGCCTTCACCAGCGCCTCCTGGTACCCCGCCGTGGCCTCCGCCGCGCTGCTGCCCGCGACGATGTCGGCCGTCGCCTGCTGCAGCGCGGTCGAGACCTTCGGGTAGTCGGCGAGCCCCGGCCGGAACCGGGTCAGCGGCAGGACCTCCTCGGCGATGAAGCTCAGCATCGGGTCGCCGGCGAGCACCTCGGCGTTGACGTCCTCGCGCTGGGTGATCTGCGCGGTGTCGCCGAGCCTGGCCTTCGTGGCCTCCGCCGAGTTCATGAACTCCAGCAGCTCCCACGCCTGCTGGGGGAACTCGGTCTTCGGGTTGATCACCCGGATCGAACCGCCGGACATGCTGACGAAGTCCTGACCGTCCACACCGGAGCCAGAAGTCATGGCGGGGATCTTCGCCCAGCCGACCGCGGTGTCCCGGTCGGCCATCTTCGCCACGCCGGTCGTCGGGTCGACCACCGAGCGCCAGAAGTAGTCGCTCTCCAGCAGCATGCCGACCTTGTTCTGGGCGAACAGCTCGAAGGACCGGTCCCGCCCCTTGGCCTCCTGCTGCAGGACCGGGTCGCCAAGACCGCCGCGGTAGACCTGCTCGTAGACGTCGAGCACCGCGCGCACGTCCTCGGTGCCGCCCTGCCACTTTCCGTCGGCCCAGATCTCCGAGCCGGTGCCGGCGAGCAGCGGCAGCACGCCCTGCATGGTCGTCGCCTCCGACATGGCAGTGCCGGCGTTGAGCTGCAACGGGATCACGCCGGGCAGCGCCTTGAGCTTCCGCGCGGCGGAGATGATCTCCTCCCAGGAGGTGGGCTGCCAGTCGGCGGGCAGCCCGGCCTGGGCGAACAGCTTCTTGTTGAAGAAGATCACCCGGCCGTCGGTGCCGAGCGGGACCCCGTAACGCCTGCCCTCGAACTCGCCGAGGGCCTCCACCGCGTCGGGGATCTGCTCCCAGCCGTCCCAGCCGTCGACCTCCTCGCCGACCACGTCCTCGAGCGGGCGTACCTGGCCGCCCTGGGCGAACTCGCCGAGCCAGATGCCGTCGATCTCGACGATGTCCCCGCCGATGTCGGTGCCGAAGTCCAGGGCGACCTTGGCCTTGTAGTCCGCGTCGTCGACGCCCACCCCGTCGTGCCTGATCGTGACGTTGACGCCCTTGTCCTTCTGCCGCTTGGTGAACTCCGGAATCACCCAGTCGTTGACCCACTTCGCGCCGAGCTCGTTCTTGCCGCCCTCGACCGAGTTCGAGGTGATCGTGAGCGTGACGTCCTTCGCGTCGGCGTTGCGGCCGGAGTCGGCCTCCTCCTGCTGCCCGAGACAGCCCGACAGCACCAACGCGCCGGCAACCGCGGCTGCCAGGGCGACCTTGCCTCGCATCATCGCGCACCTCTCCTCGTCGAGCGGGCGACGGTGGACTTCCACCAACCGGGGACCGAATGTGGGAATCTTGTAACACCGACGGCCCGCTGACAAGGTCAGCTTCGCCCGGCCAGCGCCAGCACGCTCCCGTCATGGCTACAGAGGACCTGGCCACCGCCCCGCACAGTGTCCGAATCGGACATCACGGCGGCGCGGTAGCCGGGTCCGAGGACCAGCGCGCCGGAAGCGCCCAGCGCGAGCAGCTCGTCACCCAGCGGAAGCAGCACGGGTGCCTCCCGGTCCCGGGAGACCGCAGTCCGCCCGGCCGCCAGTCCGTCGAGCACGGCGGGCACCAGCTCGTCCGGGGTCCGCGCGGCCGCGTCCACCGCGACCCACGTCGTGGGCACGCCCAGAGCGGTGGAGCCGTCGGGGCGGTGCCAGTCGCTGCCGCCGACGGGTGTGGTGTCCGCTCCCCAGGCCTGCCACCAGGCCACCGGGCCGCCCCAGGTCGGCGCGAGCCAGCTGGAGTGCCAGACCTCGGCCAGCGGCGGGCGGTGCGGCAGCGGATGCCGCCAGGCGCAGTCGGCCGCCAGCGGGTGGTTGACCGACAGCAGACCGCCGCGCGCCTGCACAGTGCTCACCCAGGCCGGCGCCGGCTCGCGGAAGTCGACCCAGCCGATGTCGCCGAACGCGTTCGCGTGCCCCAGGTCGGTCGTCACCTCCTGACCGGGGACCAGCGCGACACCGTAGTGCCGGCCGACCTCGGCCAGGTGGGCGTGGTGACTCGTGGTGTTGTGGTCGGTCACCGCCAGCGCGTCGAGACCGGCCGAGACCGCCCGGGCGGCCAGCTCCGCGATCGTGAGCTCGCCGTCGGAGTGGAGCGTGTGCGCGTGCAGGTCGGCCGCCACCCACCGCAGCCCGGGCAGCGCGGGCAGCACCCGGCGCGGCGGCCGGTCGGGCACCGGGGGCCACGGCCGCTCCGGCTCGACCTCGCCGCCGGGGCGGACCGTCACCGTCACCTCGACGCCCTGCGCCGGCACCCGGTGCAGGCCGAGGACCACCTGCCAGGTCCCTGGCTCGAGCTCACCGGGCAGGTAGCCCGGGGTTGCACCGGTCGGGGTGATCACGAAACGGCTGCGCGCACCGCCGGACCAGCCGCGCCAGCCGGCCGCCCCCGCACAGCCCAGGTCGATCACCGCGTCCGGGCGCGCCACCTCGAGCTCGACGGTGATCCCGGGGCCGGCGGGCGGCACCTCGAACGGCAGACCGGGCCAGGGGTCCGCTGCCCGGTCCTCGCGCGTCCAGCGGCCGCGGTGAACGATCTGCACGGCCCGATCCTGCCAGCCGAGCCGCCACGGGCGCGGCTGTCGCCGCGTTGCTCGGGGAACCGGGTAGCGTTCGGACCGTGACGGATCCGGTAGACGCCCGGCTGCTCGGCGTGGTCGCCGAGATGGGGAGAGCAGCGGTGCACGAGGTCGCCGCCCGGCTGGGGATGGACCCGCGGGAGGTCGCCTCGCGCCTCGTCGCGCTGTCCGCGACCGGCCTGCCCCTGCTCGTGGGCGTGGAGTGCGACCCGGCCAGGCTGCGTGCGGCGCTGGCGCCCGTCCAGCCCGTCCCCTACGGCTACCCGCACCCGCCCTACCAGGCCGCCCCGTCCGGGCCGGTGCCCGCGCAGTACGGCTACGCCACGCCACTGCCCCCGCCCGGGTCGGTACCGCCCGGCCCGCACTCGGTGCCCTCCGGACCCCACTCGGTCCCGTCCGGGCCGTACCCGGTGCCGCCGGGGAACTTCGCACCGCGCACCGGGCCGCCGAGCGCGCCGTTCCCGAGCCAGAGCGGGCCGCCCAGCTCACCGGTCCCCCTGCCGCAGGCCGACGCGCCGATGAGCACGTGGGGACCGCCGCAGACCTCGACCTGGGCGCGCGGCGACCAACCGCCGCAGGAGATGACGCAGCCAACCGTGCGCACCGAGCGACCGGGCGCGGGCGTGCGGCAGGGCAAGGTCGGCACCGTGCTGCAGACCGAAGGGCTCGAGGGCGAGAAGCTCGCGATCCAGCTGGTCGAGGTGGTGGACCCGGCGGACTACCTGTTCACCGCGGCCGGCTACCGGCTGCAGGAGGGTGAGCGGTCGGTGGTGGTGCACACGGAGCTGACCAACCGCGGCCAGGTCGCGTTCCAGTCGCTGCCCGACCTGTACCTCGTGCTGGTCACGCCCGACGGGACGACGATCTCCAAGGCGCCGGTCTCGTTGTCCTCGCGGCCCCCGCACCGCATCGGCGTCCCGCCCGGTGAGACCGCCGGCGGGCACACGGTCTACGTCGTGCCGGAGAACATCGAGGTCACCCAGGTGCGCTGGAGCCCGCGCCCGGACGAGGAGTCCCGCGCGCTGACCTGGACGGTCGACAACTAGGGCGCGTCCCGCCGCAGGACCCTGGCCAGCCAGGACCGCCGCTCGGGCCGCGGTCGCTGGTCCGGCCCCGCAGCCGGGATCGGCGCGGTCGGTGGGTCGGGGTAGGCCGGCGGGTCGGCAGAGGTCACCGGCTCCGGCGCCGGCTCACCCCCGATGACCGCCGGGGGGACCCCGTCGACCAGGAAGCGGTCGACCCGTGGGTCCTCCACGCGGTCGTTCTCCTCGCCCCAGGCGTTCCTGCCGTCCAGCTCAGTCATGGCACCACCTCGTACCCGGCCACAGTGCGCACAACCTACGCCGACGACGCGGCGGAACGGGAGGTGTTCAGCTCTCCTCGGCGAGTCGGTCCAGTGCGGCACGTAGGTCGTCCGGGTACTCGCTGACGAACTCGACCCGCCGGCCGTCCGCCGGGTGGTCGAAGGCGAGGCGTCGGGCATGCAGCCACTGCCGGGTCAGGCCGAGACGCTTGGCGAGCACGGGGTCCGCGCCGTAGGTGAGGTCGCCGACGCACGGGTGGCGCAGCGCCGCGAAGTGGACGCGGATCTGGTGGGTGCGCCCGGTCTCCAGCCTGATGTCGACCAGCGACGCCGCGCGGAACGCCTCCAGCACCTCGTAGTGGGTCACGCTGGGCCGCCCGCTGGCGACCACCGCGAACTTGTAGTCGTGCTTGGGGTGCCGGTCGATCGGGGCGTCGATCGTGCCGGAGGTTGGGTCGGGGTGGCCCTGGACGAGGGCGTGGTAGCCCTTGTCGACCGTCCGCTCCTTGAACGCCCGCTTCAGCACGGTGTACGCGTGCTCGCTCTTGGCCACGGCCATCACGCCGGTCGTGCCCACGTCCAGCCGGTGCACCACGCCCTGGCGCTCGGCGGCGCCCGAGGTGGAGACCCGGATACCGGCGGCGGCGAGCCCGCCGACGACGGTGGGACCGGTCCAGCCCGGGCTGGGGTGCGCGGCGACGCCCACCGGCTTGTCCACGACGATCAGGTCGTCGTCCTCGTGGAGGATGCTCATGCCGGCGACGGCGACCGCCTCGACCTCGACCGGCCGGTCCGGGTCGGGCAGGGTGACCTCGAGCCACGCCCCGGCCACGAGCCGGTCGGACTTACCGGCCGGCCGGCCGTCCAGGCTGACGTCCCCGGATTCGGCGATCGCGGCCACGGCGGTCCGGGACAGGCCGAGGAGCTTGGCGAGCCCGGCGTCCACCCGCATCCCGTCCAGGCCGTCGGGCACCGGCAGCGTGCGTGAGGTCACGCCCGCTCCCTCGTCTCCCTCGTCGAACTGCCGTCGTAGTCCCGGCCCAGCAGGGCCATGAGCACGATCAGCGCCCCGCCGCAGACGATCGAGGAGTCGGCGACGTTGAACACCGGGAAGGCGTCGCCGTTGGGGGCGAACACCGAGACGAAGTCGACGACGTGGCCGCGCAGCGGACCCGGCTCACGGAAGAACCGGTCGACGAGGTTGCCCAGCGCGCCGGCCAGCACGAGCGCGAGCCCGACCGCCCAGCCGACCGAGCGCAGCTTCGGCATGATCCAGATGATCGCGACCACCACACCGATGGCGACCAGCGTGAGCAGCCAGGTCATCCCGGTCGCCATGCCGAACGCGGCGCCCGGATTGCGCACGATCTGCAGGTAGACGAACCCACCCAGCACCCGCACCGGCGGTTCGCCGTCCAGTGTCGCGACCGCCACGACCTTGGTGACCACGTCAGCGACCAGCACGATCGGGGCGACGAGCGCGAACAGCCAGGCCCGACGCGGCGGCAACGGCTCCGTCGGGGCCTTCGGGTCCTCTGCCTCGCCCTCGGGCTCCGCGCCGGAAGCCTCGGCCCGGGTCTCGACCTCCGTGTCGGCTCCGGTGTCGGCTCCGGTGTCGGCCGGCGTGTCGGTGCTGCGCTCGTCACTCACCCGACCATTGTCCACGGCCGGCGAACCGACGTGCCCTAGGCGTCCCCGCCGAGGAACGGCGGCAGTGGGCGGGGGTCCGGAGTCGGCGTCCAACGACCGTCCACCAGCTCGTAGGTCCACCGAGGACCGTCGGCTACCAGCGTGTGCAGCGCGGCGACCAGGCGGTCGACGTGCTCCTCCGTGGTACCCAGGCCGATGCTGGCGCGCAGGGCACGGGTGCCGGCCGCCCCCGCCGTGGCCAGCAGGCGCCGGGTCGCCACGTGCGCGCAGAAGGCGCCGTCGCGCACGCCGATGCCGTGCTCGGCCGAGAGCGCCGCGGCCAGCAGGCCGGGGTCCTGGCCGTCGACGGCGAAGCTGACGACAGCGACCCGGTCGGCCGAGCGTTCGGCCCCGAACAGGCTGAGCTGGCGGACCCCGGGGACGCCGGCGAGGCCCGCGCGCAGCCGGGCCAGCAGCGCCCGCTCGTGGGCGATGATCGCGTCCCAACCCCAGTCGGCGATCGTCGCGCAGGCCACGGCCAGGGCATGGGCGCCGACCACGTTCGGGGTACCGGCCTCGTGCCGCTCCACGCCGACCGCCCAGGTGACGCTCAGGTCGTCATGGACCTGGCTGGTCGCCCCGCCGCCGGCCAGGTACGGGGCCGCCGCGCGGAGCCAGTCGGCGCGACCGACCAGGGCACCCACCCCGAAGGGCGCGTAGAGCTTGTGGCCGGACAGCACGACGTAGTCGACGTCGAGCGCGCGGATGTCGACCGGCCGGTGCGGCGCGAGCTGGGCGGCGTCCAGCACCACCCGCGCACCGTGGCCACGGGCCACCGAGACAACCTCCGAGACCGGCCACAGCTCACCGGTCACGTTGGACGCGCCGGTCACCACGACCAGCCGGGGACCGGTCGGACAGCTCCGCAGGGCCGCGTCCAGGGCGGCCACCGTCGAGATGCGGCGCACGAGCCGACCCCGCCAGGGCAGCAGCGCCGCGTGGTGGTCGGTGTCGAACACCACCACCGACGTGCCCTTCGGCAAGGCCCTGGCCAGCAGGTTCAGCGCGTCGGTGGTGTTGCGGGTGAACACCACCGCGTCGGTGCGGCGGGCGCCGACGAACTCCCGGACCACGGTGCGGGCGTGCTCGTAGACCCGGGTGGACACCTGGGAGGCGAGGCCGGCGCCGCGGTGCACGCTGGCGTACCAGGGCAGCAGCTCGTCGACGGCGTCGCGCACCGCCCGCAGGCACGGGGCGCTGGCGGCGTGGTCGAGGTTCGCGTAGGGCACCGACCGGCCGTCGACCAGCGGCACGGCCAGCCCGGCGCCGAGGACGGGTGGCACGGCGTCGGACACGGCACGGGCATGGGGTATGGCGAGCGTCATCTCGGGTTCTCCCGGGTCGGGGACCCCGTCCGGGGGCCCGCGCTTGCCCGCCCGCACCTCGCGGAGGGCCAGGTCCTCACCCGGGGCACCCCACCGCGGTAGGAGGGTTGCCGGTCAGCGAGCCGGGGCTTGGCGCTGACACTCATGACCTTCGGGGTGAAGAGTAGCCGATTCCACTCAGAACTTGCCAGACTGGCCGACATGACCGACATGAGCGACTTCGACGTGCTGGTTCTCGGTTCGGGCCCGGGCGGCCAGCGTGCGGCGATCGCGGCCGCCAAGCTCGGGGCGAGAGTCGGCCTGGTCGAGCGCCGCACGATGATGGGCGGCGTCTGCATCAACACCGGCACCATCCCCTCCAAGACCCTGCGCGAGGCCGTCCTTTACCTGACCGGGATGAGCCAGCGCGAGCTGTACGGCCAGAGCTACCGCGTCAAGGACGAGATCACGATCGGCGACCTCACCGCCAGGACGAGCCACGTCGTCGGCCGCGAGGTGGATGTCATCCGCGCCCAGCTCACCCGCAACGGCATCACCGTGCTCCCGGGGATGGGCAAGTTCATCGACCGCCACACGCTGCAGATCTCCGACGGGACCGGGCACGCCCGCTCGGTCACCGCCGACAAGGTCGTGATCGCCACCGGCACCTCCCCCGCCCGTCCGCCCACAGTGGATTTCGACGACCAGACCATCATCGACTCGGACGGCATCCTCGGGCTGGAGCGCATCCCGCGCTCGATGGTCGTCGTCGGCGCCGGGGTGATCGGCATCGAGTACGCGTCGATGTTCGCCGGACTGGGAACCAAGGTCACGGTGATCGAGCAGCGGATGCGGATGCTCGAGTTCTGCGACACCGAGGTCGTCGAGGCGCTCAAGTACCACCTGCGCGACCTCGCGGTGACCTTCCGGTTCGGCGAGACGGTGACCGCGGTCGAGCGCTACGCCAAGGGCACGGTCACCATCCTCGAGAGCGGGAAGAAGATCCCCGCCGAGACCGTGCTGTACTCCGCGGGCCGGCAGGGCATGACCGACCACCTCGACCTGCCGGCGGCCGGGCTCAGCGCGGACAAGCGCGGCCGGATCACCGTCGACGACACCTTCCGCACCGAGGTCGACAACATCTACGCGGTCGGTGACGTGATCGGCTTCCCGGCCCTCGCCGCGACCTCGATGGAGCAGGGCAGGCTCGCCGCGCACCACGCCTGCGGTGAGCCCGCGCACCCGATGCACGAGCTCCAGCCGATCGGGATCTACACGATCCCCGAGATCAGCTACATCGGACGCACCGAGGACGAGCTGACCGAGGAGCGGATCCCGTTCGAGGTCGGCGTGTCCCGCTACCGCGAGCTGGCCCGGGGCCAGATCATCGGCGACTCCTACGGCGTGCTGAAGCTGCTCGTCTCGCCGGACACCAGGTCCCTGCTCGGCGTTCACGTGTTCGGCACCGGCGCGACCGAGCTCGTCCACATCGGACAGGCCGTGATGGGCCTTGGCGGGACGGTGGACTACCTCGTGGACACGGTGTTCAACTACCCGACGCTCGCGGAGTCCTACAAGGTCGCGGCGCTCGACGCGACGAACAAGATCCGCCAGGTCAACCAGCTGACCGACTGATCCGACCGCCCGGGGTCACTCCTCCCGGCCGGTCTCGCCCCGCCAACGCGCCAGCCGGCCCGCCCGGTCCACGGCGCGGATGCGGTGCTCGGTCTCGGCCCGGACCTGCTCGGTGGCCACCACCAGGAGCTGGTCCTGCTCCTGCAACCGGGTCGTCGGCGAGGGGGTGTGCCCGACGCCCTCGCGCACCAGCAGGCTGACCGTCGCGCCCTTCGGCAGCCTCAGCTCGGTCAGGTACACGCCGTGCATCTTCGATCCCGAGGGGATGCGGACCTGGAGCAGGACCGCACCCATCTCGTCGAGCGGCGCGGCGTCCACGTCGACCTCGTGCGACCGCGCCCCGTGGCCAAGCCCGAGCAGCCGGGCGAGCAGCTGTAACGTGCTGCCCTGGACCAGGGTCAACACGATGACCAGCACGAACACCGCGTCGACCAGGTCACGCGCGCCCGGCAGGCCCTCGGTTATCGGGATCATGGCGAGCACGATCGGCACGGCGCCGCGCAGCCCGGCCCAGGACAGGAACAGCTGGTCGCGCCAGCGCATGCGGAAAGGCGTCAGCGACACGGCCACCGAGAGCGGGCGGGCGAGCAGGGTGACCACCGCACCGGCGACCAGTCCCGGCACCACGGCCTCGAGCAGTCGGTCCGGCGACATGAACAACCCGAGCAGGACGAACAGGCCGATCTGGGAGAGCATGCCCAGCCCCTCGGCGAAGGAGCGGGTGTCGGCGCGGTGCGGGAGCCGCGAGTTGCCGAGCACCAGCGCGGACACGTACGCGGCAAGCAGGCCGGACGCGTGCAGCGCGGAACCGCCGGAGTAGGCCAGAACCGACACCGAGACCGTCGCAAGTGGATAGAGACCGGTGGCGGGAAGGGCAGCCCGGCGCAGTGCCTCCGCCCCGAGCCAACCGAGACCGAAACCCAGCAGCGCGCCCGCCAGGAGCTCGTAGAGCATCATGAACGGCACGTCCCAGGTGAGCGTGCCGCCCGAGGCGAGCAGGACCACCGCGATGTAGGCGGGGGCGTCGTTCATGCCGGACTCGAGCTCGAGCGCGCCGACCAGCCGCCGGCTCACCGAGACGTTGCGCAGCACGCTGAACACCGCCGCCGCGTCGGTCGGTGCGAGCACCGCGCCCCAGAGCAGGGCCAGGCGCATGTCCAGGCCGAGCAGCCAGTGCAGTGCGGCGCCGGTCACCACGACGCTGACCCCGACGGCCACAGTGGACAGCACGATCCCCGGCCACAGCGAGGCCTTCACCTGTGTCCAGCGTGTCGTGAGCCCGCCCTCGGTGAGGATGAGCACCAGCGCGGCAAGCCCGAGCGACTCGGTGAGCGCGGCGTTCTCGAACTCGACGCCGATGCCGGCCTCGCCGAGGACGACCCCGATCCCGAGGTAGAACAGCAGTGACGGGAAGCCGAGCCGGACCGAGACCCGCACCGCGACCACGGCGACCAGCAGGACGGCCGCTACCGCCCCGAGCACCACGGAGAGCTCGGGGGACACACGCACCTCCTCCTGCGTCGGCGAGACCTTCCGTCGAGGCGAACCTATCGTGCTGGCCGTACCGTTGACACGTTGGCGAGTTGCCGGCACTCGTTGGAGGGATCGCCATGGGAGCTCGTCGGCTGCTGGTCGCCGCCGGTGCCGCGGCCACCGTGGCGCTCGCGGCGTGCTCGGCACCGACCGAGACCTCCGCGCCGTCCGAGACCTCCGCGCCGCCAGGACCCTCCCGGGCACCGGCCTCGTCAAGCCCGCCGGCGCCGCCGGTCTCGAGCCCCGGTCGCCCGGTGCCGGACGTCCCGGTCGCCGACGTCCAGGCGCATCTGGTTCAGCTGCAACGGATCGCCGAGGCCAACGGCGGGAACCGGGCACACGGCCGGCCCGGCCACCTGGCCGGCCTGGAGTACGTGCGGTCCGCGCTGGACGCCGCCGGGTACACCACCACGCTGCAGGAGTTCTCCTCCGGCGGCACCGGCTACAACCTGGTCGCCGACTGGCCGGGCGGCGACGAGAACGCGGTCATGATGTTCGGCGCTCACGCCGACGGGGTGGCGGCCGGGCCGGGGATCAACGACAACGGCTCCGGGACGGCTGCGCTGCTGGAGGTCGCGCTGACCGTCGCCGAACAGGACCCGCGGCCGGCGAGGCAGCTGAGGTTCGCCTGGTGGGGTGCCGAGGAGGTAGGCCTGGTGGGGTCGGCCCACTACGTGCGCCGGCTCCCCGCCGACGAGCTCGAGCGGATCGACGGCTACCTCAACTTCGACATGATCGCGTCGCCGAACGGAGGCTACTTCGTCTACTCGTCCTCGGGCCAGCCCGAGGGCTCGGCCGCCTTCGAACGCCTGCTGAACGGCCACTTCGCCGATGCCGGGATCGAGACCGAGCCGGTCGACCTCGCCGGCCGCTCCGACCACGCCCCGTTCGCCGACGCCGGCATCCCCACCGGTGGCGTGTTCACCGGCGCCGAGGGCACCAAGACCCCCGAGCAGGCCCGGAAGTGGGGCGGCACCGCGGGCAAGCCCTTCGACCCCTGCTACCACCGGGCCTGCGACACCACCGCCAACATCGACCCAGAGCTGCTGGGCCGCACCACGGCCGCGCTGGCCGCCGCAGTCTGGACCCTCAGCCAAGAAGATGGGTGAGGAGCGCGGATGCCCGCGGGGCATTGCTGAGCTCGACGAGCTTGTCCCGGGAGTGGGTGCCGGAGACGATCTCGACGTCCTGGCGCCGGACGGCGAAGGCCGTGGCGAGGGCCCGGCGGACCGCCTCGTTGGCCTTGCCGTCCACGGCGGGCGCGGTGACCGCGACCACGAGGGCGTCGCCGCGGGGACCGGGCCAGCGGCCGCCCACCGCCTCGCGGCGGGCGGCCGGCTTGACCCGGACCGGGAAGCGGACCACGCCGGGCCGGGAGTCGGGGGACGTCACACCCTGGTGACGGCCACGACGACCTCGGCACCGTCGCCGACCGTGCCGGCGAAGCCCTCCGCGGGGCCGTAGGCGACGGAGTCGGCCAGCGTCTCACCGGCGACGAAGGACTCGAACGCCCGGAGCGCCTCCACCACCGACGGCTCGGCCCGCACGGTCAGCGCGATCCGGTCGGACACCTCCAGCCCGGCCTCGCGGCGGGCCTGCTGGACCACCCGCACCAGGTCGCGGGCGACGCCCTCGGCCTCGAGCTCGGGGGTCACCGCGGTGTCCAGCACGACCAGGCCGGAGCTGGCCGGCAGCTCCGCGGTGGCGCCGGTGTCGGTCGCGACCAGCCGGCGCTGGAACTCGCCGGGCAACAGCTCGATGCCGGCCGCCACGACCTTGTCGCCGCCCTCGGCGGGCTGCAGGGTCCACTCCCCCGCCTTGACCGCGCGGATCACCTTCTGCGTGTCGGCGCCCAGCCGGGGGCCGCAGGCACGCGCGTTGACCACGAGCTCGAAGTGGCCGTGCGCGGCGACGTCGGTGGTCAGCCGGACCTCCTTGACGTTCACCTCGTCGGCGATCAGCTCGGTGAACGGCTCCAGCACCGCCGCGTCCGGCGCGGCCACGACCAGCGAGGCCAGCGGCAGCCGCACCCGAAGCTTGTTGGACTTGCGCAGGGCCAGCGCGGACGAGCAGACCTGGCGCACCCGGTCCATCGCGGTCACCAGGTCGTCGTCGGCCGGGAGCGCGTCGGCCTCCGGCCAGTCGGCCAGGTGCACCGAGCGCTCGCCGGTCAGCCCGCGCCAGACCACCTCCGCGGTCAGCGGCAGCAGCGGCGCGGTCACCCGGGAGACCACCTCCAGCACGGCGTGCAGGGTGTCGATCGCGTCCCGGTCGCCGTCCCAGAAGCGGTCCCGCGAGCGGCGCACGTACCAGTTGGTCAGCGCCTCCAGGTAGTCCCGCACCCCGGCGCACGCGCCGGACAGGTCGTACCGGTCCAGCGCGGCCGTCGTCGACTCCACCAGCGAGTGGGTCTTGGCCAGGACGTACCGGTCCAGCACGTGCGCGGAGTCGGTCCGCCACCGGCCGGAGGTGCCCTCGGCGTTCGCGTAGAGCGCCAGGAAGTACCAGCAGTTCCACAGCGGCAGGACCGCCTGCCGGACCGCGTCGCGGATGCCGCGCTCGGTGACCACGAGGTCGCCGCCGCGCAGGATCGGCGAGCCCATCAGGAACCAGCGCATGGCGTCCGAGCCGTCCCGGCCGAACACCTCGTTCACGTCCGGGTAGTTCCGCCGCGACTTGGACATCTTCTGCCCGTCGTCGCCGAGCACGATGCCGTGCGCGACGCAGTTGCGGAACGCCGGCCGGTCGAACAGCGCCGTGGCCAGCACGTGCATGGTGTAGAACCAGCCGCGGGTCTGCCCGTTGTACTCGACGATGAAGTCGCCCGGGTAGTGGTGCTCGAACCACTCGCGGTTCTCGAACGGGTAGTGCACCTGCGCGTAGGGCATCGACCCGGACTCGAACCAGCAGTCGAGCACCTCCGGCACCCGGCGCATCGTCGAGCGGCCGGTGGGGTCGTCCGGGTTGGGCCGGGTCAGCTCGTCGATGTGCGGCCGGTGCAGGTCGGCCGGCCGGACGCCGAAGTCGCGCTCGAGCTCGTCGAGGGAGCCGTAGACGTCGACGCGCGGGTGGGCCGGGTCGTCGGAGACCCAGACCGGGATCGGCGAGCCCCAGTACCGGTTGCGGGAGATCGACCAGTCGCGGGCGTTCTCCAGCCACTTGCCGAACTGCCCGTCCCGGACGTGGCCGGGCACCCAGTTGATCTCCTTGTTCAGCTCCACCATGCGGTCGCGGAACTGGGTCACCGCGACGAACCAGGACGAGACCGCACGCTGGATCAGCGGGTTGCCGCAGCGCCAGCAGTGCGGGTACGGGTGGTCGTAGGTCTCGTGCCGCAGCAGTGAGCCGGCCGCCCGCAGGTCGCGGATGATCTGGCCGTTGGCGTCGAAGACGTGCATGCCCTCGTAGGGCGGCACCTGCGCGTCGAACCGGCCGCGCGCGTCGACCGGCGTCACCGGCGTGATGCCGGCGGCGTCGGTCACCACCTTGTCCTCCTCACCGAAGGCCGGCGCGATGTGCACGATGCCGGTGCCGTCCTCGGTGGTCACGTAGTCGGCGGCGAGGACCTGGTGGGCGTTCTCGTGGCCGAGGAAGAAGTCGAACGGCGGGGTGTAGGTGCGACCGAGCAGGTCCGCGCCCTTGAACCGGGCCAGCACCGGCGGGTCCTCGCCCAGCTCACGGGCGTAGGCGGCGAGCCTGGCCTCGGCGAGGACGTACCTCTCGCCGTCGTGCTCGACGGTGACGTAGTCGACGTCGGGGTGCACGGCCATGGCCAGGTTGCTCGGCAGCGTCCAGGGCGTGGTCGTCCAGACCAGGGCGAGCTCGCCGGTCTCCAGCCGCAGGCCGACGGTGACGGCGGGGTCCTGCCGGTCGAGGTAGACGTCGTCCATCCGGGTCTCGGTGTTGGACAGCGGCGTCTCGCAGCGCCAGCAGTACCAGAGGACGCGGTAGCCCTCGTAGATCAGGCCCTTGTCCCAGAGGGACTTGAAGGCCCACATGACGCTTTCCATGAAGTCGGTGTCGAGCGTCTTGTAGTCGTTGTCGAAGTCGACCCAGCGCGCCTGGCGGGTGACGTACTCGCGCCAGGCACCGGTGTAGCGCAGGACCGAGGAGCGGCAGGCGTCGTTGAACTCGGCGACGCCCATCTCCTCGATCTCGGCCTTGGTCTTGATCCCCAGCTGCTGCTCGGCCTCGAACTCGGCGGGGAGCCCGTGGCAGTCCCAGCCGAACCGCCGCTCGACGTGCTTGCCCCGCATGGTCTGGTACCGGGGCACGACGTCCTTGACGTAGCCGGTCAGCAGGTGCCCGTAGTGCGGCAGGCCGTTGGCGAACGGCGGGCCGTCATAGAAGACGAACTCGTTCGCACCGTTGGTGCCGGCGGGGCGTGCGTCGACGGAGGCGGTGAAGGTGCGGTCGGTGTCCCAGTAGTCGAGCACGGCCAGCTCGAGCGACGGGAAGGCCGGCTGGCGGGCGACTCCCTCGCCGGTGCCCAGCTTCGCCTTGGGGTATGCCATCGGGTTCCTCGCGGTCGATCGTTCCTGTGCCTGTTCGGTGCTGCTTCGGCACGGGGACGACGAACGCCGCGGTACCACCCCGTTTGCCACCGCCGTACGCGATGACCCCTCGTTGGTCGGCTGTGACGGGCCTACCCGTCCGGTTCTACTGGGGCTCTCGCCCGTTCTTCCGGAGGCTCCCCGGTGATGGCCGGATCGACGCCGCTACCAACAAGACTAACCGGAGCCGCAAACCGGTTCTTCAGCGGGCGGCACGGTGCCGGGCGGCCAGCACGGCGTCCGGTCCGCAGTAGCCGCAGGGCGTGAAGCCGAGCTGGCGGGCCTCGTTGACCGGGAGCGGGAGCGTCTGCTTCGTCGCCAGCCAGCGACAGCTGCCGAGGTGGTACCGCGGGTGCTCGTCCACCACCCGGACCTCCGCGGTCAGCTCCGAGACCACGAGCAGGTCGGCCGCGTCGGTGGCCTCCTCCTCCGGCTCCTGGTCCGGCGGCGGCGGCTGGACCGGCGTGCCATGGACGGCGGTCTGCTCCACGTCACGCTCGGGCTCGACCGCCACCGGTGGCCCGGAGACCGGCTCCCGGGCGTCCCGGTCCTCGGGCGACCGGTTCTCTGGCGGCCGGTCCTCCGACAACCCCGTCGGCGGCGGCGCCGTCAGCGTGGACGAGCCCGGTGGCTCGCCGGTCGCTGCGCCGACCGGTTCCCTCGGCGGCCCACCGGCAGGTGCCTCCGCGGGAGGAGGGCCGGCGGGGGCGCGTGTGGTCGCGGCCGACGCCGTCGCGGGTGTCCGCGGACGGCGCCTGGTGCTCACCCAGTCGGCGATGAGCAGGGCGGCGGCGACCACGCTGATCGTGACCGAGACCCACGCCCAGAGCGTGTTGGCGGTCGTGAGGGCGGCGATCAGCAGGCCGAACGCGGCGAGGACGAGGGCGAGGACGATGTACAGCACGTGTACCCAGCAGGAGGCGCGGCGGGAACGGGGACGGGTCAGCCGGCCTCGGCGGCCCGGGGTCCGAAGGCGTAGCCCTGTTGCCCGCTCGCCGACCTGCTGCCACCCTCGGCCGGGTTGGACGGCGCGGCCGGGCCGCGGTCACCGAGCTCGCGAAGGCTGGATTCCAGCAGCATCTTCAACCTGGTCCGGTACTCCCGCTCGAACGTACGCAGCTCGTCGATCTTCTTCTCGAGCGCCGTCCGCTCCGTCTGCACCTGCCCGAGCACCTCGGTGTGCTGCCGCTGCGCGTCCCGCTCGAGGGCGGTGGCCTTGTCCCTGGCCTGCCGTTCGAGCGACTCCGCCCGCGTGCGGGCGTCGTTGAGCATCGTCTCGGCCCGCGTGCGCGCCTCGTTGACCATCGTGTCCGACTTGGCCCGCGCGTCGGACAGCAGCTGCTCGGACTTCGTGCGCGCCTCGGCGAGCATGCTGTCGGACTCGGCCTTGGCCTCGCCGGTGAGCCGGTCGGCCATCTCCTGGGCGAGACCGAGCACCTTGGCGGCCTGGACGTGATGATCGCCACCCGCCTGGCCCGGCGAGGTCTGCTCGAGTGCGCTCGGCGGGGGCACCGGCGTCAACCGCCGGGGCTCCGGCGCCGGTGCCGGTGCGACGTTGCGGCTCGCGTCCTCGATGTCGGCGCGGGCCGACTCGAGCTGCGCGTCGAGCTGTTCGACCTGCGCACGCAGGTCGTTGTTCTCCTCGATCAGGCGGGAGAGCTCCACCTCGACCAAGTCGAGGAACGCGTCCACCTCGTCCTCGTTGTAGCCCCGCTTGCCAATGGGAGGCTTGCTGAACGCGACGTTATGCACGTCAGCGGGGGTCAACGACATCTGATCACCTCACGCACTCTTGGCTGCGGCCCGCCCGGTGTCCCCGTCACCCGGGATAGGCCAGTCGCATCAGGATGAACACGACCAACAGCAGCACCATAATCGATAGGTCCAGCCCTACGCCTCCGATCCGGACCATCGGGATCAGCCGACGGACCAGGCGGACCGGAGGATCGGTCACTGTGTAGATGGTCTCCAGCGTTACCGCAACCCCGCCGGCCGGGCGCCACTCCCTCGCGAACGCTCGGACGAGCTCCACCACGACACGCGCGGTCAGGAACAGCCAGAAGACGAACAGTACCCAATACAAGACAAGCCGCAGGGGATCCACGTTGTCAACTCTGCCATCACTCAGCTGCGCTTGAGTAACCCGCCCTCGGCAATCCTCCTCTTGTCCTCGGCGGTCGGATCGACGTTCGGCGGTGAGATCAAGAACACTTTGTTGGTGACCTTGTCCATCGCACCGCGCAGCGCGAAGGCCAGCCCGGCCGAGAAGTCGACGAGGCGCTTGGCGTCCGCGTCGTCCATCTCGGTCAGGTTGATGATCACCGGCGTCCCGTCCCGGTAGTGCTCACCGATGGTCCTGGCCTCGGCAAAGCTCGTCGGGTGGAGCGTCACGATGCGCCCCATCGGGTAGCCGCTCGGCGACTGCTGGGCCGCCGGCTCGGGCCGCGGCCGGGGGGCCGGCGGCCGGGCGGGCTCGACGGCGAGCGCCCCCTGGACGGGGGTCTCGGACCACGCGGGACGGGGCCTGCCCGGCCGCGGGATGAAGTCAGCTCGACCGCTCAACTCGGTGTCCAACCGCTCGTCGTACCGTTCGTCGCTTAGATCGTCCCGGTAGGCGCGCCGCCCGGCGGCAGCCCGGCCGCGGCCGTCCGGGTACGGCTCGTAGTCGTCCTCGTCGCCCAGGTACTCGGGCCGGCGGTACCCCGACCGGTAGCCGTCGCCGTCGTCGAGGTCGTCCAGGTCGTAGCCGTCGTACTCGTCGGCAGGAACCATCCCGAAGTAGGCCTTCAGCTTCTGCAGCGTGCCCATTACCTGCCCTCGATTACCTCGAATACCCCACGGCTCCCGGAACGTGTTAAGGGGAGGCTAGTGCCCGGGTACCCAGCAACGCGGTTCCGACACGCACGCAGGTGGAACCGTGGGTGATCGCCGCCTCCAGATCGCCGGTCATCCCGGCGGAGAGCTCGGTGGCCCCCGGGTGGTCGCGGCGCAGCCGCTCGGCCGCGGCGGCCAGGCGCTCGAACGCGGCCCCGGGGTGCATCTCCCGCGGTGCCACGGCCATCGTCCCGCGGAGTCGAAGATCACCTGATCGAGTGACCGCGTCCGCGAGCGCGTCGAGCTCGTCGAGTGGGCAGCCGCCGCGGGCGGGGTCCCCGTCGATGCTCGCCTGCAGCAGCACGTCGAGCGGACCGGACCGTTCGCCAGCCGCGACCGCCGCGGCGACGGCCCTGGCCAGGGCCTCGGCCAGGCGGGGCGAGTCGACCGACTGCACCTCCGCCGCCCAGCGCACCACCGACCGGGCCTTGTTGCGCTGGAGCCGGCCCACCATGTGCCAGCGCACGGCCACACGGGGACGCAGCTCCGGCAGCTCGACGGCCTTGCGCGCGGCCTCCTGCTCCCGGTTCTCGGCCAGGTCGAGCACGCCGAGGTCGCACAGCAGCGCGGCGTCGCTGACCGGGAACGTCTTGGTCACGGCGAGGAGCCGGACCTCGCCCGGGTCGCGGCCCGCGGCCCGGCAGGCCGCGTCGATCCGGGCCCGGGTGTGGGACAGCGCGGCGGCCAGCTCGGCCCGCCTCGGCTCGGTCCGCTCGCTCTGTTCGGTCATGCGGCACCGGTCATGCGGCGTCGCTCCGCTCGAGCCAGGTGACCGCGGCCAATCGCCCAGTGGTCCCTTCTCTGCGGTGACTGAACAGCGTCGGATCCTCCACCGTGCACCGGGGGTCCACTCCGATCTTGGCCACCCCGGCGTCGGCGAGCTGGCGCCACAGGCCGGCCCGGAGGTCGAGCCCGGGCGTACCGCCGCGGGTCCGGCACGCGCTGCCGGGCAGGTGCCGCTCCACATCGGTCTGCATCGCCACGGGCACCTCGTAGCAGGCACCGCAGACCGAGGGGCCGAGCAGCACCTCGATCCGGTCCAGGGCGGCTCCCGCCTCGGTCATCGCCCGCAGCGTGGCGAGCAGCACCCCGATCCGGGCACCCACCCGGCCCGCGTGCGCCGCCCCGACGACACCCGCCGCGGGGTCGGCGAGCAGGACCGGAACGCAGTCGGCGCACAGAGCGACGAGCGCGAGCCCTGGTTCGGTGGTGACCAGCGCGTCGGTGGCCTCGACGGCAGTGGGGCGCGGGCCGTCGACGATCTCGGCGTTGCGGCCGTGCACCTGCTCCATCCACACGAGCCGGTCCCGGCCGAGGCCGAGCTCGTCGGCGAGGCGGTTCCGGTTGGCGGCGACCGCCGCCGGGTCGTCACCGACACCGGCACCGAGGTTGAACGACTCGTACGGGGGTCTGGAGCTGCCCCCGGCCCGGGTCGTGACGACCCTCCTGATCCGCACGCTCACGCCGGGCAGATTACCGGCGCATGAAGGGCGGGACATCCACCTCGTCGTCGGGCTCCTCGCCGAGCGGGAGCGCACGGCTGGGCAGGCTCCCGGTGGACGGCGTCGGCGAGGGGCGGCGGGGCGGAGCCGAGGGCGGCACGGCGCCACTGGTCGGCCCACCGGCCGAGCTCACGACGCCGCCACCGGCCGGCGTGCCGTAACCGCTGGCGGCCTGGCGGGGCGGCGGCGCGGTCTGCTGGTCGACCGAGGTCGGGGCCCGCTCCGGCGGCGGGGGCGGCGCGGTGACCGGGGGTGGCTGCTCGACGGCGGGCGGGGGTGGCGGCGGCGGGGCGCTCACCTGCCCCGACTGCGCCGAGGCGACCGGGGTCCGGGAGCTGACCATCGTCGGGTCGAGCTTCTTGTGCGTGGGGGTGCCGCTGTCGAACCCGGCGGCGATCACGGTCACCCGCACCTCGTCGCCGAGGGAGTCGTCGATCACCGTTCCGAAGATGATGTTCGCCTCGGGGTGGGCGGACTCCTGCACGAGCGAGGCCGACTCGTTGATCTCGAACAGGCCCAGGTCCGAGCCGCCGGCGATGGCGAGCAGCACGCCGTGCGCGCCGTCCATCGACGCCTCGAGCAGCGGCGAGTTGATCGCCTTCTGCGCGGCCTGCACGGCCCTGCCCTCACCCCGGGCCGAGCCGATGCCCATCAGCGCGCTGCCGGCGCCGGACATCACGCTCTTGACGTCGGCGAAGTCCAGGTTGATCAGGCCGGGGGTGGTGATGAGGTCGGTGATGCCCTGCACACCGGAGAGCAGCACCTCGTCCGCCGAGCGGAACGCGTCCATCAGGCTCACGCCGACGTCGCCGAGCTGGAGCAGCCGGTCGTTCGGAATCACGATCAGCGTGTCGCACTCGTTGCGCAGTTCGGTGATGCCCTCCTCGGCCTGCCTGGCCCGCCGCTTGCCCTCGAAGGCGAACGGGCGGGTCACCACGCCGATGGTCAGGGCACCGAGCTTGCGCGCGATCGAGGCGACGACCGGGGCGCCGCCGGTGCCGGTGCCGCCGCCCTCGCCCGCGGTCACGAAGACCATGTCGGCCCCCTTGATGACCTCCTCGATCTCCTCGCGGTGGTCCTCGGCGGCCTTGTGCCCGACCTCCGGGTTGGCGCCGGCGCCGAGGCCCCGGGTCAGCTCGCGGCCGATGTCCAGCTTCACGTCGGCGTCCGACATCAGCAGCGCCTGGGCGTCGGTGTTCACGGCGATGAACTCGACGCCCTTGAGCCCGACCTCGATCATGCGGTTGACGGCGTTGACCCCACCGCCGCCGATGCCGACGACTTTGATCACCGCCAGGTAGTTGTGCGGGGGCGTCATCGGATCCGCCTTCCTGATCAAGCTCGTGCTGTCCTACAACCCCGATCCGCCACGACCGAAGAACCCTGAACCTCAACAAGAGACTTAGAGTTATGTCAAGCCCTGGCGTCGAATACAGGACGGTAGGCATCGGAGGAGTCCGATTCCAGCCGCCACGCCGTGTGAACCTCAGGAGACCGTGGGGAAGTCGGGGGTGGCCACGTCGTAGGTCCGGCCGGGGCGGGTCAGCAACGGCGCCAGCACCGCCGCCTTGCGCGTGTTGTTCTCCGCGTCGCCCCACTTCACCGTCCGCTTCCCGGTGAGGGTCAGCCGGACGTCACCGGCGGTGCGCGCGGAGACCTCGACGATCCGGGACCGCAGCTGGTCGGGGACGGCCGCCAGCACGGTGACCGCGGCCCTGGTCGCCGGGTCCTCGGGGCTCACCGTGGCGACCCGCAGCTCCGGCAGCCCGCGCGGGGCGGTACGCACGGTGGCGTAGTCCACACCGGTGCGGTCGATCAGGTGGACGCCGTCGCGGAGCCGCCGGACGGCGACCGGATCGCGCTCGGTCACCGCGATCTCCACCGTGCTCGGCCACGACCGGGACACCTGCACCTCGAACACCCGGGGCAGGTCGGCCACCCGCAGTGCGATCTCGTGGGTGGAAAGCCGCACCATCGGGGTACCGAGCTCGACCGCGGCGGCCTCGCGCACGGTGTCCCCGGACAGGTCGCGGGTGCCGGTCACGCTGACCGAGCGGACACCCAGGACCGAGGTGAA
This sequence comes from Actinophytocola xanthii, assembly GCF_001921205.1. GTDB lineage: Bacteria > Actinomycetota > Actinomycetes > Mycobacteriales > Pseudonocardiaceae > Actinophytocola > Actinophytocola xanthii. Next base: position 15,030 of record NZ_MSIE01000032.1, on the reverse strand, counting down.
CGTCACCACGTAGCCGATCCCCAGCAGGGCCAGCACGACCAGCGCCGCGGTCCAGCGCCGGGCCAGGTAACGGCGGCGGCTGGGCCGGCGGCGCGACTCGCGCGGCTCCCCCGGTCGGGTCCGCTCGCCGGACCGGCGCCGGTCGGGCGAGCGGACCCGGCCGGTGCTCGTCATGCCGGCCTGAACCGCCGGTCCAGCTCGCCGACCAGCTCCGGGCCGAGCATCGTCACGTCGCCGGCGCCCATCGTGAGCACCAGGTCCCCGGGCCGGACGAGCTCGGCGACCAGCGGGGGCACCCGGTCGAAGGCCGGTTCCCAGTGCACCCGTTCGGCCGGCAGCGGGACAGCCTCGGCCACCAGCCGGCCGGTCACCCCGGGCTCGGGCTGCTCGCGCGCGCCGTAGACGTCGAGGACGACCACCTCGTCGGCGAGCGCGAGCGCCGCGCCGAACTCGGCGGCGAACAACTTGGTACGCGAGTAGAGGTGCGGCTGGAAGACCACGACCAGCCGGCCGCCGGCCGCGGCCGGGCGGGCGGCGGTCAGCTGGGCGGCCACCTCGGTCGGGTGGTGGGCGTAGTCGTCGTAGACCCGCACGTCCCCCACCCGGCCCTTGAACTCGAACCGCCGGCGGACGCCGCCGAACCCGGCGATGCCCTCGACCAGCCCGTCGAGGGGCGCGCCGAGCTCGAGCCCGGCGACCAGGGCAGCCACCGCGTTCGCCGCCATGTGCTCACCCGGCACCGCGACGCGCAGCTCGACCTCGGTGCCGTCCAGGGCGACCCGGGCGAGGCCGGTGCCCTCCACCGGGCGGTAGTCGGTGATCCGCACGTCCTGGGCGGAGCGGCCGTAGCGGCGCACCCGCACCCCGCGGGCCTCGGCGGACGCGGCGAGGGCGGCCGAGCCGGGGTCGTCGGCGCACGCGACGAGCACCCCGCCCGGGGTGATCCGGTCCACGAACGACTCGAACACCGCGGTGTAGGCCTCGACCGTGCCGTGGTGGTCGAGGTGGTCGGCCTCCACATTGGTGACCACGGCGACCGACGGCGCGAACGCGAGGAACGAGCCGTCGCTCTCGTCGGCCTCGGCGACGAAGATCCCGCCGACGCCGTGGTGGGCGTTCGCGCCGGACTCGTTGAGGTCTCCGCCGATCGCGAACGACGGGTCCAGCCGGCAGTGCTGCAGGGCCACGGTCAGCATCGAGGTGGTGGAGGTCTTGCCGTGGGTACCGGCCACGCAGGCGATCCGGTGGTCGGCCATCAGCTCGGCCAGCGCGGCCGAGCGGTGCAGCACGGTCAGCCCGCGCTCCCGGGCCCCCACCAGCTCCGGGTTGTCGTCCTTGATCGCGCTGGAGACCACGACCGCGGTCGGGCCCGCCTCGCCGTGCAGGTCCAGGTTCTCCGCGGACTGCCCCACGGCCACCTTCGCCCCCTGGGCCCGCAGGGTGAGCAGCGCCGGCGACTCCTTGGCGTCGGACCCGGAGACCGCGAGGCCCCGGTCGAGCAGGATGCGGGCGATCCCGCTCATCCCCGCGCCGCCGATACCGACCAGGTGCGTGCGCGCCAACACGTCCGTGGGCGGCGGGCTCGCCGTCCGCGCGTCGGATCCCACCGGGTCCGTGGTCACCGGGTTCATCGTTCGCTCCCCTCCGCTGACACGCCTGCTCCCCTTCCCCTCACCGGGCGGTCACTTCCGGACCACGTCGAGCACCATCCGCGCCAGCAGGTCCGCCGCCGCCCGGTGGCCGGTCCCCTGGGCCGCGGCGCTCATCGCGGCCAGCCGACCCCGGTCGAGGAGCATCGGGATGGCCAGCTCGGCGACCCGGTCCGGGGTCAGCTCCGCGTCGGGCACCAGCATGCCGCCGCCGGCGTCGACCACCGGGCGCGCGTTGAGCGCCTGCTCCCCGTTGCCGTGCGGCAGGGGGACGAAGATCGCGGGCAGGCCGACCGCGGACACCTCGGCCACCGTCATCGCCCCGCTGCGGCAGAGCACGGCGTCGGCCGCGGCGTAGGCCAGGTCCATCCGCTCGAGGTAGGGCACGCCGACGTAGCGCGGCGCGCCGGGCACCTCCTGCACGGCGATGGACTTCTTCGGCCCGTGGGCGTGCAGTACGCCGATCCGGGCGTCGGCGAAGCGCCGGGCGCAGGCGGAGACGGCGGTGTTGATCGACTGGGCGCCCTGGGAGCCGCCGAACACGAGCAGGGTCGGGGCGTGCGGGTGCAGGCCGAAGAAGTGGCGGGCCTGGGCCCGCAGCGCGGCGCGGTCGAGCCGGATGATCGACTCGCGTAACGGGATCCCGATCACCTCGGCCTTGGGCAGGCCGGTGTCCGGCACGGCCACCGCGACCTTGTCCGCGAAGCGGGCACCGACCTTGTTGGCCAGCCCGACCCGGGCGTTGGAGTCGTGCACGACGATCGGCGTGCGGCCGCGGGCGGCGAGGTAGGCGGGCAGCGCGACGTAGCCGCCGAAGCCGACGACGACGTCCGCGCCGACCCGGTCCAGCACCTCGCGGGTGGTCTTCACCGCCGCACGCACCTTGAGCGGCAGCCTGAGCAGGTCCACGTTGGGCTTCCGGGGCATCGGCACCGGAGGAATCATCTCCAGGGGGTAGCCGCGGCTCGGGATGATCGACTTCTCCAGGCCGCGCTCCGTGCCCAGCGCGACGATGCGCGCGTCCGGGCGGAGACGACGCACCGCGTCGGCCAGCGCGAGCGCGGGCTCGATGTGCCCGGCGGTGCCACCGCCGGCGATCACGACACAGGGCCCACGGCGGGTGGGGTCGGTCAAGAGGTTCCTCCTCGAGAGCTGCGCGGGTGGCGCCGCTGGTCGGCGCGGCCGCGCGAGCGAGCGGGTGCGCGTGCCGGCCGGCGTCGGGTCGGCGGCTGGTACGGCTCCGGAGCCGGCAGCCGCATCAGCCGGCCGAACCGGCCGGGCCCCTGAGAGCGTAATGCGGCCACGGATTCGGGTTCATGCCGCGCACAGTTCGCGAGGATTCCGAAGACCAGCAGCGTGACGACGACCGACGTCCCCCCGGAGGAGATGAGCGGCAGCGTGATCCCGGTGACCGGCAACAGGTTCACCACGTAGCCGATGTTGATCGCGGCCTGGGCCACCAGCCAGACGGTCAGCGTGGCCGCGACCGTCCTGATCCACGGGTCGATGTTGCGGGTGGCGATCCGCATGCCGACGACGGCCAGCATCCCGAACAGCCCCAGCACCAGCACGCAGCCGAGGAACCCGAGCTCCTCGCCGATCAGCGCGAAGATGAAGTCGTTGTGCACGTTGGGCAGGTACTGGTACTTCGACGGGCCCTGGCCGAGCCCCTTGCCGAACAGCCCACCGTCGGCGAGCGCGTAGAGCGCCTGGTTGGCCTGGTAGGAGGCGCCGTCCGGGTCGGCCTCGGGGCTGAGGAACGCCAGTACCCGGGAGAGCCGGTAGTTGGTCCCGATGGCCAGCACCACCACTCCGGCGAGCGCGCCGAGCGCGAGCGCGCCGAACAGCCGCAGCTGTGCGCCGGCGAACCAAAGCAGCGCGATCAGGACCACGCCGAGCGTGACCGTGCCCCCGAGGTCGGGCTGCAGCATGATCAGCGCGAACATCACCAGGGCGACCGGCACGACGGGCACGAGCAGGTGCCGGTACTGGTGCAGCAGGCCGCGCTTGACCACCAGGATGTGCGCGCCCCACAGCGCGAGGGCGACCTTGGCGACCTCGACCGGCTGGAAGCTGAGTGGGCCGAGGGTGAACCAGCTGCGGGTGCCGTTGATCTTGGTGCCCAGCCCGGGGATGAGCACGAGCACCAACATCGCGATGCTGACCCACAGCGCGGTGGGGCTGAACGCGCGGATCCGCCGCAGCGGCACGCGCAGCCCGATCCAGAACAACACCAGCCCGACCAGCACGAACACGACCTGCTTGCCGAACACGGCGTAGGCCGAGGCGTCCTGCCGGATCGAGATCACCGAGGACGCCGAGAGCACCATCACCAGGCCGAGCACGACCAGCAGCGCGCAGATCGCGAGCACCAGGTGGAAGGAGGCGAGCGGACGACCGAGCCAGGCGGTCAGCGCGACGCGGACTGCGCGGACGCGCCCCTGGCGCTGCCGGCGGGTTTCACGCTTCGCGGCGGTCTCGCTCGCGCCGGCGTCGGTTCGCGCCGGTTCGAGCGCGGTCATCCGCCGCGCCCGGGCTCGGCCCCTGTCCTGGTCTCGGCACCCGCACCGGGCTCGGCACCGACCGCGGCCCGGACCGCCTCGGTGAACGCCGTGCCCCGGTGCGCGTAGCTCGCGAACTGGTCGTGGGACTTGGCGGCCGGCGCGAGCAGGACCACGTCGCCCTCGCCTGCCATCGCGCCCGCCGCGCGCACCGCGGAGATCATGGGCTCATCGTCTCGTGCCGGGACCCGATGGACCGGCACATCCGGCGCGTGTCGCGCGAGCGCGGCGACGAAGGGCTCCTGGTCGGTGCCCAGCAGGACGACCCCGCGCAGCCGCGGGGCCACCTCGGCGACGAGCGCGTCGACCGGGGCGCCGTGCAGCAGGCCGCCGGCGATCCACACCACCGGGTCGAACGCGCCGAGCGAGCCGAGGGCGGCATGGGTGTTGGTGGCCTTGGAGTCGTTGACCCAGCGCACCCCGGCGGCCTGCGCGACCAGCTCGACCCGGTGCGCGGGCGGTGCGAAGGCGGCCAGCCCGGCCCGCACGTGCTCCGGGCTGACCCCGGCGGCCCGGGCCAGGGCCGCGGCGGCCAGGGCGTTCGCGACGTTGTGCGGTCCGGCCGGCCGCACCTCGGCGGCCGGCAGCAGCCGCAGGTCGCCGTGGACGAGCCAGTCGCCGGCCACGCCGTACTGGCCCGGTGCGGGCTCGGACAGGGTGAAGCCGACCTTGTGCCGGGCGGGTGCGGCGAGGCGGGTGGAGACGGGGTCGTCGGCGTTGAACACCGCGAGCCGCGCACCGGCGTAGATCCGCCCCTTGGCCGCGACGTAGTGCTCGGCGTCGCCGTGCCAGTCGAGGTGGTCGTCGGCGACGTTGAGCACGACCGCCGCGTCGGCCCGCAGCGAGGACTGCCAGTGCAGCTGGTAGCTGGAGAGCTCGACGGCGAGCACCGGGTGGCCGGCGCGCACCGCGCTGACCACCGGGAGGCCGATGTTGCCGCAGGCGACCGCGTCGACCCCGGCGGCGTGCAGGATCGCCTCGAGCATGCCGACCGTGGTGGTCTTGCCGTCGGTGCCGGTGACCGCGAGCCAGGTCCGCGGCACATCGTCGGCCGCGGCGAACCGCCAGGCCAGCTCGACCTCGCCGATCACCTCGATCCCGGCCGCGGCGGCCGCGACCAGCAGCGGGTTGTGCGGCGGGATCCCCGGGCTGGTCACCACGAGGTCGGTCCCGGGCGGCGGCTCGGTCAGCCCGGGCACGGTCGCCACCCCGACCGGGAACCCGCCGAGCCGCTCGGCGACGGCGTCGGTGACCGTGACCACGGCCCCGGCGGCGAGCAGCGCCTCGGCCACCGCAGCGCCGGTCACCCCGGCACCCGCGACGAGCACCCTGCTGCCGGAGTACACGCTCAGCTCCCGACTGCCGTACCGGTCATGGCGTCAGTCCTTCCGCGGGCCAGTGCGTCAGCCACTCGCTGTAGAACAGGCCGAGCCCGAACATCGCGCAGATCCCGGCCAGCAGCCAGAACCTGATGATCACTGTTGTCTCCGCCCACCCGGCCAGCTCGAAGTGGTGGTGGAACGGCGCCATCCGGAACAGCCGCCGCCTGGTCGTGCGGAAGATCGCGATCTGCAGCACCACCGACAGCATCTCGACCACGAACAGCCCGCCGACGATCACCATCAGCAGCTCGGTCCGGGTGGTGATGGACAGCCCGGCCACCAGGCCGCCGAGCGCGAGCGACCCGGTGTCGCCCATGAAGATCTTGGCCGGCGCGGCGTTCCACCACAGGAAGCCGATGCACGCGCCCATCGCGGCCGCGGCGATGACCGCCAGGTCGAGCGGGTCGCGCACGTCGTAGCAGCCGGGCGTGGGCTCGGCGGCGTCGCAGTTGTAGCGGAACTGCCAGAACGTGATGACCACGTAGGTGCCGAAGACCATGGCCGAGGCGCCGCCGGCGAGCCCGTCGAGGCCGTCGGTGAAGTTGACCGCGTTCGACCAGCCGGACACCGCGATGTAGCAGAAGACGACGAACCCGATCGTGCCGAACGAGATGATCGTGAGGTCCCGGACGAACGACATCTGGACCGAGGCCGGCGTCAGGCCGTACTCGTCGGCGTAGTTGACCGCGAGGACACCGAACACGACGGCGACGACCAGCTGCCCGACCATCTTCGCCGTCTTGTTCAGGCCGAGGTTGCGCTGCTTGCGGATCTTGATGAAGTCGTCCAGGAAGCCGACCAGGCCCAGACCGGTGGTGAGGAACATCACCAGCAGCCCGGAGGCGGTCGGCGCCTCCCCGTTCCGGTCGGACACCGCGTTGAACAGGTGCGCGGTGAGGTAGCCGGCCCACATCGCGACGATGATCGCGACGCCGCCCATGGTGGGGGTGCCGCGCTTGGACTTGTGCCCCTCCGGCCCCTCCTCGCGGATCTCCTGGCCGAAGCCCTGCCGGGAGAACACCCGGATCAGGTACGGGGTGAACAGGATCGAGACGATGAGCGCGATCGCGGCCGCGATCAGGATGCCGATCACGCGCTGGCCCCCAGCAGGGCGTCCGCGACCCGCCACAGGGCCGCCGCCTTCGAGGCCTTCACCAGGACCACGTCACCCGGCGCCAGCTCCGCGTCCAACAACGCGACAGCCGCTTCCACATCCGGCACCAGCACCGGCTCCTCTCCGTTGACCCCCTCCAGTCGGGCCCCGTGCCGGATGCCCCCGGCCCGCTCGTCCACGGCGACCAGCCGGTCGATGTGCAGGCGCACCGCCAGCCGGCCGATCTGCTCGTGCTCCTGCTCCCCGGCGTCGCCGAGCTCGGCCATCACGCCGAGCACCGCCCACGTGCGCCGCTCGCCCTCGCCGCCCATCCGCGCGAGCGTGCGCAGCGCCGCGGCGACCGACTCGGGGTTGGCGTTGTAGCTGTCGTTGACCACGGTCACCCCGTCCGACCGGGTGGTGACCTCCATCCGCCGCTCGGAGAGCCGCCGGGCCTGCTCGAGCCGGGCGGCGACCTCGTCGAGGCTCGCGCCGAGCTCGAGGCCGACGGCCGCGGCCGACAGGGCGTTGCCGACGTGGTGCGCGCCGTGCAGCCCCAGCCGGACCCGCCGCTCCCCGTGCTTGGTGACCAGGGTGAACGTCGCCCTGGCGCGGTCGTCGAGCTCGACGTCGACGGCACGTACCTCGGCCTTCTCGCTCTCCCCGACGAGGACGACGCGGGCGCGGGTGCGCTCGGCCATCGCGGACACCAGCGGGTCGTCGGCGTTGAGCACCGCGACGCCGTCAGGCGGCAGGGCCTCGGCCAGCTCGCCCTTGGTGCGCGCGATGCCCTCCCGGGAGCCGAACTCGCCGAGGTGGGCACTGCCGACGTTGAGCACGACGCCGACCCGCGGCGGCGCGACCTCGCACAGCGCGCGGATGTGGCCGGGTCCGCGCGCGGACAGCTCCAGCACCAGGTGCCGGGTGTCGCGGTCGGCCCGCAGGACGGTCCACGGGTGCCCCAGCTCGTTGTTGAACGAACCGGGCGGGGCGACCGTGGGTCCCATCGGCTCGAGCACCTGGGCGATGAGGTCCTTGGTGGAGGTCTTGCCCGACGAGCCGGTGACCCCCACGACGACAAGCCCACCGGCCGGCTCGCCGAGCCGGTCCACGACGGCTCTGGCGATCTTGGCGAGGCCGGCCAGGACGGCGGCGCCGGAGCCGTCGGTGTCGCCGATGAGCGCGAAGGACCGCTTGTGCGCGCTGTCCGCGGGCGGCACGACCACCGCCGGCACGCCCACCTCCCGGGCGGCGAGGGTGGCCACCGCGCCGGCGGCGGCCGCGGTCGCGGCGAAGTCGTGCCCGTCGACCTTCTCCCCCGGCAGCGCGACGAACAGCCCGCCGGGCCCGACGCGGCGGGAGTCGAACTCGACCGAGCCGGTCACCACCTCCTCGCCGGTGGCGTCCACGACTCGGCCGCCGGTGATCTTCGCGATCTCGGCCAGGGTCAACCGGATCATCGCGGCCTCCCGTCCAGGCGGGCCAGGATCGCCGCGCGCAGCTCGTCGTGGTCGGAGAACGGGTGCACGACGCCGTCGACCTCCTGGCCGGTCTCGTGTCCCTTGCCGGCGATGACGACCACGTCACCGGGCTCGGCGCGGGCCACAGCGGTCTCGATCGCCGCCCGCCGGCCGCCGACCTCGACGACCTGGCCGCGCTCGTCGCCCGGCACGCGCAGCGCGCCGGCGAGCATGGCGGCGCGGATGGCCGCGGGGTCCTCGCTGCGCGGGTTGTCGTCGGTGACGATCAGCAGGTCGCAGCGCCGGGCCGCGGCCTCGCCCATCAGCGGCCGCTTGCCCTCGTCGCGGTCGCCGCCGCAGCCGAGGACGACGATCACCCGCCCGTCGGTGCGGCCGCGGACGGCGTCGAGCGCGAGCGCGACGGCCGCGGGCTTGTGCGCGTAGTCGACGACCGCGGTGAAGTCCTGGCCGAGCGCGACCCGCTCCATCCGGCCGGGCACCTCGACCGCCGCGAGGCCGGCGGCGAGCTGGGCCGGCGCGACGCCGACGGTGTAGGCGCAGGCCGCGGCCAGCAGCGCGTTGGCCACGTTGAAGCTGCCCGGGATCGGCAGCGTGACCGGGAGGGTCAACCCGTCCGGGCCATGCATGGTGAACGACTGCTCGCCGGTGCGGGAGGTGGTGATCCCGGTCGCGGTCCAGTCAGCGGTGCCGGCGGTGGCGACGGTGATGGTGTGCGGGGTGACGAGCCGCCGTCCCCACTCCCCGTCGACGCAGACGATCTCGCTCGTCGAGCGCCCGTCGAACAGCAGCGCCTTGGCCTGGAAGTAGTCCTCCATGTCCGGGTGGAAGTCCAGGTGGTCCTGGGAGAGGTTGGTGAACGCGCCGACCGTGAACCGGGTGCCGGCGACCCGGCCGAGGGCCAGCGCGTGGCTGGAGACCTCCATCGGCACGTGGGTCACCCCGCGCTCGACCATGACCGCGAACAGCGCCTGCAGGTCCGGCGCCTCGGGGGTGGTGAAGGCGCTGGCCAGCCGTTCGCCGGCGATCCGGGTCTCGACCGTGCCGACGAGGCCGGTGCGGTGGCCGGCGGCACGCAGCGCGGCCTCGAGCATGTAGGAGGTCGTCGTCTTGCCGGAGGTGCCGGTGACGCCGAGCACGGACAGGTGCAGCGAGGGCTCGCCGTAGATCCAGGCGGCGACCGAGCCGACCACGTCGCGCGGGTCGTCGTGCACCAGGACGGGGATGTCGGCGTCGCGCAGTGCCGGCCGCGCTGCGCCGGCGGGGTCGGTCAGGACCGCCGCCGCGCCGGCGGCGATCGCCGCGTCGGCGAAGTCGGCGCCGTGGGCCCGGGCGCCGGGCAGCGCCGCGAACAGGTCACCGGGAAGGACGTGCTGTGCACGGAGCGTAACGCCGGTCACGGCCCGGGCGTCGTCGCGGGAGAGCGGGCGCGTGTCGAGCCGCGTCACCAAGGTGGTGAGCGGTACTGGCGCGGTTCTGGTGGGGCGAGGCGGTGCCGTCACGGCCTTGCCAACGAGCTTGGCGGGCACGTCGCGGAAGGTTACCTGCGCACGGAGGGCGATCAAGGACACCCTGGTGCACCCGGCCGCGTCGCGACGCGCTAACCGATCGGCGGCAGGCCCGGCGGTGCGGCGGCGGTGGCGGGCGCGGTCCTGGGCCGGCGCAGCAACACGGCGGCGAGCATCCCGCCGACGAGCCCGGCGAGGTGTCCCTGCCAGGAGATGTTGGTGACGCCGAAGCCGATCGAGTGCCACATGAGGTAGCCGTAGGCGAGGGCGATCCCGATCGACACGACGACGTCGACCGGCCGCCGGTCGACGATCCCACGCAGCAGCAGGTAGCCGAAGTAGCCGAACACCAGGCCGCTGGCACCGACCGAGAGCGAGTTGGCCGGCGAGAACAGCCAGACCCCGAGCCCGCCCACGACGACCACGACCGCGTTCATCATCAGGAAGCGCCTGATGTTCGGCACCGCGGCGATGAACCCGAGGCTGAACAGCGGCAGCGCGTTGCCGGTGAGGTGCTCGAGGTTGCCGTGGACGAACGGCGAGAACACGATGTCGATCAGGCTGCCGGGATCGCGGGCGCGGATGCCCCCGACGCGGATCAGGGCACGGTCGGACAGCGCGTTGACCAGCTCGACCAGCCAGAGCAGGGCGAGCACGGCGACCATGAACGACGCCGCGCGGCCGAGCGGGCTGGCCAGCGAGCCGTCGTCGTCGGCCGGCGCCGGTGGCGACGGTTCGAACGACCCGGTGGGCTGGATGCTCATCACCCGCAAGTATGACCGAGCCGGGAGCGGATCGCCCGTGTTCGAGGTGGTCGTGACGGGGAGGGCTGTTCTCTAGAGGCCGCGGCGGTGCAGCTCGCCCAGCAGGCTCGACCGCCGCCGGTACCGGTCGCGGATGTCGGCGAGCAGCGCGTCGAACTCCGCCTCCGCGCCGCAGCGGGCGGACAGGTCGCGCAGCTCCTCCAGGAGCAGGCCGATCTCCCGGTAGGCCTCCCGGCCGGTGCGCCGCAGGCAGTTCTCGACGATCCGCCGGTAGCCGGCGACCACCTCGGCGGGGTTCGTCGCGCCGTGCTCGCGGGCCACCTCGAGCCAGGCCCGGTCGGCGCACCCGTGTTTCTCGGCCACCCGCCAGGCCTCGGTCACCTCGCCCTCGTCGAGCAGGGCGCCGACCAGCTCGCTCGCGTCGCCCGACTCGGCGGCCGCGTGGAGCAGGTCCAGCGCGGCCTCCCTGGCCGCGGGCCAGGCCCCGGTGGCCTCGGCCGTCGAGCGCAGGTTGGCGTAGGTGAGCCGGGTCGGCGCGTCCCGCAGTGCGGCCTGCCGCACCGCCAGGGCCTGCTCGGGCCGGCCGGCGTCGACGTAGGAGCGGATGAGGGTGTCGGCGAGTCGCGGGTCGCCGGTCTCCTCGAGCCCGCGCTCGGCCCACCGGATGGCCCCGGCGAGCTGCCCGGCCTCCCGCAGCAGTGCCGTGATCGCGAGGAACGCCTTCGGGTCCGGGACGTCCTCGGCCAGGATGTCGACGTGCCCGTCGAGGTCGCCGTCGAGGGCGGCGAGCTGCTCACGCATCGCCCGCACGACGAGGGCGCGCTCCGGGTCGGCCTCCTGCCGGGCCCGGTCGACCAGGGCCCGGTACTCCTCCAGGCCCACCCTGCCCAGCGCCTCGGCGAACTCGGCCAGCTCGAGCGCCGGCCACCCCGGCCCCTCCATCCTGGTCCGGAAGATCCAGGCGGCGAGCTTGGCCGGGTTCGGCCGGGCCGCCGTGCACACCCTGGCGTACAGGGAGAACGCGCGCCGGCAGACCGTGACGACGGCGCCGGTGACCTCGTCCATCAGCGGCATCGCGGCGGTGACGCCCTCGACCGCGCTCCTGGCCAGCGGGCGGGCCTCGGCCGGGTGCCCCGACTCCACCAGCTCGGTGACCGTGTCGAGCACGTCGCCGGCACGGCGGACGTAGTCCGTCGTGGCCTGCCGGTCCAACCGCCCCCGCACCCGAAGCGCGTCCTCGACCCGCCGCCGCAGCACCGCGACCTGCGGCGCCCCGGTGGTGCCGACCGCGCGCAGGGTGAGCCTGCGGTACAGGGTGGTGTCGCGTTCGGCCTGGGCCAGCAGCAGCTCGACGAGCTCGGCGTGGTCGAGGGTGCGGAGGTAGGAGGCCAGGTCCGGCTCGGCCGACCCCGGCGCCCCCTCGTCGAGCAGGACGAGCCCCACGGCGACGCAGTGCTTGCAGAAGTTCCCGTCGGCGCCGAAGGGGCACTCGCACTCCCCCACCAGCCGCTCGCCGTCCCGACCGAGCCACACCCGGTAGCTGTCCCCGCCGCGGACGCAGGCGCTGACCCCCAGTGCCGTCGGCTGCACGTCGCCCACCGCCGCGACGTACTCGCGACCGCGGGCGAACGAGGTGTCGCCGGCCGCCGCCCGCAGGTCCCGCTCGGTGAACCAGGCCGTCATCGACCCTCCAGCACGAACGCGGCGACGATCTCGCCGAGCCGTTCCCCCGCGTCCTCCTGGAGAAAGTGACCGGCCCCGGTCAGCGTGGGGTGCTCCCGCCCGGCGGCGCCGGGGATCCGCTCCCGCAGAACCGGCGCCATCGCCCCGGTGATCGGGTCGCTGTCGCCGAACGCGGTCAGGAACGGCTTGTCCCAGGCCGCCAGCACCTCCCAGGCGGCCACGTTGGCCGCCGCGGCCGGGTCGTCGGTGCTCACCGGGACGAGGCCGGGCATCGCCCGGGGACCGGCCTGGTAGGTCGGGTCCGGAAACGGGGCGTCGTAGGCCGCCCGGACCTCGGGGGCCAACCGGGTTCGGCAGCCGGCCTGCACGAAGCGGCCGATGTCCAGCGCCGGCGCGTTCTCCACGGCGCGGCGGAACTCCCACCAGACCGGCGGCATGTCGTGCTCGCCGGTCGGCAGCCCGGTGTTGGCCGCGACGAGCCGGGCGAACCGGTCCGGGTGCTCTGCGGCGAGGCGCAGGCCGATCAGCCCGCCCCAGTCCTGTCCGACCAGGGTCACCTCGCGCAGGTCCAGCACGTCGAAGGCCAGGCCGCGTAGCCATTCCACGTGGCGGGCGTAGCTGTGGTCCTCGGGCGAGGCCGGCTTGTCCGAGCGGCCGAAGCCGACCAGGTCCGGGGCCACCGCGCGGACGCCGGCCGCCGCGAGGACCCGGATCACGTGCCGGTAGAGGAACGACCAGCTCGGCTCGCCGTGCAGCAGCAGCGCGACAGGACCGTCCGCCGGTCCGTCCTCGACGAACGCCATCCGCACGCCGTCGAGGTCGGCACAGCGCGGCGGGTACGGGAAGTCGGGCAACGCGGTGAACCGCTCGTCCGGCGTACGGAGCAGGCGCATCGGGCAAGCCTATTGGGCGATGAGCGGCACCACGGGACTCGCCTTCTTCGACAGCGGGATCTTGTACAGCTGTGCCAGGCGGGAGGCGATGTCGTGGAACAGCGGCGCCGCCGAGCGGCCCTCGATCCGCCCGCCGGAGTAGTTGGGGCGGTCGAGCACGATGCCCACGACGAACCGCGGGTCGTCGGCGGGCAGGATCCCGGCGAACGTGATCCAGTACAGCGAGCTCGAGTACCCGCCGCCGGGGTCGATCTGCTGGGCGGTCCCCGTCTTGCCGGAGATCTGGTAGCCGGTGAGGGCGGCGGTGGTCCCGGTGCCGTCGTTGAGGCCGTCGCCGTCCTGCGCGACCGCGCGGAACATGTCGCGCACGGTGCGGGCGGTCTGCTCGCTGACCACGCGTACCCCCTTGGGGCGGGGCTCGGCGACCCGCCTGCCGTCCGGGGTGATCCGGGCGCTGACGATCCGCGGCGGCACGCGCACCCCGTCGTTGGCGACGGTCTGGTACATGGCGGCCATCTGCAGCACGGTCATCGACAGGCCCTGGCCGATCGGGAGGTTGCCGAACGTGGAGCCGGACCACTGGCCGCGCGGCGGGACCCGGCCGGGGCTCTCGCCGGGGAGGCCGACGCCCGTGCGCGCGCCGAGGCCGAGGCGCCCGAGCAGGTCGGCGAAGGCGTCCTGGCCGCACTGGTCGGCCAGCATCAGCGTGCCGACGTTGGAGGACTTGGCGAAGACCCCGGTCGTGGTGAACGGCAGCGTGCCGTGGCTCCAGGCGTCGCGCACGGTGCGGTCGGCCACCGCCCGCCTGTCGGGGACCATGTGCACGTCCCCCGGCTTCGCGATGCCGTTCTCGATCGTGCACAGCGCGGTGACGACCTTGTTGACCGAGCCCGGCTCGTAGGGCGTGGTGACCGCGGGGTTGCCCATGGTCCTGGTGTCCAGCGTGGGGGCGGTCGGGTCGAAGGTCCGGTCGTTGGCCAGTGCGTAGACCTCGCCGGTGTGCGCGTCCAGCACGACCGCGCTGGCGCTGGTCGCCTCGGCGCGCTCGACGTAGTCGGCGAGCGCCTCCTGCAGGAAGTACTGGAGGTCGGCGTCGACGGTCAGCTCGATGTCCGAGCCGTCGACGGCCGGCTGCACGTCGCGCTCGGTGCCGGCGATGACGACGCCGCTGCCCTCCGCGGTGTCCATTGTCTGGCGCCCCGGCTTGCCGGCGAGCTGTTCGTCCCGCAGCGTCTCCAACCCGGCCAGGCCGTGCAGGTTGTGCTTCCTGGGGTCCGGGTCGTCGGTCCGCCAGTTCGCGACGCCGACGATGTTGGACGCGAGCGTGCGGCCGGGGTACTCGCGCGCGGCCCGGTACTCGGAGATGACCTCGGGGAACCGCTCGGTGATCTCCCGTGCGGTGGCGGGCTCGACCTCGTCGATGAGGTAGACGAACGTGGCGTCCTGACGGAGCTTCGCCAGCAGCGCCGACTCCACGGCGCGTCCGCCGATCATCTCTCGCAGGCCCCGGGCGATCTCCGCGGTGCGCTCGTGGAAGTCGAGCTTGTCGTCGGGGTGGTCCCGGTTGAACTCCGCGATCTGCCGGCGCACGGCCCTGGGCTGGAACGCGAGCACGCGCGACTCAACACTGAACGCGAGCGCGACCCCGTTGCGGTCCAGGATGGACCCGCGGGTGGCCGGGATGTCGATCTCGGTGCTCCGTTGCTGCTCGGCCTTGGCCGCCAGCGCCTCCGCCTCGAAGCCCTGAACCTGGACCAGCTTGAGCCCGGCCGCCACCAGCGCGGCGATCAGCACGAACCGGACGGAGACGACCCGGACGTGGTGGTTGCCGGTGCTTCCGCGCACGATCCTGCGCGGTCCGACCTGGACGCGGCGCGGCGTCGCGGTGCTGTGCCTCGGTACGGGTGCCCGACGGTGCGAGCTGGCGGCCCCGGGTCTGGCCCGGGCTCCGTGCGGGACCGGTCGCCGCGGCTCGCGCCACGGCGGGACCGGCCGGGGCGGCGTGCCGCGGCCGGTGCC
>NZ_MSIE01000031.1 GCF_001921205.1 Actinophytocola xanthii | reverse complement strand
CCGGCGGGGCGCCGGCCCTCCCCGGCCTCGCGCCGGGCGGCCCGGGAGCCGGGCCGTGGCCGGAGCCGGTCGCCGGCGAGGCCCAGCACGGCCGGAACTAGGGTGACCGCCACCAGTACCGCCACGAGAACGGCGGCGGCCGCGGCGAACCCCATCGCGGTCAGGAGCGGGATCCCGACGACGGCCAGGCCGGCGAGGGCGATGACCACGGTCAGGCCGGCGAACACCACGGCGGTGCCGGCGGTGCCGGTCGCGCTGGCGGCGGACTCGGCGACCGGCATGCCCGCGGCCAGCTGCGACCGGTGCCGGGCGAGGATGAACAGCGCGTAGTCGATGCCGACCGCGAGCCCGAGCATGAGCGCCATGGGCGGCGCGGTCGCCGGCACGGTCAGCACGCCCGCGACCGCGGCCAGCCCGGCGAGGCTCACGGCCACCCCGAGCAGCGCGGTGAGCAGCGGCAGGCCGGCCGCCGCCAGCGAGCCGAACGTGACCGCGAGGACGACCAGCGCGACCAGCAAGCCCGCGGCCTCGCTGCCCTGGCCGCCCTCGCCGGCCCCGTCGGCGTAGGCCGGCCCGCCGAGCTCCACCCGCAGCCCGGCCTCGCGGGCGGGGTCGAACACGTCCGCCAGCGCCTCGAGGGTGCCGTCCGGGAGCCGCGTCCGGTCCTCGCGGTAGGCCACGGTGGCGAGGGCGACGCGGCCGTCCGCCGAGACGGTCCCCGCGGTGAACGGGTCGGCCGTCGCCGCCACCCGCGGTGCGGTCGCCGCGGCGGCGACGGTCGACGCGACGACGGTGCGGAACTCGGCGACCCGGCGGCCGGGCGGCGCGACGAACACCACCTGCGCGGAGGCGCCGGCCGCGGCGGGGAACCGCTGCTCGACCGTGTCGAGGGTGCGCTGGGCGGCCGAGCCGGGAATCGAGAAGTCGTCCTCGTAGGAGCCGTCGGCGGTGGCGGCGAGCGCGGCGGCCGCGCCGAGGACGGCGAGCCAGACGAGCAGGACGGTGCGGCGGCGCCGGTGGACGAGGGCACCGAGCCGGTAGAGGAATGCGGCCATGACGGCGGGCTCCCGGGGTCGTGGGTCGGACAGCCCCAGCACACCGCCGCCGCCTGACGGTCCGGCCGCGTCGGACCTGACGGTTGGCTGACGACCGCCTCAGCCGTCCAGACTGCGTCCCGTCGCCAGCAGGCCGAGGCTCAGCTCGAGCTTGTCCTGCGGCCGCTGCAGGCTCCGGCCGGTCAGCGCCTCGATCTGCTTCATCCGGTAGATCACCGTGTTGCGGTGGCAGTACAGCGCCTCCGCGGCGTGGGTCGGCGAGCCGTCCTTGACCAACAGCGTCGCCAGCGTGTCCAGCAAGGTCTCGGACAGCTGCGGCGGCTGGTGCAGCAGCGGGCCGATGGTCTCGGCGATCAGCACCGGCAGCACCTCCGGACTGCCGGCGAGCAGCACCTCGGGCAGCCGGTCGGAGAGCGGGACGAGCCGCTGGCTCCCCCGGGGCAGCGACTCGGCCGTGCGCGAGGCGAGCTGGTAGGCGGTGGCGAACCCGGCCAGCCCGTCGGTGCACGGCGCGAGCCCGACCCGGCCCGCCACGCACGGCTCGAGCGCCTCGACGAGCTGGCCGACGCTCAGCGCACCGCGCGGGACCAGGCCGAAGAAGTTGCCGCCGCGCACATGCCAGTGCGAGCGCAGCCCGACCCGCTCCAGGCGGTCCTGGGGTGCCCGCAGCGGCTCGTCGAGCGGGTCGCTGAACGGCGCGACCACGCACACGACCGCCTCGTCCGCCCCGATGCCGAGCTCCTGGCGGGCCTCCCTGGCGAACTCGGGATCGGTGCCCCGGCCCTCCACCAGCCCGTCGAGGAAGCTCTGCTGCCGCTGGAGGTTCTGCCGTTCCAGCCGGTTGCTCTCCCGCCGGTAGGCGTCGACCAGCACCGCGTTCTGGACGTCCAGGGCAGCCCACAGCTGTTGGCCGGCGAGCACGAGCAGGTGCTCGTCGAGCTTGTCACCCCAGCCCTGGCGCAGCAGCGCCTCCCACAGCGTGCGGGTGCCCAGCGTGTAGGCGTTGAGCACCCGGTCCATCGGCACGCCCTGCCGCGCGCGCAGCCGGCCGGTCTCGCGCCAGACGTCGGTCGTCCGGTGTTCGGGGTCGGCCCGCCCGGCCATCACCCGGACTCCGCCGCGGATGTGCGCACGGGTGCTCGCGCGCAGGTCGGCCTGCCGCGCGGGACCCTGCTCCGACCAGTACGGGTCGCGCTCGATCAGGGTCAGCGTGATGTCGTCGGCGATCGCGTTCACCTGGCCGAGCAACGACGCCCAGGCGTGCTGGATCTCGCGCTCCATCGCCGCGTCCATGGCGGAACTCTCGCACCCCGGTGCACAGAAGGGCCAGTCTCCGCGACCGAATCGGGTCGTTTCGCCCTACCGATTCTGTGCGCCGCGCCCATGTCGCTCGTCGTGCTCCGCGACCAGGGTTGTGCCAACCAGATCCCAGCGTAGGGAGCCGCGTTGCCGGACATCGACGGAGCTGACACCGCGGGAGCGGGTTTCGCGATGGCCGGGGTCTCGGTGGCCTTCGGCGGCCTCGTCGCGCTGTCGGACGTCAGCCTCGAGGTCCCGCCGAACCGGGTGCTCGGCGTGATCGGCCCGAACGGCGCCGGCAAGACGACCCTGTTCAACGTGGCGTGTGGCTTCGTGCGGCCCGACGCCGGCGAACTGTGGTGGCGGGGCGAGCGGCACGACCGGCTGCGCCCGCACCGGCTGGCCGGGCTCGGCATCGCCCGCACGCTCCAGGACCTCGGCCTGTTCGAGCACCTGACCGTGCTGGAGAACGTCATGGTCGGCGCCGGCCGCCACGCCCGCACCACGTTCTGGTCCTCGCTGCTGGCGCTGCCCGGCCACACCCGCGAGGAACGGGCGCTCGCCGACCGGGCGGGTGCCGTGCTGGACCGCCTGGGCATCGCCGACCTCGCCGACCGGACGCCGGCCGGCCTGCCCTACCCCGTGCGCAAGCGGGTGGCGCTGGCCAGGGCGCTGGTGGCCGAGCCGCGGCTGCTGCTGCTCGACGAGCCGGCCAGCGGGCTGTCCGGCGAGGAGATGGCGGAGATCGGCGAGCTCATCCGCGGGTTGACCGACCGGATGTCGGTGATGCTGGTGGAGCACCACATGGACCTGGTGATGAGCGTCTGCGACGACATCGTGGTCCTCGACTTCGGCCGGGTGATCGCCCGCGGCCGGCCCGAGGAGGTCCGTGAGGACCCCGCGGTGCTGGCCGCCTACCTCGGCGAGGACGTCCCCGCGGAGCCCGGGAGGTCCACGTGCTGAGCGTCCGGGACCTGACGGCCGGCTACGGGGCGGTGACCGCGCTCGACGGGGTGAGCTTCGACGCCGCCGAAGGCGAGATCACGGCGGTGCTCGGTGCCAACGGCGCCGGCAAGTCCACGCTGCTGCGCACGATCTCCGGGCTGGTGCGGCCGAGCCGGGGCAGCGTCACCCTCGCCGGGCTGGATCTCGGCACGGTCCCGGTGGAGGGCATGGCGGCGGTGGGCCTGGCCCACGTTCCCGAGGGACGGGGGGTGATCACCGAGCTGACCGTCGAGGAGAACCTGCGGCTCGGCGCGCTCGGCCGCGGCGGCCGGGTCGGCGCCGCCGACCTCGAACGGGCCTACTCGCTGTTCCCGATCCTCGCGCAGCGGTACCGGGCCTCGGCCCACGTGCTCTCCGGCGGGGAGCGCCAGATGCTGGTGATCGCCCGGGCGCTGCTGGCCCGGCCGCGGGTCCTGCTGCTCGACGAGCCCTCGCTCGGGCTCGCGCCGCGGATCGTGGTGCAGATCTTCGAGCTGGTCCAGACGCTCGTGCGGGCCGACGGGCTCACGGTCGTGCTCGTCGAGCAGAACGCCCGCAGCGCGCTGTCGATCGCGAACCGCGGCGTGGTGCTCAACCTCGGCCGGGTCGTGGTGTCCGACGAGGCCGCCGCGCTCGCCGGCAACGAGCGCCTGCGCCACGCCTACCTCGGGTTCTGACGGCGACAAGGGGATCCTCGTGCAGCAGCTGTTCACCACGCTCCTCACCGGCCTGACGCTCGGCATGGTCTACGCCGCGTTCGCGCTGGCGCTGGTGCTGATCTGGCGGGCGACCCGGATCGTCAACTTCGCCCAGGCGCCGATGGCGATGCTCACCACCTACGTCGCGCTGGTCCTCATCGAGGCCGGGTACTCCTACTGGCTCGGCTTCGCCGCGGCGCTGCTGAGCGGGCTGGTGCTCGGCGCGCTCGTCGAGCGGTTCGTGATCCGGTACGTCGACCCGCGCTCGGAGATCAACCCGGTGATCCTCACCCTGGGCCTGTTCATCGTGCTCCACGCGCTGGCGGCGCTGGTCTTCGGCGCCCGCTACCGGTCCTTCCCCGCGCCGTTCGGGCTGCGCGGCTTCCAGGTCGGGGACACGACGATCGCGCTCACCGGGTTCGGGATCTTCACGATCCTGTCGGTGCTGGCGGTCGTGGTGCTGCTGGTGCTGTTGTTCCGGTACACCGACGTCGGGCTGAAGATGCGTGCCTCCGCGTTCAACCAGGAGGTGGCCCGGCTGCTCGGGGTGCGCGTCGGCCGGATGCTCACGCTCGGCTGGGCGCTCGCCGCCGTCGTCGGATCCCTGTCCGGCCTGCTGATCGCCGGCGGCGGGCTGGTCCATCCGTCCTTTATGGACGGTGTGGTGGTGTACGGGTTCGTCGCGGCGGTCCTCGGCGGGCTGGACAGCCCGGTCGGCGCGGTCGCCGGCGGGCTGATCCTCGGGCTGTCGCTGAGCCTGGTCAGCGGGTACGTCGGCTCCCAGCTGGTCTCGTTGGCGGCGCTGGCAATCCTGATGGCGGTGCTGCTGGTCCGCCCGGGCGGCCTGTTCGCCCGCGTCCGCGAGCGGAGGGTCTGACGTGGCCACCGAGACGAGCACGGAGACCAGCGCCGGGCAGGAGCGACCCGCACACCGCCGGCGGCGGGGAGGTCGGCTCGGCGCGTTCCTCTTCGCCACTCCCCTGCGCCGGCACCTGGTGCTCGCGGTGCTCGCCATGGTGGCCGTGTCCGTGGCCCTGGAGAGCACCGACGCGTTCCGCAACGGCCAGCTCGCGGCGATGGCCTACTTCGGCATCGCCGCCGGCGGGCTGACCGTCCTGGTCGGACTGAACGGCCAGATCTCGTTGGGGCACGGCGCCTTCATGGCGATCGGGGCGTACACGGCGGCGCTGATGCTGCGTGGCGAGAACCCGCTGCCGCTCGCCGTCGTCCTGGTGGCGGCGGCCGCGGTGGCCCTCGCCGCCGGCGCGCTCGTCGGGGTGGCCGCCGCGCGGTTGCACGGGCCGTACCTCGCCGGCGCCACGCTGGCGCTGGCCGTCGCCGTTCCCGGCATCCCCCTCCACTTCAGCGGGGTGCTCGGCGGCGAGCAGGGGCTCACCGTCCGGGTGCCGGCGGTCCCGGACTGGTTCGCCGACGCGGTGTTCTTCGTGACCGGACAGGACCCCGGCCGCAGCCGCTACCTCGGCTACGTCGGCTGGTTCTGCCTGGTCGTGACGTTCGTCCTGCTGGCCAACCTGGCCCGCGGCAGGGTCGGCCGGACCTGGCGCGCGGTGCGGGACAACGAGGTGGCCGCGGAGCTGGCGGGGATCGACCTGGGCCGGGCGCGCGTGCTGGCGTTCGTGGTCAGCGCGACCTGCGCGGGGCTCGCCGGCGGGCTGCTGGCCCTGTCGGCCAGGATCGCGGCGCCGAGCGGGTTCACGCTGTCCCTGTCGCTGCTGCTGTTGTCGGCGATCGTCCTCGGCGGGCTGGGCAGCCTGCCCGGTGCCCTGGTGGGCGCGGCCCTGCTCACGTTCCTGCCCCAGCTCGCCACGACCCTCGGACAGGACCTGGGGCTGTCCGACGTGCGAGCCGCCGAGCTGGCTCCGTTGGCCTACGGCCTGGTCACGATGCTCGTCGTGCTGTTCGCCCCGTCCGGCATCGCGGGCTGGGTCCGCCGGCGCCGCACTTCCCCGTCATCCAGCCCAGTACCCAGTGGGAGGCACGAAACATGAGGCGATGGTCGAGATCGGCAGTGGTGGTCACCGCGATGGTGGCCACGGGCGCGCTGCTGGCGTCCTGTGGCGCGGGCGGTGAGCGCGAGGAGGCTCCGGCGGAAGGCTCCACGGTCGGCATCACCGAGGACACGGTCACGATCGGCGGGCACTTCCCGCTGACCGGCGTGGCCGCGGCGGGCTACAGCGAGATCCCCACCGGGCACAAGGCCTACTACGACTACGTGAACGCCAACGGCGGCGTGCACGGCCGCAACATCGAGTTCGTGGTGCGCGACGACGCCTACAACCCCACCAACACCAGCCAGGTGACCAACGAGCTCGTGCTGGACGACGAGATCTTCGCGATGGTCTCCGGCCTCGGCACGCCGACCCACGGCGCGGTCGTCGACTTCCTCAACGACGAGAAGGTGCCGGACCTGTTCGTGTCCTCGGGTTCGCTGCAGTGGGGCGACAAGCCGAAGGAGCGGCCGTTCACCTTCGGCTGGCAGCCCGACTACGAGATCGAGGGCAAGATCCTCGGCGACTACGTGAAGAAGAACATGCCCGACGCCAAGGTCGGGCTGTTCCTCCAGGACGACGACTTCGGCCGGGACGCCGAGAAGGGCGTCCGGCGGTTCCTCGACGACCAGATCGTCGACGTGCAGCGCTACACCTCGGGCAACACCGACGTCGCCCCGCAGATCGCGGCGCTGCAGGCGTCCGGGGCCGACCTCGTGCTCGGCTTCACCACGCCGTCGTACACCGCGCTGAGCCAGCTGGTGGCGCTGCGGCTGCGCTACCAGCCGAAGTGGTTCTACAGCAACGTGGGCTCGGACCCGGCCCTGGTCGGCTCGCTGCTGGCCCAGTTCTCCGAGGGCGCGGTGAAGGGTGGCGCCCAGCTGCTCGACGGCGTGATGACCACCGAGTACATCCCCGGCACCGACGCGCCGGAGGACCCGTGGATGCGGCTGTGGCAGAAGGTCTGGGACGCCCACGGCGACGGTGAGGAGCTGACCAACTACCGCGTCTACGGGATGTCCCAGGCGTACACGTTCGTCCAGGCGTTGCAGGCCGCCGGCCCGAACCCGACCCGCGAGGGCATCGTCGAGGCCGTCGAACGCGCCGGCGGGGACTTCGAGGGCCCCGCGCTGGCGCCGTTCCGGTTCTCCTCGGACAGCCACATGGGAGTCTCCGGAATGCAGTTGGTCGAGCTCAAGGGCGGGGTCGGTGAGGAACTCACCCCGGTGCTGGTGTCCGACATCGGCGACGCCCCGATCGATGAGGACGACTCCGCCGCCTCCGACAGCCCACCCGAGAACGGCATCCCCGACCAGGAAACCGTCGAGTAGAAAACGTGCGGCGAGCGGGTAGGACGATCTCTATCGTCCTACCCGTGAGCACCGACGACGCCGAGAAGCTGGTCCGCTGGCTGGCCGACAGGGGCGACTGCGAGCTGGAACCCGGTCTGACCACAGCGGAGCTGGACCGGGCGCAGGAGCGCTTCGACATCGAGATGCCACCCCTGTGGCGCCGCGTGCTCCATCTGGCACACCCCGTCGCCCTGCCCGTGCCGCCCCGCGGCGATGACGGCGTCCTGCGGTGGGTTCCCTACCCGGACTGGCGGCTGCGCGACGAGGACGCGACCCAGCAGCTTGTCGACTGGCCCGCGGAGGGCGTCCTGTTCAGTGCCGAGTACGGCTCCTTCTGGTGGCGCGGCTGGGGGGAACGGCCGAGCGAGAAGGCGCGGCGCCCGGCGGTGGCGGGAGAACGACTCGCCGAAGCACCGCGCCTGACACCGCTCCGGAGCAACTGGTACGTCGGCTCCGCCGACGACTCACCCGTGTTCAGCATCCACCAGATCGACCTGTACGTTCCGGCTCTGTCCCTCGCCGACATCCCCAGCGGCAGGACCCAGGACGAGGTCCCGAACGACCAGTGGCCGATCGGTCACGTTCCGTTCTGGAGCGAGCTGCACATGTGGAGCCAGATCGGTCACCTGATCGATATAGACCCCTCCCGTTAACTTGATTTGCTCCAGAAAGCGCTCTAGGGTTCTCCTGTGACGGCGGACTTCGAGGCGCAGCTGCGGGCGGTCTCGTTGCGCGTGACCCGGCCCCGGTTGGCGGTGCTGGCCGCGCTGCGGGACAACCCGCACGTCGACACCAACACGGTGATCGACCTGGTGCGGGCCGCGCACCCGACGGTCTCCCACCAGGCGATCTACGACGTGCTCCAGGCGCTCACCGACACCGGACTGGTGCGGCGCATCCAGCCCGCCGGCGCGACGGCGCGGTACGAGTCCAGGGTGGGAGACAACCACCACCACGTCGTGTGCCGCTCCTGCGGTGCGATCGCGGACGTCGACTGTGCCGTCGGCCACGCACCCTGTCTCACGGCCTCGGTGGACCACGGCTTCGTGGTCGACGAGGCGGAGGTCGTCTTCTGGGGCACCTGCCCCGACTGCGCGGCCCACCCGACCAACCATTGATTCGCCAGTTCGGAAGGAAGTAGATGAGCGCCACCCAGGACAACGCCCCCTCGAGCGCGCAGGGTGTGGACCAGAAGGCGGAGGCCGGCTGCCCGGTCGCGCACGACTCGGTGACCGCGCACGGCAGCGAGAGCGAGAACCCGGCGATCGACTCGCCGACCTCGAAGACGGGCGGTCGTCCACGCACCACCCGGGACTGGTGGCCCAACCAGCTCGACCTCTCGGTGCTGCACGCCCACTCCTCGAAGGGCAACCCGCTCGGCGAGAACTTCAGCTACGCCAGGGAGTTCGCCAAGCTCGACGTCCAGGCCCTCAAGCAGGACATCGTCGAGGTGCTCACCACCTCGCAGGACTGGTGGCCGGCCGACTTCGGCCACTACGGCGGCCTGATGATTCGGATGAGCTGGCACGCCGCGGGCACCTACCGCATCCACGACGGCCGCGGCGGCGCGGGCGACGGCGGTCAGCGGTTCGCCCCGCTCAACAGCTGGCCGGACAACGCCAACCTCGACAAGGCGCGGCGTCTGCTGTGGCCGGTCAAGCAGAAGTACGGCCAGAAGATCTCCTGGGCCGACCTGCTCGTGCTCGCCGGCAACGTCGCCATGGAGTCGATGGGCTTCAAGACGTTCGGCTTCGGCTTCGGCCGCGAGGACGTCTGGGAGCCGGAGGAGATCTTCTGGGGCCCGGAAGACACCTGGCTGGGCGACGAGCGCTACGTCAGCGAGTCGGAGATGTCGCCCGAGGTCGGCGCGACCGAGATGGGCCTGATCTACGTCAACCCGGAGGGTCCCCGCGGCAACGCCGACCCGCTGGCCGCCGCACACTTCATCCGGGAGACCTTCGGCCGGATGGCGATGAACGACGAGGAGACCGTCGCTCTCATCGCCGGTGGCCACACCTTCGGCAAGACCCACGGCGCCGCCCTGTCCGACGGCCACGTCGGCCCGGAGCCCGAGGGTGCCCCGATCGAGACGCAGGGCCTGGGCTGGCTCAACAGCTACGGCAGCGGCAAGGGCCCGGACACGATCACCAGCGGTCTCGAGGTGACCTGGACCGACCGGCCGACGCAGTGGAGCAACCGCTTCTTCGAGATTCTGTTCGGCTACGAGTGGGAGCTCACCACCAGCCCCGGTGGCGCCAAGCAGTGGGTCGCCAAGGACGCCGAGGAGATCATCCCCGACGCCTTCGACCCCAGCAGGAAGCACAAGCCCACGATGCTCACGACCGACCTGTCGCTGCGCGTCGACCCGACCTACGAGAAGATCTCCCGCCGCTTCCTGGAGAACCCCGACGAGTTCGCGCTGGCGTTCGCCAAGGCCTGGTACAAGCTGCTGCACCGCGACATGGGTCCGGTCCGCCGCTTCCTCGGGCCCTGGGTCGCCGAGCCCCAGCTCTGGCAGGACCCGGTGCCGTCCGTCGACCACGAGCTGGTGAGCGACACCGACGTCGCCGCCCTCAAGGCCAAGGTCCTCGACTCCGGCCTGACGACCGCCCAGCTCGTCTCCACCGCCTGGGCCTCGGCCGCGAGCTTCCGGTACACCGACAAGCGCGGTGGCGCCAACGGCGCCCGGATCCGGCTGGAGCCCCAGCGCGGCTGGGAGGTCAACCAGCCCGAGCAGCTCGCGACGGTCCTGGAGACCCTGGAGGGCATCCAGCGGGAGTTCAACGAGGCGGGCGGCGCGAAGATCTCGCTCGCCGACCTGATCGTGCTGGCCGGCTCGGCCGCCGTCGAGAAGGCGGCGCGTGAGGCCGGCGTCGAGGTGACCGTGCCGTTCCACCCGGGTCGCACCGACGCGAGCCAGGAGCAGACCGACGTCGAGTCGTTCCGGGTCCTCGAGCCGCGCGCCGACGGGTTCCGCAACTACCTGCGTCCCGGCGAGAAGACCCAGCCGGAGGTGCTGCTGGTCGACCGGGCCTACATGCTCAACCTGACCGCTCCCGAGATGACCGTGCTCGTCGGCGGTCTGCGCTCGCTGGGCGCCAACGCCGGCGACAGCCAGCACGGCGTGCTCACGGACCGGCCCGGCGTTCTCACCAACGACTTCTTCGCCAACCTGCTCTCGCCGGGGACGCGGTGGAAGGCGTCGGAGAACGAGGAGAAC
Source organism: Actinophytocola xanthii (assembly GCF_001921205.1). Classification (GTDB taxonomy): domain Bacteria; phylum Actinomycetota; class Actinomycetes; order Mycobacteriales; family Pseudonocardiaceae; genus Actinophytocola; species Actinophytocola xanthii. The sequence goes on along the minus strand of NZ_MSIE01000031.1, from coordinate 127,190 downwards.
GTCTACGAGATCCGCGACCTCGCCACCGACCAGGTGAAGTGGACCGCCACCGCGGTCGACCTCATCTTCGGGTCCAACTCCCAGCTGCGTGCCCTCGCCGAGGTCTACGCCAGCGAGGACGCCCGTGAGAAGTTCGTCACCGACTTCGTCGCGGCCTGGACCAAGGTCATGGAGCTCGACCGGTTCGACCTCGCCTGATCGGCCGCTCCCCGGATTTCGGGACCTGATCCCGAGATCCGGGGAGCGCCCCCTCCATCTGGGACAAATGCGGTAGCGGCGGGCCGGTGTCGCTGGGAGACTGCCGCGCATGGGTGTGAACGGGAGCAGGGTCGACGAGCTGGTCGAGCGTGTGCGGGCCGGCGAGCGGGTGTCGTTCCTGTTCTTCTGGGGACACCGGCCCCAGCGCGACGGAAGCGTCGGGCGCGGCTGCCTGAGCCAATGGTGGATCTCACCGTTCGTCGTGGACGGTCTGACCTTCCCCAGCGCCGAGCACTTCATGATGTGGCGCAAGGCAACCCTGTTCGGCGACGAGGAGAGCGCCGAGCGGATTCTGCACGCACCCGACCCGCCTCGGGCCAAGGCTCTCGGCCGCGGCGTGCGGGGGTTCGACCACTCCCGCTGGGAGGACGCCCGCTACCAGATCGTGTTGGACGGCAGCCTCGCCAAGTTCGACCAGCACCCGGACCTGCGCCGCTTCCTCCTCGACACCGGCGACCAGGTGCTCGTCGAAGCGAGCCCGGAGGACCGCGTCTGGGGGATCGGACTACGCGCCGAGGACCCCCGCGCCGGCGACCCCGCCCAGTGGCTCGGACAGAACCTCCTGGGGTTCGCCCTCACCGAAGCCCGCTCCATCCTGGCCGAGCGCGGCTGACCCGCACCCTATCGGCTTCCCGACTCCGCGGGCTGGAACAGCTCGACGAGGTTGCCGGCCGGGTCGGCGAGCAGGACCTGCCGACCGCCGGGTCCGGAGACCACGTCGCTGCGGAAGGGCAGCCCGGCCTCGCGCAGCCGCGTGACCTCGGCGTCCAGGTCGTCGACGACGAGGTGGATGCGGTTCCCGCCGGCGGTTGCCGCGTCCTCGGGTGTCGCCCGGGCGCCGGAGCTCGCCGGCCCGGACAGCAGCAGCCGCAGCGGCCCGCGAACAACGTCGGCGAAGGCCGGCGCCGCGCTGGTGTTGAGCGTGAAGCCGAGGTGGGTGGTGTAGAAGTCGACGGCCGCCCGCACGTCGGGGACGAGGTAGCGGACGCTGGCGTACTGGTCGGATGCGGTCACGGGGAAATCTCCTCGGGTTCAGGTCAGGTCGGCGGCGAGAACGGGCAGCAGGTGCCGGACGCGGGTGTCGATCTCCGCCGCCGTGTCGTGGAAGCGGGCGTCCGAGGGGACGGGAATGCTCCAGTGGGCCCGTTCCGGGAACTCCGGACAGGCTTCCCGGGCCCGGTCGCACACGGTGATCACGCGGTCGAACCGCTGCCCGGCGACCGCGTCGACGTGGCGCGGCCGGTGGCCGGAGAGGTCGAGGCCGAAGTCCGAACGCAGCACCCGGCCGGCCTCCGGGTGGAGCTGGGAGCCGGGCCGGGTGCCGGCGCTGGCCACCTCGACCAGGTCGCCGGCGCGGTGGCGCAGCAAGGCCTCGGCCATGGGCGAGCGGGCGGTGTTACCCGAGCACACGAACAGCACCGAGATCCGCCGGCGGCCGGGGGCGGTCGCGGACGGAGCGGGCCGCAGCACCGGGTGCAGCCGCGCCCCCGCTGCGGCGAACGCGTCGGCACAGCGGTCGAGGTCGAGGTGGTAGTAGCTGTCGCGGCCGTCGAAACCGCTGCGGGTCGCGGTGACCAGGCCGGCCTCCCGGAGCAGCCGCAGGTGGTAGGAGACCAGGTTCTGCGGCTGGCCAAGCAGCGAGACCAGCTCGCGGACGCGGTGGTCGCCGCGGGCGAGCACCGTGAGCAGGTCCCACCGCAGTGGGTGCGCGGCCAGCCGGACGAACGCCGGTGGACCGGGTGCGACCATGCCGAGCAGATTACATCAAACCAGTTTGATGTGTCGCGTGAGGACGGGTACAAGGTCACTGCCGGCCCGGGTACTCCGCTGCTTCCCCGCCTCCCCCGCCCAGACGACCCTGAGGTCAGGACGGGACACACCGGGGGGAACCATGGGCAGGTCGGACCACGACATCGACCTCGTCCGGCGGTACCTGGACGAGATGGGCCGCGTCGCGCTGCTCACCGCCGACGAGGAGGTCGACCTGGCGAAGCGGATCGAGGCCGGGGTGTACGCGGCCGAGCTGCTCCGCCGGGGCGAGCCGGACCCACAGCGCGCGGCCGACCTGGCCGCGGTCGCCGAGGACGGCCGGCGGGCCAGGGACCGACTGATCCGGGCCAACCTGCGGCTGGCGGTGTCGGTCGTCAAACGGCACCCGGGTCGCGCGCTTCCACTGCTGGACTCGATCCAGGAGGCCAACCTCGGCCTGATCCGAGCCGTGGAGAAGTTCGACTACACCAAGGGCTACAAGTTCTCCACGTATGCCACCTGGTGGATCCGCCAAGCCCTGGCGCGGGGCACCGCGCAGCAGGCGCGCACCGTCCACCTGCCGGTCCACCTCACCGAGCAGCTGAACAAGCTCGACCGGCTCGAACGCGAGCTCGCCGTGCGACTGTCCCGCGAACCCACCCTCGGCGAGCTCGCCGACGCGGCCGGCATGCCCCCCGCCCGGGTCGACGAGCTCCGCCGCCTCGCGCGCGACCCGCTGAGCCTCGACGCCCCCTCGACGCCGACGGCGAGCTGCGACTGGCCGACGTGGTCACCGACGGCGAGGAGGGCGAGGTCGGCGAGGTCGTCGCCCGCGCCGCGCTGGCCGTCGACGTGCGTGGCGCCCTCGCCAGCCTGCCGCCGAGGGAAGCGCTGGTCCTCACCCGGCGCTACGGCCTGGACGACGGCGCGCCGCACACCCTGCTCGAGATCGGCGAGGAGATCGGCGTCAGCCGGGAACGGGTGCGCCAGCTCGAACGGAACGGGCTCGCGAGGTTACGCACCAGCGACCGAAGCCAGCCCCTCCTCCCCTGGGCGGGATGACGACAGGATGATCAGCGTGTCCGCTGTCCGCAGTTGACCATGTTCAGGCTGCCCCGGTCGGTGAGGAATCAGACGGGGTCGATCGTGAGGTCGGTGACCTGGTCGTCCTTGATGTCGAACACGAACGCGAAGGACAGCGGCCCGCCGGGGAACTCACCGTCCCCGGAGGCCACCAGCCGGTCGCCCGCGAACGAGGTCGGCGTGATCACGATCTTGGGGTTGATCAGGTGCACCTGGATCCACTCGCGGATCTCGGTCTCGCCGACGTAGGTCGTCCCGTCATCGCGCACGGTGGCCCCGTCGCCGAAGACCGCGGCCAGCGCGTTCACGTCGTGCGCGTTGGTGGCCGCGATGAAGTTCTCGACAGCCTGGGGAAGAGTGATGTAGTCCATTGTGTTCTCCGGTCTTCTCAGGTGTCAGGACGCGGGCGCGCCCTGACGAAGGTTTTGTCGGCTCAGAAGTCCGCACCGCGCGAGAGCTTCTCGTTCGCGCGCAGCTCGGCGAGTGCGTTCTCGTGCATCGCGACAACGACGTCGTAACCCGAGTTGCCGAGCACGAGCCGTTGCGGCGGAACGGGTGCGTTCATCGCGCTGATCACGGCCCGCACCCCGCGTTCAGGGTCACCCTCCTGCTTGCCGTTGTGGTCCACGAACGCCGCCTTGACGCCCTCGACCATCGGTACGTAGGCGTCGACGGTCTCGTTGACGGGCTCGCTCCGGAAGCCGGCGAAGGCCTTGGTGCGAAACGCTCCCGGCTCCACGACGAGCACGCGCACACCGAACGGCTCGACCTCGTGACGCAGTGTCTCCGACAGTCCTTCGAGCGCGAACTTCGCCGCCGAGTAGTAGCCGAACCCTTGCGCGCCGACGAGGCCGGCCACTGACGACATGTTCACGATCCAGCCGTCGCCGCGTGCCCGCATACCAGGCAGGACCGCGCGCAGCACCTCGACCACGGCGAACAGGTTGAGGTCGAACGTGCGGCGGATCGTCTCGTCAGGGGCGCCCTCGACCGAGCCGAACCAGCCACGGCCAGCGTTGTTGACGAGCACGTCGATCCCGCCAAACCGCTCCTCTGCCGCCGTGACCGCCGCACGCACCTGCTCGGCATCGGTGACATCGAGCTGGAGAACGAGCACGCGGTCGCCGTGCGGTTCGGTCCATTCCCGCAGTTCAGCGGGCCGCCGGGCGGTTATCACCACCTGATCGCCCTGTTCCAGCGCAGCCTCGGCATAGACCAGGCCGAACCCTCCCGGCGTCCCACCGGTGATGAACCAAGTCCTCATAGACTTCTCCTCTCGCTATAGCGAGCTATGTAGCGATACATACGCTAATGTAGCAAGCATGCAGAACGCACGGGATCGCCTCCTGCTTGCCGCGGCGGAGTTGCTGGAGGGCGGCGGCACGGTCTCCACGAGAGCGGTGTGCGAACGCGCCGGCGTGCAAGCGCCGACGCTGTACCACCACTTCGGCAGCAAGCAGGGCCTGATCGACGCCGTCGTGAACCATGGCTTCACCCAGTACACGGCGGTCGAGAGCTCCGGCGACCCGCTGGAGGACCTGCGGATGGGGTGGGACCGGCACGTGCGGTTCGGGCTGGAGCACCCGACGTTCTACGGCCTGCTCTATGGCCGCGCCGAGCCGGGAAAGCCCTGTGCCGTCACGGCTCCCGCGCACGCCGCGTTGCGAGAACGGTTCACTGAGGCCGCCGCACGCGGCCTGCTGAAAGTGCCCGCGGACGACGCCGCCGAGCAGCTGCTCGCCGCGAACGTCGGCATCACGCTGACCCTGATCGCCCAGCCGGAACCGGACTTCGGACTTTCTGGACGCGTCCGCGAGACCGTGCTGGCCGGTGTGCTGCACACGCCGTCGGCTGACACCCCGGCTACCCGCGCGAGCACCGCGCTCACCCTGCGCGCCCTGGTCGCCAACGACCCCGGCGACCTCACACCGGGCGAACGCGCCCTGCTCGACGAACTGCTCGACCGCCTGGCGCGGTAGAGCACGTGATCGGTCTAAGTCGGTTTGCGGACGAGGCCGGTGTAGGCGGCGACGGCGAGGGTGGCCAGTGCCCAGATGAGGGCTTGGAGGGCCCAGAGAGCGAAGGTGAAGGCCTGGCCCCAGCGGGTTCCGGTGTCCAGGTCGCAGCGGGTGCGGAGGCCGGTGGTGCCCAGGGGGAGGCCGCGGTCGATGCCGAGTCCGATGAGCTCAGCGGTGGAGCAGGGCGTTCCGCGCGCGGCGGTGTTGGCGGTGGGTGGTGGGACGCGTTCGGCGGCGTGGTGGCCGGGACGGGTGGGGACCTGGCCCGCGGCGTAGCCGAGCCCGCCGGCGAGGGTGAGGATGACGGCGAGGGCGATGACGAGGCGGTGGGCGCGGTAGCCGTAGCGGCCCAGCCAACCCCACAGCCAGTGCCGCCACTGCCCGATCCGCCCGCCAAGAGCCTCGGGAGTACGGCGGCGCAGGTCCTCCTGTTGGACGATGAGGACGTGACGGGCGTTGTTGTCGTGCCCGGCGGCCCGTTCGACCGCGGCGAGCTGCTGGTAGGGCTGTGGCCAGTATTCGGGGGTGTGGTGGACCACCAGGTGTAGCCACTGCCGCCACGACACGTGCCCCAGGTCGGCGAACACCAGCCCTCGCACCACCAGCTGCCGCCCGCGGTGCGGGCAGCCCCGCCGCGTGATCTCCGTGCTGCCCAGCGGACATACCACGGAGGCCGGCAGGATCAGCGCTGCGTCCACCCGAGCCTCGAAGAGCGCCAACAGCGGACCTGAGTCGTTACTCAGTTGTGTGCCGGTGAAATTTGCCTGACTGTGGATCTGGGCGCCGACCAGCCGCACCGCACCACTCTCGCCGGCACCGCGCAGGGCGGCGTTCCGCAGAAATAGATCCCCGTCGACGCGCAGAGCGTCAGCGTGCAGGCCTGGGCCGGTGATGTTGGTGATCTCGCCGCCCTCGAGACCGAGTTGACCGCCGACCTGAGCGCCTAACAGCCGCACCGCCCCACTCTCGCCGGCACCGGCCAGGGCGGCGTTCCGCAGAAACAGGCCCCTCTCGACACGCAGACTGTCAGCGCGCAGCGCTGGGCCGGTGATGTTGGTGATCTCGCCGCCCTCGAGACCGAGTTGACCGCCGACCTGAGCGCCTAACAGCCGCACCGCCCCACTCTCGCCGGCACCGGCCAGGGCGGCGTTCCGCAGAAACAGGCCCCTCTCGACACGCAGACTGTCAGCGCGCAGCGCTGGGCCGGTGATGTTGGTGATCTCGCCGCCCTCGAGACCGAGTTGACCGCCGATCCGAGCGCCGACCAGCCGCACCGCACCACTCTCGCCGGCACCGCGCAGGGCGGCGTTCCGCAGAAATAGATCCCCGTCGACGCGCAGAGCGTCAGCGTGCAGGCCTGGGCCGGTGATGTTGGTGATCTCGCCGCCCTCGAGACCGAGTTGACCGCCGACCTGAGCGCCTAACAGCCGCACCGCCCCACTCTCGCCGGCACCGGCCAGGGCGGCGTTCCGCAGAAACAGGCCCCTCTCGACACGCAGACTGTCAGCGCGCAGCGCTGGGCCGGTGATGTTGGTGATCTCGCCGCCCTCGAGACCGAGTTGACCGCCGATCCGAGCGCCTAACAGCCGCACCGCACCACTCTCGCCGGCACCGCGCAGGGCGGCGTTCCGCAGAAACAGGCTCCCCTCGACACGCAGGCCATCTGCCGCGAAGGCCGGGCCGGTGGCGTTGGTGATCTCGCTACCCCCGAGATCGAGTTGGCCGCCGATCAGAGCGCCTAACAGCCGCACCGCACCACCCCCATCTGTGCCTTGCAGGACGGCGTTCCGCAGAAACAGGTCTCCCTCGACACGCAGGCCATCTGCCGCGAAAGCTGGGTCGGTGGCGTTGGTGATCTCACTGCCCTCAAGATCGAGTTGGCCGCCGATCAGAGCGCCTAACAGCCGCACCGCACCACCCCCATCTGTGCCTTGCAGGACGGCGTTCCGCAGAAACAGGTCTCCCTCGACACGCAGGCCATCTGCCGCGAAAGCTGGGTCGGTGGCGTTGGTGATCTCACTGCCCTCAAGATCGAGTTGGCCGCCGATCAGAGCGCCTAACAGCCGCACCGCACCACTCTCGCCGGCACCGCGCAGGGTGGCGCTGCGCAGGAACAGGTCCCCCTCCATACGCAGACCGTCAGCGTGTAGGGCTGGGCCGGTGGTGTTGAGGACCTCACTGTCCCCAAGATCGAGTTGGCCGCCGATCAGAGCGCCTAACAGCCGCACCGCACCACCTTCGCCGGCACCGCGCAGGGTGGCGCTGCGCAGGAACAGGTCCCCCTCGACACGCAGACCTTCTGCGTGGAGGGTAGCTGCCATGCTCCTGTCCAGGGTCATCTCGCGAAGCCGTGCGTGACGGCAGGTAATTCCGTCTGGCAGTGCGCACTCGACCAGGGACAGGCCGGTGACGCCCGTGACATGGTCCAGATCCAGCTGCCCCACCACCCGAACACCCCGGACACGCACCCCGCGAGGGTCCAGCTCACCGCGGCGACCCATCACCAGCTCCCGGACCAGGTCCGCTCGTACCCGCAGGTCCGGGTCGTCGGTGGCTTCGAGCTCCTCCACCGGCACCACGGTCTCGGCCCTGGCCCACTCTCCGCGGCGGGCGGCGTCGACCACGCGCTGTTCCACCGCGGTCAGGCCATCCAGCAGAGCCGGCGTTCGAGGATCGGTCACGCCCTTGATGTCGAACGTTACCCGCGTGACGTAACGACAGCGCCGAGGCGCAGGAGGCGGTCTACGACGAAGCGGGCGTCGCGGCCTACGCCGCGGAGGGTGGCCGAGGCGAAGCTGCGTTGCCATTCCAGGCCGACGAACCCAAGTCCATTGTGTACAGTTGAGATGCCGCGGACCTGACCCCGCTCCGCCGGGTCCAAGTAGGACAGTTCAGGTCGGTACCCGGTGGCGAGCACAACAGTGTCGACGCGTTCTCGGGTGCCGTCGGGCCACACCACGGCGTCGGCGTCGAGGCTGGTGAACATCCGGCGCTGGTCGGGCCGTCCGGCGCGCACGGCCCGGCGGTAGCGGCCGTCGTCGAGGACCGGGGCGCGGGGCGGCCTGGCGAGCAGGTGACCCACGGGGAGGTGGTCGAAGCCGAGCGACCGCGACCAGAAGTGCACGTCCCGGCCGAGGAGCCGGCGCGGACCGAACCTGATGGGCGCCCGCGTCGCCAGGGTGACCCTCGCCACCGACGCCAGCTCGTGCGCGACCTGGACAGCCGTGTTGGCCGCCCCGACCACGACGACCCGCTGGCCAGCGAACGGGCCGGGCTCACGGTAGTCCGCCGAGTGCAGAACAGTCCCGGTGAACCCGTCGACACCGGGTAGAACGGGGCGGTGGGGCGTGCCGAACGCGCCGCTCGCGGCGATGACCAGCCGCGCGGTGAGCACGTCGCCGCCCGCCTCCACGCGGAAGTGAGCCTCCTCCCGGCGCACCGCGGTGACCCGCTGCCCGGTGCGGATGTCGGCGTCCAGACCCGACGCGTAGCGGCGCAGGTAGTCGATCACCTCGTCCCGGTGCGGGTAGCGGTCCGGGTCCCCCGGGAAGGGTATGCCCGGCAGCGAGCTGAACCGCGCCGGGGAGAACAGGACGAGGCTGTCGTAGTAGGACGGCCAGGAGCCGACGGCTTCCTCTCGGGCCTCGAGGACGACCGGGGTGAGTCCGGCGCGGCCGAGTGCGTGCGCGGCGGCCAGGCCGGCCTGCCCGCCGCCGACGACCAGGGCGTCGATCATGTTTCTGCCTTCACAGGTTGGGTGGTCGACCGGTGCCGGGGTCGCGCACGGGGCGGCGAAAACGCCACCCCGTGCGCGACACCTCCCCCGGCCCCGAGCTACCGCCGGGGCGGTGCGAGCAGGCTCAGCGCCTCCGGCTCGGCCGGCGCGCAGCAGCCTCCGGCCTGCCCCTCGGCGGGCTCGTCGAACAGCCCGGCACCGCCGCACACGCCGGTTTCGGGAAGCACCAGCTCGACCCGTTCGGCGGCCGCGCGGTCACCGGCCAGTCCTGCGGCGATCGAGCGGACCTGCTCGTAGCCGGTCATCGCGAGGAAGGTCGGGGCGCGGCCGTAGCTCTTCATCCCCACCAGGAACACGTTCGGCTCCGGGTGCGACAGCTCGGCGACCCCGTGCGGGTACACCGTGCCGCACGAGTGGACGTTGGGGTCGACCAGCGGAGCCAGCGCGACCGGCGCCTGCAGCGTCGCGTCCAGCTCCAGGCGCAACTCCGAGAGCCAGGACAGGTCCGGCCGAAAACCGGTCAGCACGACCACCTCGTCTACGTCGGACAATCGGTTCCCGTTGTCCGACACCAGGTCGCGGCCGTCGATCCGCTCCGCACGAAAGCCGGTCACGACCTCGATCCGGCCCGCGTCGACGGCGGCCCTGGCCCGCAGGCCGAGTGCGCCGCGGGCGGGCAGCTGGTCGGCCTCGCCGCCGCCGAAGGTGGAGCCGACGGCGCCGCGCCGCAGCAGCCAGGTGATCCGGGTGGTCGGCTCCCGCTCGGCCAGGCCGGCGAACGCGACGAGCGCGGTCAGCGCGGAGTGCCCACTGCCGGCGACCACCACGTGGCGGCCGGCGTAGCGGGCCGCCACCTCGCCGTCGTCGAGGTCGGGAACGCGGTAGGAGATCCGCTCGGCCGCGGCGGTCTCGCCCACCGCGGGCAGGCCCTCGGCGCCGAGCGGGTTCGGCGACCCCCAGGTTCCGGACGCGTCGAGCAGCGCCGAGGCGGTGATCCGTTCCTCGCCGCCGTCGGCGCGCCGGACGTGCACGGTCAGCGGCTCGCTGTCCCGGCCGGCGTCCACGACCCGGTCCCGGCCGCGCCGCGCGACCCCCACCACCTCGGCCCCGAAGCGCACCCGATCCCCGAGCGCGGCCGCCAGCGGACGCAGGTACTCGGCAGCCCACTGCGCGCCGGTCGGGTACCCCTCCCCCGCCGGCCGCCGCCATCCCGCCGTGGCCAGCAGGCGGCCGGCCGCCGGCGCGACCAGCTCCGACCAGGGGGAGAACAGCCGCACATGGTGCCACTGGGCGACGGCCGCGCCGGCCTGGTCCCCCCGCTCCAGCACCACCGGCTCGAGCCCCCGCTCGACCAGCTCGGCGGCAGCGGCCAACCCGACCGGTCCCGCGCCGACGACCACTACCGGCCACTCCGACATCACGCCTCCATTGATCGATGCTCCTCGATTGATCGAGCAGAGAGTATCGATCTGCATCGAACAACGCAACCATCGATGTGGATCGATTCTTGTTTCCGCCGGAATACCTGCCGGGCGGCGTGCGCTGCAGGCTTTACCAGTTGGGTGTGGAGGTGGCGGACGTGGACTCCGAACCGAGCGAGATGGTGACCGGGTGCGGACGACGGCTGTCCGTAGGGCGCTTTCAGCTTCCCTCGACGCGCGGGCGCGTCGTTCTTCGGATAGACCCGACCGGGGACTGCGCGGACACGGTGTGGGCCAGCCTCACGCCCGACGAGGCGACGGCGCTGGCGCACACGCTGCTCGCCCAGGCCCGAGTCGCGCGCGGCGGGACGACCCCCCGGATCTTCGCCCGTCAGGTGATCCCGCCCCAGCGCCCCGGCGGACGACGCCTCTCCGACGGATAGTCTCGGTCCATCCAGGACAATCCACATCGACACGTCGGAACCGCGACGTCCAGGGTGCGGCTCGGTGGCACAATCGCGCCATGCCCGCCCCCTCCGTGTTCGACACCCTCGTCGACGGCCTCACCGCCGAAGCGACGCCCGCGGAGCACGAGGCAGCCACGCGGCCGCCGTATCCGGTGCCGGCCGCCCACGTCGCCGCGCGGGAGCGCCTGCTCCACGAGCTTGTCGACCGGCTGCCGGCGCAGGGGGACGGCCCGCGCACGATCACCCGGATCAAGGGCAGAACGCTCCCCTACCGCGCCGTGGTGAGCGGACTGGGCCGGCCGGGCCGCTTCACCTTCGGTGACGCGGCGTGTGCCCTGCTCGCGGTGGGCGCGCTGGGTGACCCGGATGTCGAACGGCTGGTCCGGTTCCTGCCCGCGCACACCGGAGTGCGACGGCAACAGGTGCTCAACCGCCTCGCCGTCGGCGACCTGACCGGAGCGGGTGCCGCGGCCGACCGGATCGCGGACGGCCTGTCGTGGCTGGGACACCGCGACGTCGGCGCAGTCCTCGCCGCGCGGGGCGACGCCGAGGGGTTCTTCGCCGGCTGGCGGCGGTACGCGGCGAGCCAGGACCGCCAGGGCATGGCCGAGCTCAAGCAGCACCTGGTGGCCGGGGTGGCGCACAGGGACGGGTGGCGGGCCGCGCTCGCCGTCACGCGGGACAGGCGGATCGGACCGGCGCTCGCCAGGTTCGCCTTCCAGCCCTTCCTCGCCGGGGACGTGGAAGGGCTGCGGCACCTCCTCGCCGGCGACGCCGCGGGCATCCTCACCGAGACCGACGAGCTCAGCCTGCTCGCCGGTGCGGTGCGAGCGGCGTCGGGCCACAACCCCGAGCACGACCACCCGTTGCTGGGCGAGATCGTCGACCGCATCATCGCCGTGGACCCCACCACCGACAAGGCCACCATGCGCTGGCGCGACGGGGCGCTGTTCGGCCTGTGGCCGGCCTACGGCGACCAGGCGACGCTCGACCGCGTGCGTGCCGCGGTCCGAACCCCGCGCTACCGCCGCGAGCTCACCACCCTCGCCCGCGAGGTCGTGGTCAAGCCGAATGCCCGGTGACCCGTCGGCGCTCGGAGGCGGTCAGGCCGGCTCGAGGGCCTGCCGCAGACCCGTCGGAAGGTCGACCAGTCCGGGCTCGGCCTCGTCGAGTGCCCCGAGTACGGCCTGGCTCAGCCGCCGGGCACGCTCGGGCGTGGTGTCGAGCTGCTCGGCCACCTCCTCGATGACCTGCTCCCCGTCGGGAGACTCGATCTCGCCGAGGGTGGTCGCGGCGTAGCGGGCAGTGTCCGGCAGGGCCGTCGCCAGGCGCTCGCGGGCCTCGTTCAGCATGTGCCGGGCGAAGGTCCCGGTCACCGCGGAGATCGCGGCGCGGGCGGTGTCGGCGTCGACGTCGGCACGTTGGCTGACCGACATGACGAGCTCACTGTGGTCGATCATCTGCTGGGCGTTCCTCCTCGGCCAGGCGCGCTGTCCGCGCGGTCCACCCCGTCTACCCCACGACCCGGCGGCCCAACCAGGTCAGGCGCGTTGACGCTCGTCCCGCTGCCGGACCAGCTCCTCGACCGCGCTCGGCAGCGTCGTCTCGAAGTCGATCAGCTTCGCCCAGGTCGGGGTGACCACGATCCGCACCATGCCGTCGTAGAGCGAGCGCACCTCCGCCTCCCAGTGCACCCGCTGCTCCCGCGTCATCTCGTAGCTGCCGTTCATCTGGAGGTACTCCGCCGGGATGCCGTCGACGACGTCCAGCTCGGCCCGGCCGCGGATGAGCAGGATCTTCGGCGGGTGCACCTCGGTGTCGATGGTCAGGGCCACCGCCGGGTTCGCCCGCAGCGAGGGGAGCTTCGGGGCGTTCTTCGTCGTGCACATGACGACCTCGGCGCCGTTCCAGGTGAACGCGATCGGGACGACGCGCGGCGTGCCGTCCTTGGCGACGTAGGCGAGGCGGGTCAGGTCGCGCGCCAACAGCTCCTGGCTGCCCGGCCGGTTCAGCACCTCGGTGATCTCGTTCGGTCGCACGGTGTCTCTCCCATCCTCGGTGTCGTTGCGCCCCGGGGACGGAGCGGGCAACCTGTTCTGGACATCCCGGTCCCTGTGACCTCCGCCACCCCGCACGGCGCGCGGGCGCACCCGCGCAACGCTGCATGATGGATCGCATGGCAGAACGTCCACGCCGCCGGACACCGCGGCAGGCCGAGGTGCGGCGCGTCGAGCGGCTCACCCCGCACATGACCCGGGTGGTGCTCGGCGGGCCCGGTCTCGACGGGTTCGGTGCAGGTGAGTACACCGACCACTACGTCAAGCTCCTGTTCCCCGGGGACGACCCCGAACGCCCCCGGATGCGCACCTACACGGTCCGCCGCTGGGACGCCCAGGCGGGCGAGCTGTGGCTCGACGTGCTCGTCCACGGCGACGCGGGGGTCGCCGGGCCGTGGGCGGCCCAGGCGAAGCCCGGCGACACGATCCAGCTCCTCGGCCCCGGTGGCGACTACGCACCCCGCGCTGACGTCGACTGGCACCTCCTCGCCGGCGACGAGAGCGCGCTGCCCGCCATCGCCGCCTCTCTCGAGCGCATGCCCGCCGACGCCCGGGCGCACGTGTTCATCGAGGTCGAGGGCCCTGAGGAGGAGCAGAAGCTGGAGGCCCCGGCCGACGCCACGATCATCTGGCTGCACCGCGGCGACGCGCCGGCCGGGTCCGCCCTCGTTCCGGCCGTCACCGCACTCGCGTTCCCCGCCGGCACCGGCCAGGCGTTCGTCCACGGCGAGGCCGGGTTCGTCAAGGAGCTCCGGCGCCTGCTGCTGGTCGAGCGGGCACTCCCCCGCGCCGACGTCTCGATCTCGGGCTACTGGCGCCTCGGGCACGACGAGGACCGCTGGCAGGCGACCAAACGCGACTGGAACCGCCAGGTGGAGGAGGAACAGGGCGTCTCCTGATCCACGGGTCGGGGGTTGGGCCGGCCCGCAGGGGGAACAGCTCAGCCATGGACACCGCGATCACGCTGGGCGTCGACGGTGAGGTGTACCGGCTCACCGTCGACACCAGGACGACGCTGCTCGACGCGCTGCGCGAGCAGCTGGACGTCACCAGCCCGAAGAAGGGCTGCGACCACGGTCAGTGCGGTGCCTGCACCGTCCTGGTCGGCGGTCGCCGGGTGCTGGCCTGCCTCGTCCTGGCCGGGACCGCCGACGGCGCGGAGGTCACCACGGCCGCGGGGCTCGCGGACGGCGACTCCCCGCACCCCGTGCAGCGGGCTTTCCTCGACAACGACGCCTTCCAGTGCGGCTACTGCACGCCCGGCCAGGTCTGCTCGGCGGCGGGCGTGCTCGACGAGCTCGCGGCCGGCTGGCCGAGCAACGTCACGGCCGACCTCACCACCGAGCCTGCGGCCAGCCGCGCCGAGATCGCCGAGCGGATGGCCGGCAACCTGTGCCGGTGCGGGGCCTACGTCAACATCGTCGCCGCCGTAGAACAAGCCGTCGAGCAGGCCACCGAACAGGCCACCGAACAGGCCGCCGAGCAGACGGCCGGGCAGGCGCGGCGATGAGGCCGTTCACCCTGGCGACGGCGACCGACGCCCGGGAGGCGGTCCGGCTGGTCGCGGGCGACCCGGACGCCGCGTTCCTCGCCGGCGGCACAAACCTCGTCGACCACCTCAAGCTGGGCGTCGCCACCCCCGGTGCGCTGGTCGACGTCACCCGGGCCACCTCGGCCGAGATCACCGACCTCGAGGGCGGCGGCCTGCGGGTCGGCGCAGCGGTGCGCAACAGCGACCTCGCGGCGGACCGGCGGGTGCGGGAGCGTCACCCGATGCTCGTGCGGTCCCTGCTGGGCGGGGCCTCGGGACAGCTGCGCAACATGGCGACCGTCGGCGGCAACCCGCTGCAACGCACCCGCTGCGTCTACTTCCAGGACGTGACCACCCCGTGCAACAAGCGGGAGCCCCGCTCGGGCTGCGGCGCCCGCGGCGGCTACACCCGCTACCACGCGGTCCTGGGCGCCTCCGAGCACTGCCTGGCCACGCACCCCTCGGACCTGGCCGTGGCGCTGGCCGCGCTGGACGCCACGGTCCACGTGCTCGGCGCCGACGGCGAGCGGTCACTGCCGTTCACCGAGCTGCACCGGCTGCCCGGCGACGAGCCGGAACGCGACACGACGCTGGCCCACGGCGAGCTGGTCACGGCGATCGACCTGCCGGCGCTGCCGCCGGCCACCCGCTCGACCTACCGCAAGGTACGCGACCGCGCGTCGTACGCCTTCGCGCTGGTCAGCGTGGCGGCCGCGGTCGAGCTCGAGGACGGCGAGGGCTGGGTCCGGGAGGCGCGGATCGCCCTGGGCGGCGTCGCGCACGTGCCGTGGCGGGCGCACCGGGCCGAGGCCGTCCTGCGCGGCGCCGAGCCGACCGAGGAGACCTTCCTCGCCGCGGCGGAGGCCGAGCTGGTCGACGCGCGGCCGCTGGACGGCCTCGACGGCGGCAACGCCTTCAAGGTCCCGTTGGTCACCCGAACGCTCGTGGCCACCCTGCGCGAGCTGACCCAGGAGCGTGAGTCGTGACCGACCCGTCCACCGAACAGCTCCGGCCCGTCGCGATCGGCAGCGACCTCGAGCGCCGCGACGGCTTCCCGAAGGTCACCGGCACGGCCCGCTACGCCTACGAGTCCGAGGCGGCGAGCCCCGCGTACTGCCGGCTCGTGCAGTCGACGGTCGCCCGGGGCCGGGTCGACTCGGTCGACACCGCCGCCGCCGAGGCGCTCGACGGGGTGCTGCTGGTCCGCACCGCGTTCGACGCCGAGTCGCTGGAGACCGACGACGGCGAGCTGGCCGTGCTGCAGAGCCGGGAGGTCGCCTTCCGCGGCCAGGTCGTCGGGATGGTCGTCGCCGACACCGCCGAGGCGGCACTGCGCGGCGCGGACCTCGTCGAGGTGGCCTACTCCCCCGCGCCCCACGACGTGGTCCTGCGCACCGGCCGCGGCGACCTCTACGCCCCGGAGAAGGTCAACCCCTCGTTCGAGACCGACACCTCCGACGGTGACATCGACGAGGCGGTGGCGACCGCCACGGCCGTCCTGGACCGGACGTACACGACCGCGATGTACCACAACAACCCGCTCGAGCCGCACGCGACGACCGCGTACTGGGACGGCGAGGCGCTCACCGTGTGGGACTCCACGCAGGGCGTGCACCCCACGCGGGCGGTGCTCGCCGACCTGTTCGGGCTCGACCGCGAGCGGGTGCGGGTGGTCTGCCCGTACGTCGGCGGCGGCTTCGGCTCCAAGGGCGAGCCGCACGTGCACGTCGTGCTGGCGGCGATGGCGGCGCGGGCGGTGCCGGGGCGGCACGTGCGGTTGGCGTTCACCCGCCAGCAGATGTTCGCGCTGGCCGGCTACCGCACACCGACGATCCAGCGGATGCGCCTGGCGGCCGACCAGAGCGGCCGGCTGGCCGGGATCGCCATCGACGTCGTGGAGCAGACGGCGAAGGTCAAGGAGTTCGCCGAGCAGACCGGTGTGCCGACCCGGATGATGTACGCCGCGCCCCACCGGTCGACGACCCACCGGCTGGCCGCCCTGGACGTGCCGGCGCCGTCGTGGATGCGGGCGCCCGGCGAGTGCCCCGGCATGTTCGGTCCCGAGGTGGCCATGGACGAGCTGGCCGAGGAGCTGGGCATCGACCCGGTGGAGCTGCGGGTGCGCAACGAGCCCGAGGTCGACCCGGAGTCGGGCCTGCCGTGGTCGAGCCGCAACCTCGTCGCGTGCCTGCGCGAGGGCGCCGACCGGTTCGGCTGGGCCGACCGCGACCCGCGCCCGGGCCTGCGCGAGGAGGACGGGTGGCTGGTGGGGACCGGGGTCGCGTCCTCGGTGTACCCGGTGAACCGGATGGCCGACTCGACGGCGACGATCCGCCGCGAGCAGGGCCGCTACGTGGTGGAGATCGGCGCGGCGGACCTGGGCACGGGGACGTGGACCACGCTCGCCCAGATCGCCGCGGACGCGCTGGAGGTGGACGTCGCCGAGGTGACGATGCGCATCGGCGACACGGCGTACCCGATCGCGTCGGTCGCCGGTGGGTCATCCGGCATGACCACCTGGGGTTCGGCGGTGGTGAACGCGGCCCGCGCGTTCCGCGAGAAGTTCGGCCCCGAGCCGCCCGAGGACGCGGAGGCGCAGGGCAGCACCGAGGACAACCCGGCGACCGAGCGGTTCGCGATGTACGCCTTCGGCGCACAGTTCGCGCAGGCCAGGGTGAACCGCGACACCGGGGAGGTGCGGGTGCCGCGCCTGCTCGGCGTGTTCGCGGCCGGCCGGATCATCAACCCGCGCACGGCCCGGTCACAGCTCATCGGCGGCATGACGATGGGGCTGTCGATGGCGCTGCACGAGCAGAGCGTGCTCGACCCCCGGTTCGGCCACGTGGTGAACCACGACCTGGCCGAGTACCACATCGCGACGTGCGCCGACGTGGCGGAGATCGAGGCGCGGTGGCTGGAGGAGCACGACCCGCACGTGAACCCGATGGGCAGCAAGGGAATCGGCGAGATCGGCATCGTGGGGACCGCCGCCGCCGTCGCCAACGCCGTCCACCACGCGACGGGGGTCCGGGTGCGCAACCTGCCGATCACCCTGGACAAGCTGCTACCCGCACTGGCCGGCTAGCGCCGCACCCACCCCACCAGCTCGGCCAACGCGGCCGGGCTGAGCGGCATCACGGACTCGGGATGCTTGCTGTCCGGAGCGCCGTGAGGTCGTGCCGCACCTGCACGCAGTTGCCGCCCGATCCGGAGAAGGTAGAGCTACGCCACATGGTCGACTTCGTCACGGGTCCGCACCGAGCGCACCAGGCTCACCAGCGCCGCTCGGCTCACCGGCATGACGACCTCGCGATGCTTGCTGTCCCGAACGGCGGCGAGGTCTCCTCGGATCTCGACACAGTTTCCGTCGGCCGCGGAGAAGGTAGAGCTACGCCACATGATCACATCTCCTTCAGCAGTGCCTGCAACATAGCCTGGCTTTCAGCGCTCGAAAGAGCAAGGTCATGCAGCAGTTTCAACCTTCGGGTGTAAAGGTCGACTCGGTCATCCTGCAGGTACAGCCCGCCACCCAGGACCTCGACGTTCACTACCGGCTCGGCGCCCGGGAACGTCATGTAGTGCCAACTGTGAAACAGCAGGCTGAGGGGCCGCGCACGGAGAATCCGAAGACCAATCCCTCGGTCGCGTGCGCCGACCAGGTGCCTGATCTGCTCCTTGTGTACCTGAGGCCCGCCGAACGGAACGTGTAGAGCCGTTTCGTAGACGAAGGCGGTGTAATCGATCTTTCCGAGGATCTCCTGCCTGCGCTGCCGCGCGATCCAGCGGAAGTCGACGTCCTCAGGAGGTACGCCGTCTGAGCGAATAAGTGCGCGGGCGTACGGTTCGACCTGCAACAGGCCGGGGATGAGCATCACGGCCCAGTCCGTCAGACTGTCGGCCTCGGCGGCATAGCTGGCGAGCACGCCCATCTCCGGCGGCACCCCGGGAAGCGGGCGCTCCCACCACCCGCCGCTGTCGCCGGACTTGACGAACTCGATCAGCTCCTTGCGTTCGCTCGAAGGGATCCGGTACGCGGTGGCGATCACCGCCACCTCCTCCGACGAGACCCCCCGCTTCCCGGTCTCGATACGGCACAACGTCGCCGGGCTCAGCCCCGTGACTTTCGCCGCCTTCTCCAGATTGAGCTTGGCGCGCGTCTGCCGCAGTCCCCGGAGACGCATTCCGACCTGCCGATCCCGTGGCGTCGCTGCCCTGTTTGCCATAAAGTCTCCTTTCAATTACTGAAAGGTCAGCCACCTTTCTCCAGCCGAACTCTATCGGTGAATTCCTCAGTGCACATCCGGATGTCCTCGAGACCGCACCTTCGCGCTGGCCGGACCCGGGAGCCTCACGGGTACCGTCGCCGGGGCCGCGCCGTGGGGGCGCGCACAGCGAAAATGGGGGATCGGATGGCACTCCGCCAGGTCACAAGCCCGGATTTCCAGGGGTTTCTTTACTACGAGGACGACCGGGTACCGGACTCATTGTTCGAGCCCGACCGGGACGGGCGCGAGAACTGCTACGTGGACCTCAAGCACGACAACGTCCTGGTGTACTACTTCCCGGACACGGGCCAGTACCAGTACGACAGCGACCTCATCTGGGACCCGGTGGCCAACCGCACGTTCACCTACTACGACGGTTGGTACGTCGCGACCGACAACAGCGGGTACTACGCCTACGACGGCGTGTACTACCAGCCCTACGTCCAGGAAATCGCTCCCGACCCGGAGCCGGTCGCCATCGACACCGACCTCACCACGGCGGAGACCTGGCTCACCAAGAACTTCGCCACCTCCCGGGCCAATGCCGTGAACCTGATCCAGGGGTACCGGTTCTCCGACAAGCAGGCGGCCTGGCGGATGTTCGACTACTGGAACGCCGTGTATCCCGCCCAGGAGATCAGCCACGCCGAGGTCGAGCTGAAGCCGCAGAACAGACCGACCTCGTCAAGGCGCAGGAGCTGGCGCCGAAGATCATGCGGACCGAGTTCACGTCCAGGAGCTACGCGCTCGCCGACGTGCCCGCCGCCGGCACGCCAATCCCACTGCCCTCCGACGAGGAGGTCATGGGCAACCTCGACTACTACTGGCGCGGCAAGGGCGACGAGATGGGCGGCGACGCGGCGGATCGCAAGGTCGAGAAGCACAGCATCGATCCCGTCGGGGCCTACCGGTTCGCCCGGCAGTACAGCACCCGCTGGTTCCGGCAACGGCACAACAGCAACCACCTGATCTTCCACGACTACCCCGACAACGAGGTCATCCACATGGCCGTCTGGGACTGGACCAACGGAACCATGGTCACCTTCTACGACATCGCCCCCAGCCAGGCCGGTGACCCCGTCACCTACCTGCGCGACAAGGGCATGGCGATCTGACCCCAGCACCTCAGGTCGGGGCGGCCGGGGCCGTTCGCCTGTCCGTCGTCCCCGCTGGCCAAACGCCCAGCGAAACGCTAGCGTTTCGTTATGGCTGCCCGCACCCGGAGCGACGTTCGCGAAGCGGCGATCCTGACCGCGACGATGGCCCTGCTCGGTGAGCTGGGCTACGACCGGCTGACCGTGGAGGCGGTCGCCGGCCGGGCCGGGGCGAGCAAGGCCACCGTCTACCGGCGTTGGGCTGGCAAGGCCGACCTGGTCGCGGCGGCCGTGGGCCGGTACGCGGGCGCCGCGCTCGCGTACCCGCCGCCCAGCGGCGACCTGCGCGCCGACCTGCTCGCCCTGGTGGACGCCCTGCGCAAGAGCCTGCTCGACCAGGACGCCGCCCTCGTCCTCGGCCTACTCGCGGCGATGCGGCACGACGCGGCGCTGGCAGGTGTCGTGCGCCGGATCGTCCTGGACCACAAGCGGGAGGCCTTCGCCGCGGTGCTCCCCCCGTCGGCCGACCACGGGTGGCTCGCCGAGCTCACCTCGGCCGCGCTGCTGTCCCGCCTGCTCGTGACCGGCGAACCACTGGACGAGGAGTTCCTCGCCAAGCTCGTCGACACCGTCCTGCTCCCCCAACTCGAGGAACCGCGATGTGGCACCTGATCCTGTTCGGCCTGCTCGGCGGCCTGCTCGCCGGCAACGCCCTGCCCCACTTCGTCCGCGGCATCACCCGGCGGCCGTACCCGTGCCTGTTCGGCAACGGACCCGTGCCCAACCTGCTCGCCGGCTGGTCCGGCTTCGTCCTCGCGGCACTGTGCCTGTGGTGGGCGGACCTGCCGGCCCACCCCCTCGCCGCGTTCGTTGCGGTCAGCGCGGGTGTTCTGCTGATCGGCCTGTTCCACGCGGGTCCGGGCGCCTTCGGCCGCCCGGACAGAACTGGCGAATCCGCGGGGTGATCGGACCTAACGGACCGAACGCGCTCAGAGCGGACCGCACATGCGGACGAGGGGCCGCACGCGGTGTCCCGGTGCAGCCGCTAGCCAGACCAGTGTGATCGCGAGGGAGGCAGCAGGGTCACCGACAGGGTGGGTAGCTCGTGCCGCAGGACGGTCACGTCGCGCGGGTCGTCGGTGGTCAGTTCGAGTTTCCTCAGATTCTTCAGACCGAACAGAACGGTCACGTCAGGGACGCGGGTGTCCGTGAGATCCAGGTGCCGCAGGCGCGTCGCGCTGCCGATCGCGTCGAAGTCGATCCCCCTACTGCTGCGAAGGGCCAGTTCGACGAGGTGACCGGACCAGCGTTCGATACCGTCGAGGCTTCGAAGGCGGGGACATTCCTCGAGCGTCAGGGACTCGAGCCGGTCGACGAACGCGAGCGGGGCCAGATCGACGAGGTCCCGAACATAGGTCAGCGAGAGCCCCGTGAGTTGCCAGCCTGGGGCGACCGGCTCCAACTGGGTGACCGAGATCCCGGAAAGGTCAAGCTCCTGTACGGAGGTCAGCCGCCGCACGTGCTCCAACCCACGCGCGTTCGCACCCTCGATCTCGACCCGCCGCACCTTGGACAGCGGCGGTTCGTCACCGATGGCGATGGTGTACTCGTCGTTCGCCTCCACCGCCTCCACCCGAACCGACTCGACGTGGGGTGGAAGAAGGTCGATGCCGAAGGGAAGGTGCGGGCTTGGTCTGATGGTGACGTACTCGGCAAGGGGAAGGTGCTTCAGCGCGGACATCTTCACCTCGCTGTCGACATCGACGCGCTCCATGACCGGCAGGCGGGCGAGTACCGATGTCGCATAGGCCTCGTCATCAAACCGGGCGGAGCTTCGAATCACCTCCTCCCGCACGTCCACGCGGTCGTCGGAACAGTATCGGGCGATGATGGGTATCGCCGCCGCGAGCCCTGTCTCGGCGAGCGCGCGAATGGTGGCGACCGTTTCCCGTGTTGTGCGCGGCTGGGCTTTCGCCAGCAGGTCGAGAACGAACTCCCCTGCAGACCCGAAGACCCTGGCGGCGGACAACGACTTCGGCGGCAGCAACGCCTCCACCCGCCGTTCGATTCTCTGACGCAGGTCGGTGCCGAGCTCGGGAGTGGTCTCCAGACACGCCACCGCGAGCAGGGCGAGCGCATCGCCTTCGTTCTCGCCGGCTCTGGACAAGAGGCCGTTCAACAGCTCCTCCCGCTGGTTGAACGAGGCATGTCCGGCGGCCATGATGACCACCTCGTGCCACTGATCGAAATGAGCGTGGGCGATGAGCTGACCCACATCGTCGGCGTTCATGATCGCCGTCCGGGCCGCCAGATACTCCTGGAAGGTCCGATGAATGAAATCCGTTCTCCCCGTGACAGACTCGCGAAGAAGCCCGGAACGCTCGAGGAGATGCCGGTAAACGGCGATCGGTTCGGCCTGGATCTGTGGCATCAACGCGAGGCGTCTACCCAGCTGCGCGATCGCCCTGTCGGTCTCGATATCGGTGCGGGCGTTCCGAATCAACCAGTAGGCCAGATCGCCTAGGAGGAGGATCTTCTCGATCCGATCGAGCCCTTTCGGTGGCGGAATCTTCCGCTCCGCGTCGCGGCGCTCCAACAACATCTGAAGGGCGACGTCGTACAACTCAAGGCGGTTGGTCGGCAGTGCCGCTCGACGGTCCTTGTACAACGCGCACAGTAACGCGCACAGCAGCGGATATCCGGCCAGTTTGCGGAGGTACCCGCTCGAACCGAGCTGTTGCACCAGGCCTTTCTCATAACTGTCGATCTCGGCACGGGACACGTCGTCGACGCAGAGGGAGCGGATCGCGTCGTGCCATCGGCCGACGAAGGTTCGGACGTCGGTCTGGTTCATCTGCTCCAGGTCCACCACCGGGAAGTCGATCTCGCGGAGCCAGTTGTCGCTCGGCGCGCCTGGTCTCGACGTCACCACGAACCGCGCCCGTGAGAAGGTCGTCACCAGGTCGTTCAGCCATGCCCTGGCCTCCTCGCGGCGGCCGATCGGGAACTCGTCCACGCCGTCGACCAGAACGATGGCCCGGCCGGACCGGAGTTGCTCGTGGATCCATACCTTCGGCATCTGTTCGACGATGTGGCGGCCGACCTCGTCCATGAAGCGCTCGGGCGTCGGAAGCGGGCCGTCGCTGTAGCGGCGAAGCGGCAGGAAGAAGGGGACGGTCCTGTTCCAGTCCCGCAACTGATGGGTAAAGTCTCCCCGAGCGCTCCGCACCGCTATCCACTGGAGGAGCGTGGTCTTACCCAAACCCGCCTCACCGCGGATGAACAGTCGCCGTCTGCCGGCGAGGAGGTCCTCGATCCGAAAGGTGGCTCTGGAGGATCCGTTGCCCGTGGAGGCCGTCAGGCTGATATAGGAGACCGAAAGGGGGTACCGTCGCGTGTCGTTGGCCAGGGTGATGCCGAAGATTTCGACCTGATCGAGCTTCCGAGCGACGAGCTGTCGATAGTCGTACTCGAACCCGTCGCCGCGGTCGCGTTGCGGAAGCCGAGACAGGACCTCACGGATCTCTTCCAGGATCTGGGTGTCCCGACGCAACAGTTCGACCAGGACCGCGTTCGAGAATTCCGGCAACCCACGTGATATCTCGATGACGTATCCGCAGCACTCGCGGAGGAGCAGGTCATACAACGACCTGCCGTCCGCCGAGAGCAGCGCGGTGGGATCGGAAGAACGCCCTCGGACCGACTTGTCGAGGTGGCCGGCGTCCAGGTCGGCGGCGAACAGCTCGGCCTCGAGGAAGACCGCGTTGTCCAGTGTGCTCTGCACCGCGTCAACGGCGGCCAGCCGCTCGTTCTCCGCAAGCCCTCGGAATTCCCGCTCCAGGATCGGCTCGAGTCGGTCGACGACCGAATCGGCGAAGTTTTCCAGCAACCGGTTGAGCTTGCGTTTGTCGCGGTGAGATGACAGCTGCTGCGAGAGGTAGTCCACCGCGCTCGAACCGGCTTCTGCGGCTACCTGGTGGTTCCCCAACCACAACTTGGTCGCGGTGCGGACAGCAGACGTTCCCAGCATGATCAGGGCGGCCTCGACTGTCATTCGCCCATTCAACAGGGTCCGGTAGTTCTCATCCACCGGTTCGACAGCGCCGTGTCCCCGCTGACGCCGACTCGGGATGGCTGACCAAGGTCAGCCCCGGACTCCATAGTTGGTCAGGCAGCACTCGTCCCTGTGCCGCTCGCGACCGCGGCGTTCGCCGTAGCCCGAGTGGTTCACGCCGGGCTCCTCGTGCCAGGTCCAGCCGCCGACGGTCCTGCCGTCGACCGGGACCGGCTCGCCGGTGTGGTCGAACAGCGCCCAGTGAGCGTGCGGGCGGTTGGCGAAGCCGCCGCAGGGCAGCTCCGCGCCGATGACCCCGAGGACCTCGTAGGCGACGACCCAGGAGCCGTCGGGGACATCGGTGAGCTCGACCTGGTGGATGTAGCCGGTCGTCAGGCCGTGGGGATGGCGCACCTGAATGTAGGGGTTCACCGTGGAGCAGAAGCGGTACAGGTAGCCGCCGGCGGACGCGCGGACCACGCCGTCGTCGTTCCTGTCGTAGAAGTCGACGGCGTTCTGGACGATGTCGCTCGGGTTCGGCTGCGGATACCGTGCACCCCCTGGTGCAGCCACCCACCTTCGCCCTT
The DNA here is from genome assembly GCF_001921205.1 of Actinophytocola xanthii. Classification (GTDB taxonomy): domain Bacteria; phylum Actinomycetota; class Actinomycetes; order Mycobacteriales; family Pseudonocardiaceae; genus Actinophytocola; species Actinophytocola xanthii. The sequence continues at coordinate 102,870 of NZ_MSIE01000031.1, read as the reverse complement.
CCGCCAGGGCAGGGCCAGCCCGGTGGGCCGACCGGACCCGGCCGGCCGCGTCGTCGCGGCGAGGGTGGCGCGCTCACCGTCGTCGACGAACAACGCGTCCGGCGCCGCACGGGCGAGGCGCGTGAACTCATCGCCGCCCTCGAGCGCGACGTGCCAGGAACCGTCGGCCGCGCGTTCGGCGAAGAACAGCGATGTCACCGGGGTGGCCACCACGCCGTCGGGGACCGGGAAGACGGTGCCGCCGAACACCCAGTCACCGGCGGCGGATCATGATTCTTCCCCGGTGGGGCAGGACACGACGACCATGCCCGGTACCCACAACCACCACGGTTGCGGTGCCGTATGCGTTCTTGGCTACGCCGCCGAAATGCCGCAGGTGTCGTCCGGAACTACCGGGCCCGCAGCGTGACCGGTCCGAACTCGCCGAACGCGCACGCGCCGCCCGGGCCTCGGTCGCAGGCGTAGCCGCCGCCGAGCACCTGTACCCGGCCGCGGGCGAACTGCCCGGCGACGCTGTCGACCGTGGCCGAGTAAGCGTGGGCGGCACCGTCGCACACGGTCAGGTAGATGTAGCCGTAGCCAGTGATGTCGGTCGACCCCGCCTCCTGCGTGACGGTCAGGTCGACCACGCCGTCGGAGTCCGGCGAGAACGGGCCGCAGACGTACTGGCCGGTCAGCACGAGCTGCGCACCGCCGGAGGCCAGCCGGGCCGCGGTCGCCGACACCTGCAGGACCGGGTCGGCGGCCGCCGCGCCGCCGCTGCCGACCACGGCGGCCACCACGGCCGCCAGCACCACACCGAACCGGACCAGTCCACGCCTCATCGCCGCCGCCTTCCGCCGTGACCGGGGTTCTCACCGTCTCGCGGGCGGGGCGCCGCGACAAGACAGCGTTCGGCGCAACGGGTACCTCCCCGGCGGAGCCGAGGTCAGCGCAGGATGTGGCAGAACGCGGGCAGCGCCTTGCGAATGTCGAAGCTGCCGTCCATCGCCTCACGCACCGGGTGCGGCCCGGCGGAGAAGAGGATCTTCCCGGTCTGGCCGTCGATGAGGATCGGCCCGCGGTCCACCAGGTGCTCCTCGCCCCGGCGCACGGTCACCGAGGTGCCGACGATGAAGGTGTGCTTACGCAGCCCCGTCTCCGGGTCGAACACGTGCGTCTGCACGAAGTCCACCGGGCTGTCGGGCAGCGTCAGGCCGGTGACCGTGTTGCGGACGGTGTTGTCCTCGGTGATGTGCTGGACCACCTTCACCCGGCGGCCGGCCTCGTCGAAGAACGTCCAGATGTCCGCGTGCAGATCGATGTTCCACTCGACGCCGTAGTCACCGCACGCCGTCGGGTCGCTGTGCACGGTCTGCAGATCGGTCTCGGTCATCGTCGGCGGCGGCGGTGCCGCGCCGGCCGGTGCCGCCAGGCCGAACAGGGCGACCGCCGTCGCCGCCGCCAGTACGCTTCCACGTCGAACCCACGTCATCGCGACCCCCAATGTCCACTCGACTGGCACCCAACCTATCCGGCGCCGCAACGAGTTTTCGGGGTCGCGGGCTCAGCCGGCGTCCATGTGCTCGCGCAGGGTGCGCGGGCGCATGTCGGTCCAGACCTCGTCCACGTAGGCAGTGCACTCCTCCTGCGTTCCGGTGGGACCCTCCGTGCGCCAGCCGGCCGGAACCTCCAGGTGGGCGGGCCACAGGGAGTACTGCTCCTCGTCGTTGACCAGTACGCGGTAGGTGATGTCGTCCCTCATCGGTTCTGTTCCTCTCTCGGGTAGTGACGCAGGGTCGGGTTCACGGTCACCGCGAGCGCGGCGACCGTCATGCCCGCCGCGCTGACCAGCACGGCGGTCGTCGGGGTGGTGGACTCGGCCAGCAGGCCGCCCAGGGCGGGGCCCGCGGCCGCCGCGCCGCCCACGGCGAGGTTGAGCGAGCCGCTCAACCGGCCGCGCAGCTCGTCGGGGGTCAGCAGCAGCTGGTGGGTGACGATCGTGGTGTTCGCGGTCGGCGCGAGCAGGGCCATCGCCGCGAACAGGACGCCGAGCAGGTAGCCGTTGTGCACCAGCACCGCCAGCGGGGACAGCGCGGCCAGCGCCCAGAACACGCCAGCGATGGCCACGTGCGGGGAGAGCCGGCGGTGCAGCGACGGCGCCAGCACCGCGCCCAGCACCCCGCCGACGCCCAGCATCGCGGCCATCACGCCGATCTCGCCGGCCGGGGTGCCGCGGCGCGCGGCGAGCACGACGACGACGAGGTAGTAGGCGGCGAAGAACAGGTTCAGCGCCACCGCGCACGCGGTCGTCACCCGGATCTCCCTGCGCTGCCACAGGAAGCGCAGGCCCTCGCGGATCTCCTGCCCGATCCGGCCGTGCGGCGCGGGCTCGGCGCGGCGGGCCGGCGCTCGGAGGAACAGCAGCGTGACGAACGCGACGGCGTGGGTCAGCAGGTCGAGCAGGAACGGCGCCCAGCGCGCGACGCCGAACAGCAGCCCGCCCAGCGCCGTACCCGACATCTGCCCGATCGACGAACGTGCGCTGTTGGTCGCGACGGCCGTCGCCAGCTGCCGCTCCGGCACGAGCGAGGGCAGCATGGCGTCCTCGGCCGGTTCGAACAGCGCCCGGCACGCGCCGAGCACCGCCGCCACCGCGACCAGGTGCGCCACGCTCGCCCCGTCCAGCAGCAGCGCTGCGACCAGGCTCGCCAGCGCCACGACCTGGGCCAGCTCGCAGGCCAGCATGACCCGCCGGCGGTCCCACCGGTCGACCAGCGCGCCGGCGGGCAGTGCCAGCACGGCCTGGGCGACGGCGTCGGCGGCCAGCACCAGCCCCGAGGCGGTCGCCGACCCGGTGATGGCCAGCACCACGAGCGGGAACGCGAGCATCGACGCGCTGAACCCGATCTCCGCGCACCCCTGGCCGACCCAGAGCAGCGTGAAGTCCCGGTTCCGCCGGAGCGGCACCTCCTCCACAGTGGACCTGCTCATCGGACGTCCTCCGCCATGCCGCGCAGCGCCTCGGCGAAGTCGGCGGCGACGGCCTCGACCGCGGCGCGGTCGAACCGGTCGGCGCGGAAGTACCAGGCGAACGAGAGCCGGCCGTCGGAGGCCTCGCCGACCACGTCCACGAGGTGCTCGCCGCGGTCGGCGGGGTCCTGGTCGGCGCCGATCGCCGGCAGCGTCGCGCCGAACAGGCTCTGCTCCTCGTCCTCGGCACGGGAGTCGAACTGGCCGAGGTAGTTGAACGACAGCCCCGGCAACGGACCCGGGTCCGCCAGCGACCCGAGGTAGCGCAGCGCGCCGTAGCCGAAGCCGTTGCGCGGCAGGGAACGCAGCTGCTTGCGGACCGCCCGGACCAGCGTCCGCCAGTCGCCCGGCCGGCCCTGCTCGGGCACGGTCAGCGCGACCGGGAACATCGTGGTGAACCAGCCGACGGTGCGTGACACGTCGAGGTCCAGCACGTCCTCCCGGCCGTGTCCCTCCAACGTCACCGCGACACGGTCGCGGCCGGTCCACCGGGACAGCGCCCAGGCGAGCGCGGCGAGCAGCACGTCGTTGACCCGGGTGCGGTAGGCGGTCGGGGCGGCGCGCAGCAGGGCCTCGGTGTCCGCGGCGTCCAGCACGACCTCCACCGCGTCGGTGCCGCAGCCGCCGGCCGGGTCGGTGGTCGGCAGGTCCCCGGCGTCGCGGGCGGCGGACCAGAAGTCCAGCTCGGCGTCGAGACCCCCATCGGCCACCAGCTCGGTGAGCGCGGTCGACCAGCGCTGCCAGGAGGTGGTCTTGGCTCCCAGGTCGACCGGCTCGCCCCGCAGGACCTGGTGGTAGGCGGTGTCGAGGTCGTCGACGAGCAGCCGCCAGGACACGCCGTCGACCACGAGGTGGTGGGCGACGAGCAGCAGCCGAGCGGGGCTGCCGTCGGCGAACCGGAACAACGCGGCCCGCAGCAGTGGGCCGGCGCCGAGGTCGAAGCCGGCGTGCAGGGCGTCGGCCAGCTCGGTCACCGCGGGGTCCTCGGGGCCGGGGAGCTCGTGCATCTCGAGGACGTCGGCCGGTCGGTGGCCGGCGTTGTGCTGGTGCCAGCCGTCGCCGTCGCGGTGGAACCGCAGCCGCAGGGCGTCGTGGTGGGCCAGCAGCGCGTCGAGTGCCGCCCGCAGCGCGGCGGGGTCGGGCTCGCCGGGCAGCTCCACGTGGTGCGCCTGGTTGAAGTGGTGCGGGTTCGTCCGCCCCGAGGAGAAGAACCAGTGCTGGATCGGGGTGAGCGGCACGGCTCCGGTGACCTCGGCGCGGTCCTCCACACCGGACTCGACGGCGACGACCTCGGCCAGCTCGGCGATCGTCCTCGCGTTGAACAGGTCCTTGGTGGACAGGTAGAGCCCGTGGCGCCGGGCCCGCGCCACGACCTGGACGCTGAGGATCGAGTCGCCGCCCAGGGCGAAGAAGTTGTCGGTGATGCCCACTCGGTCGACGCCGAGCACGTCCGACCACACCCGGGCGAGCGTGGTCTCCACCGGCGTGCGCGGTGCGACGAACTCGGTCTCGGCCGGGGTGAGGTCGGGTTCGGGCAGCGCCCGCCGGTCGACCTTGCCGTTGGGGGACATCGGCAGCCGGTCGAGCGCGGCGAAGCCGGTCGGCACCAGGTACTCGGGCAGCCGCTCGCCGAGGAACTCCCGCAGCTCCCCGCCGCTCGGCACCCGGTCCCCGGCCGGCACGACATAGCCGACCAGGCGCTTGTGCCCGGCGGCGTCCGGCCGGACGGACGCGACCGAGTCGGCGACGTCGGGGTGCTCGCGCAGTGCCGCCTCGACCTCGCCCAGCTCGATCCGGAAACCCCGCACCTTGACCTGGTCGTCGGCCCGGCCGAGGAACTCCAGCTCCCCGGTCCGGTTCCAGCGCACCAGGTCGCCGGTGCGGTACATCCGCTCCCCCGGCTCCCCGTGGGGGTTCGCCAGGAACCGCGAGGCGGTCAGCCCCGACCGGCCGAGGTACCCGCGGGCCAGGCCGACGCCGGCCACGTACAGCTCGCCGGCGACCCCGACCGGCACCGGGCGCAGGTCGGCGTCGAGCACCAGCGCCCTGGTGTGCCAGATCGGGCGGCCGATCGGCGGAGCGCCCTGGTCCGGGGCGAGCGGCTGCGACCAGGTCGCGACGACCGTCGCCTCGGTCGGGCCGTAGGCGTTGACCAGCCGCCGTCCCGGCGCCCACTGGCGGACCAGCGCGGCCGAGCAGGCGTCGCCGCCGACCACCAGGGTGGCCAGGTCGGGCAGGTCGGTCTCCGGGACCGTCGCCAGCGCGACCGGCGGGATCAGCGTGTGGGTGACCCGGCAGCTCGCCAGGACCTCGGCGAGGTGCTCGCCGAGCAGCGGCCCGGGCGGCGGCACGACGATCGCCGCGCCGTGCGGCAGCGCCAGGCACAGCTCCAGCACCGAGGCGTCGAAGCTCGGCGAGGAGAACGCGAGCACCCGGTCACCGGGCCGGACGGCGAACCGGTCCGCCTCGGCGAAGGCGAAGTTGGCCAGCCCGCGGTGGGTGACGACCACGCCCTTGGGCGTGCCGGTGGACCCGGAGGTGTAGATGACGTAGGCCGGGTTGGCCAGCTCCGCGGCCGCCAGCTCGACGTCCGGGGCGTCGGTCGGGTGCACCTGCGCCGGGTCGTCGACCACCAGCACCGGCCGGGCGTCGGCGAGCATCAGCTCCTTGCGGTCCGCGGGGTAGTCCGGGTCCACCGGCAGGTAGGCCGCGCCGGCGGCGGCGACCGCGAGCTGGGCGACGATCAGCTCGACCGAGCGGGGCAGCACCAGCGCCACGACGGTCTCCGGCCGGGCGCCGCGGGCGGCGAGCACGCGGGCGAACCGGTCCACCCACCCGGCGAGGTCGGCGTAGCCGAGCACCAGGTCCCCGGCGACCAGCGCCGGCGCGTCCGGGGTGCGGGCCACCTGGGCGCGGAACAGCTCGATCAGCGTGGCCGGCTCGACGTCCGGTCCGGCGTCGTGCCAGGAGTCGACCAGGCGCCGTTCCTCGTCGGTGACGACGTCGATCGCGCCCACCGGCTGGTCCGGGTCGGCCGCGGCGGCGCCGAGGACGCGGTCCAGCCCGGTGGCGAAGCGCTCCGCGGTGGCGGCGTCGAACAGGTCGGTGTTGTAGGTGAGCACGGCCGCGAGCGAGCCGTCGTCGCCCTCGTGGAACTCGAAGGTCAGGTCGTAGCTCGCGGTCACGACCGGGAGGTCCACGTCCCGGGCGTGCAGGCCCGCGAAGTCCTCGGTCCGCTCGGCGGCGTTCTGCAACACGACCATGGCCTGGAACAGCGGGGTCCGGCTGGCGTCGCGGTCGGGGTCGACCGCGTCGACGACCCGCTCGAACGGCACGTCCTGGTTGGCGAACGCCGCGAGCGCGGTCTCCCGCACCCGGCCCAGGTGCTCGCGCAACGACCGCCGGGCGTCGACCGGCGTCCGCAGCACGAGCGTGTTCACGAAGAACCCGACGACGCGCCGCAGGTCCGGGTGCTCGCGTCCGGAGGCGACCGTGCCGACGGCGACGTCGTCCTGGCCGCTGAACCGGTGCAGCAGCGCGGTGCACGCGGCGACCAGCGCCATGAACAGCGTGCCGTCCTGCGCTCGGGCCACCGCCCGCAGCGCGTCGGCGACCGCGGCCGGCACGGTGAACCCGACCTGGGCGCCGGGCGTGGTGTGCACGGGCGGGCGCGGCCGGTCGGTGGGCAGGTCGAGCGCGGGGACGCCGGCCAGCACCTGCTGCCAGTGCCGCAGCTGGGACTCCAGCACCTCGGTGCGCCCGCGCTGCCAGGCCGCGAAGTCGCGGTAGCGCACCGGCAGCTCCGGCAGGTCGGCCGGGACGCCGTCGACCTGGGCGCGGTACAGCTCGGCGAGGTCGCCGGCGACGATGCCGGCCGACCAGCCGTCGGTGACCACGTGGTGCGCGGTCAGCGCCAGCACGTGGTCCCCTGGCCCGAGGCGGAACACCCTCGCCCGCAGCAGCGGCCCGGCCACCAGGTCGAACGGCTCGGCCGCGACGGCGGTGAGCGTGGCGGCCAGGTCGGCCTCGGCGACGTCGACCACCGGCAGCGCGACCTCGCCCGGCGGGTGGACCCGCTGCATGCCGCGCCCGTCGACCTCGTGGCAGGTGGTGCGCAGGGACTCGTGCCGCGCGACCAGCGCGGTGAGGGCACCGCCGAGCGCGGTGAGGTCGAGCGGTCCGCGCAGGCGCACGGCGAGCGGAACCGTGTACTCGGTGCTGGTCGGGTCCAACTGGTGCAGGAACCAGAGCCGCTGCTGGGCGAAGGAGAGCGGGGTGTCCCCGCCGTGGTCACCGTCGTCGGGCACCGCCGGAATGGGCTCGGCGAGCCGGTCGCCGAGTGCCGCGGCGAGGTCGGCGACCGTGCTGTGGGTGAACAGCGTCAGCGGCGACAGCTCGACGCCGAGCCGGTCCCGCAGCCGGGAGACGACCCTGATGGCGATGATCGAGTCCCCGCCGAGCAGGAAGAAGTTGTCCTCGGCACCGACCCGTTCGACGCCGAGCACCTCGGCGAACACCGCCGCGACGGCGCGTTCGGCGTCGGTGCGCGGCTCGAGGTGGTCGTCGGTGCCGGTCGCGCTGGGCGCGGGCAGGGCACGCCGGTCCAGCTTGCCGTTGGTGGTGAGCGGGATCCGGTCGAGGGTGACGAACGCTGCGGGCACCATGTGCGCCGGCAGCACGCGGGCGGCGCGGTCGCGGACCGCGGCGGTGTCGACGGTTCCCACCACGTAGGCGACCAGCCGGCGGTGGCCGGGCTCGTCCTCGCGGTCGACGACCGCGACCTGGGTGACCTCGGGGTCGGCGGCCAGGACCGCCTCCACCTCGCCCAGCTCGATCCGGAACCCGCGGATCTTGACCTGCTGGTCGCCGCGGCCCAGGTACTCCAGGCCGCCGCCGGAGGTCCAGCGGACGATGTCGCCCGAGCGGTACATGCGAGTTCCGGGCGGCCCGAACGGGTCGGCGACGAACCTGCTCGCGGTGAGCCCCGGCCGGTTCAGGTAGCCCCGGGCCAGGCCGGCGCCGGCCACGTACAGCTCACCGGGTGCCCCGGGCGGCACCGGGTCGAGGTCGGCGTCCAGGACGTAGGTCCGCAGGTCCGGGATCGGTTCGCCGACCAGGCTGCCCCTGGCCGACGCCGCCGTCTCCGCGTCCAGCGCGACGTGGGTGACGTGCACGGTGGTCTCGGTGATGCCGTACATGTTCACCAGCACCGGCGCGTCGTCGGCGTGGTGCCGGTACCAGGAGGCAAGGCGGGACAGGTCCAGCGCCTCGCCGCCGAACACGACGTGCCGCAGCGCCAGGTCGGTTCCCGGCTCGGCCTCGTCGGCGGCGACCAGCTGGTAGAAGGCCGACGGCGTCTGGTTCAGCACGGTCACCCGCTCGGCGGCCAGCAGCGCCAGCAGCGCGCGCGGGTCGCGGGTGACCTCGTGCGGGACGACGACCAGCCGCCCGCCGTGCAGCAGCGGCCCCCACAGCTCCCAGACCGAGAAGTCGAAGGCGTAGGAGTGGAACAGCGCCCACACGGCCGAGGAGTCGAAGCCGAACCAGTGGTCGGTCGCGGTGAACAGCCGGGTGACGTTGGCGTGCGGGATCACCACGCCCTTGGGCACCCCGGTCGAGCCGGAGGTGTAGATCACGTAGGCGGGGTGCTCGGGACGCACCTCCACCGCGACCGGGTCGGCCGGGTAGCCGCCCAGGTCGGGCAGCGCGCCCTCGACCACGGTGACCGGGCGGGCGTCGGCGACGGTCCGCGCGATCCGCTCGGCCGGGTAGTCCGGGTCCAGCGGGAGGTAGCCGGCACCGGACTTGAGCACGCCCAGCACGGCGACGACCAGGTCGGCACAACGCGGCAGGGAGAGCCCCACCAGGCGCTCCGGCCCGGCGCCCCGCTCGAGGAGGGCGTGCGCCAGCCGGTTGGACAGCACGTCCAGCTCGGCGTAGGTGAGCGCCCGGTCCCCGTCGGTCACGGCGACCGCGTGCGGGGTGCGTGCGGCCTGCCGGGCGAACAGCTCGGTGATCGTGACCGGCGTCCCCGGGGTGGCCGAGCCGTTCCACTCCACCAGCACCCGCTCGCGCTCGGCGGCCGAGAGCACCGGCAGCTCGTCCACCGTCCGGTCGAGGTCGGTCGCCATCGCGGCGACCACCCGCCGGAACCGCCCCGCGAGGGCCTCGGCGCCGGCCTGGTCGAACAGGCGGGGGTCGTAGCCGAGCTCGAGGTGCAGCACCGCGTCGTCGACGTGGGCGGCGACGCTGATCGCCAGGTTGGTGGTCTCGGCGCTCTCGACGGCGCTCACCCGCGGCCCGTCGGCGTGCTCGCCGTCGATCGGGTAGTTCTCGAAGGCGACCAGGCTGTCGAACAGCGGTTCCCCGGCCGGCACCTCGCCGCACGCCCGGACCTGCGAGAGCGACAGGAAGTCGTACCGGCGGGACTCGGCCTGCGCCTCCTGCAGCGCACGCAGCCACTCCGGCAGCGCCGCGCCCGGCTCGACGCGGACGCGGGTGGGCACGGTGTTGATGAACATGCCGACGATCGACTCGACACCCGGCAGGTCACCGGGGCGGCCGGACACGGTCGTGCCGAACACGACGTCGCGTTCCCCGCTGTGCCGGGCGAGCAGCAGCGCCCAGGCGCCCTGCACCAGGGTGTTGACCGTCAGCCCGTGCTCGCGTGCGGTCCGCTCGAGGTCGCGGGCGGGCAGCGAGAGCGCCACGGCGGCGGAGGTCTCGGTGCGGTGCGCGGCGACCGGCGCCCGGTCGAACGGCAGCGGGGTCCGCTCGGTGATCCCGGCGAGGACCTCGCGCCAGTGCCGCTCGGCGGCCGCCACGTCCTGCTCGGCGAGCCAGGCGAGGTAGTCGCGGAAGGGCCGCCGGGCCGGTCCCGCGGCCGGGCGGCCGGTGGCCAGCGCGGCGTACTCGGCGAGCACGTCGGCGAAGACCTGGGAGGTGCTCCAGCCGTCGAGCAGCAGGTGGTGGCAGGTCCACAGGAGGTCGACGGCGCCAGGCCCGGCCGGCTCGACCACCAGGCGCATGAGCGGCGCGCTCGCGGGGTCGAGGTCGGCGGTCAGGTCCTGCGCCGAGATGGCCCGGTACTCCACGGGCACTGCCACGTCCCGGCGCACGACCTGCACCGGCGTGCCGACGCCGCGCCAGACGAACTCGGTGCGCAGGATCGGGGTCCGGTCCACCACCCGCTGCCAGGCCGTACCGAGCAGGCGCGGGTCGTCCACGCCGTCGAGCCGGACGCGGGTCTGGGTCACGTACGCGCCGGCCTCGCCGGTGTCGTTGGCCAGGCTGTGGAACAGCATGCCCGCCTGCATCGGGGTGAGCGGGTAGACGTCCTCGACGTCCCGGCCGTCCCCGACCAGACGGTCCACTTCGGACTGGGTGAGCCGGGCGAGCGGGAAGTCCGACGGCGTCCGGCCGCCGTGCTCGGCGCAGTGGGCGGTGATCTCCAGCAGGGCGCCGCGGGCCCGCTCGGCCAGCGCCAGCACGGTCGGCTCGTCGTGCAGCTCGCCCGAGTACTCCCACTCCACCCGCAGGCGGCCGTCCTCGACCGCGGCGGTGATGTCGAGCAGGTGGCCGCGCCGGGTGTCCGAGCCGATGTCCTGCCCGAGCGGCTCGGCGGTACCGCGCAGCAGGCCGTCCTCGGCGTCGCCGGCGTCGAAGCGGCCGAGGTAGTTCACACAGACCTGCGGCTCCGGCACGTCCTCGAGCCCGGCGTCGGGGCGCAGGTAGCGCAACGCCTCGAAGCTCATGCCGCGGTGCGGCACCGCGCGCAGCGCCTCCTTGACCGACTTCAGCGTCGTGCCCCAGTCGGCCTCGGGCACCTCCAGGGCGACCGGGAACTGGCTGGTGAACCAGCCCACCGTGCGGCTGGTGTCCAGGCCGTCGAGCACGTCCTCGCGGCCGTGCCCCTCCAGGGTGAGCAGGACGCGCGGCCCTCCGGTCCACTCGGCAAGCGCCCGGCCGATCGCGGCCAGCAGCACGTCGTTGACCTGGGTGCGGTAGGCCTCGGGCACCCGGCGCAGCAGCGCGTCGGTCTCCTCGGCGCTCAGCACGGTGCTGACCGTGCGGGCGGTGGCGATGGTGTTGTCCCCGTCGGGCCGGTCCAGCGGGAGCGGCGGCGCGGCGGGCACGGCACGCCAGTGCGGCAGGTCGGCGTCGAACCCGCCGGAGCGCACGTGCTCGCCCAGCAGCCGGGCCCACTGTCCGAAAGAGACGGTTCGGGGACCGAGTGCCGACGGGTCGGCGTAGGCGCGTTCCAGGTCGGCCAGCAGCACCCGCCAGGACACCGCGTCGACGACGAGGTGGTGTGCGGTCAGGAACAGCACGGGGTCGGCGCCGGCGAACAGGACCGCGCGCAGCACCTCGCCCCGCGCGGGGCGAAGCGACGCCTGGGCGGCGCGGGCGATCCGGTCGCGCTCCTCCTCCGCCGCCTCCTCGACGGTCAGGACGTCGCCGCCGGCGCCGGGCTCCTGGGTGCTGTCGGTGAACCGGGTCCGCAGCGCCGGGTGCTGGTCGACCAGGGCGGCCAGCGCCCGGCGCAGCCGTTCGACGTCGACGTCCGGGGAGAGCCCCACGGTCATCGACATCGCGTAGTGGTCGCGGTGCTCGGGCGGGTGGGTGTCGAGGAACCAGCGCTGGATCGGGGTGAGCGGCGCCGGGCCGGCCTGGTCGGTGGGCTGTGCCCGGGTCGTCTCCCGGGTGGCGACCAGCGCGAGGTCGGCGACGGTCTGCCGCAGGAAGATGTCCTTGGCGGTGAACCGGATCCCGGCCTCGCGGGCGGCGGACACGACCTGCATGCTCAGGATCGAGTCGCCGCCGAGGGCGAAGAAGTTGTCGTGCGCGCCGACCCGCGCCACACCCAGCGCGCTCGCCCAGATCGCGGCCAACTCGCCGGCGGTCCCCGGTGTCGGCTCGACGAAGCCGGCCTCCGCCGGGGCCGGCGGCTCGGGCAGCGCCCGGTGGTCGACCTTGCCGTTGGGGGTGGTGGGCAGGGCCGCCAGCGGCACGAGCGCGGCCGGCACCAGGTAGTCGGGCAGCGTGGCGCGCAGGTGCTCGGTCAGCTCGGCGGGGTCGCCGCCGACGACGTAGCCGACCAGCCGCAGGTGGTCGCCGGCCGCGCGGGGCACGACGACGGCCTCCCGCACGTCCGGGTGGGCGAGCAGGGCCGCCGCGACCTCGCCGGGCTCCACCCGGTGGCCGCGGATCTTGACCTGGTCGTCGGCCCGGCCGAGGTAGTCCAGGTCGCCGTCCACCGTCCACCGGACCCGGTCCCCGGTCCGGTACATTCGAGTGCCGGGCGCGCCGAACGGGTCGGCCAGGAACCGCCGTGCGGTCAGCCCCGGGCGACCGAGGTAGCCGCGGGCCACCTGCGGGCCGGCCAGGTACAGCTCACCCGGCACGCCCACCGGCACCGGCCGCAGCTCCCCGTCCAGTACGTAGGCCCGAACCGTCCTCAGTGGACGGCCGATCAGCGGACGGCTGCCCGGCGTCACCCTGCGCACCGTGGCGTCCACGGTGACCTCGGTCGGCCCGTAGTAGTTGATCGCGGTCAGGTCCGGCCGCTCGGCGAGCTCCCGCCAGAGCGCCTCGCCCGCCGCCTCGCCGCCGAAGGTGACCAGCTCGACGCCGGAGTCCGCGAGGCCCGCGGCCATGAGCTGGGTGGCGTAGCTGGGGGTCAGGTCGACGGCGGTGATCCCGGCCTCGCGGAGGTAGTCCACGAGCGCGGGCGGGTCCAGGCGCAGGTCCTCGTCGATCACGTGCAGCTCGTGGCCGGCGGCCAGGAACAGCAGCCCCTCCAGCGAGGTGTCGAAGGAGAACGAGGCGGTCACCGCGAACCGCTGCCGCCCCCGCAGCGGGGCGATCAGGTCGACCAGGTGGTCGTGATAGAGCGCGGCCAGGTTGGCGTGGTCGACCTCGACGCCCTTGGGCACGCCGGTGGACCCGGAGGTGTGGATGACGTAGGCGCGGTGCGCCGGGTGCGGGACCACCCCGGGGTCGGTAGCCGGCAGGTCGCCGGTGTCGGGGATCTCGTCGAGCACCACCACGGGGTCGGTGTCGGCCAGCAGGAAGGCCACCCGGTCGGCCGGGAGCCCGGGGTCGATCGGCACGTACCCGGCGCCCGACCTGAGCACGCCGAGCATCGCGACGACGAAGTCGACCGAGCGCGGCAGGCGCAGCGCGACGAGCCGCTCCGGCCCGGCGCCCCGCGCGAGCAGCCAGCGGGCGAGTCGGTTGGCCTCCGCGTCCACCTGGGCGAACGTGCGCGAGTCCGAGCCGCACACCACGGCCACCGCGTGCGGGGTGCTGGCGGCCTGGGCGGCGAACACCCGCGGCAGCGCCGGCAACTGCCGGGTCAGGTCGCCGCCCTGCCAGGTCTGGAGCACCAGGTCCCGCTCGGCGGCGTCGGTGAGGTCGACGGCCGAGAGCGGCCGGTCCGGCGCCGTGGCGACCGCGGCCAGCAGCACTCGCAGGTGGTGGCCGAGGCGGTCGACGGTGTCCGCGTCGAACAGGTCGGGGTTGTACTCGATCCCGGCGAGCAGCTCGTCCCCGGACTGCTGGAACTCGAAGGTGAGGTCGTGGGTGGAGGTCACCACGGGCGCGGTGACCTCGGTGACCTCGAGCCCTGGCAGGTCGGGCAGCTCCTCGGGTGTGTTCTGCAGCAGGACCATCACGTCGAACAGCGGGTTGCGGCTGGGGTCGCGCTCGGGCGCCAGCGCGTCGACGACCCGCTCGAACGGCACGTCCTGGTGGGCGAACGCGGCCAGCACGGTGGCCCGTACCCGCGCCAGCAGCTCGGCGAAGGACTCGGCCTCCTCGACGGTCTCGCGGACCACGACCGTGTTGACGAAGAACCCGACCAGCCGGTCCAGCTCGGCCCGGTCGCGGCCGGCGGTGACGGTGCCCACCGCGATGTCCTGCTGGCCGCTGTAGCGGGCGAGCAGGACCTGGCAGGCGGCGAGCAGCGTCATGAACAGCGTGCTGTCCCGGCGCCGGCCGAGCTCCACCAGCGCCGCGGTCTCGGCCGCCGGCAGGGTGAACCGGTGCACGGCTCCCGCGCTCGTGCGCACGGCCGGGCGGGGCCGGTCGGTGGGCAGGTCGAGCGGCTCGACACCGGCCAGGGCGTCGCGCCAGTGGTCCAGGCTCCTGGCCGCGTCCTGTCCCGCCGCCCACTCCCGCTGCCAGGCGGCGAAGTCCCGGTAGCGCAACGGGACCGGCGCCGGCTCCGCGCCGCGGTACAGGGCGGCGAGGTCCTCGGTCAGCACGGAGGTGGACCAGCCGTCGGTGACGATGTGGTGCAGCGCCAGGACGAGCACGTGCTCGCGCGGAGCGAGCCGGACCAGCGTCGTGCGCAGCAGCGGTCCGGTGCGCAGGTCGAACGGGCGGGCGCACTCGGCGGCCAGCATCTCGTCCAGCCGCGCCGGGTCGCCGGCGAGGTCGACCAGCACCAGGTTCGCCGGGGTCGGGTCGTGGACGACCTGCACGCCTCGGCCGTCGACCTCGTCGAACGTGGTGCGCAGCGACTCGTGCCGGGCGACCAGCCCGGTGAGCGCGGCGGTCAGCGCCTCGACGTCCAGGTCGCCGGTGAGCCGCAGCGTGGTCGGCGAGACGTACTCGGTGCCGTTCTCCTCGAACTGGTCGAGGAACCACAGCCGCTGCTGGGCGAAGGACATCGGCGCCGGGCCGGTGCCGGCCGCCGCCGGGATCGGGGCGGTGTCACCACCGGGAACCGCCGCGGCGAGCGCGGCGACCGTCGGGTGCTCGAACACCGCCCGCGGGGAGATCTGGGTGCCGAACGCCGCACGCAGCCGCGACACGACCCGGATGCTGAGGATCGAGTCGCCGCCCAGAGCGAAGAAGTTGTCGTGCGCCCCGACCCGCTCGACGCCGAGCACGTCGGTCCAGGTGGCGGCGACGACCCGCTCGGCCTCGCTGCGCGGCGCGACGAACGTGTCCGCCTCGGCACGCAGGTCCGGGGCGGGCAGCGCCCGGCGGTCCAGCTTGCCGCTGGTGGTCAGCGGGAGCTCGTCGAGCGTGACGAACGCTGCCGGCACCAGGTAGTCCGGCAGGACCCCGGCGAGCGCCGTACGGGGGTCCTCGGTCGTGCCGACGAGGTAGGCGACGAGCCGGACGCCGGTGCCGTCGTCCCGCGCGACGACCGCCGCGTCGCGCACACCGGGCAGGTCCCGCAGCACGGCGGCGACCTCACCGGGCTCGACCCGGTGGCCGCGGATCTTGACCTGGTCGTCGGCCCGGCCGAGGTAGTCCAGGTCGCCCTCGTCGGTCCACCGGACCCGGTCGCCGGTCCGGTACATGCGCGTGCCGGGTGCGCCGAACGGGTCGGCGACGAACCTGCTCGCGGTCAGCCCCGGCCGGTTCAGGTAGCCCCGCGCGACCTGCGGGCCGGCCAGGTACAGCTCGCCCGGCACGCCCACCGGCACCGGCCGCAGCTCCGGGTCCAGGACATAGCCCCGCACCGTCGACATCGGAGCGCCGATCAGCGGACGGCTGCCCGGGGTGACCACCCGGACCGTGGCGTCCACGGTGACCTCGGTCGGCCCGTAGTAGTTGATCGCGGTCAGGTCCGGGCGCTCCGCGAGCGCCCGCCAGAGGGTGTCGGTCGCCGCCTCGCCGCCGATCATGATCAGGCCGACGCCGGCGTCGGCCAGCCCGGCGGCCATGAGCTGGGTGGCGTAGGTCGGCGTGAGGTCGACGGCGGTGATCCGGTTGCGGCGGAAGTACTCCACCAGCGCGGGCGGGTCCAGGCGCAGCTCCTCGTCGATCACGTGCAGCTCGTGGCCCTCGGCCAGGAACAGCGGGCCCTCCAGCGAGGTGTCGAACGAGAACGCCGCGGTCAGCGCGAACCGCTGCGGCGTGGGCAGGGTGTCGATGAGGTCGTGCCGGTGGTCGTGGTGCAGCGCGGCCAGGTTCGCGTGGTCGACGACGACGCCCTTGGGCCGGCCGGTGGAGCCGGAGGTGTAGATCACGTACGCGGCGTGCTCGGGCCGTACCGGGACGCCGGGGTCCTGCGCCGGGTATCCGGACAGGTCACCCAGCTCGTCGAGCACGAGCACCGGCCGGGCGTCGGCGAGGATGAACTCGACGCGGTCGGCAGGCAGCCCCGGGTCCATCGGCAGGTAGGCCGCACCCGACTTCAGCACGCCCAGCATCGCGACGACGAAGTCCACCGAGCGGGGCAGCCGGAGCCCGACGACGCGGTCGGGGCCGGCGCCCTGCTCGAGCAGCCGGTGGGCGAGCCGGCTGGCGGTGGCCTCCAGCTCGGCGAAGGTCAGCCGGGAGGCGCCGCAGACGAGCGCGGTGGCGTCGGGCGTGAGCGTGGCCCGGTGCCGGACCACCTGGTGGAACAGCGGTCCGGCGGTGAACGCGCCGTGCCCGGGCGGCGGCAGGACCAGCTCCCGGTCCGCGGTGGACAGCCAGGGCAGCTCGCCGAGCGGCCGGGCGGGGTCCTGCGCGATCCCGGCGACCAGTGCCAGCAGCCAGTCCGTCGCGCGGCGCGCGGTGGCGGGGTCGAGCAGTGCCGGGTCGTAGGCCAGCTCGAACCGCACCCGCTCGTCCAGGTTCACCGACAGGGTGAGCGGCAGGTTGGTGGTGTCGACCGTGTGCACCCCGGCCACCCGCAGTCCGTCCGCTGTGGACGCGTCCTCGAACGGGTAGTTCTCGAACACCACGACGCTGTCGAACAGCGCCGCGCCCGGTGCCAGGTCGGCGTGGGACTGCACGCGGGTCAGCGCCAGGAAGTCGTGCCGGCGCGACTCGCTCTGCGCGGCCTGGAGTTCCCGCAGCCACGGCTCCGCGGCACGGTGGGGGTCGACGGCGACCCGGGTCGGGACCGTGTTGATGAACATGCCGACCATGGCCTCGACGCCGGGCAGCTCCGCGGGCCGGCCGGAGACCGTGCTGCCGAACACCACGTCGTCGGTGCCCGCCCAGCGCGACAGCAGCAGCGCCCACGCGCCCTGCACGACGGTGTTCACGGTCAGCCCGGCGCGCTGGGCGGCGGCACGCAGGGTGCTGGTCGCCGCGGGGTCCAGCTCGGCGCGGACCGAGGCGCTCGACTCGGTGCGGTGGGCCTGCGTGGGCTGGCGGTCGTAGGGGACGGCGACCGGGGCGTCGAACCCGGCGAGCACCGACCGCCAGTAGGCGTCGGCGGCCTCGGTGTCCTGCTCCGCGAGCCAGCCCAGGTAGTCGCGGAACGGACGCCGCGCCGGCACGGTGGCGGGGACGCCGCGGCCGATCGCCGCATGCCGGGCACAGACCTCGGCGAACACCTGTCCGGTGCTCCACCCGTCGAGCAGGACGTGGTGGGTCGACCAGAGCAACACGACCCGGTCCTCGCCGGTCCGCACGATCACCAGCCTGGTCAGCGGCGCCCGCCCGGGGTCCAGGCGCTCGGCGCGGTCCCGCGCGACCAGCTCCTCCAGCTCGTGCTCCGGGCGGCCCCGCAGGTCGTGGTGGACGACCGGCAGGTCGACGCGGCGGTGTACGACCTGCACCGGCTCGGGGAGGTCACCGGGCACCCCGTCCCAGACCAGGCTCGTGCGCAGCACGGGGTTGCGCTCGACGGTCTGGCGGAAGGCCTCGGCGAGCACCTCCGGGTCGGGAACGCCGTCGAGGACCAGCCGCACCTGGTCCACATAGGCGCCGCTGTCCGGGTCGACCAGGCTGTGGAAGAGCATGCCGGCCTGCAGCGGGGTGAGCGGGTAGACGTCGACGACGTCGGTGCCGTCCCCGGCGATCGCGTCCACCTGCTCCTGGGTCAGGCGCGCCAGCGGGAAGTCCGAGGGGGTGCGTCCGCCGGCCCCGGGTGCCGCGCAGTGCTCGGCGATCTCCCGCAGCGCGGCGGTGGTCGCCTCGGCCAGGCCCCGCACGGTCGCCTCGTCGTGTCGCGCGGTGGAGTACTGCCAGGCCAGGACCAGCTCACCGCCCTGGACGAGGCCGTTGACCTCGAGCGGGAAGTCCAGCGGCGCCGCGGGGTCCACCTCGGCTCCGGTCGGCTCGTGGCGGGTGCGGAACACCTCGCCCGCGTCGTCCTCCCAGCGGCCGTGGTAGTTCACGCAGACCGGCGGCAGCGGCGCGGAAAGCCCGCTGCCCGGCCGCAGGTACCGCAGCGCCTCGAAGCTCATCCCGCGCCGGGGCACGGCGCGGACCTGCTCCTTGACCGCCTTGAGCGCGGCGTCCCAGCCGCCGGCCGGCAGGTCGAGCGTGAGCGGGTACTGGGTGGTGAACCAGCCGACCGTGCGGGACAGGTCCACTCCCCCGACGACGTCCTCGCGGCCGTGGCCCTCGAGGGTGACCGCGACGGTGTCCCGCCCGGTCCAGTCGCCGAGCACCCGGCCGAGCGCGGTCAGCAGCACGTCGTCGGCGTGGGCGCGGTAGCGCTCCTCGGCCAGCCGCAGCAGTGCCGCCGTCGTGTCGCGGTCGAGCCGGACGGTCAGCGACCGGGCGGTTCCGGCCGTGGCCTCGCCGTCGTGGTCGGCGGGCAGCGGTGCGGGCTCGGGCACGGCCGTCCAGTACGGCAGGTCGTCGTCGAACCCGCCGGTCGCGACGTGCTCGGCCAGGCGGTGGGCCCACGTGCCGTAGTCGGTGCCGACCGGGGTCAGCCGCACCGGCCGGCCCGCGGCCGCCTGGCGGTAGGCGGTGCGCAGGTCCTCGGTCAGCACGCGCCAGGACACCCCGTCCACCACCAGGTGGTGCGCGACGAGCAGCAGGCGGGCCTGGCGCCCCGGCCCGAGGTCGAACAGGAGTGCCCGCAGGACCCGGCCCGCGGCGAGGTCCAGCGCGACCCGCGCCGCCCGGGCGGCGGAAGCGACGCGGGCCGCGACGTCGACCTCGGCGACGCTGGCGAGGTCGACGGTCTCCAGGTCGACTGCCTCGACGTCCAGGGAGGCGTCCCCCGGTTCCTGCCGCCAGCTCTCACCGTCGCGGTGGAACCGGGTGCGCAGGGCGTCGTGGTGGGCGACGACGGCCGCGAGCGCGGTGCGCAGCGCGGCGTGGTCCACCTCGTCGGTCAGCTCCACCAGCAGCGACATCGTGAAGTGTTGGCGGTCGCCGTGGGTGGCGAAGAACCAGGACTGGATGGGGGTCAGCGGCGCCGGGCCCACCGGTGCCGGCGCGGCGGCAGCGGCGGGTTCGGCCGTGGTGACGACCGTGGCCAGCTCGGCGACGGTCTGGTTGGCGAACACGTCGCGGGAGGTGAACCGCAGGCCGGCCTGGCGGGCACGGGAGACCAGCTGGATGCTGAGGATCGAGTCGCCGCCGAGGCCGAAGAAGTTGTCGTTGGCCCCGACCCGCTCGGCGCCGAGCACCTCGGCCCACAGCGCCGCGAGGCGCTCCTCGGTCTCTCCCCGCGGCGCCTGGTAGGCGCTGTCGACGTCCACGCCGGTCTCCGGTGCGGGCAGGGCCCGCCGGTCGACCTTCCCGCTCGGGGTCAGCGGCAGCCGCTCGAGCACGACGAACGCCGCGGGCACGAGGTAGTCGGGCAGCACCCGCTTCAGCTCGGCCCGCAGCCCGGCCGGGGTGGGGCTCTGCCCGGCGGCCGGCACGACGTAGCCGACCAGCCTGCGGTGCCCGCCCTCGGCACCGTCCCCGCCCCTGGCCACCACGCAGGCCTCGCCGACACCCGCGCAGCCCAGCAACGCCGCCTCGACCTCGCCGGGCTCGATGCGGAACCCGCGGATCTTCACCTGGTCGTCGGCGCGGCCCAGGTACTGCACGGTGCCGTCCGGCAGCCAACGGACGACGTCGCCGGTCCGGTACATCCTGGTCCCGGCCGGCCCGAACGGGTCGGCGACGAACCTGCTGGCGGTCAGCCCGGGCCGGTCCAGGTAGCCGCGGGCCACCTGGGCGCCGGCGAGGTACAGCTCGCCCGGCACGCCGGTCGGCACCGGCCGCAGCCGCTCGTCGAGCACGTACGCCCGCAAGTTCCACAGTGGACGGCCGATGACCGGTCGCTCCCCCGCCACCCGCGCCGAGAGCGCGTCCACGGTGACCTCGGTCGGGCCGTAGAAGTTGTAGACGGCGGTGTCCGGCAGCGTGGCCAGCTCACGCCAGAGCGGCACGTCCAGCGCCTCGCCGCCGAGCATCAGCACGGCCGGCCGGTGCCGGGAGTCGGTGAGCAGCCCGGCCGGCAGCAGCCGGCGCAGGTAGGACGGGGTCAGGTCGAGGAAGTCGATCCGGTGGGTCACCACGTAGTCGACGAGCGCCTCGGGGTCGAGCCGGACCTCGTCGGTGAGCAGGTGCAGCTCGTGGCCGTCGGCCATCAGGACCGGGCCCTCCCACGAGGTGTCGAACGAGAACACCGCCGAGAGCGCGACCCGCAGCGGGCCGCCGCCGGCCGCGGCGACGAAGTCGGCCCGGTGGTTGTGCAGCAGGTTCACCAGCTGCCGGTGCTCGACCTGCACACCCTTGGGGCGGCCGGTGGAGCCGGAGGTGTAGACGACGTAGGCGGCGTTGTCCGGCCGGGGACCGTGTGCGGGCGGGGTGTCCGGCAGGCCGTCGGTCTCGAGTGGACCGTCCACGACGAGCACCGCGCCGGAGTCCTCGACGAGCTGGGCGCGGCGGCGCTCGGGCAGGGCCGGATCGACGGCGAGGTAGACCGCGCCGGCCTTGAGCACGGCCAGCTGCGCCACGACGGCCTCGGCCCGGCGCGGCAGGGCGACGGCCACCACGCGCTCCGGCCCGGCGCCGGCGGCGAGGAGCCGGTGGGCCAGCCGGTTGGCCCGGCGGTCCAGCTCGGCGAAGGTCAGCCGCTCGTCCCCGCAGACCAACGCGAGCCGGTCGGGGGTCCGGGCGGCCTGGGCGGCGAACAGGGCCGGGTAGGTCGTGGCCGGGACCTCGTGCGCGGTGTCGTTCCAGGTCTCCAGGACCGTCTCCCGCTCCGACCCGGCCAGCCACTCCACAGTAGACAGCGGGCGGTCGGGGGCGGTGGTGACCGCGTCGAGCAGGGCGACCAGGTGGCGAGCCAGCCGCTCGACGGTGTCGGCGTCGAACAGGTCGGTGCTGTACTCCAGCAGGCAGTCGACGCGGTCGGTGTGCTCGGTGAAGTCGAAGCTGAGGTCGAAGTTGGCGGTGTCGCGCCGCAGGGTGACCTCCTCGACCCGCAGGCCGGGGAACGCGGGCAGCCCGCGCCGCTCGTTCTGCAGGGTCACCAGCACGTCGAACAGCGGGTTGCGGCTGGGGTCGCGGGGCGCCCCGACCGCCTCGACCAGCCGGTCGAACGGCACCTCGTCGTGGCTGAACGCCTCGAGCGAGTCGCTCGCCACCCCGCGGAGGAACTCGGTGAACGTCAGCTCCTGGTCCACCGCCGGGCGCAGGACGACCGTGTTGACGAAGAACCCGACGACCCCGTCCAGCTCGGGCCGGGTCCGCCCCGAGGTCACGGTGCCCAGCGACACGTCCCGCTGGCCGCTGTAGCGCGCCAGCAGGACCGCGCAGGCCGCTGTCAGGGTGGTGAACAGCGTCGTGTCGCAGGTGCTCGCCACGTGCGTGAGACGCGAGGCGAGCACCCCGGGCACCGTGAACTCGTGGGCCGCACCCCGCGTCGAGCGCATCGCGGGGCGGGGCCGGTCGGTGGGCAGGTCGAGCGGGTCGGCGCCGTCGAGCACCCGGCGCCAGTAGTCCATGTGCCCGGTCATCGCCGGGCCGGCCAGCCGGTCCTGCTGCCAGACCGCGTAGTCGGCGTACTGGAGTGCCGGGGCCGCGGGGGTGGCGCCCGCGTAGCCGGCGGCCAGCTCGGCGAGCAGCACCCGCAGCGACCATCCGTCGACGACGATGTGGTGGGCGGTGAGCAGCAGCACGTGGTCGCGCGGTGCGAGGCGGACCAGCAGCGCCCGGAACAGCGGACCGCGGTGCAGGTCGAACGGCCGGGCGAACTCCGCGTCGAGCAGCGCGGCCAGCTCCTGCTCGGCGCACTCGCGGACCGGCAGCTCGGTGTCGGCGTCGGTGTGCACGACCTGGACCGGCCGCCCGTCGGCCTCGTCGAACGTGGTCCGCAGCGACTCGTGCCGGCGCGGCAGCGCCGCCACCGCCGCCGCGAGCGCCGGCACCCGCAGCTCACCGGTCAGCCGCAGGGCCACGCCGCTGTTGTAGTCGGTGCCGCCCGGGGTGAACTCGCTGGCGAACCACAGCCGCTGCTGGGCCGAGGACAGCGGCAGCGGCCCGCCGCGCGGTGCCGGGGTGATGGCTGCGGTGGGTTCGGGGGCGGAGCGGCCGGCCAGCCGCTCCGCCAGCTTGGCCCGCAGGTGCTCGGGCAGCGAGTCGATGCGGTGCTGTCGGGACGAGGTCATCGGGGAGCTCTTCCTCCGGTCACGGGGTTTCAGCGGTCGTCGCTGAGGGCGAGGGCTTCGAGCTGGTCCAGCACGCGTTCCTCGACCAGATCGGCGAGCGCGCGGACCGTGCGGGCGGCGAGGACGTCACGGGGGGTCAGCTCGAGCGAGAACGCGGCGTTGACCTGGGCTGTCACCCGCAGGCTCGACAGCGAGTCGCCGCCGAGGACGAAGAAGCTGTGGTCGACCCCGACCCGGGGCAGGTCCAGGACCTCCGCCCAGATGTCGGCGACGGCCTGCTCGGTCGCCGTGGCCGGCGGGACGTACTCGACGACCGGGGGGACGTGCCCGGGGTCGGGCAGCGCGCGCCGGTCGAGCTTGCCGCTCGTGGTGAGCGGCAGCGCGTCCAGCGGGACGATCGCCGAGGGGACCATGTGCTCGGGCAGCGCGGCCGCGGCCGCGGCCCACAGGGTGGTGGCGTCGGCGGTGCCGGGCGTGACGTAGGCGAGGAGCCTGCCGTCGCGGGCGATCACGGCGGCCTCGGCGACGCCGGGCTGGCCGGCCAGCACCGCGGCCACCTCACCCGGCTCGATCCGGAACCCGCGGATCTTCACCTGGTCGTCGGCCCGGCCCCGGTACTCGACCGCACCCTCGCCGGTCCACCGCGCCAGGTCTCCGGTGCGGTACATGCGGGTGCCCGGTGGCCCGAACGGGTCGGCCACGAACCGCCCGGCGGTCAGGCCCGGCCGGTTCAGGTAGCCCCGGGCCAGCTGGACGCCGGCGAGGTACAGCTCGCCCGTTGCGCCGGGCGGGAGCGGGTTCAGGTCCTCGTCCAGCACGTAGAGCCGCGTGTTCCACACCGGCCGTCCAATGGGGACGGTCGGCTCCCCCGGCTGGCAGTGCCAGTGGGTGACGTCGATCGACGCCTCGGTGGGGCCGTACAGGTTGTGCAGCTCGGCGTCCAGCGCGGCGTGGTACTCCGCGGCCAGGTCCGGCGGCAGCGCCTCGCCGCTGCACAGCACCCGCCGCAGCCCCACGCACCGGCTCAGGTCGGCGTGAGCGAGGAAGGCACGCAGCATCGACGGGACGAAGTGGACGGTGGTGACGTGCTGGCGGGCGATCAGCTCGGCCAGGTACCCGGGGTCGCGGTGCCCGTCCGGCCGGGCGACGACCAGCGTGGCGCCGGTGACCAGCGGCCAGAAGAACTCCCAGACCGACACGTCGAAGCTCGCCGGGGTCTTCTGCAGCACCCGGTCCCGGTCGGTCAGCCCGAACCGGTGCTGGGTCCACAGGAGGCGGTTCACCACCCCGGCGTGCGGGACGACGACGCCCTTGGGCCGGCCGGTGGATCCGGACGTGTAGATCACGTACGCGGCGTCGTCCGGGCCGACGGTCACCTCGGGTGGCGTGTCGTCACCGCCGTCGGCCAGGATCGCCGCGGGGTCGTCGAGCACGGCCGCCGCGTCGGCGTCGGCAACCAGGAACTCGACGCGCTCCCTCGGCAGGTCCGGGTCGACCGGCAGGTAGGCCGCACCGGCCTTGAGCACGGCCAGCAGCGCCACCACCAGCTCGGCCGAGCGCGGCAGCGCCACGGCGACCACCCGCCCGCGACCGGCGCCCTCGGCGACCAACCGCCGGGCCAGGCGGTTCGCGTGTGCGTGCAGCTCGGCGAAGGTGAGCGTGCGGGCGTCGGCGACGACCGCGGTGGCCCCGGGGGTGCGGGCCGCCTGTTCGGCGAGCAGCGCCACCAGCGTGGTGTCCGGCACCGCGGTGGCGGTGTCGTTCCAGTCGGCCAACACCCTCGCCCGCTCGGCCGGGGTGAGCGCGGGCACCGCCGAGACCGGCCGCCCGGGGTCGACCGGCAGCTCCCGCAGCAGGTGCGTGAGGTGCTCGGCGAGCGTGCGGACGGTGCCGGCGTCGAACAGCGCCGGCTCGTAGCCCACCAGCAGCGAGAGCCGGTCCTTCGGGTAGACGGTGACGCTGAGCGGGAAGGTGGTGCTCTCGACCGCGGCCAGCTCGCCGATGCGCAGCCCGTTCATCTCGGTGACCGGGTAGTTCTCGAAGATCACCGCGCTGTCGAGCAGGTCCACCCCGGCGGGCACCTCGCTCCAGGCCTGGATGGCCGTGAGCGGCGTGTGCTCGAAGGCCCGCGCGGCGACCTGCGCGTCCTGCAGCTCGCGCAGCCACCGCCCGACCGGCGTCGCGCCGTCGACCGTCGCGACCACCGGCACCGTGTTGACGAACATCCCGACCATCGCGTCCACGCCCGGCAGGTCCGCTGGGCGGCCGGCGACAGTGGATCCGAAGCACACCCTGCGCTGGCCGCTGTAGCGGGCCAGCAGCAATGCCCACGCCCCCTGCACCACCGCACCCGGCGTGACCCGGTTCGCCCTGGCGAAGGCGTACAGCGCCGCGGTGTCCTCGTCGGACAGCGCGCACTCCAGGCGGGCGGAGGTGCTCACCTCGGTCGCCGTGGACCGCGGCCGGTCGTAGGGCAGCGGCGTTGGCGCCTCGATCCCGGCCAGCACCCCGCGCCAGTGGTGTTCGGCGGCCGCACGGTCCTGGCCGGACACGTGGCGCAGGTAGTCGCTGAACGGCGGCCGGTCCGGCAGCTGCTCACCGGCGTGGACCGCGGCGACGTCGGCCAGGACGTGGAAGGCGCTCCAGCCGTCCAGCAGCACGTGGTGGAAGGTCCAGAGCACCTGGACCGCGGTGTCCGACAGCCGGGCGATCGTCACCCGCATCAGCGGCGGCCGGGACAGGTCCACACCCTCGGCGCGGTCGTGGGCCAGCAGCTCGGCCAGCCGCGTGGCGCGGTCCTGCCCGGTCCAGTCCAGCAGCCGCACCGGCGGCGTGACCCGCTCGGTCACCAGCTGCACCGGCTCGGGCACGTCCGCCCAGACCACCGAGGCCCGCAGGGCCGGCGTGCGGTCGACCACCAGCCGCCACGCGTCGGCCAACCGCTCCGGGTCGGTCACGCCCTCGAGGACGAACGAGGTCTGCTGGAAGTAGGCACCCCTGCCGTCCTGGGAGAGGCTGTGGAACACCATCGCCGCCTGCATGGGGGTCAGCGGCAGGATCTCGGCGACCTCCGGCGTGGCCAACCGGTTCACCGTGGCCTGGTCGAGCCGCACCAGCGGGAACTCCGCCGGGGTGCGGACGACCGCCCGTGGTCGCGCGCACCGCGCCGCGATGCGGCGCAGGGTGTCGGCCATCGTCGCGGCCAGCCCCGCGACCGTCGCCTTGTCGTGCCGGTTCACGCTGTAGTGCCAGGTGAGCTGCAGCCGGTCCTGCTGTACCCGGCCCACCACGTCCATCAGGTGGGCCCGGGGCGCGTCCGGGTGGGCGGCCAGCTCCAGCTCGCCGGTGTTGGCCGCGAACCGCCCGAGGTAGTTGAAGCTGACCGCCACCTCGGTCGCCAGCCGGTTGTCGGGCTCGCCGGCCGCGCCAAGCCAGCGCAGCGCGCCGTAGCCGAGCCCTCGGGTGGGCACCGCGCGCTGCCGGGCCGCGGTCGCGGCGAGCGCGGTCCCCCACTCGGTGCCGGGCTCGGTGAGCACGACCGGGAACAGCGTGGTGAACCAGCCCACGGTGCGGGACAGGTCGACCCCGTCGAACAGCTCCTCCCGGCCGTGGCCCTCCAGGTGGACGAGCACCCGGTCCCGCCCGGCCCAGGAGCACAGCGCGGCGGCCAGGGCGGTGAGCAGGACGTCGTTGACCTCCGTGCGGAACAGGCGGGGGACGTCGCGCAGCAGTGCCGAGGTCGCCTCGGGGTCCAGCGCCACGGTGACCGACCGCTCGGAGGCCGTGGTGTTGGCGCCGGCGCGGTCCTGCGGGACGGCACCGTCCTCCCGGGCGATCTCGGCCCAGTAGCCGTGCTCGCCGGCGAAGCCGCCGGAGCGGGTGTGCTCGGCGAGCCGGTGCGCCCAGTCGCGGAACGCGGTGGTGCGCGGGGGCAGCGCGATCCGCACCCCGGCGGCGGCCTGCCGGTGGGCGGTGCGCAGGTCCTCGGCCAGCACGCGCCAGGACACGCCGTCCACGACCAGGTGGTGGGCCCGCAGACGCACCCCGCGCTCGCCGATGATCCGCGCGTCGAACAGCGGACCGTGCCCGGCGACCGCACCGTCCTGTCCGGACGGCGCGTTCTCCTGGCGCCAGCCCACGTCGCCGGTGAACCGCATCCGCAGCGCGTCGTGGTGCTCGGTCAGCGCGCGGACAGCGGCGGTCAGCGCGGCCGGGTCGACCGGCATGCCCAGGTCGACCGGGCAGGACTGGTGGAACCACTCCGGGTGCACCGTGTGGCCGTCGAGGAACCAGCGCTGGATGGGGGTCAGCGGCGCCGGCCCCTCGACCGGGCCGTGCTCGACCTCGCCGCCGTGCACGGGGCGGGCGTGCGGCGCCAGCTCGGCGACCGTCTGGTAAGCGAACACGTCGCGCGAGGTGAACAGCAGCCCGTGTTCGCGGGCCGCGGTCACCACCTGGATGCTGAGGATCGAGTCGCCGCCGAGGGCGAAGAAGTTGTCCCGCACCCCGACCCGTACCGCCCCGAGCACCTCGGCGAACACGGCGACGAGGGTCGCCTCGACCGGGGTCCTCGGCGGAACGTAGGGCGCCTCCTCCACGGTCTCCCCGGTCGGCCGGGGCGTCTCGCCGGCCCCGTCCAGCGCGACCAGCGTCCCGACCGGACTGTCCGGGCGTTCGGCCACCGCGCGCAGCAGCCGGTCCAGGTCGGCGACCAGCGACTCGACCCGTTCGGCGTCGAACAGGGCGGCGTCGTACTCGGCGGTGAGCACGAGGTCGTCACCGGCTGGCCAGAACTCCACGGTCAGGTCGAACCGGGCGGCTGGGCGTGGCGTGTGGTGCTCGGCCAGCGCCAGCCCGCCGGCTTCCCGGGTGCGCAGCAGCGGCTGGTGCAGTGCGACGGCGACCTGCGCCAGCGCCGTCCGGCTCGGGTCGCGTCGCGGGGCGAGGGCCTCCACGACCCGGTCGAACGGGACGCCGTCGTGCTCGAAGGCGCCGAGCACGGTCTCCCGGACCTCGGTCAGGAACTCGCTGAACCGCTGGCCCGGCTCCACCCTGGACCGCAGGACGACCGTGTTGACGAAGAAGCCCACGACGTCCTCGAGCTCGGCGCGCGGGCGGCCGGCGCGCACGGCGCCGACGGCGACGTCCCGCTGGCCGGCGTGTCCGGCCAGCACGGCCTGGAACGCGGCGGTGAGCGTCATGAACAGGGTGGCGTTGTGCGCGGCGCCCAGCGTGGTCAGCCGCTCGACGAGGTCCGCCGGTAGGCGACGGTGGAGCACCGCGCCCGCACCAGCCCTCAGGTGCGGGCGCGGGCGGTCGGTGGGCAGGTCGAGCACCGGCAGGTCGGCGAGCCGGTCACGCCAGTAGGCCAGGTCGGCCTCGGCGGCCGGGCCGTCGGTCCGGTCGGCCTGCCAGGCCGCGAAGTCGGGATAGTCCAGCGCTCGCGGCGCCAGCCGGGCCGGCGGGCCGCCGACCGCCTCGGTGTAGCAGGCGGCCAGCTCCTCGAGCAGGACGGCGACCGACCAGCCGTCGGTCACGATGTGGTGCTGGGCCAGCAGCAGGACGTGCTCGCCCGGGTCCAGCCGGACCAGCAGCGCCCGGGTCAGCGGCCCGGTGCTCAGGTCGTAGGGGCGGGCGAGCTCCTCGCCGAGCACGGCGTCCAGGTCGTTCTCGCCGGCCTCGACGACGCGCAGCCGCAGCTCGGCGTCCGGGCCGAGGACCTGGTGGGGCCGGCCGTCGACGACCTCGAACGTGGTCCGCAGCGCCTCGTGCCGCGCGGCCAGCCGGCCCAGCGCCCGGCGCAGGGCGTGCTCGTCGAGCGGACCGGTCAGGCGCACCGCGGCGCCGGTGTTGTTGGCCGCGCCGCCCCGGGTGACCTCCTCGAGCCACAGCCGCCGCTGCACCGGCGCCAACGGCAGCGGACGGTCCCGTGGCACGGTGGGCAGCGGCTCGGCCGCCGCCGGGACGGCCGGGATGGCCTGGGCCAGCGCGGCCACCGTGCGGTTGTCGAAGATGGCCCGGCCGGACAGCGGGACCCCGAGCGCGGCGAGCCGGGCCTGGGCCCGGGCGGCCAGGACGGAGTCGCCGCCCAGGGCGAAGAAGTCGTCGGTGACCCCGAGCTCGGCGACGCCGAGCACCTCGGCCCAGACCTCGGCCAGCAGCCGCTCCCGGTCGTCGCGCGGGGCGACCGACCCGGCGTCGGCGACGCTGCCGAACACCGGTGCCGGCAGCGCGTCCCGGTTGAGCTTCCCGTTGGGGGACAGCGGAAAGCTCTCGAGCACGACGAACGCGGCCGGGACCATGTAGGCGGGCAGGGTCCGGGTCACCCCGGCCCGCAGCCGCGCCGCCACGGGTCGCTGCTCACCCGCCGGCACGACGTAGGCGACCAGCCGCCGCAGGCCGTCGTCCTCCCGAGGGACCACGACGGCCTGCCCCACCGTCGGGTCGGCGGCGAGGACCGCCTCGATCTCCCCCGGCTCGACCCGGTGGCCGCGGATCTTGACCTGGTGGTCGGCCCGCCCGACGAACTCGAGGTTGCCGTCCTGGCGCCGGCGCACGACGTCGCCGGTGCGGTACATCCGCTCCCCCGGCGCGCCGTGCGGGTTCGCCAGGAAACGGCCTGCTGTCAGGCCCGGCCGGTCGAGGTAGCCCCGGGCCAGCCCGACGCCGGCCACGTAGAGCTCGCCCGGCGTTCCGTCGGGCACCGGTGCCAGGTCGTCGTCGAGCAGGTGCACCCGGGTGCCAGGGATGGGCCGGCCGATCGGCGGCGCGGTCCCGGCCGGGGTGAGCGGGTCGCTCCAGCTGGTGACCACAGTGGACTCGGTGGGGCCGTAGGCGTTGATCATCTGTCGGCCCGGCGCCCACTTGCGCACCAGCTCCGGTGGGCAGGCGTCGCCGCCGACGATCAGCAGCCGGAAGTCCGGCAGGTCCGGGTCGGCGACCGTGGCCAGCGCGACCGGCGGGATCAGCGCGTGGGTGACGCGGCCGCGGCGCAGGACCTCGGCCAGGTGGTCCCCGAGCAGCGGCCCCGGGGGCGGCACGACCAGCGCCGCGCCGCCGGCGAAGGCCATGCACAGCTCCAGGACCGAGGCGTCGAAGCTCGGCGAGGAGAACTGAAGCACGCGGTCGCCAGGGCGGACGTCGAACCGCTCGACCTCGGCCATGGCGAACGTGGCCAGGCCGCTGTGGGTCACGACGACGCCCTTGGGTCGCCCGGTGGAGCCGGAGGTGTAGATGACGTACGCGGCGTGCTCGGGGCGCACCGCGGCGAGGTCCGGGGGTGTCGCGGGCAGGTCGGCCGTGTCCGACACCCAGGCCGGGTCGTTCACGACCAGGCACGGCTTCGCGTCGGCCAGCATGGCCTCGATCCGTTCGGCCGGGTAGGCGGGGTCGACGGGGACATAGGCGGCGCCGGCCTTGAGGACCGCGAGCTGCGCGACGACGATCTCCACGGATCGGGGCAGCTGCAGGGCCACCACCGTCTCCGGACCGGCGCCGCACCGCACGAGCCGACAGGCGAGGCGGTTGGACCGGCGGTCGAGCTCGGCGTAGCTGAGCACGGTGTCCTCGGCGAGGACGGCGGGCAGGTCCGGGTCGTCCGCCACCCGGGCGGCGAAGAGGTCGAGCAGGCTTGTGGCGCCCATGGCCGTGGGTACCTTTCAGAAGTCCGTGGGGTTGTCAGCCGACGAGACGTGAGCGCTCGGCGTGCCGCAGCGCGATCCGGCCGCCGACCTGGAGGCCGGTGACGCGACCCTGCCGGTCGAGGACGAACCGGCCGGCCTGGTCGGTCATGCCGGTGTCGCAGTCGCGCATCGTGAAACGGTGTCCGGAGTAGACGGTGAGGTCGGCGAAGGGCTCGCCCTCGACGGTGAGCCGCAGAACGTCGTTCTCGCCAGGCTCCACGGCGTACTCGAGGTCGCCGTTGGTGTAGGCGCCGAGACAGCCCGCGGGGGCGGGGACCGGCCGGCCGGCGACCGCGAGCGGGTCGTAGTCCTTGACCGGGATGCCCAGCGCCGGCAGGCGCGGGGCGAGGTCGCGCCAGAGCGCGAACCCGGTACTGGAGTTGGTCGTCAGCGCCACGACGGTGCCGGTGGCGGGGTTCATCCGCAGGTGGCAGGACGTGCCGTCGCCGTTGCCGTCGTGGCCGACCGTCGCGCCGTCCGAGCCGTAGGTGGCCAGGCCGAGGCCCCAGCCGTCGGCCAGGCCGAACGGGTCGGCACCGGGGACCGGCGTGCGCATCTCGCGGTTCTCCCGCAGCAGTCCCCGGCCCAGCGCGACCAGGTCGCGGGCGCTCGCACCGAGCGCGCCGACGGCCGCCTCCGC
This sequence comes from Actinophytocola xanthii, assembly GCF_001921205.1. Classification (GTDB taxonomy): domain Bacteria; phylum Actinomycetota; class Actinomycetes; order Mycobacteriales; family Pseudonocardiaceae; genus Actinophytocola; species Actinophytocola xanthii. The sequence goes on along the minus strand of NZ_MSIE01000031.1, from coordinate 72,229 downwards.
GGGCCGCAGCGACTGGAGCACCGGCCGGCGCCGCATGGAGTGCCCGCTGACCAGGTCGTCGGGGACGCGCCCGCCGGCGACGAACCGGGCCGGCACCTCGAGCGGACCGAGGACGAGCGCCTGCACGGCGTCCCACCAGCTCATGCCGGTGATCGTCGTGACCGCGTGCCCGGCGAGCAGGTAGCCGATGTTGGAGTAGGAGAACAGCGTTCCCGGGTCGGACAGCGGCCGGGCGCCGCGACAGCTGTCGAGCACGTGCCCGCGCGGGGTGGCCGCGCGGGCCTCGACCGGGTCGCAGGGCAGGCCGGCGGTGTGGCTCAGCACGTGCCGCAGCGTGATCCGCTCGCCCAGCCGGGGTGGCAGCTCACGCAGCTCGGCCACGGGCTCGGCCAGCGGCTCGTCCAGGTCCAGGTCGCCGTCGTCGACCAGCACCATCGCCGCGGCGGCGGTGACGACCTTGGTGATGGACCCGACCGGGACCGGGGCGTCGACGGTCATCGCCGTGCGGGTACCGGTCCTGGCCACGCCGTGCGTCCAGTGCCACTCGGTGTCGCCGTGCAGCACGGCGAACTGTGCCCCGGGCACGCCGTACCGGGTGACAAGCTCCTCGAGGCACGCGGCCAGCAGTGAATTCTCCATGATTCCCCGACTTGCGCTCGAACAGGACGCACAGCATTGCGTCCACCTGGTGGGAGGTTTGACCGGTGACGGTCCTGTGTGATTCCGGGAAGATTCACCGATCACACGCGGCGCCACCGCAAGACTTTTCGGCCAGGAGGGTCAGCACAGGCCAGCGGTCGACGGCCTGTCGACACGTGCACGGCGCTGATCTGCCAGAACAGCAGGGAACCCCTCATTGAGGGAACATGTCAGGACACGAACAAGCGTCGTCCACGACAGCGCCACCCCGACCAAAGCACTATTGTCAGCAACACTCCGATCGACTTCTCGTAGGTTTCCAAATGACCATGGCGCCAAAGCTAGCAAGTTTGCACTACACCAATCCAGTGACGAACGTCATGACGTTTTGGGCGTTCCGCACACGGAATTAATCGCGCGATCAGCGCAGTGTCGACAGCGATACTTGACCGATCAGTCCAGTATCGCTAGCCTCCCCGTCGTGGCAAGGGTCAAGGAGTTCGACCCCGAGACGGCACTGGACGCGGCGATGGAGCTGTTCTGGGCCCAGGGGTACGAGGCGACGTCGACAGCGGACCTCGTCGCCCACCTCGGGATCGCGAGGGCGAGTCTCTACGCGACGTTCGGCAGCAAGCACGAGCTGTACGTGCGCGCACTGGACCGGTACGTGCGGCTGCGGGACCCCAGCGTGGTCGAACTGCTGTCCCGGCCCGGGCCGGCCCTGCCCGCCGTGCGCGAGCTGGTCGAGGCCTACGCCCGCGACTCGACGGGCCCTGAGCGCGGCCGGGGTTGCCTCGTCGTGAACGCGGCGGTCGAGCGGCTGCCGGGGGACCGCGAGGCCGGCCGGTTCGTCGAGGCGAGCTGGAACACCGTCGAGGTCGCGTTGACCTCGGCACTGCTGCGCGCACGGGCGCAGGGCGAGCTCGACGCCGGCGCCGATCCTCGCCGCCTTGCGCGGTTTCTCCTGGTCTTCCTGAGCGGGTTGCGCGTCACCGGCAAGGGCGGCTGGGACGCCCGGCGGCTGCGCGACGCCGTGACCCAGGCCATGGACTTCCTCGCCTGATCGTCCGATATGCCTGTCCATAGCGGACGTTTATTGCCCGGATTCTGGATCAATCAGTCTAATTTGGGAGCGTGATGAGCCGAGCGGGTTTCGTCGTGCTGGGCACCGTCCAGGTCGTGCTCATCGCCTCGATCACCGTCGTGACCGTCGCCCTGCCGACGATGGGTCGCGAGCTGGGGTTGGGCCACGCCGGGCTCACGCTGGTCAGCACCGCCTACGGGCTGTCCTTCGGCGGGCTGCTGCTCGTGGCGGGCCGGCTGGCCGACCGATGGGGCCACCGCCGGGCCCTGCGTGCGGGGCTGCTCGGCTTCACCGCCGCCTCGCTGGTCGCCGCGACCGCTCCGACGGCAGCGGTGCTGCTCGCGGCCCGGTTCGCCCAGGGCGCGACGGCCGCGCTCATCGCACCGGCCGCCATGGCGTTGGTGACCGCGCTGTTCTCCGACGCACGCCGGCGGACCAGGGCACTGGTCCTGTGGGGTGGGCTGGCCGGGTTGGGTGCGACGAGCGGCAACCTGCTCTCCGGGCTCACGAGCGGGGCCGCCTCCTGGCGGTGGGCGTTCGTCGTGCCCGCGCTGCTGGCCGTGGCGGCCGCACTGCTCGCCCCCGCGCTGCTGCCCTCCGGTCCGCAACCGGCGCGGGTGCCGCTGGGCGTGCCGGGCGCGGCGCTGGCCACGGCCGGCCTCACCGCGGTCAGCGTTGGCCTGGTCCACCCCCGCGCCTGGATCGCGCTGGTCGTCGGCTGCCTGGCCCTGGTCGGCTTCGTCGCCGTCGAGCGGCGCGCGGCGGCACCGCTGCTCCCCCCAGACCTGCCGGCCTCGCCCGGGCGGGTGCGGGCCCTGGTGGTGATCGTGGCGACCGCCGCGGCGATGGCCACCGCGTTCTTCCTGCTGTCGCTGTACCTCCAACAGGTTCGCGGGCTGTCGCCGATCATGACCTCGCTGGTCTTCCTGCCGTTCGGGCTGGTCCAGTTGGTCACCTGGGGTGGGTCCGCCCGGCTGGTCGAGCGGCTGGGCCCGTGGCCGGCGATCCTCGTCGGCCTTGCCGCCACCGCCGCCGGGTTCCTGCTGCTGGCCGCCGGCGCGCTCGCTCCGGTGGCGATCGGCGCGGCGCTACTGGTCCTGCCGTTCGGCATGACGACCGCCTTCTGCGGGGCCATGCCCGCCGTCACCCGGGACACCCCGCCCGACCGGGCCGGCGTCATGGCCGCGGTGGCCAACACGGCGATGGAGGTGGGCCCGACGCTGGGCCTCGCCGTCTACGCCTCGGTGGCCGCCACCGCCGGCTACCGCCTCGCCTTTTTCGCGGTCGCGACCGTGACGGCGCTCGTCGGCGTCGTCGCGGCCCGCACCGCTTTCCTCTCGAAAGTCCCTACCAGAGAACAGGAAACACGATGACCAACGACTTCACCGGCAGGACCGTGCTGATCACGGGCGGGGGGTCCGGCATCGGGCGCGCGTGCGCCCAGGGATTCGCCCGAGCCGGGGCGAGAGTCGTCGTGGCCGGGCGCGGCGCCGAACCACTGTCCGAGACCGTGACGCTGGTCCGGGAGGCCGGCGGCACCGCCCACGCCGTCCCGGCCGACGTCACCCGCCCCGAGGACGCCGCGGCGATGGTGGCGGCGGCCGTGGAGCGCTACGGCCGGCTCGACATCGCGGTCAACAACGCCGGGGTGTTCGCCCCCGGCCCGGCCGCCGACCTCGACCACGACACCTGGAACCACGTGCTGACCACGAACGTCACCGGGACCTGGCTGTCGATGAAGCACGAGATCGAGCACATGCGCCGGCACGGCGGGGGGACCATCGTGAACATCGCCTCCAACCTCGGGGCGCACGTGCGCATCCCCGGTATCGCGGCCTACATCACGGCCAAGGCGGCGGTGAGCGCGCTGACCCGCACCGCCGCCCGCGAGTACGTCGGCGACGGCATCCGGATCAACGCGGTGAGCCCGGGACCGGTCGACACGCCCATGTCCCTGCTACCCGGCGAGACGCCGGAGGACCGGGCCGACCGGCTGAAGACCGCCCTGCCCATCGGCCGGGTCGCCCGGCTGGAGGAGATCGCGGACGCCGTGACCTGGCTCGCCGGCGACCGGGCCAGCTACCTCGTCGGCCACGACCTCCTGGTCGACGGCGGCGCCGCCGCCTGAGGACCGCTCACGGCACGGCGAGCCGCAGCACGAGCGAACCGACGCCCAGCAGCAGGAACACCCCGGGAAACGGCAGGTGGTCGAGGCGGCGGGCACGCACGACGGTGACCACCGCGCCGACGAAGTACAGGACGAGGCCGGTCGCGGCGGCCACCCCGAGCAGCGGGACCGCGATGCCAGCCAGGAGGCCGAGACCACCGGCCGCCTTGGCCACGCCCAGCATCGGGAGCCAGGAGTGCGGCAGCCCGTAGCTGGACATGTTGTCGATGATCCACGGAACCCGGACGAAGTCGGCGACGGCCGCCGCGAGGTTGCTCACGGCGGCCACGACCACAACGACGAGATAGGCGGTGAACACGGGCCAACCTTGTCCGAGCGGCCGGGGCACCGTCCAATACCTGCTTCTATAACCGATGGTTATGTCTGCGCCCAGCTAGCCTGGCGGCGTGGACGTGAACACCCGCCTGCTGCGTTACTTCCTGGCCGTCGCCGACACGGGCAGCCTCACCGGTGCCGCCAGGGTCCTGTTCGTGTCCCAGCCCGCGCTGACCAAGCAGATCGGCCGGCTCGAGGCGCAGCTCGGGGTGGCCCTGTTCACCCGCTCCCGCACCGGAATGGTCCTCACCGAGGCGGGGCAGGCGCTTGCCCGCCGGGCGCCGGCGCTGGTGGACGCCTGTGAGCAGGCCCTGCGCGAGACAAAGAGCGCCGCGAGCCGGGCGGCCCGGGTGCTGCGCGTCGGCTTCATCGCGAGCGCGGCCAACGAGGCGACCCAGCAGATCATCGCCGCGTTCACCGACGCCCAGCCGGGATGGCGGGTGGACATGCACCAGGCACCGTGGTCGGACCCGACGGCGGGTCTGGCCGACGGCGAGGTCGACGTCGCGCTGCTGCGGCTGCCCTTCCCCGGTCAGGAGTCCCTGCGGGTGGAGGTTCTGCTCACCGAGCCGCGCTGGGTCGCGCTGCCGGCCACCCACCCGCTCGCCGACCGGGACCGGGTCGCCTTCCGGGAGCTGTGGGACGAGCCGTTCGTCGCCGCTCCGGCGGCGACGGGCCCGTGGCGGGACTACTGGCTGGCGGCCGACGAGCGCGAGGGCCGCCCGGTGCGGATCGGGGCGACCACCGACCAGCCCGACGACTGGCTCCAGGCCATCGCGAACGGCTACGGCGTGGCGCTCGCCCCGGAGTCCGCGGCGCGGTTCTACGCCCGGCCAGGCGTGGCCTACCGCCCGGTCACCGGGGTCAGCCCCAGCCACATCGGGGTCGCCTGGCCACCGGCGGGAGGCGGCGATCCGGCCGTGCGGCGGTTCGTCCGTTGTTGCCTGCGGGCCCGGACCGCGGCGACAACTGGGGAAACACGGGAAGCCGGTACGGTTGACTCCGACGAGCTGACCACAGGCACCGACAGCGAGAGGAACCACCGGTGACGACCACGAACACCTCGACCGCCTGGTTGCGCCGGTACCAGCCCAGTTCGATGGCCACCGCCAGACTGGTCTGCTTCCCCCACGCGGGCGGCGCCGCGAGCTTCTTCCACCCGATGGCGACCGCCTTCGCCCCGAGTGTCGACGTGGTCTCGCTCCAGTACCCCGGTCGGCAGGACCGCCGCCGGGAGTCCTGTATAGACCATCTGCCCACCCTCGCCGATGCCGTGACCGCAGAGCTGGAGCCATGTCTGGCCGACGGTCTGCCCACTGTCTTCTTCGGACACAGCATGGGCGCACTCCTGGCCTTCGAGGTCGCCTGGCGGCTGGAGCGGCGGGGCACCGGACCGGGGACGGTCATCGCCTCCGGGCGGCGCGCCCCGTCGACCACCCGCGAGGAGCAGGTGCACCTCGGCGACGACGACGCGCTGATCGAGGAGATCAAGCGCCTCAACGGCACCGACGCGGCGCTGCTGGCCGACGAGGAGATCCTGCGCATGTCGCTGCCCGCCATCCGGGGCGACTACACCGCGGTCGAGACCTACCGGGGCGACCCGGAACGCCGCATCGGCGCCGCCATCACCGTGCTCACCGGCGACGCCGACCCGAAGACGACGGCCGACGAGGCCCGAGGCTGGGAACGGCACACGACCGGCGCCTTTCGGGTCGTCGTGCTGCCCGGCGGCCACTTCTTCCTCGTCGACCACCAGCCGGCGGTCATCCGGGAGGTCACCGCGGACTTGGACCGGGGCCGCGGGCAGCGCTCTGGTCGAGCCGGGTGACGCCGCGGCCGTCGAGCTCGCCGGGTTCGTGGCGGCGCAGGCCGGTGCTCCACCAGAAGCGGCCGGCCGGGTCGCCGCGGAGGCGATAGCGGTCCTCGCCCCAGAACGCCGCCCAGCCCCGATCGGGAAGGCCGAGCAGTCGGACCGGCGGGGCGGCTTCGGACGGGGGCAGCCGGGTCACGGTCACCACACCGGCGCTGCCGCCGGTCGCGACCGCGTCGAGGTCGGGGTGGAGCGCGATCACGTCGCCGATCGAGGACGCCACCGACAGCTGCCGTTGCGGGTGGCCCTCGCGGACCTCGCGCAGGGCACCACTCTCGGTGGCGGACAGGATGCGGGTGCCGTCCGGCGAGCAGCGCAGGGCACGGACCTCGCCGGGGAGCTCGTCGACGACGAGCCCGGGCGGGGTGAGCCGGGAGTCCCAGTAGCGGACCACGCCCTCGTTGTCGCCGGTGTAGAGGCCGCCGGTCGGGGACCAGGCCAGGGCGAGGACGTCCGCCCACCCGGTGTGCGCCACACCGACCTCGGTGCGGGTCTCCGCGTCCCACAGCCGAACGGCGCTGGCACCGGTGCCGCCGCCGCTGACGCCGGCGGCCACCGTCGCCCCGTCCGGTGACCAGGCGACGCACCAGACCGCGGCACCGCCGCCGTAGAGCTCACCGAGCGGGCCCCAGGTCGACCAGAACCGCACGAAGCCGTCCCAGCCAGCGGTGACGAGGCGGCCGCCGTCCGGGGACCAGCCCAGGCTGATCACCCCGGCGCAGCGGCCGGTGTGGGTCGTCACCGCGGCGCCGGAGTCGGCGTCCCAGATCCGGACCATGTCCCCGTCGCCGCCGCCGGCAAGGAGAGTGCCGCACGGGGACCATTCCAGGAAGTTCACCCTGGCGCCGTGCTCGATCGTGGTCGTCGCCGAGCCGGTGGCCGGGTTCCAGACGCGGACCACCCCGTCGTCGCCGCCGGCCGCCAGGCGACAGCCGTCCGGGGACCACCGGACCGTCCGGACGGAGTCCTGGCGGGCCGTCCACGCGGCGACCTCCGCGCCCGACGTGCCGTCCGCCAGCCGGACGCCGCCCTCCCGGGTGACGGTGGCGAGCAGGCCGCCGTCGGGGGACCAGCCGGCCGCTCGCGTGACCTCGCGGTGGGGGACGGCGGAGGTGACCGCGGCGCCGGTGCGCAGGTCACGCTGCCGCACACCCCCGGCGCCGAGACCGACGACGCGGGCCCTCGCCGGCGACCAGACCAGCTCGAAGACCCCGTTCAGCTCCCCCTTCGCCACCGTTGTCGAGGTGCCGGTGGTGAGATCCCATCGCAGCACGGTGCCCTCGCGGCTCGCGCTGAGCAGGGCGGTTCGGTCCGGGGACCACGCGAGCGCGCTCACCCGAGCGGAGTGTCTACCGAGGACCGTCCGCGCACCGGTTTCGGTCTCCCACAACCGCACCGTGCCGTCCTCGCCGCCGCTGGCGATCCGCTTTCCCGACCAGGCCAGGGCGTTCACTGGTCCTTCATGTCCGACTTGGACAGTGCATTCGGCCTTTTCCTCGAGTCCCCAGAGCCGGATCGAGCCGTCCCGGCCACCGCTGGCCAGCCCGGTGCCGTCCGGCGCCCAGGCGACGGTCAGTGCCACATCCCTGTGACTTCCCGGCATTTCTTTCGTCGCACCGGATTCCGGGTTCCACAGGCGAACCGTGCCGTCACCGAACGAACAAGCCAGCCATTCCCCGGACGGCGACCACGCCAGCGCCGTGATCCACACGGGATGGCCGGACCACACCGCCAGCGCGGTCCTGGAGGCGACGTGCCAGACCTGCGCCTGCGCGGCACAGGAAAGCGCTATCAGAGTGCCGTGCGGATGCCACGCCAGCGCGTTGACGTCCCCGGCACCGGCCACCGACAACCGGCTTGTCGTGATCTCCACGGGTCTCCTCGAGCGATCGGAGTCGATGCGCACCGATGCTATGGAGACAGGGCCGGGGGGCCGAGGCGTTTCCCGTTTCCCGGTCATTCCTAAACAGGAAACTTCCGGCGTGCTCGCGTTGACCCTTTTCGCGCGGCGTTCCTAGCATCACTCCTCGCAGTGACTTTTCACGCACGGTAAGTGTCGACGAGAGGAGCGGTCATCATGTTCATCCCCCCGCGCCAGGAGCGCGGAACTGACAGAGCCTGTACCAGGACCCCGCGGTTCCTCTCGGTGGTGACGGTGGGCGCGGTCGCGTTGGGGGCCACCCTGGGGATCGTGCCGTCCGCGGCGGCGGACCCGGAGCCCGGTGCGGCACGCTCGTTGTTCGTCGACATCGTCGGTGACTCCTACCTGGCCGGCGAGGGCACCACCGAGGCGTACCTCGATCCCGCGGATCCCCGGCACCGGTCGCTGGCCTCGCCGGCGCTCCAGGCGCTCTCGCGGGTGGCGAACGAGAACCCGGGCCTGCAGGTGGACGCGAACGTCGTCGCGTCCTCGGGTGCGGTGACCGCGGACTACTTCCAGGCACAGAAGAACGAGGCCGAGGGCGTGGTCGTCAACACCGCGCAGCACGACCAGATCCGGCCCAACGCACAGGTGGTCATCGTCGGCTTCGGCGCGAACGACGCGGAGCTGTCCCGGGTGCTGTCGATCGCGAAACCGTCCAACGCGTCCAAGCCCGGCGACCTCGACGCCAAGATCGACGACTTCGACCGGCTGCTGGACACCAGCGCGTCGGACGAGACCTACCTGGAGCAGGCGTCGAACTCGCGGCTGGGCGAGGCGCCAACGCTGGTGGCGCGGATGCTGCAGGTGCTGGCCGCGGTCTCGGACCGGGCGCCGAACGCGCGCATCGTGGTGACGAACTACCCGGTCGGCGTGGACCCCGAGAACCCGCACTCGACGGCGCTGATCAGGAAGCGCGACCTCGTGGCCGTGCAGAAGTACCTGTTCGACCTGAACACGGCGCTCGAGCGGGCAATCGAGATCTGCCGGTGCGCGAACCTGGCCGACCTCTCCAAGGCGATGCACGGCCGCGAGGCGTACACGAAGGACTCCGCGTACACCGAGCCGGTGGCCGACCAGCGCCACGACGCCGTGACGATCCAGCCCACCGACGAGGGCGCGTCGTTGATGGCGGACCCCATCGCCCAGAACCTGGCGAAGCTGCTGGGAATGCGAGCCCCGGCCGCGAACGGCGACAGGGTGACGGTGCCGAGAAACATCGCCGCCCGCTCCGGTGTGTCCGACATAGACGGTGACCTGGTCCCCGACCACGAGGACGAGGCCCCCCACGACCGCGACAACCACCGCATCAAGCGCGGCGACCACCATTCCCGAGGCGACCACTCCCGAGGCGACCATCGGGGCTCCCGAGGCGACCACCATTCCCGAGACGACCACTCCCGAGGCGACCACCACTCCCGAGGCGACCATCGGGGCTCGCGCGGTGACCACCGCGGTCGAGGTGACCACCGCACCCCGCCGCTGGTGGACGTCCAGGCGATCCCCGACCTGCTGCCGCCGGTGCTGCGTCCCCACCGCCCGTCCACCGACTGGGACAGGCACCACCCCCAGCGCCACGGCTCCACCCCCGGAAAGGACCGCCGCCCCGGCGGCAACACCCCGGTCGACCGCACCCCGCCGCCCGCCCCCGCGCCCAAACGCGAGTCCGAGCCCGACGAGCTGCCGGCGGACCGCGCCAGAGCCGACGCCGACGCGGCCGAACGGACGCCCGAAGCCCCGGAGCGTTTCGACTGGTGGCGCACTCCCGACAAGCGCCCCACGGACCGCCGCCCCGAGCCAACGCCCGCGGACTGGTTCGACTCCGACCGCGAGTCCCCGAACGCGAACGACGCCGGCCGGCGGGTGGGCTTCGAGCGGGCCTCCGCGTCCGAGCAGACCCCGTCCAGGTGGCGGCGCGTGGAGCGGTTCACCCCCACCCCGCCGACCACCGAGCCGGCGCAGGAGAGGCGGGTCCTCGAGGGCTTCGGCAGCTGGCGTCCGGCGCCGGAGGACGACGACGCCCCGGAGCAGCCCGCGCCCGAAGGCTTCGCGGCCCAGCCCCCGGCCCCCGAGGACAGCACTCCCGAGCCCACTCCCGAAGTCGACGAGCGCCTGGCACCCGAAGGCTTCGCGACCGAGCGACCCGGCCCGGCGGCCCCCGGCCCCGAGCGACCGGCAGCCGCTCCGGAGCAGCCCGCTCCCGAGGCAACCACGCCCGAACGGCCGGCACCGGCCGAGGACACGGAGCCACGGTGGCCGGCGCCCGAGGACGTGGCGCCCGAACAGCCGCCCGCCGTCGGTTCCGCGCCCGAGCAGCCGGCCCCGGCCCCCGAGCGGCCGGAACCGCAGGAGGCGGCCCCCGTCGAGCCGGCGCCGGAACCCGCTCCCGAAGCCCAGCCCGCCGAGGGGGCGACCGACGCCCAGCCCTGCATCCTCATCTATCCGGCCCCCGCCGGCTGCGGCGGCTCTGAGCAGAACGGGAGCGCGTCGTGAGCGACACCAGCCCCACCAGGGACCTCATGCGAACGCTGAACGAGGCGACCAGGACCTGGGTGCGCGAGACACGCGCCCGACGCCAGACCCGGAACACCGCCCGGCGGCGCACCGCGGCGGCCGCTGTCGTCACGCTGGCCGCGGGGATGGCCGCGGCGCCGGCCACCGCCGCCCCGAGCGACGACAGCCGACCCGGCTCCAACGCGGCGGCGTCGGAGGGTGTCCAGGTCGCCGGACGATTTCAGAACGCTCCGCGCGCCAACCCGCCCGGGCTCGGGAGACGCAATGAACCGTCGTACAACCGCAACCAGCCGATCCCGCCGCAGCGCCCCGCGCCCGGACCGCTCGACCCGCGCACGCAGCGGCAGGTCGACCAGGTTGAGCAGAGCCAGGAGCGTGCCAACCAGGTCGAGTCGCGGCGCGAGTTCACCGAGAAGATGCAGAAGGAGCTGCAGGCCGAGCTGGACAAGCAGCGCAGGGAGGCCGAGTCGTTTCGTCCGCCGGCGCCGCCGCAGCGGGTGCCGGTCAACCCGCTCACGCCCCCGCTGCTCAACCAGGAGCACGTCGACGCGCTCAACCAGCGGATGAAGGAGGCGGAGCCGCCCGGGTACGTCAACCAGTACCGGGACGACGCCCTCACGATGACGCCGGAGAGCGACAAGCGGAACGTCGACGCGGAGGTGGACCGCAGCCACCTGAACAACGAGCCCGACGAGGGCAGGAAGGCGATGCTGGACGGCTTCCGCCAGCGCTTCCACGAGGCGATCGACGACAAGCACACCGCGCCGAACCCGCAGGCGAGGCAGGAGGCGATCGACCGCTACAACGAGACGGCCCGCGACTTCAACGAGGCCGAGCTGGCCGAGCGGGACAACTATGACGGGCACCCGCCCGGCGAGCGCGTCGTCCCGAGGTCGCTGGACGAGCCCGCACCGGCTCCGGACGAGCCCGCGCCGGTCGGGGCGGTCGACCAGGGCCTGCCGCCGGACCGCACCCCGAGCCCGAGAAGCCTCGCCCAGAACGACCCGAACTTCGACACCCCACCCGACTCCCTCACCGACCCCCAGATGGACAGCCCCCGCAGCCAAGCCCAACACGACCCCAGCTACGACACCCCACCCGCACCCCAGATGGACAGCCCCCGCAGCCAAGCCCAACACGACCCCAGCTACGACACCCCACCCGCACCCCAAATGGACAGCCCCCGCAGCCAAGCCCAACACGACCCCAGCTACGACACCCCACCCGCACCCCAAATGGACAGCCCCCGCAGCCAAGCCCAACACGACCCCAGCTACGACACCCCACCCGCACCCCAAATGGACAGCCCCCGCAGCCAAGCCCAACACGACCCCAGCTACGACACCCCACCCGCACCCCAAATGGACAGCCCCCGCAGCCAAGCCCAACACGACCCCAGCTACGACACCCCACCCGCACCCCAAATGGACAGCCCCCGCAGCCAAGCCCAACACGACCCCAGCTACGACACCCCACCCGCACCCCAAATGGACAGCCCCCGCAGCCAAGCCCAACACGACCCCAGCTACGACACCCCACCCGCACCCCAAATGGACAGCCCCCGCAGCCAAGCCCAACACGACCCCAGCTACGACACCCCACCCGCACCCCAAATGGACAGCCCCCGCAGCCAAGCCCAACACGACCCCAGCTACGACACCCCACCCGCACCCCAAATGGACAGCCCCCGCAGCCAAGCCCAACACGACCCCAGCTACGACACCCCACCCGCACCCCAAATGGACAGCCCCCGCAGCCAAGCCCAACACGACCCCAGCTACGACACCCCACCCGCACCCCAAATGGACAGCCCCCGCAGCCAAGCCCAACACGACCCCAGCTACGACACCCCACCCGCACCCCAAATGGACAGCCCCCGCAGCCAAGCCCAACACGACCCCAGCTACGACACCCCACCCGCACCCCAAATGGACAGCCCCCGCAGCCAAGCCCAAGACCACCCCGGTTACGACAGCCCTGTCGGTGTGGACACGCAGACCGACCAGCAGACGCCGGACGGTCCTGGGCCCGACTCCAGCATGGCTCCCGGCCAGGACCCCGCTCCGGGGCCCGTGGCGTCGGACTCGGAGAGCCCCATGGGCGGCTACACCGCCGACTCCGACACGATCACCGGCGCAAGCGCCAACGACACCCTCGGCAGCCTCACCGGCGACGACAGCCTCGGCGCCGACAACCCGGGCACGCCTGCCTCCGACACCGTCGCCGGCGGCAGCGGCCACGACAGCCTGAGCGGTTCACCTGGCTCCGACTCCCTCGGCGCCTCCGACAGCCCCGGCGGCATGGGAGACGGTGACGCCACCGCCGGTACGGGAGACGGTGACGGCATGGGCGGCCTCGGCACCGGTGACGGCATGAGCGGCCTCGGCACCGGTGACGGCATGGGCGGCCTCGGCACCGGTGACGGCATGGGCGGCGGCGACAGCACCAGCGGCATGAGCAGCGGCGACAGCACCAGCGGCATGAGCAGCGGCGACAGCACCAGCGGCATGAGCAGCGGCGACAGCACCAGCGGCATGAGCAGCGGCGACAGCACCAGCGGCATGAGCAGCGGCGACAGCACCAGCGGCATGAGCAGCGGCGACAGCACCAGCGGCATGAGCAGCGGCGACAGCACCAGCGGCATGAGCAGCGGCGACAGCACCAGCGGCATGAGCAGCGGCGACAGCACCAGCGGCATGAGCAGCGGCGACAGCACCAGCGGCATGAGCAGCGGCGACAGCACCAGCGGCATGAGCAGCGGCGACAGCACCAGCGGCATGAGCAGCGGCGACAGCACCAGCGGCATGAGCAGCGGCGACAGCACCAGCGGCATGAGCAGCGGCGACAGCACCAGCGGCATGAGCAGCGGCGACAGCACCAGCGGCATGAGCAGCGGCGACAGCACCAGCGGCATGAGCAGCGGCGACAGCACCAGCGGCATGAGCAGCGGCGACAGCACCAGCGGCATGAGCAGCGGCGACAGCACCAGCGGCATGAGCAGCGGCGACAGCACCAGCGGCATGAGCAGCGGCGACAGCACCAGCGGCATGAGCAGCGGCGACAGCACCAGCGGCATGAGCAGCGGCGACAGCACCAGCGGCATGAGCAGCGGCGACAGCACCAGCGGCATGAGCAGCGGCGACAGCACCAGCGGCATGAGCAGCGGCGACAGCACCAGCGGCATGAGCAGCGGCGACAGCACCAGCGGCATGAGCAGCGGCGACAGCACCGGCGGCATGAGCGGCGGCATCTGACCTACCCACCCACCACACCCCGGGCTCGGCGTCCACCGGACGCCGAGCCCTTCCCGTCCCGAAACCCCGCGCCCCAACACAACGACCCAAGCCACTCCCGCGTCCACGTATCTGCGCACCCCCCACCGCGCTCATATCTGCGACGCGAAAGGAGACGGGATGGCGCTGACCGCCGCGGACCTGGGGGCGGTTCTGGACTACGCCCGATCCACCCTGCACGTTCAGGACGACGCCCAGCTGCCCACCCTGCTCGCCGGCCTCTCCCGCCTGGTGGGCAGCGACGCCGCCACGCTCACCCACCTCCACCTGCGCACCCAGGACGAGATCGCCCTCCCCTGGCCGCTCAACCGGCTCGATCCCGCCGTCCTGCCGGCCTACGCCGAGCTGGGACACACCCATCCCCTGCGCGCCCCGCTCCTCGCCCTCGCCGCCGACCGGGCACCGCGCCTCGCGCCGCTGCGGCTGTCGGACGTGCTGCCCACCCGCCGGTGGCAGGAGACCCGCCTCCACCGCGAGGTCATGCCCACCACCACCGACCAGCTGTGCCTTCCGCTGTCCTTCCGCGGCTGGACGACCCGCGCCATCACGCTCTCCCGCTCCGAGGGCCGCTTCACCGACCGGGAACGGGACATCCTCGCCGCCTGCGCCGAGCACCTGCGCGTCGCCGTCGGCCGCACCCGGCCCGGCTCCGGGCACCGGTGGATGCGGTTCACGCCGGCCGTGGGGACGGCCCCCGCCCCGGCGCCGGGGAACGGGTCACGCCCGGCACCCGTGCTCTCCGCGCGCGAACGCGAGGTCCTCGCGCTGGTCGCCGAGGGGGACACCGACGCGCAGATCGCCCGGCGGCTCGGGCTGCGGCCGGCCACCGTCTCCAAGCACCTGCACCGCATCTACACCCGCCACAACGTGCGCAACCGGGCCGAGGCGGTTCGCCTCCTCGATCGCCGGCCCACCGGCCGCGGACCGGCCTGACCCGGCCTACTTCGGGCAGGTGCCCAACATCTGGGCGAGACCGGCGTGCTCGGCGCGGTCCACCGTGAGGCCGTACTTGACCTTCGTCTGCGCGTAGCGGGTCGCGAAGTCGCACCACGCCGCTCGCTGCGCCGGCCGCCAGTCGCCGGCATCGTCGTCGCTCTTGGACTGGTTCACCTGAGAGGTGACCGCGACGAGGTTGGACCGGTCCTCGTAGAACGCGTGCTTGCGCTCGGGCGACCAGAGCCGCGCCGCGCCGAGGCCGGGTTTGCCGCCGGCCTGGACGACCCGCGAGCGCGACGCCTCCTTCAGCGACACCCGGTGGTCGATCTCCAGGTCGCGCGCGTCTCCGGTCGGGCGCCCGTCGTAGGGCGACACCCAGCAGCTCTGGTCCGCCGAGGGGCAGTCGGGAGCGCAGTTGCGGCCGGGCTCGGCCGCCCGGGCCTGCTCGAGCAGCACCAGCTCGCGGGTGGAGCACCCGTTGCGGTCCTCGCTCCAGCCCTCTCCCCAGTGCTCGCGCTTGTAGTGCGCCCCGGTGTCCTCCTCGGCGACGACGAGCTTCCCCAGCAGCGCCGCCGCGTTGGCCGGCGGGGGTTGGGCGGGAGGCGCGGGCGGCGGGGTGGACGGCGCGGCGAGCTCGAGGGGGTCGCACGCGGTCAGGACCAGGGCGGCGGCGACAAGGCCGGCGGCGATGCGCGTCACCCGTGTGGGTTACCCACTTGTCGATCATTTACGCCATCGCAAGCGTCTGCAAGCCTAAGCTCGTGCTAGTTCGTTTGTTGCGTACTGATGTCTGGAACTTGCCGGGAACTGTCGAGTCTGCGTAGCATCCATTCATCCGATGTCTGATCGGACACGAAAGGCAGACATGCGAACCCTGCGCAGCATGGTCGGCCTTCTGGCGCTGCTCCTGGCCCTCGGCACGCTCATCGTGCCGGCGTCCGGCGCGGCGGCACAGGCGGTTGCGACCGACGTCCACCTCTTCTACTACCCCTGGTACGGCAGCCCGTCGGTGTACGGCTCCTACCGGCACTGGCAGCAGGGCGGGCACACCCCGCCCGACTCCCTCGGAGCCAACTTCTACCCCACCCTCGGCGCCTACGACTCCGGCGACACCGGCGTGCTCGACCAGCACATGGCCTGGGTCCGCCGCTCCGGCGCCGGCACGATCGTGACCAGCTGGTGGGGTCAGGGCTCCTATGAGGACAGTCTGACACCGAGGATCCTCGCCGCCGCCGAGCGGCACGGGGTCAAGGTCGCCTGGCACCTGGAGCCCTACGCGGGCCGCACCGCCGAGTCCACTGTGGCCGACATCGAGTACATCCGCTCCAGGTACGGCTCGAGCCCCGCGTACTACCGCGACGCCGCCCACGGCGACCGCGGCGCCTTCTACGTCTTCGAGAGCCTGCGGACCACCGACTGGGCGCCGCTCGCGCGGGTGCGTGAGCACAGCATCGTGCTGGCGCAGACCACCGACACCAGCAAGGTCGCCCACTTCGGCGGCATGTACACCTACGACGGCATCGCCGGGGCCACCGCCCCGGGCTGGAAGAACGCCGCGGACTACTGCCGGGCCAACGGGCTGGTCTGGGCGCCCTCGGTCGCCCCGGGCTACCTCGACGACCGCGCGGTGCCTGGCAACACCACCCCGACGGTGGACCGGGACGGCGGCGCCGCCTACGACCGGCAGTGGACCAACGCCCTGTCCCCGGAGACCGGTGGCGCGCCGACCTGGGTGTCGGTGACCTCCTTCAACGAGTGGCACGAGGGCTCGACGATCGAGCCGGCCCGCTCGGCGCCACCCGGTGGGCACGGCTACCTGACCTACGAGGGCGCCTACGGTCAGACCGGCGCGGCGGCGGAGACCGCGTACCTGGACCGCACCCGGTACTGGGTGGAGCGGTTCACCGGCGCCACTCCCCCGGCCAACCCGGACCTGGCCCGCGGCCGGCGGATCGAGGCCAGCAGCAACGTCCCCGGCTATCAGCCGGCCGCCGCCAACGACGGGAACCGGGCCACGTACTGGGAAAGCGCCAACCACGCGTTCCCGCAGTCGCTGACCGTGGACCTCGGTGCCCGGGCGGAGGTCGGACGGCTCGTGCTGTCGCTGCCCGCCTCCTGGGGGCCGCGCACCCAGACCCTCTCGGTGGGCGCCAGCGACGACGGCCGGACCTTCACCACGGTCGCCGGCTCCGCCGAGCACCGGTTCACCGCCGCGACGGGCAACACGGTCACGATCCCGCTCACCGCCGGCCAGCGCCGCTTCCTCCGGGTGACCGTCACGGCCAACACCGGCTGGCCCGCCGGCCAGGTCGCCGAGCTCGAGGCCTACCGCGTCTAGAAAGGACACCGATGTCCACCCTGCAGAGGCGCCGCCGCGTCGGCCTCACCGCCGCCGCCGTGGTCGCCGCCACGATCGTGCCCGCCGCCGCGGCACACGCCGGTTCGGTCATCCCGCCCGGCGACTACCAACAGATCCAGCTCGCCGCCGGCGGGGGCGAGCTCGGCGAGGCCATGTCGCTCGCCGTGCTGCCCAACCGCTCGGTCGTGCACACCGCGCGCGACGGCACCGTCCGCGTCACCGACGCCGCCGGTACCACCACCACCGCCGGCCGGCTCAACGTCTACACCCACGACGAGGAAGGCCTCCAGGGTGTCGGCGTGGACCCCGGCTTCAGCACCAACCGCTTCATCTACCTCTTCTACTCCCCCGCACTGTCCACACCGGCCGGAGACGCGCCGACGGAGGGCACGCAGGCGGACTGGGACCGGTGGAAGGGCGAGATGCGCCTGTCCCGCTTCGTGCTCGCCACCAACAACACCCTGGACCTGGCGAGCGAGCGCGTCGTGCTCAGTGTGCCCAACGACCGCGGCCAGTGCTGCCACGTCGGCGGGGACATCGACTTCGACGCGGCCGGCAACCTCTACCTGACCACGGGCGACGACACCAACCCGTTCCAGTCCGACAGCTACACCCCGATCGACGAGCGGGCCAACCGCAACCCGCAGTTCGACGCGCAGCGCTCCTCGGGCAACACCAACGACCTGCGGGGCAAGGTGCTGCGGATCAAGGTCGCCCAGGACGGCTCCTACACGATCCCGGCGGGCAACCTCTTCCCGCCCGGCACGGCGGGCACCAGGCCCGAGATCTACGCGATGGGCTTCCGCAACCCGTTCCGGATGAGCGTGGACAAGGCGACCGGCATCGTCTACCTGGGCGACTACGGACCCGATGCCGGTGCCACCAACCCCAACCGCGGCCCGGGCGGACAGGTCGAGTTCAACCGGATCACCAGCCCCGGCAACTACGGCTGGCCGTACTGCACGGGCACGAACACCCCGACCGAGACCTACAACGACTACCAGTTCCCGTCCGGTCCCTCCGGCGCGAAGTTCGACTGCGCGGGCGGCCCCACCAACGACTCCTTCCGCAACACGGGCCTGCGCACCCTGCCGGCTCCCCGGCCGGCGTGGATCAGGTACGGCGGGGACAGCGGCACCCCGCCGGAGTTCGGCGGCGGCTCGGAGTCGCCGATGGGCGGCCCGGTCTACCGGTTCGACCCGAACCTCGGCTCGGCGGTCAAGTTCCCGCAGTCGCTCGACGGCCGCTTCTTCGCCGGCGAGTACGGCCGGCGCTGGATCAAGGCGATCGAGGTGACGAGCGGCGGCGGTGTCGGCGACATCGGGGCTTTCCCCTGGACGGGCACCCAGGTCATGGACATGGCCTTCGGCCCGGACGGCGCGCTCTACGTGCTCGACTACGGCACCGGCCAGAACAACCAGGCCCTCTGGCGCGTCGAGTACATCGGCGGGCAGAACCGCAACCCGGTCGCCAAGGCCACCGCCGACCGGACGTCGGGTCCGGCGCCGCTGACCGTGAACTTCTCCTCCGCCGGCAGCTCCGACCCCGAGGGCGGGGCGTTGACCTACCAGTGGACCTTCGGCGACGGCAGCTCGTCCACGGCGGCGAACCCGACCAAGACCTACACCACCAACGGGACCTACACCGCGACCCTCACCGTGCGGGACCCGCAGGGCCTGACCGGGTCGGCCAACGTGCAGGTCAGCGTCGGCAACACGGCGCCGACGGTCACGCTCTCCCAGCCGCCGAACGGCGCGCTGTTCTCCTTCGGGGACACGGTGAGCTTCCAGGTGAGCGTGTCCGACCCGGAGGACGGGACGATCAACTGCTCGCGGGTGAAGGTCCGCTACCTGCTCGGGCACGACAGCCACAACCACGAGCTCAGCTCGGTCACCGGCTGCTCGGGCACGATCGCCACCCCCGTCGACGGCGAACACGACCCGGCGGCGAACGTGTACGGCGTGCTCGACGCCGAGTACACCGACAACGGCGGCCTGACCACTCACAGCATCCGCACGCTCCAACCCCGACACCGGCAGGGCGAGCACTTCAGCGCCCAGTCCGGGATCGAGCTCGCCCAGCACGGCGGCGCGGAGGGCGGCGCGACGGTCGGCTTCGTCGACAACGGCGACTGGGTCTCGTTCACCCCGTACGCGCTGTCCGGGGCGGCGAGCCTGAGTGCCCGGGTGTCCTCGGGCGGCGCCGGCGGCACGCTCCAGGTCCGCGCCGGATCGGCGACGGGCACCCTGCTGGGGTCGGTCGGGGTGCCCAACACCGGCGGCTGGGACACCTTCACCACCGTCTCGACGCCGCTGACCGGAGCGCCCTCCGGCACCACCCAGCTGTTCCTGGTGTTCACCGGACCCACTGGCCAGGGCGCACTGTTCGACGTGGACGCCTTCACGCTGAGCCCCTCCGGGACGGCCACCACGCTCTCGGCCGAGGGTGAGGCGTATACCTCGACCGGCGGCGTGCAGCCGGCGGCCCACCCGCCGGCGAGCGGCGGCACCACGGCCGGCTACATCGACAACGGCGACTGGGCCGGCTACGCCCAGCTGTCGACGGCGAACGCCACGGCGTTCACCGCCCGGATCTCCTCCGCCGGCCCAGGCGGAACGATCACCGTGCGCTCCGACTCGCAGACCGGCCCCGTACTCGGCTCGGTCGCGGTACCCCCCACCGGCGACTGGGAGACCTTCCAGAACGTGTCGACCACCCTCACCGGCGGCTCCGGCCCCCTGTTCCTCACCTTCACCGGCGGCACCGGCGCCCTGTTCGACATCGACACACTGACACTCCACTACTAAGAAGTCGTTTCAGAATGAGCGGTGTGTCGGCTGGCAGTAGTTGATCAAGTTCGGGCATGGTGTCTTGGTGATCGAGGAGTTGGTGCCTGACACCTTGTGGCAGCGGGTGGAGCCGTTGTTGCCACCGAGGCCTCCGCGTCGAAGTCGGTATCCAGGCCGGTTGCCGGTTGATGACCGGGTCGCCTTGGCGGGGATCGTGTTCGTGCTCAAGACCGGCGTTGCCGCACGGACTCAGCTTCTGTCCGATTGGGGTTCCTCAGCGGACGCAGTTCATGTTGCTGCTGCCAGTGTCGTTCTCCGAACCTCGCTGGCAGCCGGATGTCTCGGTCAGGTTGGTCTGCATGAGTCTCGGTGAGACGTAGGTCGAGAAGCCTGCGCGTCGTGCGAAGCGGACGGATCGACGCTCGTACTTTGTGAATCCGAGCTTGGCGTACAGCTGACCGCCGGTTCAGCTCGTCATCGCCGCGCCGACATCGAACTGCGTGCCGAACGGGTCCGTGATGTTCGCGACCCGCCCGTAGATCATGTCGTAGGGCTCGGCCGAGCTCCCACCCGCGTCGACCGCTCGCCGCGCCGCCGCATCGGCGTCGTCCACCTGGAACAAGGTCCCCCAACGGGACTTTGTGGCCTTTGGGTCACCGGCGATGCCGCCGATCTCGTGGCCATCCGGTCTGCGCAGGAACGTGAAGTCGAGCTCAGGCATGTCCGGGTTGGTATCCAACGTGTAGCCGAAGACCGCGACGTAGAAGTCGCGCGCGGGCCCGGATTCCGCGGTGACCAGGTCGTTGCGGAGCAGGGCGTTCGGCTCGTTGACGATCTCGCAGCCGATGTGGGCACCGGCCTGCCACAGTCCACACTGCGCACCGGTGGTGTCCTTGATGATCGCCGTCCGGCCCTGGTCCAGCACGTCCATCGGACCGGTGATGATCGAACCGCCCGCGTCCCGCGCTCGGGCGGCCGCGGCGTCACAGTCATCCGTCGCGAAGTAGACGTTCCACCAGAAGTCCGTGGCGTCGGGATCGGGGTTCGGCCTGATGGCCGCGACGGGTCTGCCCCGTAGCAAGCACTGGGTGTAGTGGCCGAACTCCGCCGGTCCCACATCGAACTCCCAACCGAACAACGCGCCGTAGAAGGTCATCGCGCGGTCGAGATCCGGGATGCCCAGGTCGATCCAGGTCGGTGTGCCAGCCGGCTGCGTGGTGGTCAGCTCGCTCATCGTCTCTCCTTGTCGTGTCCCGATCTTGTCCCGCATGACCCCGGAACCTAATGTCTGATTCAGGAATCGTTGCACCTCGTCGTCGAGTTCGACTGGCCAGGTGCAGCCGCCGGGAACCCCGCCACCGGCTCTTCCGGATCCGATTCGGGATCCTTCGGTGTGCCCTCGCCATTTGACCCCGGACTTGGTGCGCGGGCAGCAGCCACCGCTGCGCGTCCGGACGGCAGCATGATGGCGATCGTCATCACCGCGACTCCGACCGCGCCAGTCGCGATCAAGAGGCTCTCGACGCTGATTACGTCCGCCAGCGGCCCGAACACGGCCATGCCGATCGGGTTGCCCAGTGCCATGACGACTGCGACATAGCTGAACACTCGACCGTGCTTCTCCGGCTCGACGGTCTCTTGGATCAGCGTCGTGAATGGCGTCGAGAACAACGGCACCAGCAGGCCAATCGTAAACATGAACCCGTAGAAGACCCACAGATTCGGGGCAACGCCCAGCAGCGTGATGAAGATCGCGAAGCCGTACGTGGCGAACAGGATCAACCCGATCCGGCTCCGTTTCGCGAGTATGGTTGCCACCAAGACACCGCCGAGCATCATGCCGACAGTGAAGGCGATCTGCAGCACGGCCAGCATCCATTTCTCGGAACCGAAGCTGCGGGCGATCAGTAGCGGGGTGATGAAGCCCGGCGCCCCGGTCAACACGAACATGATCGCGAACACGCCCATCAGCCAGCGGACGATCCCCCGCGACCAGATGTACCGCATTCCCTCCACCAGATCCTGGCGGCAGCTGGTCGTGGCCTGCGCCACTCGGGTCAGTGTGGGAACGCTGACTCGGGCGAGGAATCCGATCCCGATCACCGCTGTGACCACGTCGAGGAAGAATACCGGCACGATACCGGCCGCGGCGTAGATCGCCGCCGCGGCCGCCGGTGCCGCCAGCGCCATGATCGACTGGATGGTCTGGAACACCCCGTTCACCCGCATCAACTGATGGGGTGGCACGATCTGCGGGATCATCGCCTGCACGGTCGGCGTCTGTACGCCGGCGCCGAGCGATCGTACGCCGACCGCGAGCAAGATGAGCCACAGATCGGTGATGCCGTTCATCATCAACAGCGCCAGCATCAACGTGGCGGCAGCGATCCCGGCGTCGGCCGCCATCACCAGCCTCCGCCGATTGATCCGATCGGCCAGTACGCCGCCGAAGATCGACACCACCCCCTGCGGCGCGAATGCCGCAATCGCGTAGAGGGCGACGGCCAGACCGGACCGCGTCTCCAGAGTCACGTACCACATCACGGCGAACTGCACGATCATCGAGCCGAACAGCGACACCGTCTGTCCGGTCAAGAACAGCGCGACGTTACGCCGCCACGGTTCGGGCACCGCTGGTGCGGCGGTCTCGGTCCTGTTCTCCGCAGTCATGACCCCCGCCTGACTCCCGACTCCTATTTAGTGCTAAGATAGCACCTGCTAGTACTCACACAAAACAGACTCTGAACGTGGATGTGTCCATGCGCGGCGAACGCAGCTACGACGATCCGTGTGGTATCGCGCGGGCGCTCGACCTGGTGGGCGAACGATGGGCGCTGCTGATGGTCCGTGAGCTCGTCTTCGGACCCAAACGCTTCACCGATCTTCGCCGGGGACTGCCTGGGCCAAGCCAGAACGTCCTCGCGCAACGGCTCCGCGAGCTGCGGCGAGACGGCATCGTGGAACAGATCCGACTCGGGCCGCCCGCCGCCACCCAGGCGTACCGGCTGACCGAGCGTGGGCGCGGCCTCGAACCGATCCTGCTGGAGTTAGCCCGCTGGGGCAGTGACCTGCCGATCACATCCGGCGCGGAGTTGAGCACCGACGCATTGATGTTCGCACTCCGCGCGACCTACCGGCCGCGGACTCGCTCGACGCGACGTGTCGAGTACGAACTCCAGCTCGAGCCGGACCGGTTCCAAGTTGTCCTGGACGGTCCGGAGATCCAGGTCGCCCGCGCCGCCGCGGTCTCGCCGGACGCGGTAATCACCACCAGCCCGCCCATCCTGCGCGATCTGATCTATACCGGACGTCCGCTGGACCAGGCCATCGCCGACAACCTGATCATGATCGAAGGCAACCGGAGGGCCATCGTCCGGCTGATCGGCTCGTTCCGGCAGCCCCCGCTGCCGATCGATCCGGACGCCAGTACGCTCCCTCGCCCGAATGACGGCAGCTGAGCAAACCCACCGAAAATCGGAACCCACGCTCTAAGCCACCAATCACGAAGGACCAAGGAACAAAGAACAAGGAAAGCCCCTAGACCTCCCCGGGCTCCCTCGTATAGGCCGTCCCTAGCGCCAGATCGTCGGGGTCAAGAGTGGCGAAGCCATCGCGCAGCGACGCCGTCAGGCGCTCTTGAGGCCGACGATGTGGCGTTAGACCATTGTCGGCCGAGGGAGCCCTCACACGCCACACCGCTCCCTCGGCCGGAAATCGTCGTACTCCGGGCCATCGGTGTAAAGGGCGCCTTCGGCGTCGCTGACGCGAGCTCGCTTCGCTCGCCCCTTGACACCGATCCCCCGGAGCCACGAGACGGCCTGTACGAGGGAGCCCGGGGAGGTTAGGGGCTTTCCTTGTTCCCTGAGTGGAGGGCCTACCGTCCACCGTGGCGCCCGCGTGGGCGCCACGGTGACGGTTTTCGTGCCTCAGAACGCCTGGTTGGCGAAGCCCTTCTGGGCCACCTTCGACATCATTCCCGCCCACACGCTGCTGCTGGAGTGTGGGTCGCCGGTGACGGCCAGTCGGGACTTGGCCGTGTTGAAGGCGCTCTGGGTGAGCGGTCCCCAGTCGCCGTCGACGGCGAGGCCGGAGTTCATGAAGTTGTTGCACATGGCCTGGACGAACTTGGTGTCGCTCTCCGACCCCGTCTCACAGGTGGTCGGCAGGCCGCCGAAGTCGGCGTGGATGTGGTCGGCGTGCTCGGCGTTGTACCAGCCGTCGAGCACGAACCGGAACCGTCGCCGGGCCACCGCGTCCAGGGCGAGGTAGCGGCGGCGGATCTGCTGGGTGCCGGAGGCGTGCGCCCGGTCCAGCGGCGAGGTGGTCGTGCCGTTGGACCAGCGGATGTGGTCGATGTCCATCGCCGTGCCCGCCCCGTGCTGACCGGCCTTGTTGACGTAGAAGCCGGCCGAGACGACGTAGGACACGCTGCCGTAGGCCGAGGAGAGGCTGCGCAGGTCGCGGATCCACAGCACCAGCCGGTCGTAGAACGCCTGGGTCGCGTTCCAGTTGCGGGTGGTGGTGTTGCCGCGGTTCGTCCGCCAGTAGTAGACCGGGGTGCCGTCGATGTTGCTGAAAGTGATCATGGTTGCCTCTCCCTCAGACCGTCGCCGACACGATGCGGCCATCGACCAGCCAGTAGGAGCGGTCGCCGACCGTCCCCAGGGCCTGGGCCTCCTGCGGTACCGGCACCGGGCGGCGGTCGGCGCCGACCACGCCGGTCACCGCGCCGGACCCGCCCATGGCGTTGCCGACCCAGCGGATTCCCGCACCGGTCGTCGCGAGCGAGCGCACCGCCACGTCCACGAGCTGGGCGCTGGGTGTCCAGTCCAGACCGTCCGGTGAGGTCGCCACCGAGCTCCCGGAAGCGTCCACCGTCGACACCGTCCACCCGTCCGCGCCGCCGGCCACCGCCGAGGCGGTCCACTGGTCGGTGTAGGCGAGCCCGGTGGTCGGGACGAGCGCCCACCCGGCGGCGTCGCGGCGGACCACGATCCGCTGCCTTGGCGCGCGTTCGAGGGTCAGGCTGGCGCCGACCGCGAGGGCCGCCGAGCCGTAGCTGCCCACGACCGTGAGGTGCCCGTCGAGCCCGGTCAGCTCGCTGGTCCGGCGCCAGGCCAGACCGTCCACCGACTCCCACACCGACGGCACCGACCGGGCACCGTCGCTGGTGGCGCCGACCGCGACGAGCCCGCCGGGCGCCGTCGTCATGTCGTTGACCTCGGCGCCGCCCAGGCCGGTCGTCGCCCGGGCGGTGCCGTCGGCGGCGACCAGGACCCAGCCCTCGGCACTACGGCCGAGGGTGTGCACGGCGCCGCCGAGCAGGCCGAGGCCGACCGCTCGGTCCACCTTGGCCGGTGCCGCGGCGGCGGTGCTGGCCGATGCGGTGCCGTGGAGCGCTGTGCCGGTCGCGGCGGCGGCACCGAGACCGGCTACGGCACCGACGAAAGAACGCCTGGTCAGGCGTGATCCGGAGGATGTCATGGGGGGAACTCCTCGCGTCGGGAGGTGGGCCCCGCGGAACGGGCCCTGCAGGGGGAAGATCCGCAGGCCCTCAGCGAACCGTGCCCGAGTGTCCCTCGGCAACGAAATACCGAGATACTTTGTGAACAGTTGCCAGATTTCGAGTGGACGGCGAGAGGCCGGCCAGCCGGCCGGAAGGCGGGAGCGGACCCCCAATGTCAACCGCTCCCGCCGAGCCCGGTTCCCCGAACAGCGTGACCATCGAGAACACTGCGGCCGTCCGTCCTCGTTTCGTCCTCGCGTCGTCACAGCCGTCGGAGGACTCGGCCTCGCTGGTCCCGGCGGTAGCATCGAGACGCCCTGAAGCCTGCTGGGAGGCGGCGGACGTGGAGTTTCGGGTGCTGGGGCCGTTGGAGGTCAGCTCAGAGGCAGGCAGGGTCATGCTGCCCAGCCCTCGCCATCAGCGGGTGCTGGCCGCGCTGTTGCTCGCACCGAACTCGGTGGTACCGACGGCGAGGCTGGTGGAGGCGATGTGGGACCGCGAGCCGCCGGCGACCGCCACCAAGCAGGTCCAGAACTGCGTCTCCGCGCTCCGCGAACGCCTCGGGCGGGGCAGCGCGGTCATCGTCACCGACGGTCCGGGGTACCGGATCGTGGTGTCGGACTCCGAGCTCGACGCCCTGCGGTTCCACCGGGAGCTCGAGACCGCCCGGCGGCGGGCGGCCGAGGGGAGCCACCGTGCCGCGGTGCTCGCGGCGCGCGCGGCGCTGCGACTGTGGCGCGGTCCCGCCTTGGCCGGGCTCGACGCCGTCGCCCTGGCCGGTCCGGTC
Organism: Actinophytocola xanthii; assembly: GCF_001921205.1. Taxonomy (GTDB): domain Bacteria; phylum Actinomycetota; class Actinomycetes; order Mycobacteriales; family Pseudonocardiaceae; genus Actinophytocola; species Actinophytocola xanthii. The sequence goes on along the minus strand of NZ_MSIE01000031.1, from coordinate 46,028 downwards.
ATGCGGTTGAACGAACAGCGGCTCCACGCCATCCGGCGGTGCGCGGACTGGCAGCTCGAGCTCGGCGAGTACGACAGGGTCGTCGAGGAGCTGACCGAGGTGGTCGCGCAGCACCCCCTCGACGAGGGCGCGCACGCACGGTTGATGACCGCGCTCGCAGCCAGCGGCCGGCAGGGGGACGCCCTCGCCGTACACCAGGCCCTGCGGACCCGCCTCGTCGAGGATCTGGGCGTGGACCCCGGCGCCGAGGTACAGGCCGCACACGCACGGATTCTCGCGGCACCACCACCGGTGCCCCGTGCGCCGGGCACGTCCGTCGCCCCCTCGCCGCAGGCACCCCCGGTCCGGCGGGACCCGGCGGTCGAGGATCTCGCCGTGGCCGTCACCCGGCAGTGGACGGCCGAGGCACAGCGCCGCTCCCTGCACCGGCCCGAGCCGGTACCGCTGCGCTGGTGCAGCACAGCGCGACCCGTCTCGGCGCGGACGGGCGTTCCAGCAGGCCGCGCCGTCGAACCCGACCAGACCGACATCGTGGCGACGTTCCGTCAGGCGCCCCACCGACAGCTCGTGATCCTCGGTGAGCCCGGCGCGGGGAAGTCGGTCATGGCGATCCAGCTGACCCTGGGGCTCCTGGCGGACCCGGAACCGGACGAGCCGATCCCCGTGCTGCTGCCGGTCGCGTCCTGGGACCCGCACCGGGAACACCTGCACCAGTGGCTGACCGCCCGACTGCTCGAGGACTACCCCGGCCTGGCGAACACCGCCGAGTACGGCCCCGACGCGGCTGCCCGCCTGGTCCTCGACGGGAGGATCATCCCGATCCTGGACGGCCTGGACGAGACGCCCCCGGCACTGCACGCCGCCGCGATCGAGGCCATCGACCACGCGGTCACCGCTGGTCGCCCCCTGGTGGTGACGTGCCGCACCACGGAGTACGAACGCGCCGTCACGAGAACCGGATCCCTGCTCACCCGAGCGACCGTGGTCGAGATCGAGCCGGTCGACCTCGAGGCCGCCATTCGCTTCCTCACCGCACGGGCCCGAGCGGGCGACACCCGCTGGGACCCGGTCGTCGACCACCTGCACCAGAACCCCACCGGCCCGCTCGCCCAGGCGCTACGCACCCCGTTGATGATCGACCTGGCCCGGGCCGCCTACGCGAGCCCGAGCGCGGACCCGCGCGAACTGTGCGACACCGCTCGGCTCGACGACGCGGAGCGGATCGAGGAACACCTGCTCGACGCCTGTCTGCCCACCGCCTACGCCGACCGGCCCCCGCCGCCGCGGGGTCGGCCACGGCTGCGCCGGTCCTACGACTCCGCCCAAGCACGACGATGGCTCGCGTACCTGGCCCGGCACCTGCACGAGCAGCGGACCTACGACCTTGCCTGGTGGCGCCTGGACCGGGCGGTGCCTCCACAGCTCATGTGCCTGATGCTCAGCGCCCCGGCCGCCGTCGTCTTCGGCCTCACCGGCTGGGTCGCCGCCGGCCCGCGTGAGGGCGCGGTCTACGGGTTGGCCTTCCTCGCCGCCGGGTACGTCGCCCACCGGACAGGGCACCGTCCCGGTCCACTGCGCGCGGAGCTCCGCCTGCGCGGAACCGGCGGGCGTTATCTCCGGAGGTTCGTCGCGGGGGTGTCCATCGGGGTCGCCTTCGGTCTGCCGTGGTCGCTGTCGGTCCCCCACACGATGCTGCTCGCCGCCGTCTTCGGGCTCGCCGTCGGAACCCACATCTGGCTGGACACGCCCGTCGACGTGGACCGCGTCACCAGTCCGACCACTGTCCTGCGCGGTGACCGCAGGGCCGCCTGGATCGTCACCCTCTCCTTCATGGCCTCCCTCGGCCTGTTCTACGGCATGTGCTTCAGCCATCCGCAGCGCGTTCCCCTGGCCGTGATCCTCGACGGCGAGTTCAGCCTCGTCCTGGCCTTGTCCAGCGGCCTGACCTCGGGCCTGGTCGGCCGGTTCCTCCTCGGCAGGCCGGGTGCGCTCTGCTACGGCCTGGCCGGCGCCGTCGTCGGTGGCCTGTTCTTCCCCCGGGCGACGAGCCTCGAGCACGCCGTCGCCGCCGGCGTCCTGTTCGCGGTCGCCGTCGGGCTGTCCGTCTGCCTGGCCCGAGCGTGGGGCGCGTTCGCCGTGGCGCGCCTGTACCTGGCCGGCCGAGGACACCTGCCGCTCCGGCTCATGCGGTTCCTCGAGGACGCCCACCGCAGGGAGATCCTCCGCCAGGTCGGCGCCGTCCACCAGTTCCGCCACGGCCGGCTCCAGGACCGCCTCGCCCGACGGGCGGAAACCCGCTCTCCGCTGGGGTCGGCGGCCATGGTGGAAGGGACGTCCTCGTGAACCCCGGCGAGTTGGTGCCCGCGATGAGCGGGAGGGCGTGGCGGGTCCCGCCCCGGAGCCTGGTCGAGGTCATCGACGTCGAGGGCAGCCAGACCGGCGACGTCTTCGCGGTCCCGACCGACGACCTCGAGGACGGGCTGAGCAACGGCCGCACGTTCGACTACGGCGAGAGCATCCGGCTGACCACGGGTTCGGTGTTGTACTCGCGCCGCAGCCGCCCGTTGCTGACGATCGTGGAGGACGAGGTCGGCACGCACGACTTCCTGTGGGCGCCGTGCAGCCAGGAGATGTACGAGATCGGGTACGGGGTGACCGAACCGCACCCGAACTGCCTGGACAACCTGACCGCGTCGCTGGGCGGGTTCGGGGTACCGGCGGCGACGGTGACGATCGCGTTCAACGTGTTCATGAACGTGGCCGTCGGGCAGGACGGCGGGCTGGCGATCCTCCCGCCGGCCACCGCGGCGGGCCAGAGCGTGACCTTCCGGACCGAACGCGAGCTGCTCGTGGCGGTCACCGCCTGCGCGGCGACGACCGCCAACGGCGGCGCGGCGAAACCGCTGCGGGTCAGGATCACCGAGGGAGCCGGGTCACCGACGCAAGGCCGCGCCTAGGCGTCGGATGATCTCGGCCTCGGCGGGGTTCTCGCCGACGGGGGCGTGTTCGGTGATCGCCGCGCCGACGACATCGTCCACCTGGGAGACCAGCTCGACCAGTCGCGAGGACCGGACGCCGTTCGCCTCGGGATAGCAGACCGAGCCGAACTCGGTGGGATCGAGCACGTCCAGGTCGATGTGGACGTACGTCGGGCCGGAGAGGCCGTCGAACGCCGCCTCCAACTGCTCGACACCGTGCACGCGGAGACCGGTCCGGCGGAGGTACTCGCGTTCGCCGGCACCGCCGGCCCTGACCCCGGCAAGGATCATCTGTGCTGGAGCCAGTGTCGACGTCGGGGTCAGCGCGGAGGGCCCGTCCCCGAGGAGCGTGCGCACGACCATGCCGTGGAACGCCCCCGAAGCCAACTCCCCCGGCCCGTACACGTCGGGATGCGCGTCGATCCACAGCACCGTCAGCTCGTCGCCGAAGCGGCGCCGAGCCGCGGCGATCGGCGCGACGTCCACTCCGCAGTCGCCGCCGACGGTGATCACGAAATCGTCGATCTCCGAAAGCACGTCACCCGTCCGCCTCAGGTTCTCGACCAGCTTCCGGGAGGCGCGGATCCCGTCCACGATGTTGCCGTCGGCAACGTCATCGGCACCGCCGTCGGCAACGTCATCGGCAACGGGTACCGAGACCACGGTGTCCGCCGGCACCAACTCGGCGGTCCGGTAGGCACCGGGAACCAACGCCGGTGCCCTTGTCGAAGCGGATCCCTGCCATTGCGGCACACACAGGACTGTCGTCATGACTGTTCTCCGAGGGGATGAGATGGTCCGGGACCGCGATCCCGGTCGGTCGTCGGTCAACGCGACGACGGATCCGTCCATCCCGCTCGGTTCTGCCGCAGCAGGCGCTGCATCTCAGCCGTGTGCGCGGGTAACTCCACCTGGCAGTACACCTACCTAGGCGACGTACACGTCCCGGCGGCGCGCCTGCGGCCGGTTGCCTGCGGCGGCTCGGGGGCGGCGCGGGCGGATGGCCGGGCCCACGGGCACGGTGACCGTCAGCACCCGCTCGCCGTGCCAGTCCTCTCGCTGGTCCTGGCGCTCCTCGACCGGCTCGGAGCGGTCCTCGAGCAGGCACGCGAGCGCGATCATGCTGCCGGCGAACCAGAGGTTGAGCCAGTCGTTGGCGGACAGCGACAGGGAGGTAGTCTCCGTGCTGATCACGAAGTGCCACAGGACGTAGAGCACGGCGCCGCCGATCAGGAACCACCGCGTTCCTCGAGCGCTGCCCACCACGGCGAAGCCGACCACCCCGAACGCGAGGTACACGACCCCCGAACCGCTGCCCGCCGCCAGGCTCATCGCCCCCGCCAGCACGAACACAGCGGCAATCGCGGCGACGGCGAGCCGCCCCGTGTTCTCCCTCATCTACCGATCCTCCCGGCCCATCGTCCTCGGTGCGACCCGGATGCCCCGCCCCGCTGTGGATCAAACCAGCGCGCGTGGCGGATCTCCGTTCGCCGACCCCCCTGCGATAGATCGTCTTGCTGTGGAGGACGTGACGGGGTGGGCGAAGGTTCCCCGGCACGGGGGAGTTGTCGCCGAACGGCGGTCAGGACCGGGGACGGTCGCCGGCCTCGGCGGCGCGGGCGTGCAGGCGCTCGCGGATCTCGTCGGGGGTGTAGGCACGGCGGCGCCGTTCGCCGCGGGCGATGACCGCGCCGGTGGCCGCGACACCGGCCAGCCCCGCGACGCCCAGGATCTTCCACCAGCGCATGCGCCTACGCTACAGGGATGGCCGACCCGCTCGCGCTCGACGACGCCGTCGAGTTGACCCGCACCGGGGACCTGTGGCTGTTCCGCGGTCGCAGCGCCGCCGACCGCACGATCCGGATCACCACGAACAGCCCGGTCAACCATGTGGGGATGGCCGTGGTCCTGGAGGACCTGCCGCCGCTGATGTGGCACGCCGAGCTCGGCCGCGCGCTGCCCGACCTGTGGAGCGGCGGGCAACACCGCGGGGTGCAGCTGCACGACCTGCGCGAGGCCGTCGTCCAATGGACCGGCCGCTACCGCCAGCGGGCCTGGCTGCGCCAGCTCGACCCGGCCGCGACCGCGGAGATGGAGGACGCGGTGCTCACCACGATCGCCCGGCTCGACGGAACCCCGTTCCCCTCCACCGTGAAGCTGTTCTCGCGCTGGCTCTACGGCCGGGTGCCCCTCCCCCGGCGCGGCGTGCGCGAGGGCAGGCTCGAGACCGCGTACTGCGCCGAGGTCGTCGCGACCACCTACCAGGCGATGGGCCTGCTCCCGGCCGGCCGCCGAACCAACTGGTACGACCCGGGGCGGTTCTGGAGCGGCGACAACCTCCGGCTCGACCACGGGATGCGGCTCGGCGAGGAGATCGCGGTCCTCACTTGATGAACTGGGGCAGCACCCGGGGAGGCCAGGAGCCCACGCGGAAGATCCCCATCGAGTACGCCTTGGAGATGAGCGCCGGCCGGTTCTTGACCTTGAACCGGCGCAGCAGCGTCGTCACGTGGTACTCCACGCCGCCACGGCTGAGGTAGAGCGTCGCGGCGAGCTGGACGGTGGACACGCCGGCCCCGATCCCCTCCAGGATCCTGGCGTCGACCTCGGTGAGCAGCCTCCCGGCCGGCTGGGCCTCGCCACCGCGGCCGTCCAGGTCCACCAGCACGACGACGCCGTCGAGCCAGCCGTTCCGGTCGGTGACGCCGAAGCCGGTCAGCTCGCCGGTGACCGCCGGGGCGCCGCGACGCATCAGCACGACCCGCTCGGCGAAGCGCGTTCCCGGGTCGTCGGCCACCCGGGACAGCTGCTCGGCGACCCGAGGCCGGTCGTCCGGGTGCAGCAGCTCGCACAGGTCCCGGCCCAGCGTGTCCGGCCGGGACCGGCCGAACTGGCGCAGGAAGTCCGGGTTCGCCTGGACCACCCGCATCCCGCGGTCCAGCCGGGCCACGCAGGCGCCGGAGCGCTCGAAGAAGGAGCGGAACACGTCGGCTCCGTTGTCCGGGAGCCATCCGGACGACGGAGCCTCGTCGGCTACCTCGACGAACTCGGCGAACTCGGCGAGCGACCCATCAGCCATGCTTGGGACCCAACCTCTCCTCATCGACGGTGTGAAGCTCCGCCACCACCGCGGACGGTGGCGACGGCCGGAGCATCTCGGCCAGCTGCCGCCGGCCGGTCAGGGCGAGCTTGCGATAGACCCCGGTCAGCCGTGCCTCGACGGTCCGGGTGCTGACCGACAGGTGCCGGGCGATCTCGGGGTTGGCGAGGCCGGCCGCCGCGAGGACGGCGATCCGCTCCTCCCCCTCGGCGAGCCGCCCGGCGCCCGGTGGGAACACCGGCGGAGCGGCCGACCGGGCGGCCGAAGCGAACGGCGTTCCCCCCAGCAGCGAGACGGCCTGGGCCAGGTGCGCCGTGGAGCCCTCGCCGCCGGCTCGTGCGGCCAACAGGTGCACGTGACCGAGGGTGGCCGGCGCGCCCCAGCGCCGGGCCCGGTCGAGCGCGTCACGCACCAGCCGGGCCGCGGCCGCGGTGTCCCCGAGAGCGCTGTGGGCGAGGGCCGCCATCGAGCGCCAGTGGGACAGCGCGGGGCTGTTCCACCCCCGGGCGGCGAGCCCGCGACCACAGTCGAGGAAGTAGGGCAGCGCCCCCCTCGGGTCGGCCAGCGCCATGCGCAGGCTGCCCCGGACGAACTGCAGGCCCGCCCACCCCGCGCCGTCGGCGGCGCCCGCCGGCAGCTCCGCGGTCAGGAGGCGCTCGGCCGACTCGACCTGCTCGGCCGCGAGGCGGCGGGCGGCGTCGACCGCCACGGCCGCCGCGCGCAGGCGGGGGTGCAGGGTCTCGAACGGCACCTCGGCCCGGGCGCTGTCGACGTCCTCGCCGGCCCTCGCGGGGTTTCCCCGGCCCAGCTCGACCCGGGCCCGTTCGAGCAGCGCCAGCGCGGCGGGCGTCCGCGCGTTCAGCCGGCGGGCATCGACGAGCACCTGGTCCAGGCCGCGCACCGCCTGGTCGAGGTCGCCGGCGCACCGCAGTGCCCGGCAGGCGTGGATCCGGGCCGCGAACGGCGTGGCCGGGCCGGTCGCCCGCAGGGCGGTCGCGGCGAGCTCCCGCGCGCGGGTGCGCCGCCTCCCCCGCGCGGCCAACCGCCAGGCCAGGACGCCGGCCACGACCGGGTCGGCCGACACCTCGGGCAGCTCCGGCAGAGCGGGCAACGCCGGCAGGACCGGGTCGGTCGCGCTGTCCTCCACCGCGAGCCGCCCGAGGGCGGCCAACGCGGCGGACCCGTCCGCTCCGGGGGCGTTGCGGCGTCGGTGGGCGGCGACGGCGCGGTGCACGGCGGGTGTGTTCCCGCCGCACGCCAACAGGTCGGCGGCCCGGACGAGCACCTCCTCCGGCACATCGGCTCCCGCCTCGAGCAGCGCCTGCTCCAGCCTGGCGTCGGCGGCCCGCCCGCCGGTGGCGAGCGCGAGGTCGACGAGCAGGGCCGGCCGCTCGGTGCCGGCGTCCTCTCGCAGGGCACGGGTCAGCAGCGCCGTGGCGGCCCCGCGGCCGCCCGCCGCGAGGCGGCGGGCGGCCACCCGGCGCAGCAGCGGGACGACCCACGTCCCGTGCACTGCCGGCGCGGCCGTCAGCAGCTCGGCGACGTGCTCGTCCGGGATGGCGGCGTCCCGGCCGAGCTCGGCCGCGCGGCGGGCGAGCGCGGCGCGTTCGGTCACGGTCATCGCCTCGAGCACGCCGGCGGCGACCGCACCGTCCGCCAGTCGGGGACGTGTGCCGTCCACGGCCAGGCCGAGCCGCACGAGCAGCTCGAGGGCGGCCGGCACCGGCAACGTCCGCGGCGCCGCCAGCGCGGCCACGACGTCGAAGTCCACCACCTCCCCGCAGACCGCCATGGCGCGGACGAGCGCGAGCGCGTCGTCGGGGAGCCTTCCGATCACCGGCTCGACCCGGGCGCGGTCCGATTCCTCGCACGCGACGAGCAGCAGCGGCGCCTGCGAGACCCGGCCGGTCATCGCCCGCCACCAACGACGTGAGCCCGGATCGGCCCACTCGAGGCCCTCGACCGTGAGCAGCAACGGGTGCCGGGTGGCGAGCGCGAGGAACTCGGCGCACAGGCGGGAGACCGCGGCCGCCGGCGCCGCGCTCCTCCTCAGTGGACACACAGCGAGGCGGTGCCCGACGCCCCGGAGCGTGGCGGCCAGCTGGGACACCATCGCGTAGGGCAGGTCCGCCTCCGCCGGGGTGCACCGGGCCGATGCCGCGAGCACGCCGGCCTGGTCGGCGACGGCCAGAGCGGCGTCGAGCAGCGAGGGTGAGCCCGACACGGTCACCACGCCCGACCCGCGGCAGGAGGCAAGCGCCCGGACCTTACCCAGGAGTCGCTCGACCTCGGCCTCCCGTCCGGCACGGCGCAGGGGGCGGGGCACACCAGCGCCAGCCCTCATGTTTTCCCGCCTCCGCCGCCGACTGCTACCGAACGTGACTGTTGTCGTCCGGCAAGCGGTGTAGTCGCCGAACCGCCTGTGACCCGGGTAACACGGAGTGTATGAGCGACCATGTGGGTTTGCAACAGATCTATTTGGTTTTGTGTTTGTTTGCGGGGTGAACGATTCTGCGCGGCGTCGTGATCAGGACTAGGGTTTCCCCGGTCCCCCACCGCTTCACTGGTACCGAACCGGCTCGAGCGAGGGGTGTGAGGATGACCGTCGCCACCACGTCGACGACCGACCCGCGACACGCGGAACGCGACTACCGCGACCCGACGCACCGGATGTCCCAACTGCTCGACACCGGTTCGCTCCAGCTCGTGGACGCACGGCCGGGGCTGGGCGTCGCGGTCGCCCGAGGACGGGTCGAGGGCCGCCCGGTCATCGTCTACTGCACCGACGGGAGCCGGATGGGCGGCGCGATCGGGGTCGACGAGTGCCCGGTGATCGTGGACGCCATCGACGCAGCCGTGCGCGACCGGTGCCCGGTCATCGGCGTGTGGCACTCCGGCGGGGCCAAGCTCGCCGAGGGGGTCCGCGCGATGGACGGCATCGGGCGGATGTTCGCCGCCATGGTCCGCGCGTCCGGCCGGGTGCCGCAGCTCTCGCTCGTCCTGGGGCCCGCCGCCGGCGGTGCCGCCTACGGTCCCGCGCTGACCGACCTCGTGGTGATGTCCGAGGCCGGGCGGGTGTTCGTCACCGGCCCGGAGGTGGTCCGCTCGGTCACCGGTGAGCAGGTGGACATGGCCGGGCTCGGCGGGCCGGAGGCACACAGCCGCAAGTCCGGGGTAGTGCACGTCAGCGCGGACAGTGAGGCCGAGGCGTTCGCCCGCACCCGCGAGCTGGTCACCCTGCTGGACCGGCCCGGCCGGTTCGACCTCGACCGGCTGCGCACCCCGGTTCCGTTGCGCCGGCTGCTGCCCGAGTCGGCGAGGCGGGCCTACGACGTCCGGCCGCTGGTTCGCGCGATCCTGGACGAGGACGCGCCGGGGTTCCTCGAGCTCCAGCCGAAGTGGGCGCCCAACGTGGTCGTCGGCCTCGGCCGGCTCGGCGGCGGCACGCTCGGCGTGATCGCCAACAACCCGCTGCGCAAGGGCGGCTGCCTGGACTCGCTCGCCGCGGAGAAGGCCGCGCGCTTCGTCCGCATGTGCGACTCGTTCGGGATACCGCTGCTGGTGCTCGTCGACGTCCCCGGCTACCTGCCGGGGACGGGGCAGGAGTGGAACGGCGTGGTGCGCCGGGGCGCCAAACTCCTGCACGCCTTCGCCGAGGCGACGGTCCCCCGCGTCACGCTGGTGACGAGGAAGTCCTACGGCGGCGCCTACATCGCGATGAACTCCCGCTCCCTCGGCGCCACGGCGGTCCTCGCCTGGCCGGAGTCGGAGGTGGCCGTGATGGGCGCGGGTGCCGCCGTGGACATCCTCCACCGCAAGCGCCTCGCCGCGACACCCGAGGCCGAGCGCCCCGCCCTGCGCGCCGCGCTGGTCGCCGAACACGAGCTCGTCGCCGGCGGCGTCGCGATGGCCATGGAGATCGGCGTGGTCGACGAGGTCATCGATCCCACCGTCACCCGGCTGCGGCTGGGCGAGGTGCTGGCCGCGGCTCCCGCACACCGCGGCCAGCACGGGAACATCCCGCTCTAGCCGACGTAGTCGGGCAGCACCCGGGGCGGCCAGGAGCCCACGCTGAACAGGCCCATCGAGTACGCCTTGGACACCAGCGCGGACCTGTTGCGCACCTTCATCGAGCGCAGCAGCGCCGTCAGGTGGTACTCCACGCCGCCGCGGCTGAGGTAGAGCAGGGCGGCGAGCTGCACGGTGGACGCGCCGGAGGCGACCCCCTCCAGGATCCGAGCGTCCATATCGGACAATAACTTCTTGTGGCCCACCAACGCCGTGGTGCGCTCGTCCCGTTCCGGTCGCATGAGGACCATGAGACCGTCGACCCGTCCGGCGTCGCCGTGGACGGCCAGTCCGGTCAGCTCACCCCCGAAGACGGACCCGGCCGAGCGCATGGCGAGCACCCACTCGACGAAACGGGACCGCTGGCCATCCAGCAGCCGGGTGAACTGGTGAGCGACCTGACCGCGGAAGCTGGGGTGCAGCAGGTCGGGCAGGCCGTGCCCGCGCAGCTCCGCCACCGGTCGCCCGAACGCCGCGACGAAGTCGACACTGGCCTCGACCACCCGGAGCTTGTCGTCGAGGAACGCCGCGCGGATGCCGGAGCGGTCGAAGAACGCGCGGAACACCCCGCCGCCTCCCTCGGCCCCCCGCCGGGGTCGCACCTCGTACGCGACACACGAACGATCGTTCATGATTCGTCCCTCTCGCCTGGCGGAGAACTACTTTCCCGATGCTATTCATAGAAAACAAAACAGACCAACACAAAGCCAAGCCGCAACGGGATACTGCGGTTTTCCCCGGATTCGGGTTCGGTGCTGCGGACCAGCCCGAAGGATGCGGTTCGGCCTGGTCGCGCCCGGTACGGCCACGCCGGCTCGGGATTCGGTCGGTGCGGAGATTCGCTCGGACGATAGTTCGGTACGGTGCGGGCCGCCCACCGCGAAACCGGGTTCGGTGCGGTTTCGCCGCGGCACGACACAGAAACAGAAACGTTGAGCGCGAGCGATGTGGTCAGACGCCGGGTCAGTCGTTGTCCGGTATCGCGCCGAAGCGCTCGACGAGCGCCGCTCGGCCGGGGATACCGAGCTTGCGGTAGACGCTGGTGAGGTTCTTCTCCACGGCGCGGTTGGTCACCCCGTGGGCCTCGGCGATCCGCCGGTTGGTCCACCCGCGCAGGACGAACGCGACGACGGCGTCCTCGGTCCTGGTCAGCCTCTCCCGGCCGGTCCGCAGAATCCGGGGCACGGGGTCGTGATGACCGGCCGCGCGCGTCTCCTGGTGCCAGCCGACACCGCACTGGGCGGCGATCCGCTCCCCCTCGGCCAGCAGGTCGGACGCGCCGGCGAGCCCGGCGGCCCGAAGGGTCCGCCCGAGGATGACCGAGGTCCTGGCCAGCTCGAGGCGGTCGGCCGACCGGAGCAGCACCTCGTGTGACTCCCGCAGGAGATCAAGCCCTTCCGGGCCCCCCATGAGGACTCCACGCAACCGCAGTGCGCGGCCGAGCGGCGCGGGCGCCCCCCAGGCCCGCGCCGCCCGCTCCTCCTCCTCGGCCAGAGCGCCGGCGGAGTCGAGGTCGCCCAGGCGGCGGTGCAGCATGGCGGCCCACACCCGCCAGGGCGCACAGCTCGGCCCGTTCCAGCCGGTTCGGGCGAGCAGCCGACCACAGGCGAGGAACCCCGCCAGGGCCGCGGCCGGTTCGCCGCTCAGGCTCTCGACCATGGCCAGCGCCAGCCGATGTGCCACGGCCGCCCGGGGGTCGCCACTACGCGCGGCCGCGGCACCCGCCCGGCGGCCCAGCTCCACGTCGCGGGTCTGGAGCGCGACCGAGGTCAACGCGACGACGGCCATGGCCGAGGCCTCGGCAGCGGCGGGATCCCGGGTCTCGACGACGGTCTCGGCCAGCTCCCGGGCACCGGCCAGTCGCCCGGTCGCGGCCAGCAGCAACGCCCGCTCAGCCGAGACGAGCGCCCGGGCGCCGACCGCGTCCTGGCGCCTGGCCTCCCCGTCCGCGGCGTCCAGCCACCGCTCGAGCGCGGCGACCGCCTCGACGACCGTCGCCGCGTGGACGAGCACCGGGAGGGCGGTTGAGGCGTGTGCGGGGTCGGCCGGCTCGCGCTCGAGGATCCGTTCGACCAACGACCCCACCCGTCCCGCCGGGACGCCGGCGGTTAGCACCGCCGCGTAGGCCAGCACGGCCAGCAGCTCGCGGCCGCCTCCCGAGCCAACGAGCTCGTCGACCTCCGCCCCCCGCAGTCGGTCCAGGTGACGCGCGAGGTCCGCGGCGTCCAGAAGGGACATTCGGCGGACCCGGGCCTCCAACCGGAGGGCCAGGTCCGGGCGGCTTGCCAGGAGGACGGGGTCGGTGACCTCGTCGGCCGCCCGCCGGACCACCTCGGCGAGCGCGGGGTCGGCGGCGGCGAGCGCGGGATGCACGCACAGGACCGCCGACGCGCGTTCCGCCCCCGTCCGCAGGTACGGCAGCGCCGCCACGACGTGCTCGGCGGCGGACACCGGGTCCACCGCGCGTTCGGTGGCGGCCAGGTCGACGAGCAGGCCTGCCCGCTCCGGCCCGTCGTGCGGCGTGCTCAGCAGTGCTGCTCGGAGGTATCGGGCGGCGGTCTGGACCGCACAGCGGTCCAGGGCGGCACCGGCCGCCTGGCGCAGCACCTCGACCTCCCGGGGCGCGAACCCCGAACCGACGAGCAGGAGCTGGTCGGCCACGAGCTCCGCCGGGCGGCCGGCCGCGTGCAGCAGCCGCGCCGCCGACCGGTGCAGCCGTCGCCGGGTCTCGACGGTCATGGTCACGGCGACCGCGTCGCGCAGGGTGGCGTGGACCAGCCGCGGCGGCTCGGTGTCCGCGAGCAGCCCCAGCCTGTCCATCGCCTGCACCGCCGACTTGTACGCCACCCGGTCCATCCCGGCCAGATCCTGGAGCAGGTCGGGTACCGCCGCCTCGCCCAGCACCGCCAGTGCGTGAGCGAGGTCCCGGACCTCCGGCGGCGCCGCCGCGAGCCAGGCCATCCGCCGTTCGGTGAGCAGCGGCTGGAGGACCGCCTCGAGGTCCACACCCGACGGAAGACCGACGCCGGGGAGCCCGTCTCGCACCTGCGCCACCGCGGCCGGGTTGCCGCCGGTCACCGAGTGGCACGCCAGGGCGAGCCGGGGATCGTCACCGGCCGGGCCGTCCGCCAGCAGCGCGCCTACCGCCTCCCGGGACAGCGGGGCCGGTTCGAGGGTGAGGCTGGCCGCGGTCGCGACGTCGGCGAGAAACAGGGGCTCGCTCGCCTCGCGGTTCTCGGACACGGCCACCACGAGCAGGATGCGCGCCCGACGAAGTCTCGTGGCGAGGTAGGCCACCCACCGCAGCGACGGCGCGTCGACCCACTGCAGGTCGTCGACCACGACCAGCACCGGCCGATCCTCGCTGAGGTTCACCACGAGCGAGTGCAGAGCGTGGAACACGGTTTCCGAGGCCAGATGAGATCGCGACCAGGGCTGCTCGACGAGCAGCCGACGGCTCGCTCCCGCGGCACCGCGGAGCCAGCCGGTTATCCCGGCTTCGGAACCGTGCGCGAGCAGCGGCTGGAACAGCTGCTGCACCGCGCCGAACCCGAAGTCCTGCTCGGACGGTGTGCCGTCGGCTCGTAGCAGGTGGAACCCGGTGGCGGACGGGGACGCGGCAACCGCGTCGAGCAGTGCCGAGCGCCCGACCCCGGGCGGGCCGGAGACGACCACCAGCCCGCCGCGGCCTGTGCCCGCGGCATCCAGTGCCGTCTCGACCGCCGCCAGCTCGTGATCGCGCTCTAGTAAGTACACCGCGACGGAGTGTAAGTAAACGATTATGGGGTTACAAGGGTTTGTTTGGTTTTGCATGGGTTTCCCGGTGGGACCCTTGTGGCGAACCAACGACAGGAGATCACGATGAGTGAGGAGTTCATCGCGCAGCGCAACATCCCTGACGCGGCGCTGACACCAGACCCCCCTCCGACCCACCCGCTGGACGCCCTGTGTTTCACTCCTGTTTAGGTGGTGTTACTTTGTTTTATGTGTAGGTTCTCGTCTTTCCCGGACAACTACGGGTGGTGACATGGACCAGAAGGACCGCATCGCCAAGGCGGCGCTGGCCGAGATCCCCGAGGACGGCGCCATCCTGCTCGACGCGGGCACCACGACCACGCGCCTCGCCGAGCTCCTGCCGACCGACCGCGAGCTGACCGTCGTGACCAACTCCGTCACGATCGCGGCCGCGCTCAGCACGCGCACCAACCTCACCCTGATGCTGCTCGGCGGACGCCTCCAACCCCACAACCTGGCGGCCGTGGACACCTGGTCGCTACGGGTGCTCCGAGACACCTATGTGGACGTCGCGTTCATCGGCGCGGCGGGCGTGTCCGTCTCCCGCGGGCTCACGGTGGTGCACGGTGCCGAAGCGACGGTCAAGCGCGCGGTGATCGCCGCCGCCAGACGCACGGTGCTGCTCGCCGACCACACGAAGATCGGCACCGTCGACGGCGTCTGCTTTGGCGCGTTGGCCGACATCGACCTGCTGATCACAGACACCGGCGTCGATGCCGTTGCAGCGGAGGAGATCAGCGCCGCCGGCCCCCAGGTGATCTCGACCTGAGAGTCGTCCGTTCCCGTCTATTTCGTACTCCTTTCCACACCCCCGACGATGCCGTGTACGAACAGTGGAATCCCCTTGCCGTACTGGTATTTCTACCAGCCTTCTCTGTATAGGTTCAGGGACCACGAGTCGCGGGGGCGACCGTCGACGCACGTCCGCGGTTTCCTGTGTCCGTGCTGCCGTGCCGTATAATCTTTCGTCAGCCGGCCTGGAAGGAGCCATCGGTGTATGCCGAGGAACGGCAGCAGGTGATCCTGGACCGCGCCCGGTTGCGCGGGAGAGTCGACGTCACCGCGCTGGCCGACGAGTTCGCGGTCACCACCGAGACAATCCGGCGCGACCTGACCATCTTGGAGCGCCACGGGGTGGTTCGCCGGGTTCACGGCGGCGCGATTCCGGTGGAAAGACTGGGTTTCGAGCCAGGGCTGTCGACACGGGAAAGCGTGATGACGGCGGAGAAGACCCGCATCGCCAAGGCGGCGCTCGCCGAACTCCCCGAGGAGGGCAGCATTCTCCTCGACGCGGGTTCGACGACGGCGCGGTTCGCCGACGAGCTGCCGACCGACCGCGAGCTGACCGTCGTCACCCACTCTGTCAACATCGCCCTCAGCCTCTCGACGAGACCGAACCTGACGATGATGCTCGTGGGTGGCAGGTTGCGCAGCCGCACTTTGGCTACAGTGGACTCCTGGGCGCTCCAGGCGCTACACGAGACCTTTGTGGACGTCGCGTTCATGGCCACCAACGGGATCTCCGCGGAGCGCGGTCTCACCACGCCCGACTCGGCCGAGGCGATGATCAAACGCGCGGCCATCTCCAGCGCGCGACGCTGCGTTCTGCTCGCCGACCACACCAAGGTCGGCAACGACTGCTTCACCAGGTTCGCCGAGCTGAGCGACATCGACACGTTCATCACCGACGTGCGCGTCGACCGCCCCACCGCGGACGAGATCGCGAACGCCGGGCCACGCGTCGTGCTGGTGTAGGGCGCGAAGACCGCGACTGAGGGCTGCGCGGACGTGCCCTGACTCTCAGCGTGGTGGTGTCCGGTGGTGGACCGGCACCGGAGAGGGACCCAGGGCCACGATGCCCGCCCCGGCCACCGCGGCGACCAGGGCACCGACGGCGTTGTTCAGCACGTCCTGCGTCTCGCACACCCCTCTGCCGGTCACCGTCTGGGCCAGCTCGATCAGCGCGCTCAGCACCACGGCCGCACCCAGAACCGGCGCCGGCCGCCGAGTGGCGAGCACGGCGAAGAACACCGGCGGCACGAACAGCAGCACGTTCAGCACCTCGCTGCCCCCGGCCACCGAGAAGCCGGTCAGCAGGCAGACCGGCTCGTCGAACCCCTCCGGCGAGGCGAAGTACGACCGCCTGCGGGACAGCGTCACCCCCAGTACGACGCCCAGTCCGACGCCGGCCAGCGCGGCCGGCACCGGGCGCCACCCCCAGCGGCGGGCCGCCGCCAGCCCTGCGACGGCGAGCGAGACCGACCCCAGCAGCACACCGGCCGCGACGAGCGGCACCCTCAGCACGCTCTCCCCAGCGGCGAGCAGGGTCTCCAGGATCTCCAGCACGTCACCGCCTCCTCCCCCGTCGGCCGAGCCCGGACCGACGGTAGTGAGCGCGGCGGGGGCGGCGGATGGGCCGCGCGGCCGGTGCGTTCGGCCGATCGGCCGATTTCCCGGCGGTACGCCTCGGCCGTTCGGCCGAGGCGGCGGAGACCCCAGGGTCGTGACGCCACGAGTTCCGATCGACACTGGCGGTGACCGGCGGCGCGGTGCGACCATCGGGCCATGGCAACCGTGCAGCGACAGCGGCGCCCGGCCCTGCGTTGGGTCGCGGCCGCGGGAGTCATGGTCCTCGCCATTGGGTTGGTGGTGGGCGGCGTCCTGCTGCTCGACCGGCCGGACCTGGACGAGCAGTTGGCCCGCCGGGTGGTCGCGGCGCTCGAGCGGGCCGACCCCGACGCCGACGGACAGGCCGCGCATCCGGGGCACGGCCAAGCCGGGAGTTCCCACCGCCGCACCGACATCGACGGCCACGAGCTCGTGTGTGCGGCCGAGACCTTCGGCCACGAGCCACCGGAGGCGACCTCGATCGACGAGGTGACGGTCGTCTACGCACACCGCATGTGCGCGGCCGTCGGGCCCGGCCTGGTGTGGCCGGGCTCGATCCGCGAGTCCGGGCCGGTGAAGTTGCGGCTCGGGGTCCCGGACACGCTCGTGCTGCCCGAGAAGGCGCTCCCCGAGGATGCCGATGCCGAGTACGCGGACCGCATCCGGGCCGTCGTCCCGCGGCACTACCACCGCGACGCCCTGGCCTACGGGGACTTCGTCGACCCCGAGGTGGCCGAGGAGCTCCAGGACCAGCTCGACGACTGAGACCGGGAGCGCTCCCAAAGCGTTACTCATAGTTCCCATCCGGCTACGAGGGCGTTACACTGGTGCGAACTGGGAGCGCTCCCAAAATGCTCCTGTCAACGGCGAAGGAGGCAGGATGAGGAGGCGGAAGTTGACGTTGGCCGCCGCGATGGCGGTGGTCGGCGTGATGTTCGGGAGTCTGGTGAGCGCCGGTACCGCGGGCGCCCACGGCGCGGCTCTCATGCCCGGTTCCCGCACCTATCTGTGCTACAAGGACGGCCGCGCCAGCACGGGTCAGATCATCCCGCAGAACGCCGCGTGCAAGGCGGCCTTCGACAGGTCCGGTGCGACGCCGTTCTACAACTGGTTCGCCGTGCTCCGCTCCGACGGTGCCGGCAGGACGGTGGGCTTCATCCCGGACGGCAAGCTGTGCAGCGGCAACGCCACGGTCTACGACTTCAACGGCTTCGACCTGCCCCGTGCCGACTTCCCCGTGACCCACCTGACGGCGGGAGCGTCCATCCAGGTGCGCTACAACAAGTGGGCGGCGCACCCCGGCCGGTTCGACCTGTACATCACCAACAGCAGCTACAACCCGAGCCAGCCGCTGCGCTGGAGCAACCTCAACAGCCAGCCGTTCAGCAGCGTTGTCGACCCGCCGCACTCGGGCAACACCGGAAGTGAGGAAGCCGCCTACTACTGGACCGCACGGCTCCCCTCCGGCCTGTCCGGCCGACACATCATCTACTCCGTGTGGACCCGCTCGGACAGCACCGAGACGTTCTACGGCTGTTCCGACGTCGTCTTCGACGGCGGGAACGGGCAGGTCACCTACTGAGAGTTCCACCCACAACTGAAGACCGGCACCAGACGCGCCCGGGAGGCATCCCGGGCGCGTCTGCTGTGCATGCGTGAAGGTCTTTCACCTGTTCGCTGGTTTTCGGGTCCCCGCCGCGTCGGGCGTCGTTATCCTTCCCGACCATGGACGACCGCGTCTTGACCCCGGACGACGCCCGGCAGCGCCTCGCGGCGTGGAAGGGGCGGATCGACAAGCTCGCCGCGGACACCAAGGCGATGAGCGACCGCTTCCAGCGCCTCGAGGTGACCACGAAGGACCCCCGGGGGATGGCCGAGGTGACCGTCGACTCGACCGGCGCGCTGGTCGGCCTGCGCCTCACCCGGGAGATCGAACGGTCCGCACCGGACGTCGTCGCCGCGACGATCATGAGTACGGTCCGCACCGCCAGGGCGGAGCTGGCCGAGCGCACGCAGGCGATCGTCGAGGAGACCGTCGGGACCGACTCCCCCGCCGGACGGGCGATCGCGGAGCGGGTCGGCCAGCAGCTCCGCGGGGCGCCCGTCGAGACCGCCTCCCCGCGCGAGGACCGGGACGAGGACGACAACGACCCGAACGTCTGGCGGTGACATGAGCGACGGGTACACGGTCGAGATCGACCAACTCCGCCGGCACGCGAGCAACCTCGACGCGCTCCGGGAGCGCTTCGCCGCGGTCAAGGCCGCGAGCGCGCACATCAGCCAGGACGACCAGGCCTACGGGCTGCTCTGCGGGTGGATCTCGGGCGTTCTCGAGGGCCGACACCGCAAGCAGGACGAGCTGATCGCCTATGTCGAGGAGAACCTCGGCCTCGCCGCGACCTCGCTGCGCGACAGCGCCGACGCCTACGAGGAACTGGACGCGGGTGTCGTCGACACCATGGGCGCGATCGAGAACGATCTCGGCGAGGGAGGAACGCGATGACCGAGGACTCTCTCGTCGCGCCGGTCGTGTCGAGCCGGGAGGCCTGGACCGGGTCGAGCCTCGCCGACAGCATCGAGGGCCTGGTCGAGGCGATCAGGAGCGAGGGTTGGGTGGACGACGCGCTGGCCGGGGCCGGCCTCGGCGTCGAGGTCGCGGCGACCGTGATGGACCCGATCAGCGCCCTGCTGGCCAACGGCCTCGGCTGGGCGATGGAGTACTTCGAGCCGCTGCGGGAGATGCTCGACGAGCTCACCGGCAAGCCCGACGTCGTCGCCGCCCACGCGGCCACCTGGAACAACATGGCCACCGAGCTGGCCGACATCGCGGCCGACCTGGACGCGCTGCTCGGCAGCGACGTGCCGGGCTGGACCGGCGAGGCGGCACGGGCCTACCAGGACCTGATGGCCAACAACACCAACGCCATCGGCGGGCTCGGCGCCACCTCGGCGGCGATGGCGGTGGCCACCGAGGGGGCCGGCGGGCTGGTCGAGCTCACCCGCGAGATCGTCCGCGACCTCATCGCCGACCTGGTGGCCCGGGTGATCGTCTGGGTCGCGGAGGCCATCTTCGTGATCACCATCCCGGCCATCGCGACGCAGATCGCGGCCGCGGTCGTCAAGTGGGCGGGCCGCATCCTCACCTACACCACGGCCCTGGTGACCAGCCTGACCAACCTCAGCAAGCTCCTCAACGGATAGGGCCGGCATGACCCCCAAACCCAAGAACCCCGGTAGCGGCGGAGGCACCGGGGGCACCGGTCCCAAGGGAAGGCCGTCGCAGGTCCACGGTTCGATCAACGCGGGCAAGGGCGTCTCCAGCGCCCAGCAGGCGATCACCCAGGCCGCGCACGCCGGCCGGCCCGGCGCTGGCTCGGGCGGGACGACCACCCCCGCCCACATCCCGACGAAGGCGACCAAGCCGCCCGCGACGACGAAGCCGACCGCACCGCCGAGCGCGAACGACATCCACCTGCCCGACATCGCCAACACCCACATCCTGCGCGGCGACGGTGGCCGGCAGGGCGGTCACCTGGCCGGCACCGGCTTGTCGAAGAAGACCGAGTTCCCCAAGGACTGGGACGGTGCGAAGATCCTCTCCGCGGCCTACCAGGTCACCCAGGGCCCGCCGGTGAAGGGACCGTTCCCGACCAAGGACGCCGACGGCAACGTGCGGTGGGCCTACAACTACGAGGGCGTCGTCGACGGCGTCACCGTGCGCACGACCGTGTTCGCGGACAACGGCGAGATCCGCACCGCGTTCCCGACCAACCCCGCCGACCCCGGCGTGATCGAGAACCCGGCCGCGCCCAACCCACCGCCCAAGGGCATCCCGCAGAGCGAACCGCCCCGGTACAGCCACCCCGATCTCGGCGGGGACGGGAGCTGGACGTGGGAGGGCCCGAAGGGCGACCGCGTCGTCCGGGTCGTGCAGGACGCCCAGGGTAACGTCACCACGACCGACCTCGGCCCGTACAAGAAGAAGTGAGCGCCATGGACGTGAAGACCTACGCCACGGTCGTCGAGCTGTGCGCGCGCTTCGCGGGCCGACTGCCCGACGACGTCCTCGACGCCGTGCGGAGCCACTACTTCGGCGGCGAGGAGCTGATCGCGGAGTCCGCGCTGCTGCTCGGCCTGGCCTACGACGGCGTCGCCATCACCCGCGAGGAGAAGGAGCTGATCCGGTCGGTCCTGGACGACCCGGACAACCCCGACCTCGACGACATCGCCGTCGTCGAGGAGCTGCCACCCCCGGCCTACCGCTTCAGCCCGACCGGTCCCGCCGACGTCCCCGTCCCCACCCGTGCCGACGCGGTCCTGTCCGAGGAGGCCCCCCGCCACGGCGGCCGCCGCCTGCGCCGAACCTGGCGCGAGCCGACCGGCCCGGACGCCGCCGGGGGTACCTGGCTCTACGTCCTGCAGGTGGCGCCCGGCTCGGACGAGCTGCGCGCCTACTCGGCCCTGAGCTCGCGGCTGTGGGTCGTCCTGCACGAGAAGTGGCAGGTGGAGGTGGTCACCGAGGGCAGCCTGCTGCCGCCGTACCAGGCGGCCGCCCTCACCGCCGCGCACCAGGTCTGGCCGCTGTAGCTGTACCGCCCGCTCCCCTGCGGGCCGAGCCCTATGCGGACCAGTCGGTGGAGCCGGGCGCGCGCTGGTCGCGCCCACACGTCGCGTCCACCGGGAGCCGGCGCACCTGCGCCCTGCCGTGCGGGAGACCGCGGCGGTTCTCGGCCACCTGGTCCCGCGCCGTGGCCAGCGCGCCCTGCTCGGCGGGGGTGGCCCCGAGCAGGGCGACCAGCGCGTCGAACCGGTCGATGGGCGGCAGGGTCCGGCCGGCGAAGTACTCGCCGATCGCGGTGTGGGACCAGCCGGTGCGGGCGGCGATCTCCCGGTAGGACAGCTCGCGGTCCCGGCGTCGCCGGGCGTGCCGGCGCCGCAGCGTGCGCAGCAGCGCGGCCAGCTCCTCGAGGGTTCGCGCCCCGGCCACCCCCAGCGGTGACGGGTCGGGGATCGGCTCCGCTCTCACTTCGCGTGCGTACACCCCGTCACCCTGCGCCGCGCCACTGGACATGCACTGGACGGCACTCCTCCGCCCTTGTCCGGCGCTGTCCGCCGACGGCCGGAATCGGCCTCACCGCTCGCGCGTGCCCGTCACGATCGTCGGCGTTCGGCGCGACGCCGGGTGGCACTGCGCCAGGGAGGACACCGACGATGCGAGGGACGAGACGATGCGAGTGACCAGGAGACGGCGTTGGTCGGTTGTGGCGGCCTGCGGCGCCATGGTCTTCGCCGCCGTGATCACCGCCGGGACGGGTGGAGCCGTCGCCGACCCGACGACCGACCGCAGAGGCGGCCAGACCAGTGCACAGCAACAGCGGGACCTGTCGACCAGTGCCCTGCAGGGTGTGCTGCACACCGCCGACCCCACCCTGGTGGGGACGAGCGTGCGCGAGGCCCACCGGACGCTGACCGACCGGGCCACCCGCGCACCGGGGGCGCAGGGCAGCGCGTCGGTGGTGTTCGACGCGGGGAGGACCAGCGGGGAGCTGGCCGGTTTCGTGGCCGACCACGGCGTGGAGCTGTACGCGGTCGAGGTCAAGGTGCCCGCCGCGGGCCAGGTGCACACGATGTGGTTCAACGACGTCGCCCGGGTGGGCGGCAGCACCGCCGAGAAGGTGGACCGCCTGACCGGGTCCGCCCGGTTGCGTTACTTCCAGCAGGCCGAGTCGGCGCCGGCCGCGCGGCGGTCCGGGTTGCGGGAGCTGGCGGAAGGGGACTACCGCGTCTACCGGGCCGAGGTCGTCGGGACCAACAGCCGGCTGGCCGCGCTGGTGGGCAGCAGCGGCGTGCGGGCCGTGCTCCCCGACTCCGGGGACGCGAAGGTGACCGACCTGCGCGAGGCCAAGGCCGAGGCGAAGGCCGTCGAGTCCGCGGTGCCGGCGACCGAGGTACGGCTGGAGACCGGAGTCTCGGCGCCGACGCGACAGGGCGAGCGCGTGATCACGAACACCGGGCAGAGCTGCTCCTGGAAGTCCAGCGGGGTGCTGGCCTGCTCGCCGGGCGAGCGTCGCGCGGTCTCGGGCGAGGCTGCCGTGGACAACGCGCTGCCACGCACCGCGGACAGCATGGTCGCCGGCTCGACCGGGTCCTCGCCGTCCCAGGGCCGCGCCGCCAGGGACGACTCGTCGGTGTGGACCGGGTGCAACAACGCCGCGGACAACCAGGCCTGCCCGAACGACCACACCTACCGCCCCCATCCCGACACCGGCGGGTACCAGGACTTCGGCGTCAGCATCGCCAACTACGCGGCGAACACCGTGATCTACCTGTGCTACGCCGAGTGGGTGCCCGACCCCTGGTCCGAGGGTGGGACCGAGGGGTACTGGCAGGTCTACTGCTATCCGTACGCCGTCGTGACGAGCGCGTTCACCTACGGCGCCGCCCAGTGGGACAGCCGGTGGGGCACGCAGCAGACCACGATCGCCGCGGCCCAGACGTCCCGTCCGATCAGCACGCTCGGCTACAAGTTCGTCGACGGCCTCCAGCCCTGCGTCGTGCAGCAGTTCCTGGCCACGGCCGAGTGCAGCCGGGCGTTGCCGAACTCGGTGTGGGTCCCGCGGACCGGAATGGAGGACGAGCTGCTCATGGGCAACCCCGCCTGCAGCCCGACGCCCATCCTGGGCCGCAGCGGCACGGCGGAGGACCGCAACAAGGGCTGTTTCTACCCGAGCTACGCGGCATCGACCCTGCCCGCGCCGTTCCTCGACACCACGTTCGGCGACGGCCAGGCCTACAACCTGGCGATCGGCTCCTCGAGCCCGGCGTCGCTTGTGGAGGGTAGGACCTACAGCAGCTACGCCGAGTTCTGGGCCTACGGCAACAACAACATGATCGGGCAGACGGCGCACCACTCCGTGGCCGTCGACTCCCGGGTCACGGAGGCGGCGATCTGCGTGGCGCAGGGCAACGTCGACCCGTTCTGCTACTTCCCCGTGGACAGCAGCCGGGTCTCACCGATCCGCCCGTTCGTCTGAGCGGACCGGGGTGGCGGGCGCGTGCCCGCCACCCCGGCGTCCCCGCACCGCCCAGGCCCGCGCGGTGAGGTAAATCTCGCCGTCGGGCAGACGGGCGCGCAGGCCGTCGCGGACCGCGGTGCGGGCGGGTGCCGGCAGCGACGCGAGGTAGGCGGGCGCGGCGCCCTGACCGCCGAGGAACGGGCGCCAGTAGTCGTCGAAGTCGGCGAAGTCGGTCCGGATCTCGACCGGCTCCACCGCCAACCCGCCGGTGAGCCCGGTCGCCCGCCACAGGTCGGCGAGCGCGTCCGGCCGGCAGATGGGGAAGCGGTCGCCCTCGTCCGGCGCGTCGGGGTCAAGCTCCCGGGCGACGTCCCAGAACAGCCGCATCATCGCCATGCCGTCGGCGTAGTCCCAGACGTAGGCCGCGACCATGCCACCGGGTGCGGTGACGCGCGCCATCTCGGCCGCCGCGCGTGCCGGATCCGGGACGAAGTTGAGCGCGAGACCGCTCACCACCGCGTCGAAGCGGGCGGCCGGGAACGGCAGCGCCCGGGCGTCGCCCACCACCACCGCACGCCCACCCGCGACGAAGCCGCGCGAGGGGTCGAGACCGACGACGGTCCCGTCCGCCTCGCGCACGGCGTCGCTCAACGCGCCGGTGCCGCAGCCGACGTCGAGCCACACCCGGCCGGCCGGCACGGCGAGCCAGGCCACGAACCGCTCGGCCACCCGGCGGCTCCACCGCCCCACGTACTCCTCGTAGGCGTCCGCCGCCGCCCAGACGTCGCTGACCACGGCCTAGGCCCTGCCCGGCCGCGCGTCCACCTCTATCTCGATCCTCGCCCTGGGGTCGAGCAGCCCGCACACGAGCATCGTGGCCGCGGGCCGCGCCTCGCCGAAGGCGCGGCGCAGGAGGGGCCAGCACGGCTCGAAGTCCGCCCGGTCCGGCAGCAGGTAGCGGACCCGCACCACGTCGGCGAACGTGCAGCCGGCCTCGGCGAGCGCCGTCGCGATGTTGCGCAGGCACTGCTCGGCCTGCTCGACAACGTCCTCGGAGATCGTCATCGTGGTGTAGTCGAACCCGGTCGTCCCGGAGACGTGCACCCAGTCCCGGTCGACCACCGCCCGCGAGTAGCCGATCTGCTCCTCGAACACCGAACCACTGGAGATCACGCGCCTGTCCGCCATGCGGGACAGGCTAGGGCGTGGCCAGGTCCGGGTCGATCGGTTTCGTGATCCACCGGTCGTCGGGCGGCACCGGTGTCCAGTCCGGGTACTTGCCGGCGCGGTCGTCGCCGGAGGAGCTTCCGCGCAGGCGGCGGTGCAGCCAGGGCAGGACGTGCTCGCGGTAGTAGCGTGCCTCGGTCCGCCAGCTCCGCGCGGGCGTCGGCCCCGGCGCGACGACGTGCGCGGCCTCCGCGTGGCCGAGCGCGGCCAGCACCGAGGCGGCCACCCGGCGATGGCCGTCGGCGTTGAGGTGCAGTCGGTCGGGCGACCAGTAGTGCGAGCGGCGGATCTCCTGGTCGCTGAACATGTCCACGAACAGCACGTCGTGCCGCGCCGCGAGCGCCGCGACGGCCTCGGTCAGCGCCGCACCGCGCCGGTGGACGACCCGACCGAGCGGGAGCCCTGCCGACGGGTCCGCGCCGCTGAGCAGGACCATCCGCACGCCGGCCGCCGCGCAGCGCCGCACCGCGTGCTCGGTCAGCTCCGCCAGCCGCTCGAGGTCGCACCCGGGCCGCATCGAGTCGTTGCCGCCGCCGTTGAGCGTGAGCAGCGTGGGCGCCGGCTCGAGGGCGAGCGCCGCCTCGAGCTGCGTGGTCACGATCGGCTCGAGCAACCGCCCCCGCACGGCGAGGTTCGCGTACTCGACGGTCTCGCCCAGAGCCCGCGCCAGCCCCGAGGCGACCAGGTCCGCCCACCCTCGGCAGCCATCCCCCACCTCGTCCCCGACGCCTTCGGTGAAGCTGTCACCGATCGCCACGTACCGCACACCGCTCCCCTTCCCGTCCACCCCGCGGACGGTACCTGGTGGGTAGTGCCCCGCCTCCCCTGTTCAGCGGGGCTCGGCGGACGCCGTGACCGGGGTCTCCTCGGCGGCGGGCGTTGCGGCGCGGTCTGCCTTCGTGCGCCGCGAGAGCCGACCCGACAGCGACAGCAGCGCACGGCGCAGCAGTGGCGCGACCGGTCGTTCCACGTACCGGTGCACCAGCCACGCGAGCACGATCATTCCGGCGGTGACCGCGGCGACCAGCAGCGGGGCCGGGACGCTGCCCCGCAACCGGGTGATCAGGAGCCCACCCAGGTCCAGGTGCAGCAGGTAGAGCGGATAGGTGGTGGCGCCGAGCACGACGAGCCAGCGGCCGCGGACCCAGGACAGCCAGCCGAGTGCCACGGCGGCCATCAGCAGGAAGCACAGCCCGAGCAGCAGGACCGCCGGCCATCCGGGCACGACCTCGCCGACGTGGGCCTCGCGGCCGGCGCGGTACACCGTGGCCGGTACCGAGAGCAGGAACGAGCCGGCGACGATGCCCCAGCAGAGCAGGGTCGGGCCGAACCGGTACATCAGGTAGAACCCGACACCCGCGGTGAACAGCGGCGCGTAGTCGGTCATCAGCACCTGGTGCGGAAGGGCGCCGTCGGGCACCAGGGCCTTGGTGACCGTCACCAGCCCCAGCCAGCCCAGGCAGAACCCGACCACCCGGCGGTAGGTCAGCCCTCGCCAGACCACCAGGGAGAACAGCAGGTAGAACCGCAGCTCCGCCCAGAGGGTCCAGTACACCTCGGCGACCGCGGGCTGCCCGAGCGGCTCGTGGAACATCGTCAGGTTGGCCAGCGCGGCGTCCCACTCCACCGGCGGGCGCAGGTAGGGCCAGGTCGTGGCCACCACCGCGATGACGAGAACCGACAGCCAGTACGCGGGATAGAGCCGCACCGCCCGGGACAGCAGGAACGAGCCAACCCCCCGCCCCCAGCTGCTCATGCAGATGACGAACCCGCTGATCAGGAAGAACAGGTACACGCCCAGCCAACCGTGGAAGGCGAACTGGTCGGGGAAGACCTCCTCGGCCCTCCTGCGCCAGACCCGGTCCATCGCGGTGAAGTGGTACGCGACGACCGCCAGGGCCGCCAGAAACCGCAGACCGTCCAGTACCTCCAGCCGAGGACGAGCCGCCACGACCACCCCTTCCGACGCACGCAGCAACGGGGAACCGGCGGCACCCCTGCCCATAACACGTGGGCCGGCCGCCGGCGGTTCTGTCGGGTTCCGGCTCCGTTCGCGCCGAGTGCCGCTCAGCGGGACGTGATCTCCCGGCGGGACAGTCCGAACAGGAAGGCGGCGGCGAGCAGGCCGGTGGTGGTGACCAGGACGACCGTGACACCGAAGCTCTCCACGACGAACCCGGTCAGCGCCACCGAGACCGGGAACAGGCCGATGCCGCAGAACAGGATCGCCGCCATCACCCGGCCCAGCAGCGCCGCGGGCGTCCCGAGCTGCACCACGGTCACCACGAACACGTTGGTCACCGTGCTCGCCGCGCCGGCCACGAACAACGCCGCGACCGCTCCCCACAGCCCGACGAACGGCACCGCGAGCACCCCGGCAGCCATCACCAGCCCGGAGGCCATGGCGGCGGCACCCCGCCGCCGCACGCCGCTCGCGCCCGCCGCGACCAGCCCTCCGGCGAGACACCCCGCGGTGAACGCGGCCAGCAGCCCGCCCAGCCCCACCACCCCGGCGGCCAGGTCCTCCTCGGCCAGCGCCGGCAGGCAGACCCGCAGCAGGCCGCCGACCGTCAGGTTGGCCACGACGGTCACCAGGAGCACGTCGCGGAGCAACCCGGAAGCCCGCAGCAGGGCGAAAAACCCGCCCGAGGCCTCCGCCGGCCGGTCGCCGCCGGGGGCAGGGCCGCGCAGCTCGCGGCCGACCGCGACGAGGCAGGCCGAGGAGACCGCGAACGTCGCGGCGTCCACGGCGAGGCCCGCCGCGGGATCGGCCGCCGCCACCAGCAGCCCGGCCACGCCGGGGCCGGCGAGACCGGCGGCGAAGGCCACGGTGCTGGTGAGCGACATGCCGGTGGAGAGCTGCTCGGCCGGCAGCAGCGACGGGGTGATCGCCCAGGCGGCCGGCTGGAACACCCCGGCGAACAGCCCCACGCCCGCGGCCAGCGCCCCGACCACGACGACCGAGCCGGTGCCGGTGCCGGCGACCACGGCCAGCGCCGCGGTCAGCAGGGCCCGGCCCACATCGGAGACCAACATGACCCGCCAGGCGCCGAACCGGTCGGTGCACAGGCCGCCGAGCGGGGTGGTGGCGAGCCGGCCCACGCCGAAGGCCGCGACCACCAGCCCGAGCTGCCCGGCGCCGCCGCCGAGCTCGTAGACCAGCCAGGGCAGGGCGACGAGCGTGAACGCGTTGCCGAACTCCGACACCGCTTCGGCGGCGACCAGGTACCGGAATCCCCGCGTCGCCAGCGGGGCGAGGCTCGGCCGGACCCGCCGCGGCGCGTGCCGCGTGTCAACCACCGAGCACGACCGGCAGGGACTCCAGGCCGCGCAGCATGAGCGTGTCGCGCCAGGGCAGGTCCTCCTCGGGCACGGCCAGCGCGAGCCCGGGGAACCGCGCCAGCAGCCCGCCGATGGCGATCTCCGCCTCCAGCTTGCCGAGCAGGGCGCCGAGGCAGCGGTGGATGCCGTAGCCGAACGCGAGGTGGCCGGCGTCGCCGCGGTCGAGCAGCAGCCGGTCCGGGTCGGGGAACCGCGCCGGGTCCCGGTTGGCCCCGGCGAGCGAGATCAGCACCAGCTCGTCGGCGGGGATCAGCACGCCGTCGACCGACACCGGCTCGGTGGTGAACCGCAGGGTGGCCATCCGCACCGGCGACTCGAAGCGCAGGAACTCCTCGACCGCCCCGGGCATCCGGGCCGGGTCGGCACGCAGCCAGGCCGCCTGGTCGGGGTTGCGCAGCAGCGCCAGCACCGCCGTGCTGACCAGGTTCACCGTCGTCTCGTGCCCGCCGATCAGCAGCAGGTACACCATGGCGACCGTCTCCCGCTCGGAGATCTGGCCGAGGTCGCCGGCCCGCAGCAGGTCGGACAGGATGTCCTCGCCGGGTCGCTCGCGCCGCCGGGAGAGCAGGTCCCGCAGGTAGGCGGTCATGTCCGCCATCGCCTCGGCGAAGGACAGCTCGCTGTGGGTGAGGATGGCGGTGGACCACCTGCGGTAGTCGAACCGGTCCTCGACCGGGAACCCGAGCAGCTCGCAGACGATCATCATCGGCAGCGGGAACGCGAAGTCCCGCACCAGGTCGACGTCCTCGGGCGTCTCGACTGCGCGCACCGCGAGCCCGTCCAGCAGCTCCCGCGCGACCCGCTCCACCATCGGACGCATGGCGGCCACCCTGCGGTTGGTGAACGCGCCCTGGATGAGCCGGCGCAGCCGGGTGTGGTCCGGTGGGTCGGTGTTGAGCATGTGCACCACGTCCGCGCCCAGCTCGAGCCCGGTCACCCGCTGCTTGGCCAACTGGTGGGCCCGCTCGACGTCCTGACCGAAACGGGGGTCGGCCAGTGCCGCGCGCACGTCCTCATAGCGCAGCACCACCCAGATCGGAAGACCGCCCTCGGTGTCCACGACGGACACCGGCGCCATCTCCCGCAGCCGGGCCAGCGTCGGATAGGGGTCGGCCAGGAACGACGGCTGCGTAGCCTCGGTGCTCGTCATGGTCCCTCCACCTCAGACGACCAGCGCCGGCGCCGGCCAGCGGTGCACCCGGACCGGCAACCACCAGACATGCCCGGCGTGCTCGGCGACGAGCCCCGCGCCGACCAGGTCGGCGAGCACGTCGGCCGGCACCCCCGCCACCGGCACGCCGGTCACCAGCGCGGCGATCGTGGCGAGGTGCGCCGGCTCGTCCACAGTGAACATCTCGAGCGTGCCGAACCGGCGGTCCCGCACCTCGAGGAAGCCGGGCCCGTGGCGGAACACGCACCGGCACGGGAAGTAGCTCTTCCGCCAGCCCGCGGCGACCGCCGCCGGCTGGCCAAGCACGGCCGACGGCGGGTACAGGTGCCCGAACCGGCCGTCGGTCACGCACCCGTCCGCGCACCGGGCCGTCCACTCCACGGCCACCCCGCGGCCGGTCAGCTCCCGCACCAGCAGCAGGCTGCGGGCGGAGGTCGCAGACGCGTCCCGGCACAGCTCGACCGTGTCCGGGACCCGGACACACCGCGCGCCGGCAGCGTACAGGTCGGCGGCCGCGGTCACCGGGTCGTCGGTGACCACCGTGCTGCCCAGCGCCATGCCGAACAGCTCGCGGGCCAGCGGGTCGTGGTCGCGCCAGGACTCGACCACGACGGCCGCGCCCGCCCACTCACTCGACACCGACGACACGGCGCTCCTCCTCCTCGGTCGCCACCGCGTGGTTGTGGGCCACCCGCATCAGCTCCTGGTTGCGTGCCTCGACGGCGACCTGGAGGTGGTGGCCGCCCTCGCTGAACACGATGCCCAGCCGCTCCCACCGCGAGAGCAGGTCGGCGACGACCGGCTCGCCGCCGGGTACCCGGGCGGCCAGCGTCGCCGGCGTGCGTGGCTGGTCGAGCAGCCGGAACAGCGCGAGCTCGGCGGGCGTGGTCAGCTCCAGCGCCGACCACGGGTAGGCCGGCCGGTCGCTGACCAGCACGATGCGGTCGCCGAGGTCGGTGAACGCGCACCGGCAGCGCGGGTACTGGGCGGTCCACTCCTCAATCGCCGCCACCAGCTCGCGGGCCAGCTCCCGGCCGATGCCGCGGCTGGGCGCGGCGAACAGGTAGGCCAGGTCCGCGAGCTCGGCCTCGGACAGCCGGTAGATGTCCGGGTACTGCGGGGCGGGCGACAGCTCGGCGAACCCCAGCTCCGGCCGGTCGAAGTAGGGGCTGAACCGCTCGATGACGATCCGGGACGTCCCGCCGGGCGGGTCGAGGTGCACCAGCATCGGCAGCTGGCGCAACACCGAGGTGTAGTCCTCTTCGGACTCGCCAGGGAACCCGTAGAGGTAGTTCCAGCTGGTGGTGACGCCGGCGCTCTGCGCGTCCCGCAGCGCGCGGACGTTCTGGCAGCCGGTGACGCCCTTGTCCATCAGCCTCAGGACGTGGGTGGAGAGGTTCTCGATGCCCGGCTGGACCTGCACCACGCCGGACTCGGCGAGCAGCTGGAACTGGTGGCGGCGCAGGTTCGCCTTGACCTCGAAGTGCAGCCGCAGGTCCAGGTCGGCCTCGCGGAGCGCGGTCAGCACGCTGCCGAAGTAGGCCATGTCGAGGATGTTGTCGACGACGAAGAAGTCCAGCAGCTGGTGGCGCCGGGCGAGGTCGAGGACCTCGCCGAGGAACGCGTCCGGCGACTTGCTGCGGAACTCCATGAACGAGCCGTTCAGACCGCAGAACGTGCAGTGGTGCTTCTCTCCCCACCAGCAGCCGCGGGAGCCCTCGATCACCAGCTTGGGCTCCACCCAGGTCGCGGCGGCGGAGTCGTCGACCCGGGAGAAGAAGCCGTCGTAGTCGGGGGGAAGGATCGCGGCGGGTGGCAGTGGGGTTCGGGCCATCGGGTTGGCCACCGGACGGCCCTCGGCGTCGCGCCAGCACAGCCCCGGCACCGCGGACAGGTCGTCGCTGCCCTGCTCGAGCGCGGCCAGCAGCGCGGGGAACGCGGCCTCGCCCTCGCCGCGCACGACGTGGTCGAGGAACGGGAAGTTCCGGTGCAGCGCGGCACCCTGCGGTCCGTCGCAGTTCGCCCCGCCGAGCACGACCCGCACCCCGGGGAGCCGCCGTTTGAGCAGCCGGGCCGCGGCGAGGCTGGCCGTGTTCTGCTGGAAGGTGGTGGTGAAGCCGACCACGTCGGGCTCCTGCGCGACGAGCTCGTCCACGAGGTGGGCGACGAACGCGGGTGCGAGCGCCCGCAGCGCGACCGTGGTGGCGACCTCGCGCTCATCGGCGCCGCTGTCGGCGAGCAGCCGCAGGAAGCGGGCCTCGCTGTCCGGCCTGCGCGGCAGGCCCTCGTCGAGCGCGCCGGCGAACACCCAGTCACCCGCACCCTGGAAGTAGGAGGACTCCGAGTAGTAGCGGTAGTCGGCGAGCCCGAAGTCCGCGCGGTCCACCAGCCAGTCGACGAAGTCCAGGTTGGCGTAGCGGATGACCGCGTCGTGCCCGTGTCGCAGTGCCGCGGTGCGCATGATGCCGAGTGCGAGCGACGGCACGTCGATCGCGCCCCACGGCATGTGCACGAGGACCGTGCGCATCGGCGAACCTCCTCAGGGGTGGGTGGTGGGGGTGGCGGTCGTCCCAGGGCGCCGGCCGTGCGCCCTGGGACGGCCGCTCACCGGGCGCCTACTTCTTCGGCTCCTGGACAACACTCGGTCGCACGGCCTGGGCCGCCGGAGAGGCCTTGTCCAGGTCGATCGCGAACACCACGCGGACCGCGCCGCGGTCGCGCTCACCGCTGTGGATCGGGTCGTTGCGCACGCTGCGTCGCTTCATGGGTCACCTCCTTCCCTGCTGTCGTCACGGAGGGACTCCGACCGCGGGTGCGGCCGGGAACGGGTGGGAGCACGTCGGTGGCGAAGCGCAGCATCCGGTCCATGACCGACGCGTGGTCGGCGCTGTCCCGGCTGTGGTGCCCGCCGCCGACCCAGGCCAGCTCGCAGCGCACCCCCCGACCGGCGAGCGCGGTGGCGTACCGCTGCACCTGCTCGGCCGGACAGCGCTCGTCGGTACGCGAGGACACCAGCAGGACAGGGCCGCACACGTTGTCTACATAGGACATCGGCGAGGCGTCGCGGTAGCGCTGCGGCACCTCATCGGGGGTGCCGCCGAACAGCTCGACGTCGACCTCGCGCAGTGCGGGCGTTGTCGCCCGGTGCGCGGCCGGGTAGTCCGCGATGGGGAAGGCGGCCATCGCGAGGGCCCACTCCCCCGGCTGCACGCCCATCCCCAGCAGCGCGAGGTAGCCGCCCCAGGAGTAGCCGGACAGACCCACCCGCTCGGGGTCGACGACCCCGGCGGCGACCAGGTCCCGCCGCACCGCGGCCAGGTCCTCCAGCTGGGCCAGGCCGACGCGGTGGCCGAACCCGCGCCGCCAGCGCGCGCCGTACCCCGTCGAGCCGCGGTAGTTGACCCTGGCGACGGCGAAGCCGGCGGCGGTGAGCACCTCCACGCGCGGGTCGTAGCAGTCCCGGTCGTGGGTGCCCGGCCCGCCGTGCACGAGGAACATTGCCGGCCAGGGCCCGGTGCCGGGCGGGGTCGCGAGGAACGTGTGGACCGCGCCGTAGGGCTGTTCGGTCCACCGCTCGGAGCGGACGACCCCGCGCGCGGACGCCGCGCCCGGTTCGGGCCTACCGACCGGACCGAGACCGTCGGCGGGTCCGCTGCCGCTGTCCAGCGTGCTGTCGAGGACGGTGGGGGGAACCTCCGCGTTGGTCCAGAGCCGGTAGACCCGCCCGTCCGGCGCCAGTGCCAGGTCGAGGATCGTGCCGTCCGGCGTCGGCAGCGGCACCCGCAGACCGGCGTCGAGGCCGACGCGGTGCAGGCGGCTGCGACCGTGCCGGTCCTGCTGGACGAGCACGCCGCGCCCGCTTCCCAGCCAGCGCGCGGAGATCTCGGTGTCGAACAGCGGACG
Source organism: Actinophytocola xanthii (assembly GCF_001921205.1). Taxonomy (GTDB): domain Bacteria; phylum Actinomycetota; class Actinomycetes; order Mycobacteriales; family Pseudonocardiaceae; genus Actinophytocola; species Actinophytocola xanthii. The sequence goes on along the minus strand of NZ_MSIE01000031.1, from coordinate 13,040 downwards.
CTCGTACACCCGCAGCCCGCGGCCCGGCTGCCAGGTGGCGAGCGCGAACCCGTCCAACCGCTCGATCGCGAGCAGCAACTCCGGGGGCCCGGTCGGCCGGAACTCCAGGGGCCAGAGGCGGCGGCCGTACCCGCCGCCCAGCCATTCCACGCCGCGCCGGGAGGACCGGGACGAGAGCGCGCAGAGGCAGACCGCGCCGGGACCGTCCGGTCGGCCGGCCAGGACGAGCAGGCTGCCGTCCGGGGCGAGGTCGACCAGGCCGAGATAGCCCTCCGCGACCAGGACCTCGCCCCCCGGACCGCCGGGCGGGCCGGCGTGCACCCGGGTCGTGCCGTTCACGCCGACCGCGACCGCGGCGGTCCGGCCGTCCCGGTCGAACGCGACGCCGTACATCCGGCCCGGCGGTGTGCCGGGCAGGGCGTCGCCCACGTCGCCGCCGCCGAAGGGCTGGCGCGACCACCGCCCGGTACCTGGGCCGGCCTCCCCGTCGGTGTCGAACCACCAGACCTGGCGGCCGTCCGGCTCGATCTCGCACAGGTCGACGCCGTGCGGCGCGTCGGTGCAGACCCGGTAGCGGCGCTCCGCGAGATCCCATGCGGCGGCCTGCGGGATGCCGTCGACCTCGACGGCACCCGCGGCCCGCCCCGGTGCACGGGTGGCGAACGCGGGCACCTGCGGCAGCGGCCGGTCGACCGGGAACGGCGACCAGGACGCGGACCGCTCGACCACCGAGGATTTCCGCACCCGTCTCCCCCTTTTTGCGGGCGTTCGCGACTAAATCCCGGAATTATCCGAAAGCCGCGAAGCGGACGGTAGGTGCGCGTCAAACCCCGCCTCAACCACCGCTGGAGCAGTCCACCCGTTCGGCCTAACATTTCAGGTCCGAAATTGTCAGTCAGGGAAATGTCCGGGGGACCGTTCACGAAAAATGCAAAAAGGTACGGGCGCCTCAGTCGCCGGTGGGGCGTATCCCGTTCCGCTCGACCATCAGCATGATCGTGCGCCGGGGCGCGACGGGGCGGTGCCGAACGCCCTTCGGCACGGTGACGCCCTGCCCGGCGCGCAGCTCGACGCTGCGGTCCTCCAGCTCGATCACCAGCTCGCCGTCGACGACGAAGAAGAACTCGTCCTCCTCGTCGTGGCTGTGCCAGTGGAACTCGCCCTGGACCACGCCGAGCCGGACCACCGACTCGTTGACCGAGCACAGCGTCTGGTTGTGCCAGGGCTCGGTCACCGCGTCGGCGAGGGCGTGCACGTCCACCCGTTCCAGCGCGCCGAACCGGACGTCGGTGGTGATCGAGTACTCGGTCACGAGGAGGCCTCCGCTTCCGCGATGCGCTCCAGGCGCGGCTGCGCCAGGGCGAGGTAGTCGCCGGTGGCCAGCGCGACCGAACGGTCGAGCCGGGCGGCGTTGAAGTAGAGTTCGGGTTGGGCGGCCAGCTCGGGGTCCATGACGAGCTCGAGCTCGGGGTGCCAGGCGAAGGGCAGGATGGTCCCGCTGACCGAGCCCGCCAGCCGCTCCGCGACCTCCCGCGAGGCGAAGCCCGCGTAGCTGCCGCCGAGCAGGCGCTTGAGGCCGCCCAGGTCGACCCGCCGGTTGCCGGGCACCACGGCCAGCACGTGCCGGGTCGTCTTCTTGCCCAGCTTGACCATGACGATCACGCACTTCGCGGCCTGCTCGGTGCCGTGGCCGCGCAGGGCGCTGACCGCCTCCGTGCGCCCTTCCGGTGGGTGGTCGATGACCCGGTAGTCAGCCCCCTTCGCGTCCAGCAGCTCGATCAACCGGTCGTGGGCATCACTCATGCGTTCTCCTTGCTCACAGCTCGGCCAGCAGGCCGCGGACCTCGGCGATCCGGCGTTCGTCGCGGCGGTAGAACACCCACTGCTTGATCCGCCTGCCCTGGATCAGCCCGGCCTGGGAGAGGACCTTCAGGTGCTCCCCCGCGCTCGGCTGGCTCATCCCGAGCTTCTCGGCGATGAACAACGCGCAGACCCCGTCCTGCTCCAGGTCCCCGTCCACCTGTGGCGGGAAGTGCCGGGTCGGGTCCTTGAGCCAGTCGAGGATGTGCAGCCGCCGGTCGTTGGCCAGGGCCTTGAGCACGTCCACCGGAATCACTTAGGCAGTTTCCTTATTTCCTAAGTTCCTGTCAAGCCCCGTGCCACGTGCTCCAGGCGGTGCGCCGCAGCGGCTCGGCGATGCCCGCGGCGACCTCGTCCTCGGTCTCGGCCTCCGGCCTGTCGCACCACACGTGCAGCTTGGTCCCGACCCTGGCGTGGCCGAGCCCTGGCGGGAGGACGTGCCCGCCGTCGAAGACGGCCGCGTGCCAGCCACGCTGGTCCGGGCGCAGGTCGCCGAGGACGTAGTACAGCGCGGAGAAGCTCGAGTTGAACAACTCGTACCCGGCGGCGGCCAGCTGGGCGGGGGCGGCTGGGCGGGGGGCGGCCCACGGCCCGGTTGCTGGCCGTCGCCGCCGACGGCGGGGTGGCCTGGGCCGTCGGTTCCTCGACGACCGGCGGGGCGGTGAACCGCCGACCGCTCGCGTTCCGACTGGGCACGAGGACCGGGACCCTGGAGCCGACACCCGCGGAGCACGGCCAGCTGGACGGCGTGGCCGTGGTCCGGGGCGAGGTCTGGGCGGTGGGCCACCGGTTCGCCGACGCCGCCCCCTACGGGCTGCGCCGCCGCGCGGACGCTGGGTGCCCCTGCCGACACCGACCGAGCCGGGAGCGGCCCTGACCGCGGTCACCGCGGCTCCGGGTCGGGTGTGGACAGTGGGCACCATGGACGGACCGGTGCCGGGGCTCCCGGTGCCGCTCGCCGCCGTGTCGGTGCGGCAGGTCAGAACGGCAGCTTGCTCCGGCCCTTGCGGCCGGCGCCGGCGCTCTTGCCCATGGCCTTCTGGGACTTGGAGAACGGCTTGCTCAGCCAGTGGCCGAGCTTGCCGGGAGCCTTGCCCGCCACCCGACCACCCAGCCCGGCGCTCTTCTGGGCGCCGCGCTGGGGGTGGCGCGACAGCTTCGGAACGACAAAGGCCAGGACGACCAGGAGAACACACACTCCGATGACAATCCCGACGACCATGGATCTCACTCCCTCAACGATGGCTTGACGGTGAGGGAGTACCCCGGTCAGGTGAAGATCATGTGTGGTGGGTGAGGTTTTCGGGTTCGGGCTCCTCGTGGGCTTGCGCGGGTCTCGAGCTCCTTGTGGGCTTGCGGGGGGTCTCGGACCGTTGTCGGGTCGCCCGGCCGTGGTTGGGGGCCGTGTCAGGTCACCGGCTGTGGTCAGCTGCCATTGTCGGGTCGCCGGCTGTGGTCGGGGGCCGTGTCAGGTCACCGGCCGTGGTTGGGGGCCGTCGTCGGGTCGCCACTCCCGGTTCACGTGCTCACCACGTTCCCGCTGTGTTTATTGGTCGCTCCCGCGACTGCGCTCAGACACCGTCTTCCCTCGTCGCGTCCTCGGCGCTGGCGCGCCTGCGGGCGCTCCTCAGTCCAGACGGTGTCCGCTCCGTCGCTCCCGCTCCGGGGTCCAGACACTGTCCGCTCCGTCGCTCCGCTCCTACTAGTACCTCCGCCTTGGCCAGTAGTTCGGCGTATTCGGCGGTGGGGTCGCTGTCCCAGGTGACCCCGCCGCCGGTGCCGTAGGTGGCGAGGCCGGTCGCCCTGTCCACCAGCACCGTTCGGATGGCGACGTTGAAGCGGGCCCGCACGGGCGTGCCCGGTGGCGCGACCACCCCGACCGAACCGCAGTAGATTCCGCGGGGGCCGTCCTCCAGGTCGCGGATCAGGGCCATGGTCCGGGGTTTCGGGGCGCCGGTGACCGAGCCGCAGGGGAACAGTGATCGGAACAGCTCGGCCAGGCCCACCTCGGGGCGCAGGCGGGCGATGATCTCCGAGGTGAGCTGGTGCACGGTCTCGTACCGCTCCACCCGGCACAGGGAGGTCACCGCGACGCTGCCGGTCTCCGCCACCCTGGCCAGGTCGTTGCGGACCAGGTCGACGATCATCACGTTCTCGGCGCGTTCCTTGGGGCTGGTCCGCAGGCGTTCGACGGCCGCGGCGTCCTGCTCGGGGTCGCCGACGCGCCGGGCGGTGCCCTTCATCGGTCGCATCCGCACGTCCCGGTCGGCGACCTCGACGAACAGCTCGGGGCTCGCGCTGGCGATCGCGAACCGGCCCAGGTCCAGGTACGCGTTGTACGCACCACCCTGGGCCAGCGCCAGGTCCGCGTAGAACGCGGCCAGGTCACCGGCCGCCGGCGCGGTCAGCCGGGTGGTCAGGTTGCACTGGTAGGTCTCCCCCGCGGCGATGTGCCGCCGGACCGCCTCGACCTGCTGGCGATGCCGTTCGGGCCCCCAGGCGAGCGACCACTCGCCGAACCGGTAGCTCCGCGGGTCGGCCGGCCGAACGCAGGGAACCGCCCGGGGCGGCGGGCACACCCCGAACCAGGCCACCGGCAGGCCGTCCACCGGCTCGTGCACGGGCAGGCTCGCGTCCAGCCCCGCCGCCGCCTCGTAGGCGAGGAACCCGAAGGCCCACCAGCCGTCGGCGGTGGCCCGGCCGAGCTCGTCCAGTACCGGCACGACCTGCTCCGGCCGCTCGGCGAGGAGCTCGAACGCGGTCTCGCCGAACTCCAGGGCCTCGCCGGCCCGGAGATCGTCGAACCGCGCCCACGCCGTCGGTGACCTCATGGGACGCCTCAGTCCCCCGGCGTCGGCAGCGGCATGCCCCGATCCTGCCAGACCACCGGGCCGCCGACCCCCTAGGGGAAACCGGCTTTTCCCAGCCTGAACGTCCCGTCCGGCCTCCTCACCCGATCTCGCCGACCACGGGGAGGCCGGCCGGCAGCCGGCCGGTCGCGGCGTGCACCGCCCCGGCGAGGGCGGCGGCGGAGGGCGGGTAGGACAGCTCCCCCGCACCGCCCGGCTCGGCGCTCGAGGGCACCAGGACGACCTCGACCCGCGGCGCGCGGTCGATGCGCAGCCAGGCGTAGTCCCGGAAGCTCGACTGCACGACCGCTCCCTGGCGCACGGTGATCTGCGCACCGAGCACAGTGGACACGGCATCGGCGACGCCGCCCTGGACCTGTGCCTCCAGCCCGCTCGGGTTCACCACCACGCCGACGTCCACCGCGACGACCACCCGGACCGCGCGGGGTCGCTCGCCCGAGCAGTCGACCTCGGCGACGACCGCCACCGCCGACCCGTAGTCGTCGAGACAGGCCACCCCCGCACCGTGGCCGGCCGGCAGGGTCGCACCCCACCCGAACGCGCTCGCCGCCGCCTCCAGGCAGGCGAGCAGCCGGGGCTCTCCGGCCAGCAGGTCCCGGCGCAGCGCCACCTGGTCCAGCCCGCCGCGCACCGCGAGCGCGGTCAGGAACATCTCCTCGGCGACGACGACCTGTCCGGCGTAGACCGACCGCCAGAACCCGGTGCGCAGGGGGGCCGGAAGCACCCGGGCGGTCACGGTCCCGGGCACGGCGTAGCGGAACCGGTCGCCGTTCTGCACGATCAGCTCCGGGCGACCGAAGAACGGCGCCACGGTCAGCGGCCAGGTGGCGAAGGCGTGGTGGCGCCAGACCGGCATCCCGCGCTCGTCGAGCACGGCGTGCAGGGTGTGCGCCGAGGCCGGGCGCATCGACCCGTGCCGGGTGTCGTCGTCGCGGGACCACATCACCTTGACCGGCCGTCGCGCCAGCGCGGAGAGCCGGATCGCCTCCTCGGTCACGTCGGTCTCCGAGCGACGGCCGAACCCGCCGCCGCCCAGCGGTATCTCCACCCGCACCCGGGACACGTCGATCCCGGTCAGCTCCGCGGCCTGCTGCTGGACGCCCTCGGGGAACTGGGTCGGCACCCACACGTGGACCGCGTCGTCCGTGACGTGCGCGGTCGCGTTGATCGGCTCCATGCAGGCGTGGGCGAGCATCGGCATCCGGAAGCTCGCCGAGAACGGCGTTCCCGGCGGTGCCTCGGGCGCTGCCGGCACGGCCTCGGCGAGCTCGTCCAACCAGTCCGCGCTGGAGGCCGTCGGGTCGCCGCCGGCCCAGGTCACCGCGAGCCGTTCCCGGCCGCGCAGGGCGGCCGCCGTGTGCCTGGCCAGCACCGCGACCCCCGAGGGGAGCCGCTCGACGGCCACCACGTCCGGCACGGCCAGCGCCGCCGCGGCGTCGACCTGTTCCGCGCTCGCGCCGATCAGCGGCGGTCGGGCCACGACCGCCACCAGCCCGTCCGGCCGCGCGACGTCCATGCCGTACCGGGCCCGACCGGTGACCACGTCGGCGTTGTCGACGCGCCGCCGCCTCCTGCCGATGATCTTCCACTCGTCCCGGGGGACCAGCGTGACCGGGACCGTGGCCGGGTCGAGCGCGGCCGCGTCGGCGAGCAACCGGCCGTAGGGCAGCATCCCGCTGCGGGGGTGGACCACCCGGCCGTCGACCGCGCGGCACTCCGCGTCCGGCACGCCCCAGCGCAGCGCCGCGGCCCGAACCAGCAGCACCCGACCGGTCGCGCCGGCCCGGCGCAGCGGGGTGAACAGGAAGCGGACCGAGGTGGACCCGGCGGTCATCTGGCCGCCGTAGCGCGGGTCCGCCTCCGCGGTACGCACGCGCACCGCGGCGAACGGCACCGCGAGCTCCTCGGCGACCAGCATCGCGAGCGAGGTGCGCACGCCCTGGCCGATGTCGGTCCGCGGGACGGTGACCTCGACCCGGCCGTCCCGTTCGACCCGCACGAAGGCGTTGGGGGCGAACTCCCCGCCGGTCCCGGACGCTCCCGGCGCCGCGGTCCCGGTGCGCGCGTCGGCCGCGGCCTCCGGGACGACCGCCAGGACCAGCGCCGCACCACCGGTCGCGGACAGGAACACGCGCCGGTTCATGCTGGCGGTCACCGGTCGCCTCCCTCGCGCCGCAGCTGCGCCGCGCGGTGGACCGCGGCCCTGATCCTCGGGTAGGTGCCGCACCGGCAGACGTTGTCCCGCAGTGCCGCGTCGATGTCGGCGTCGGTCGGGTCGGGCGTGTGCCGCAGCAGGGCCGCGGCCGACATCATCTGGCCGGCCTGGCAGTAGCCGCACTGGGGTACGTCGAGCTCGGCCCACGCCCGCTGCACCGGGTGCGAGCCGTCCGGCGACAGGCCCTCGACCGTCGTGATCTCCCGCCGGCCGACGTCGCCGACCGGTGTCGTGCAGGGTCGGAACGGCGCGCCGTCGAGCAGGCTCGTGCACGCACCGCAGGCACCGACACCGCAGCCGTACTTGGGTCCGAGGACGCCGAGCCCGTCCCGTAACGCCCACAGGGTCGGCGTGTCCGCCGGAAGGTCGACGTGTCGGGTCGAGCCGTTGACGCGGATCCTCATCTGGCGACCTCCGCACTGCGCCGGCGCACGGGACAAACGGATTCGGCGAAACTTTCGGAGAAATATCCGGTAGAACACTTCAAACTAGGCCGCCCCCGGCCGCGGGGTCAAGGATTCGGATGCCCGGCGCGGACGTTCGGATTCGGTCGCTGCCAACGACAAACCGGGCAACGGGCACGAGGGGGCTCCTGGGGTGGTCGACACATTCGTCGGGCGTGGTCGTGAGCTGGCGCTGCTGGCCGGGGTACGGGGTCGCGCCGTACGGGGACGGCGTCAGCTCGTCGTGGTGACCGGCGCCGCGGGCATCGGCAAGACGTGGTTCTGCGAGCAGGCCTCGCTCGAGGCCGAGCGGGACGGGTTCGAGGTGGTGTGGGGCCGGTGCTGGCCGCACGGCGGCGGCGCGGCCCTGTGGCCGTGGCCGGCGGTGCTGCCCGCCCTGGTCGGGCCCGAGGACGCCCGGCTGCTGGTGGCCGACTCCGGCCGCGGCCAGGTGGACCCGGAGCGGTTCGCCCGCTTCGCCGCCGTGGCCGTGCTTCTCACCGAGGTGCGCCGGGAGACGCCGACGATGATCGTCATCGACGACGTCCACCAGGCCGACGAGAGCTCGCTGCTGCTGACCCGGTTCCTGGCCGGGGCGCTCGACCGCCTCCCGCTGGTGATCGTGCTGGTCCGGCGGAGCTCGCCGGCCGACGGCGGCGGGCAGGGCGAGGCGCTGCTGGGCGAGCTGGCGCGCGGGGCCACGACGATCCCGTTGCGGCCCTTCGACGTGCACGAGGCGAGTGCGCTGCTCGCCGCGCACGGCCAGGCCGCCGCCGAACCCGACCTCGCCGCAACGTTGCTGCGGGTGACCGGCGGCAGCCCGCTCTACCTCGCCAGGGCCATCGAGCGCGGCTGGACGGGAACGGGCGCGGCCACCCTCGAGCAGGCGATCAGCGACGCCCTCGGCAGGCTGGAGCCGTCCCACCGCACGGTCCTGGCGGTGGCCGCGCTGCTGGGCCCGGACGGGGTGGTCAGCGAGATCGCGGACCTGGCCGAGGAGGCACCGTCGCTGGTCCTCGACGCGCTCGCGGCCGCGACCGAGGTCGGGCTGGTGGAGGCCGCCGCGGCCGGCTGGCGCCTGCACGACCTCGTGCGGCAGGCCGCGCTGTCCGGCCTCGACACCGCACGTCTGCTCGAGGTGCACGCGCGAGCGGCGGCGCTGCTCGCCGACACCGGCCGCCCCGAACGGGTCGCCCACCACGCCCTCGCCGCGGCCGTCCGCTCCGCGGCCGACGCCGAGCGGGCGATCGCCGCCTGCCGCGGTGCCGCCGCGGCGCTGCGCACCGGCTACGCCTACGAGGAGGCGGCCGACCTGCTCGGCCGGGCGGTCGCGCTCGCCGAGCACCGCGCGGACCTCCCGGTGCTGGCCGCGGTCCTCGTCGAGCGGGCGGAGGCCGTGCTCGCGAGCGGCCGGCTGACCGACGCGCGGGTCGCGTTCGAGGCCGCGACCGAGGCCGCGGAGCGGGTCGGCGACCCCGTGCTGCTCGCGCGGGCGGTGCTCGGGCTGGGTGGCGTCTGGGTGCACGAGCACCGGAACGCGGCGGTCCGCGAGCGGGTGCTCGCCCGGCAACGCGCGGCGCTGCACGCGTTGCCGGCACGGGAGCGCTCGCTGCGCTGCCGGCTCGCCGTCCGCCTCGCCGCCGAGGCGGTGTACGAGGGCGGACCGGTCGAACCGGTCCTGGACGCCCTCGCCGGCACCAGGGCGATCGGCGATCCGCACGCCCTCGCCGAGGCGCTGTCGCTGACCCACCACGCGATGCTCGGACCGGAGTACGGCGCCATGCGGCTGCCGCTGGCCGAGGAGCAGATCGCGGTGGCCTCGGCGGCCGGCGACGGAATCCTGGCGCTGTTCGGCCTGCTGTGGCGGACGACCGACCTCTACCTGCTCGGCGACCCGGACGCGGACCGGTCGCTGAACGAGCTCCGCCAGCGCTCGGCGGCGATGAGCGTGGCGACCGTCGACTTCATCGTCGCGTGCGCGGACGTCATGCGGCTGATCCGGGCCGGGCGGCTCGCGGAGGCTGAGGAGGCCGCCGGGCCCTGCCTCCAGCAGGGGCTCGAGGTCGGCGACGCCGACGCGACCGGCTACTACGGAGCCCAGCTGCTGGCCGTCCGGTGGTTCCAGGGCCGCGACGCCGAGCTCGCCGAGCTGGTCGGGAACACGCTCACCTCGGCGAGCCTGGCGGTGGTGGAGTACGGCTTCCGGGTCTCGGTGGTGATGGTGCTCGCGCGGGGGGGACGACTGGACGAGGCCAGGGCCGCGTTGGCCCCCTTGCGGGACACCGGGCTGGCGGCCCTGCCCACCTCCAGTACCTGGCTCACGGCGATGGTCGGTGTCGTCGAGTCCGCCTGGCTGCTCGGCGATCCCGCGCTCGCGGAGGAGGCGGCCGAGCTGGTGCGGCCGTTCGCCGACCTGCCGGTGATGCCCTCGCTCGCGGTGAGCTGCTTCGGGTCGGCCGCCCGAGCACTGGGTCGGTCCGCCCTGGTCAACGGCGACCCCGCCGACGCGGTGCGGCACTTCGAGGCCGCCGTCGCCGCGAACCTGCGCCTGCGCCACCGACCGGCCACGATGCTCAGCCGCGCCGAGCTCGCCGAGGCGCTGGTCGCCCGGGCAGGACCGGGCGACCTCGAACGCGCCCGCGGCGAGCGCGCCGAGCTGCGCCGCGCTGTGACGGCAGGCGAGCCGGTCTCCGACGACATCGTCGCCCGGCTCGTCCTCCCGCTGGTCGACAGGGCGGTCCCGGAATGGCGAGCCTTGCTGGACGCACTCCTCGCGCTTCCCGAGCTGACCGGCCCGGTCGGGTACTCGGGAGGGGTGATCGCGATCGGGCTGCGACTGGCGGCGGTCGAGCCGCGGATCGCGGCCGCCCTTCTGTTCGCCGGGAGCTTCGTGCCCCGCGCCATGGTCGAGGAGGCCAGGCAGGTCACCGTTCCGCTCCAGGTCCTGCTTCAGTGGGACGACGAGGGGAACGACCGGCAGCTGGCCCTGGAGCTGTTCGACGCCTTCGGCTCCCGGGAGAAGACGCTGCACGCCAACCTGGGCGGGCACACCGGCGTCCCGCCGTTCGAGGCGGACGACGCGAACCGGTTCTTCGCCCGGCACCTGACGTGACGCCATCTAGACACGGTATACCGGCAGGGGGTATAAATCTCTGTCATGACCTCAACGTCGAGCACCCGCAGGTTTGTCCTTCACTACCTCGAGATGGTCGTAGCGATGCTGGTCGGCATGCTCGCCCTCGGCCCGCTCTGGCGGCTGGGCTTCGCCGCGTTCGACGCTTCGTCCACAATGGACAGACCGGACGTGATGGCGATGTCGATGGCCACGAGTATGGCCGTCGCGATGTCGCTGTGGATGTGGCTGCGCGGACACGGGGCGGCGTCGATCACCGAGATGGCACTCGCGATGTACCTGCCGTTCGCGGTCCTGCTGGTCCCGCTGTGGCTCGGCCTGCTGTCGGTGGGCGGCCTGATGACGCTCGGGCACGTCGCGATGCTCGGCACGATGCTGCTGGCCATGCTCCGCCGCCGCGACGAGTACACCGGCCACCACCGCCACCACCACCGCTGGTCGCGGCGCGCGGTCAGCGAGCCCGCGGCCGAGGCGGCCTGACGCCGGCGGCCTCCGCGTCGGCCGCGCGCTCCTGCGCCTCGAGCAGCTCCTCGCCGTGCTCGAGGACCCACTCCCCCAGGGCGCGCATCGGCCCCTCGACCAGGCTGGCACCGAGCGGGGTGAGCCGGTACTCCACCCGCGGTGGCGCCGCACGGTAGCCGCGGCGCTCGACCAGCCCGTTGGCGAGCAGCCGGCGCAGGGTCTGGGTCAACACCTTGTCGCTGAGCCCGCCCACGGCGTCGAGCAGCTCCGAGCGGCGCCGTGGGCCGGTGCGCAGCCCGGCCAGGACGACCGGGTCCCAGGTGTGCGCGAACAGCTCGGTCGCCGCCCGCAGGCGACAGTCCACGAGCAAACCACCGCAGGTACCAGCACGGTCCACTCTGTACTCCTTCGTCGGACGGCCATCTTCGCAGGCCCGTTTCCTACCGATCGGTCGGCATCGGCCCACCTACTGTTGCCGGCGTCGTCCACCCCTGAGGAGGAGTACGCATGCGGATCGGAATCCTGGGCACCGGAACACTGGCGGCTGGACTGGGCACGGTGTGGACCCGGGCCGGACACGAGGTCCTGGTCGGCGGCCGGTCGGCGGAGAGGGCCGCGGCCGCCGCCGCTCGAATGGGCGGGCCGGCCCGCGCCGTCACCCCGGCCGAGGCGGTCGACGGACGGGACGCGGTGCTGGTGGCCGTGACCTGGCCGGCGGCGCGGGACATCCTGCACACGGCCGGGGCCGACACAGGATCGCTCGCCGGTGTTCCGCTGGTCGACCCGACCAACGCCGTCGAGCACGGCGTCGGCGAGCTGCTCACCGCCGACGGCCTCTCCGCCGCGGAGCACCTCGCCGGTTGGGCGCCCGGTGCCCACGTGGTGAAGGCGTTCCACCTGTTCCCCGCCACGCGGTGGGGCGAGGACGGGGAGCCGGTCACGGTCCCGCTGGCCGGCGACGACGAGAACGCGCTGCGGGTCACCGCGGAGCTGGTCCGCGACGCGGGCGCCCGGCCGGCGGTGCTCGGCCCGCTGCGCCGTGCGCGTCAGCTGGAGGAGGTGGCCGGCTTCGTCATCGGGCTCGCGTTCTCCGGTGTCGACCCCAACGCGGCGATCCCCCGCCTGCCCACCCCCGCCGGCAGCTGAGCCACACGCGCGGGTCCTCCGCGCGGACGACGGACGATGTCCGCCGCGCAGCCGATGTGCGGGGCGCCGGGACGGGCGAGGATCGGGTGGGCCGGGGGGACGAGCCCTCGGCCCAAACCCGAAGGGGTGTCGTCATGGGGGCGATAACGAGGCGTGTTGGCGCCGTGGTCCTGGTCGCGGCGCTCGCCGGCGCACTCGGCGGCGGGGAGGTCGCCGCCGCAGTGCCCGAGCGCGAGGAACTGCGGGCCGCGATGGCCGAGCTGACCCGGTCCGGCGCGGCCGGCGTACAGGTACGGATCCACGACGAACAGGGAACCTGGACCGGCTCCGCCGGCGTCCGCGAGCTACACGGCGGGAAGGTCCCCACCAACGGCCGGTTCCGGGCGGCCAGCATCACCAAGATGTTCGTGTCCACAGTGGTCCTACAACTCGTCGACGAAGGCAAGGTCGTCCTCGACGACCCCGTCGACGACTACCTACCCGAGTTCGGACTCGACCGCCGCATCACGGTGCGGATGATGTTGCAGCACACGACCGGCATCTTCAACTACACCGGTGAACCCAACCCGGACGGCACCGTCGAGGCCGGAATTCCGTGGCAGGGCAAGCAGTTCGAGCGCGAGCGGTTCCGCACCTACTCGCCAGAGGAGCTGGTGGAGCTCGCCCTCGCCAAGCCGGCCAGGTTCGAACCCGGCACGGCCTGGCGCTACTCCAACACCAACTACATCCTCGCGGGCCTGCTCATCGAGCGCGTCACCGGCACCCCCCACGCCACCCAGGTACGGCACCGGATCCTCGCACCGCTGCGGCTGCACGACACCATCCTGCCCGGCACCCGCACCGGCATCCCCGGCCCGCACGCCCACGGCTACTACGCCTACCAGCACCAGGGCCGGCTGCGCGTGCTCGAC